>JAVCBW010000034.1:0-134787 GCA_037917675.1 Thermoproteota archaeon
ACAGGCTTGTCAAGGACTACTCTACTGGGATGAAGGTTAAGCTGATGCTGGCTAGAACCCTGATACATAGCCCTCCTATCCTGCTGCTAGACGAGCCTACAGTAGGCTTAGACCCTCCTTCAGCTAGAGAAGCTAGGCTTCTCCTCAAGGACATAAACAGGGAGCTTGGCACGACCATACTGTTCACAAGCCATAACCTCAATGAGGTTGAGGAGCTATGTGAGAGGGTAGCCATAATATATAGAGGGAGGATAATAGCTGAAGGCTCTCCAATAGAGATAGGCATGAGGATAAGGAGCAGGATGGAGGTTGAGTTCGAGTATAGAGGGCCTGAGGAGGTCTTAGATGAGGTCAGGAGGCTAAGCTCAGTGAAGTCAGTGGCTGTAGTCTCACAGAGTGATGTCACTAAGGCTATCGCTGAGGTCTTGAGTGAAAATGAAGCCATGTATGAGATACCTAGAGCTGTCATCTCAGCTGGAGGAGAGCTGATCTCTGTCAGGAGGCGTGTCCCCTCACTTGAAGAGGCTTTCATAGCTATGACTGAGGGAGGCTAGCTTGAGGAGAGCTGAGCTTGTGTCCCTGCTCGGAGAGACCTTCAGGCCTGTCAGAGGAGGCCTGAGGCACATATGGGCTGTCTTCTGGGCTCAAATGAAGATATTCCTATCATACAAGCTCTGGGTGGCCTCAGACATAGTCAACACGATCATATCCATAACAATGTACTACTTCATGAGCTTCCAGATCCCTCCAGAGAGGTTCAGGAAGCTAGGCTATGGGGAAAGCTACCTAGCTTTCTCGCTATTAGGCATAGCGACAGCATACTACCTGTGGGCTTGTGTCAATAGGCTGAGCCATAGCCTACAGCATGAGATCAGAGAGGGGACCTTTGAGACAGTGGTGAGCAGCCAGATATCCCTATGGAGCTATGTCATAGGGCAGTCTGCGAGAGGCTTCACAACAGGCCTCCTCTGGCTCTTTGGGAGCTTCGCTGCAGGCTACGCCCTAGGCGTGAGGTATGTGACTACACCAGCTACACTGGCTTCAGCAGCTCTGGTATTCGTAGTCATGGTGGTAGCCCTCTTCAGCCTAGGGGCTGCCTCAGCTGGAGTGATCCTCGTTTACAAGAAGGGTGATCCACTAACCTTCTTCTTCACTGTCTTCGCAGAGTTCTTCTCAGGGATCATGTTCCCTCTGAGGATGCTGAGAGAATACCCTGTCTTAGAGGCTATATCGCTAGCTATACCATATACCCATGGGATAGAAGCCTTGAGGAGGATACTCATCCTTGGAGAAACCCTAGCTAGCCCAGCTGTATGGAGGAGCACACTAATACTCCTATGCTTCTCCATACTATTCATACCTATCAGCATACTCTCCTTCAAGTGGGGGTATAATAAGGTCAGGCAGCTAGGTGAGACAGCAACCTACTAGGTGCCCTGAGTTGAGCAGGTCTACAGTGGTAGAGGCTCTATCCGAGCCATACAGGCCTAAGGTAGGGCTGATCCGGAAGATATGGGAGCTTGCGCTAGTCGAGCTCAAGACCTGGTGGACCTATAAGCTGTGGATCATGCTTGATGTAACTGGGACAGTACTCCATGTGGCAACATATGTGCTAGTTTCGAAGTTCACGTCGCCTAGAGCTGTAGCTGAAGCATATGGGAGGGGAGACTTCTTCACCTTCGCTATGCTTGGCTTAGCTTTCCAGATGTATGTCTTCGGGGCGATCCAGGGGATAGCTGAGGCCATAAGGGAGGAGCAGTGGAGGGGTACGATGGAGAGTGTGCTATCTACTTCAACAGGCTTCGTGACATTCCTAGCTGGGAAATCTCTAGCTACATTCATCTTAGCAACATACTTCCTAGCTGCAGCTCTAGCTACAGGCATAGCTCTAGGAGCTAAGCTAGAGGCCTCTATAAGCTCAGCTATAGCAGCTATAGTACTCTCACTGCTGCTGATAGTAAGCCACTCGACCATAGGCATACTCAGTGCAGGGGTTATAATGAAGTTTAAGGAGGGCTCTCCTGTAGTATGGCTGTTCTCATGGCTAACCCAGCTCTTCTCAGGAGTTCTATACCCACTTGGGCTGCTGCCATCCTGGCTTAGAGTACTGAGCAAAGCCTTCCCACTAACATACTCACTAGATGCCTTGAGGCTCACACTCATGGCTGGTGAGCCACTGTCCTCGCCGAGAGTAGCTGAGAACATAAGGTCTCTGCTCGCTTTCACAGCGATAACAGCTCCTATATCAATAGAGGTGTTTAGGAGAGGGTATAACTCAAGCAGGAGAGACGGGTCTCTAGGCCAGTACTAGCAGACACAGCTAGACAGGCTGAGGCTAGCCTCCCAGAGCCTCAACTGATATGCTGCCACTTGTTGTCTCAGCTTCAACCTTCACTCTGATAGGCTTCTCGCTGAAGCCTCTGGTCTCACCAGCCTTCTCCCTCTCCCCATCTACTGTCAGCTTCATGTTAGGCACGTCGACTAGGAGCCTCCCACTCATGGTCTTAAGCCTCACCTTGCAGCCTAAGTCATAGCCTTCTGCCAACTCCACGCTTATGTCTCCGCTTACAGCCTTAGCTTCAACCTGATCCAGCATAGCACCATAGACCCTTATGTCTCCACTTGTGGTCTCAAGCTTCACGCTGCCTTCAGCAAGCTCCACCTCTATTTCTCCACTCACAGCTTCAGCTACAATGCCTGCTGCGACATCACCTACATAGATGCTGACATCTATGTGGTGTGGAGCCCACCAGAGGAGGCTGCGAGCTTCCTCCTCAACCTCTATGCTCAAGGCTCCATCAGATCTAGATGAGCTCATCCTTATCGAGCTGAGAAGGCTCTCGAGAGCTCTCTCAGAGTTTGATGCCAGACGTGTGCTGTCACATTCACTAGAGCCTCTCTTCTATCCCAGCTATAGACTCTGATGTCACAGGAGACTCCCTTGACATAGACTCTGAGCTCTGAGACCCCTCTAGGCTCTCTGAGAGAGCTCTTGTCTTGCTAGCCTGGTATGGGGCAGGCAGCCATACCCCATAGAGACAGAGGACAGAGAGATTATGGCTGCTGTAGCTACTGCTAGCGCGAAGACAGCTACAAGGCTTACAGCCTCCCTTGCTATAAGAGACTGCATCCTAGGCCTAACCATGCCTGCAGCAGCCATCAAGAGGCCAGCTGCAACCAGAGTTAGAGGCCTATGGTATCCTGGAAGCTGCTCCATGACACATACCTAAATGCTAAGGTCGCTAGCCCAGTTCACACTAGGAGCTTACCCAGCCATACTGCCGCCTTTCCCACGCTCCCCACCTATCAAGCCAGCTGCTATCAAGATGAGGCCTAGTATGATGAGTGCAATAGACCCTGGGATAGGACCTTAAGAAGGTACTCTCTCAGAAGCCAGTAGACGCCAGCGGAAGCCAAGACTATCCCGATTAGCAGGCTGACGTTGTCTCCTCTCCTGCTCTCTGCTTCTATAGCTGCCTTACTGACAGCAGTGCAGGAGGCCTCCTTCCTCTAGCGTATACTGATGCAACCAGTAGAGTCACTACCATGGCGCTTACCCATGATGAATCCACGCTAGCACTATCACCAGCAGCGAGACCACAGCATTACTCAGATGCCTCTCTATAGCTTGACCTAAGTCAGCTAGCAACTCTATTAACCCTAACTCCAGCACCCATAGAAGACTTCTAGGACTCAGCTTACACAGGTATTTATAGCTATGTAAGCTTAGATTCCCTAGGCTCACCCCCTGGGCTCACCGGGAGCATATCATCCTCTTATCCAGTTTGCGGCAGCCTGCTCTATCCGCTGACATGGCAGAATTCGCCTTACTCAACCAGGTGGAGCCATGTTAGCATGATAAAGATCTAGAAGATGGAAGCCAGCTAGCCCTACAGCCCAAGCCTAGCCAGGATGCTGATCTCTAGCTTTTGCTGAAGCTTACAAGACAATGGCCTTAAGCATCTATACTTCAAGCCTCTACCAGACTTCCAGCCTAGCTACCTGAGATGTAGCTTGGATTGCTGACTTAAGCCTTCTGGTAGCCTCCCTCACACGCCTAGGGTCGAAGTCTCTTTCCTCAACAAGGAAGCTGAAGAGCTTATCCTCATCTACCCCACTGAGCTCGATAGAGTAGCTGTCTGTCACAGGAGGGTTTAGGTAGAACTCTCTGACCTCCATCCAGTTCTCATCTAGCTTAAGCCCCTCAGCTTCAGCAGCCTTCTCTAAGCTCCCATATCTTGATATCAGCTTATAGGCCTTCTTAGGCCCAATACCATAGACCCCCTGGTTGTAGTCTGTTCCAGCTAGTATAGCTACCTCGATGAGCTGCTTCCTGCTGAGCTTCAGAGATCTGAGCACCGTGTCGAGCTCAACGAGCTCAGGGATAAGCCTATAGGACACAGGCCTCTTCCTGAGGAACTTCCTGCCAGTTATGGTCAGGTTTCTGACAAGCCTAGGGGCACCAAACAGGATTGAGTCATAGTCCTGTGATGCAGCAGCCCAGACATCTCCGCTAGCAGCCATGTGAGCTGACTGAGCTTCTCCCTCTGATGGAGCTTGAACCCAGGGGATCCCCATGGTTGTCAAGAGGGCCTTAGCTTCATCAGCCATCTCTCTGCTAAGCCTAGAGGAGACAACTGCCTTAGCCCAAGCCTTCCTCAGGTCTCTCTCCTCAACTGCCTTAGCCCACTCAGCCATGGCCTTCTCACGTATAGCTCTCCTCTCCTCAAGCTCTCTAGCTTTGAGCCTTGGAGGAGGCCCATCGAAGACGTAGACCGGTATTACTCCAGCTTCAAGCAGCCTGATGGTCCTATAGAGGAGCCCACTCAGGTGGCTAGTGACTCTCCCTCTCCTATCTCTGAGAGGGGTCCCATACTCTGTCCTGATTATAGCTAGAAACTGGTAGATTGCATTGTAGGCGTCTACTGCAACAGCTTTCCCAGCAAGCTTCCTCAGAGAAGTCTTCACTCTAGGGATAAGAGGAGCTATCTGAGCACCCAACTAGATCACCTAGCTTACCTAGATACCTCACATCAACCTTCTCATCAGCCCACCTCAAGCTGACTCCAGCCTCCCTCATCCTCCTGAGAGCATTTGGGTAGGGGTCTATGCTCTCATCTTCCAGGTCTAATACGACGCCATAGCCTAGCTCTCCAAGCCTCCTAAAAATCTCTCTCCTATCCATGCCCCAGGTGACACGTGGATCAAGGACTGCAGCAGGGTAAGCTCTCACACCAAGGCTGAGCAGCCTCTCAACGGCCTTAAAGGGGAGGTCGAAGGCCCAGCCTGCTGCCCCAGTCTTCCAGCTGAAGCCATCTGGTGTACCTGCCTTGATAGAGACTCTCACAACAAGCTTCCTGAAGCATGTCAGCTCCTCAGCTAGCTCAGGCCTGAACCCAAGGAGGATCCCATTCGTCTCAAGGATGAACAGGCTAATCTCCCTGCTCTCATCAGCTAGCTCAAGGAGCCTGATTAAGTGCCTCCAGCATAATGTAGGCTCTCCACCTGATAGCCTAGCTCTCCTGACTCCAGAGCTGGCGGCAAGCCTCTCCATAACACGGAAGGCGCTCTCAGGAGAGTGGTATCCACCATACCTCTCAGGCTCATCTCTACATAAGCTGCTCCAGCAGAAGAAGCACCTCAAGTTGCAGCCACACACATATCCAGTTGAGATCCCCTGATAGACCCCAACCACATGGAAGCCAGTATACTTCCTCTCAACGACTCCTCCTCTAGCCCTACAGACAGCCTTTTCAGCAGCCTTACTGAGCTCAATGGGGTCAAACACCAATAGAAGCCACCTGAGGTGTAAGGGCACCACAGCTATAAACACCGTTCCGACTCTCTGCTACATCTATAACTTTTGAAACGTAGCGAAGAGCCTTCCCTCCTCCGCTAGCTTCCTAGCTCACTGCTCTCAGCAGGCTAGTGTAAGCTTAATAAGCCTTCAGAGCACCTTAACCTCTACCTTAAGGGTAGCTGGTGGTCTATTGGAGCTGAGGGAGCTGCTCGACCTAATTGGAGCTGGAAGCGAGCGTGATGTGAGAGTCTACCTGGCTGGCAGAGTGCTTCTGCTAGCTAAATCTGAGGAGGAGCTTAGAGACACGCTGAGGGCATTCACTCTGCCACCTTGGGTTCCAGCTGAGAGCCTCAGTAAAGCAAGGCTTTCTCCAGCTGTCTCCTTTAAGGCTGAAGGCAGCGTGGAGACAGCTATAGTATCTGACCTGAGGAGCATGGATGAGTCTCTTAAGCTTGCGAGCAAGATTGTGTCGAGGCTCCTAGATGAAATGCCTCTTGGTGTCGAGAGAGTGGATGTTATAGCCTCATTTTCAGCTAGCGAAGATGGAGGTGTAGCCTCATCTTATGCTGTGGTTGTGAGGTTTGCTAGCAGGCTGAGGGAGAAGGTCTCAGAGGTGCTCTCTGAGCTAGTAGGGCCTTACGATAGCTAGCCCATGCTTGCTCCATATGACTCTAGCTCTCACTCTAGCTCCAAGTGGAATCTCCTCTGCATCGACTACAGTGACTGCCCTACCCCTATAGACCCCTATCTTCTCTCCCTTAAGCCAGCCTGGAGCTTCAAGCTCAACTTCTATCTTGGAGCCGACCTTGAGGTCTTTTATGACCTGTGGGTGAGGGTGTATGTTGAAGTCTTCTCTCCTCAAGACCAGCTTTACACCATATTCTCTCTCCCACTCTCTGAGCTTGCTATAGAATGCTCGCCAGCTCATAGGCTTTACTCCCTTAGGCTTCCTGCCACGTGGATGCTCAAGGTACTTCTGGACTCCGAGTGGAGGCCACCTCTTGCCTGCACCAGCCTCGAGTGCAAACTCTATTATCCTAGGGATCTCTCTGTCATTCAGCTTTGGAACCCAGACTGGAGCTATCAGCAGATCTATGCCGCTGTCAGCTATGGCCTCAGCCATCTCCTTGACTCTCTCTACACTATAGCCTGGTGTCCCTGATATCTCTCTCGCTAGCTCAGGGTCGAGGGCATCTATCGAGAGGTTCACTCTCGATAGCCCAGCTTCCTCAAGGTCTTCTATGAGCCTATCAGTCAGTAGGTGCCCATGTGTCTGGATCGATACAACCTTAACCCCCCTCATTGAAGATGCCTCCTCTACTAGCTCTGGAAGCCAAGGGTAGGTGAGTGGGTCACCTACTGTGTCAATGTGCACCTCAATCTGCCTACATCCCTTAGATTTAACAGCCCACTTAAGCCACTCGAGCATCAGGTCTAGCCTCACAACAACCTCTGTAAGCCTGCTCCTGCTCTTGGGGCCAGCGTCAGTAGAGCAGAAGACACAGGAGAGCGGGCAGATGGTCGTAGGCCTAACCTGTAGCACATTTGTCCCTCTGTCTATCAGGCCATAGTGTATGCAGCCTACCAGTGGGAGATCAAGGTCTCTCCCGACAACTATAGTCTTCAACCAGACACCATATAGCAGTGCTCTAAAGAGATTTAGCTGTTGGCTTCCTAGCCCACCTATCAGCTAAGGCTCTAGTGTAGTGTGGAGCAACTCTTACCTGCTCAGTAGCTGCCTCATAAGCTAGGGCAGTAGTAGTCTCAGGTCCTTGCGGTAGCATATGTAGTATAGTGCTAAGCCTGCTGTAGCTAGTGTAGTGTGGAGCATCCCCATACGTTGAGAATTAAAGCAGGTAGCCTTAGCTCATGAGGTGCCTACATGGTGGTGAAGGCTCCTGAAGAATACCTTGAGAGCGTCAGGAGGCTCAAGCCTAGGGTTTATGTCGCAGGGGAGCTTGTATCAGACTTGGTGGCTCACCCTAACACTAGGGCTGTAGTCAACGCGATAGCAAAGACATACGAGCTTGCCTCCTCTAGAGAGTACAGGAGGGTAATGACGACAGTCTCACCAATCTCAGGAGAGAGGGTGAATAGGCTGAACCACGTGTGCATCAGCCCTCTAGACTTGGAGATGAGAGCTAAGCTAGCTGAGCTCACAAGCAGGAAGACAGGGACATGCAACTACAGGTGTGTAGGCTGCGACGCGATGAATGCTCTAGCTCACGTGACGAAGCTCATAGATGCAGATAAGGGGACAAGCTACAGCAGGAGGCTCATGGAGTTCATCAGGCTCCTACAGGGAGAGGACCTAGCCTGCAGTGGGGCTCTGACAGACCCTAAGGGAGACAGGAGGAAGAGGCCAGCTGAGCAGGAGGATCCAGACATGCATCTGAGGGTTGTCGAAGAGAGGAGCGACGGCATAGTCGTGAGGGGAGCTAAGATGCACCAGAGTGGAGCTGTAGCAGCTCACTGGACGATAGTGATGCCAGGCCTGACCCTCAGGAGTGGGGAGGAGAAGTATGCCATAGCTTTCGCGGTCCCAAATGGAGAGAGAGGGCTGACCTACATATTCCAGAGCACGTCAGTAGATGCTGAGAGGAGGGAAGCTAAGAGTGAAGCTGAGCTTGGGCTACCACACTATGGGGTGAGAGAGACATGCATGATAGTTTTCGACGACGTCTTCATACCATGGGAGAGAGTTTTCCTCTATGGTGAAGTAGAGTATACAGGGCAGCTCATAAGAGCGTTTACAAGGATGCATAGGATGTCAGCTGCAGCATGCAAGGTAGGCTTCGGAGACCTGATAATAGGGGCTGCGAGCCTAGCTGCAAAGTATAATGGTGTTGAGAGAGCCCCTCACATAGTACACCAGATAACTGAGATGGTGAGGCTTAACGAGACCGTCAGAGCCTGCTCTCTGGCAGCAGCTAAGCTCGGAGAGAAGCTGGAGACTGGAGTATGCCTGCCACACGAGATGTTTGCGAACATAGCTAAGCTGAATAGCGCCCTATACTACTTTGAGATGGTGAAGGCTGCAACAGACATAGCTGGAGGCCTCCTTGTGACAGCTCCATCCTGGAGAGACCTCCAGAGCCCTGAGGTAGGCGAGTATGTCAGAAAGTACCTGAGGACACCATATGCGACAGCTGAGGACCGATGGAGGATATTCAAGTTCCTACAGCACTGGGCTGCTGGCCCACATGCAGCTGAGACATGGCATGGAGGAGGCTCACCTGCAGCACAGAGGATGCTAATATACCAGACAGCACTCCTAGAGGAGAAGGAGAGGGAGGTGCTTGAGCTAGCTAAGCCTAGGTGACAGCATGGAGTATAGGGCTAAGCTGACCTGGGACGGTGAGACAGGCTGCATAGCTGAGCTCACTAGGCAGCAGATCAAGGTGGATACACCTAGAGAGTTCGGAGGTAGAGCTCAGGGCCCTCCTCCAGAGGAGCTCCTTGCAGCCTCAGCTGGAGCATGCTACATAACAACCCTGCTATACTTCGCTAGGAAGATGGGCTTAAAGCTCAGCTCCCTCGCTGCTGAAGCCACATGCACCCTAGAGAGAGGGGAGAGGGGGCTGTCTGTGTCGAAGGTGAAGCTGCAGGTTGAAGCCTCCTCAGAGGACCTAGAGAAGCTTGAGGAGTGCCTGAAGCTGACTAGGGAGTACTGCCCGATAACCAGGATGGTTGAGAAGGCAGCTGAAGTCAGCATAGAGGTGAGCTTGAGGTGATTGGGGAGCTAGCAGCTCTAGCTACAGCCTTCTGCTGGACGTATAGTGCTGTAGCCTATAAGCTGGTGGTCATGAGAGCAGATCCGCTGGCAGCTAACATAGCTAGGCTGCTTTCGACAGCTCTCATGCTAGCTGTAGCCCTACCTCTAGCAGGCCTCCTAGACATCGTGGTGTCTACTCCAGCTAGGCTCCTAGCCTTAGCTGCTGCAAGCGGTGTGATAGGGCAAGTCATAGGAGACACCCTATACATGCTGACCTTGAAGCTAACTGATGTCTCAGTATCTGTAGCCTTGACATCAACCTACCCCCTATTTTCTATGGCTGCCTCTGTAGCTCTAGGTGAGCCTGTAGCAGTGAGGAGCATAGTGGGCTCACTAGCAATACTCCTCGGGATCCCACTGGTCACTGGAGTAAGGAAGTCTAGTAGAGTCAGCATGCTAGGAGCTACTATGGCCATCGTGACGGCAGCTGTATGGAGCATCAGCATCCTGCTCCTAGACCTAGCGATCCCTGACTCAGCTAGCTCTCTTGTGAAGAGCTCTATCGCGATAAACACCGTGAGGGTTGTGGTGGCAGCTATAGCTGCTGCTCCAGCCATAGCTGTGAGGCATAGGGCTATAGCTTCCTTCTCAGCTGGAGACTGGCTGATCATCTCCTCAGCTGGATTTATTGCGATAGGCTTAGGCTGGGTTCTCCTCAGCTTTGGGATGGCTGAGTCTGGAGTCTCCACTGCCGTACCGCTGTCATCGACTACACCCCTGTTCTCAGCTCTAGCTGGGAGAGCTTTCTTCAGGGAGGAGCTTACACCATACCTCATGGCTGGAGCAGCTCTGATAGTAGCTGGCTCATGTCTGATCTTAGTCTAGCTCTACCCTGCAGCAGCCTCCAGTTGCTTTTAGAAACACCTTTATACCACATGAGTTTATGCTGTAAATGGTGGTTGCTTGGATAGGAGAGACCTCGAGATCCTGAGGATCCTAGAGGAGAACTCAAGGGTTACGATAGCTGAGATAGCTAAGAAGCTTGGGATAAGCGAGTCGAACGTCAGGAAGAGGATCAGGAGGATGGAGGAGAATGGAGTCATAAGGAAGTATACTGTCATAGAGGATCCAGCTAAGCTCGGCTACCATATAGTCGCAATCCTAGGCCTAGACACGATGCCAGGGAAGAACATAGATGTAGCTAGGAAGCTATCTGAGTTCGATGAGGTCAAGAGGATCATGATATGCAGTGGAAACCACAGCCTGGTAGCTGAGGTCTGGGCTAGGAGCGGAGAGGAGCTTAGCAAGCTAATATGCCAAAAATACGGGAAGATAGATGGGATAACAAAGGTCTACACGAGCATAGTCCTAGAGAGGGTTAAGTAAGGTGTAGATATGGATGAGGTCGACCGGAAGATAATTGCAGCGCTCCAGGAGGATGGGAGAGCTAGCCTGAAGGAGATAGGAGAGGTCCTCGGCTTCACAAGCATGGGTGCGAAGAAGAGGCTCGACAAGCTTCTGAAGAGCGGCATGATAAAGGTATCTGCGCTAGTCAACATGAAGAAGGCTAAGGCATATGCTGCAGTCCTCATGCTCGAGGTAGAGAGCTCAGCTGCATTGAGGAGGATACTAGAGAAGTTCAGGAAGTGCCCTAGAGTGGTCTATGCTTGCTCTACGATAGGAGGATATAACATGCTGGTCATGACAGTAGCTGAGGACCTCAGCACGCTGGAAAGCGAGTCCCTGGAGGCCTGCTCTATAAGAAGCCAGCCTGGAGTGAGGAGATCAGAGTTCTACCCTATAGGTGAGATATACTACTCCCCATATCTCCCAGTCAGAGTGAGCTTAGCAAGCAGATCGATGGAGAAGGCTCCATGTGGAGCTGTATGCAAGAGATGTGAGCGATATGCTAGCGAGAGGTGTAGGGCATGCCCCAGCACAGTATACTATAGGGGAGATGCTGAAAGCCTATTCTAGCAGGCTTAATATCTGAGTCTAAGGTAGCTCACCTACCATGAAGGCCGTGAGAGAGCTAGCTTGGCCTCTAGCTCTAGCAGCTCTATATGCTATAGCTAGGCTAGCTGGAGTAAGGTGGCTTACTACAGCTGCTGCGTTAGCCCTAGGCTGCTGGCTGGTCTATAGGCCATCAGAGTGGGCTGCAGAGGGAATGGAGGGCCTTGGGGCAGCACTAGGCTTCAGCAGCTACATCTCAGGCGTCCTGAGCAGCCTAGCCTCAAACCTGCCTGAGATAGCCATGAGTAGCAGAGCAGCCTACACAGGAGTCGTGAGGGGGCTTCCAGAGATGGTGGATCTAGCTTCCCTATCAGTCCTGAGCGCCATAGGCTTCAACATGATGCTGCTAGGTGCAGTCATAGTGCTCAGCACTAGAGGAGAGAGGAGCATACCAGCTCCACCTGAAGCCTTAGCTCACGAGCTAGAGCTCATGAGGTTCTCGATAGTAGCTGTGCTCCTGATATCAGCTCTCGGGCTGCTCTCCTCAGGAGGTCCTGCGAGGGTTCTCCCCAGAGAGGCAGCTAGCCTCCTGGTTGCATCATACATAGTATATGCTGTATTCATGCTGAGGAGAGGCAGCAGAGAGCCTATGAGCTATGGGAGGCTAGAGGGCAGTGGGAGAGGGCTCAGCCATAGCATAGCTCTAGCTGCAGCTGGCTTCACTGGGATAGCTGCTGGAAGCGAGATCATAGTAGGCACAGTAGAGGGCTTCCTACACCTTGAGGAGGTAGCTGGAGTCAGCTCTGTTGTCTTAGGTGGAGTTGTCATAGGAGGCTTAGGGAGCATACCTGAGCACATGATAGCTCTACTACAGGCCTCGAGAGGTGCTCTCAGCTTCAGCCTCGGGAACCTCATCTCAAGCTTAACTCAGTCGCTTCTCCTGATCCTAGGTGGGATAGGAGTCTTCATACCTATAGTGCTAGATGAGTATGTTGTGTTCCAGCTCATGGTAGCTGCAGTCTCCCTCTGGTTCCTCAAGAGAAGCATCGTTGACGATGGGAAGCTAGACCTATATGAGGGGGTGATGGTCATTCTAGTCCAGCTCCTAGTGTTCTCACTCCTCCTAAGAGGAAACCTCTAGCCTCACTCCAGCTGTAGAGGCTTCAACTACCCCTCTCTCTACGTCACCGAACCCCCATAGCATGTATGGTGTAGTGTGTACTGCAGCATGCTCTCCAAGGCTGTTCAGGCATATAACACCGCAGTCTAGGCCAGTCCTCCTCTTCATGTACTCGAGGGCAGCTGAGGCAGCTAGCCTAGGGCTCAGCTTCTGCTCCATGAAGCCTACCACACTCTTCGCTAGGCAAGCTCTGATAGCAGCTTCTCCAATCCCTGTAGCAGAGCAGCCTCCAGCTAGGTCAGCATATGTTCCACAGCCTATGAGTGGCGTGTCCCCTATCCTGCCAGGAAGCCTCAGGATCAGCCCTCCAGTTGAGGTTGCAGCCGCGACATTCCCCTGAGAGTCTACTGCGACAGCTCCAACAGTCCCTGTGAGGCCAGGGTACTCTTCTAAGAGCTTCCTTATACTGAGAGCCCACGTGAACCCATACTCTCCAGCCTTCTCCATAGCTCTCCTCCACCTCCTCAGAGCTCTCTCAGTCTTTAGGTCAGCTAGCTCAAGCCCAGCTTCCCTAGCCAGCTTCTCAGCCCACTCCCCAGTGAGCAGTACATGTGGAGTCTTCTCCATGACTAGCCTAGCAAGTGAAACAGGGTTCTTAACCCTCCTCACACATGCTACTGCTCCAGCTCTCAGCGTCCTACCGTCCATTATGCTAGCATCCATCTCAACTTCCCCTATGTAGTTCAGGGAAGACCCTGTTCCAGCGTTAAACAGCGGGGAGTCCTCCATCACTCTCACAGCAGCCTCGACAGCATCGAGAGGCCCTCCACTAGACAGGGCTCTTAGCCCTACCTCCACACTTCTCCTTATGACCTCAACTCTCTCCTTAGCCTCTCTTCGGCTGAGCTCCCATCCTGCTCCACCATGAACTATGACTGCAGCTTTCATGAGGCACCCCTCCGTACTCAGCTTTTATCTAACTCTCATATTTCATCCTGGTGTCCTGCTTGAGGAGAGAGTACCCTGAAGCACCGCTAGTCGGGGTAGGTGTCCTGATACATGATGAGCAAGCAAATAGGATTGTGCTGGTAGAGAGGGGTGCTCCTCCAGCTGAGGGTAAGCTCTCGCTTCCAGGAGGGCTAGTTGAGCTAGGGGAGACTGTTAGGGCAGCTGCTGCCAGAGAGGCCTTAGAGGAGACTGGGCTAGAGGTGGAGGTCCTAGAGCTCATAGATGTCGTAGACACCATAGTATATAGGCCAGGAGAGAGCAAGCCGATCTACCACTATGTGCTCATAGACTTCCTAGCTAAGCCGGTAGGAGGCTCACTGAGAGCTGGAGGAGACGCTAGGGAGGCTATGTGGGTCAGGCTAGAGGACATCCCAAAGCTAGCAGGTAGGGTCACAAAGTCTACTCGAAGGATCCTAGCTAAGGTAGGCTTCCTTAAGCTTAAGTCTCCAGGCAGCTAGAGGCTCATGGTGCTAGCCTTGATCAGGGAGGTGCTACCTAGAGTATTCCAGGTCGACCTCAAGCCATCTGGCCTCGAAGGCCTAATATCATCCTACATACTAGCTGGAGAGAAGGCTGCGATAGTAGATCCAGGCCCCTCCTCAGTAATTCCACCGAGCACCCCAGCTTCCACCCTAATGTTCCCAGATATATGGTTCATTGCTCCTGCTCCTCCATAAATGACTTCTCCAGTTGGAAGCATGAAGTATAATAGCGAGGTATAATAGCTTCTTTGCATGCCTTAAGGTACAGTGGCTCTCCAACCTGGCTTCAAGCAGCTTCGTGAAGCTTGTATACTACTCCTCTACCAACCAACTCCATGTTTACAATTTTCAATACCTTCACAAACCATTTCTAAACTGGCGGTCAACATGCCACCACCTCGGCTTTAAATGCGGGTTAAAACTTTTTTTGAATAGCACACAAATTTTATATTATAATGAAATTTGGGGAAATCGATCAGGGGGTGCTTGTATGAGAAGGCGAGGTATAAGTAGAACCATCATGGCTGCCACCGCTGTAATTGTTATAGTGGTTGCTGCAGTAGGAGTATGGCTTTTCACTAGAGCTCCACCAGGAGTCGAGGTTAAAGAGGTTAAAATTGGAGTAATCCTGCCCCTATCAGGAAAGCTAGCTGAGACAGGTGCAGACTTGAGGCGAGGCATCGAGTTTGCTGTTGGTCAAATAAACGAAGCTGGAGGAATAAAGAACCTCGGTGGAGCCAAACTCGTTGTGGTATATGGGGATAGCGCTGGCAAGCCTGAGACTGGTGCAGCCGAAGCTGAGAGGCTTATAACAGAGGAGAAGGTTGTAGCACTACTGGGAGCTTATCAGAGTGCAGTAACCAAGACTGTGAGTGAGGTTGCTGAGCGCTATAATGTGCCACACTTAAACCCGGACTCCACCTCACCAGTACTTACTGAGAGAGGCTATAAGTGGTTCTTTAGGACAACGCCACACGACGCAATGTTTGCAGCTCAACATGCAGAGTTCCTTGATTACTTAAACGAGAAGTTTAACGCTGGGATTAAGAAGGTTGCTATAATTCACGAGGACACCGAGTGGGGAGCTAAGACTGCTGAAGCCTGGCAGAAGTACCTAAAGGAGCATGGATACGAGGTTGTTAAAGTTGTTAGCTACCATGCAGCAACTGTTACCTCCCTTGACAGCGAAATAGACAGCATTAAGGCTGCTAACCCTGATGCCCTCTTCGCAGCCTCATATGTATCTGACGCTATTCTACTGGTTAGAACATGCAAGGAGAGGGACTTTAACCCCAAGTTGATCTTAGCTCAAGACGCAGGTTTCATCAACCCAACCTATGTGAAAGAAGTTGGAAAAGACGGCTACTACATATTCTCTAGAGAAGTATTCAACTGGGATCTGCTTGAAGGAATTCCCAGGTTAAAGGAGATTAACGAGAAGTACAAAGCTAAGTATGGAGTCGACTTTAATGGAAACTCTGCAAGAGATTACACTGGGATATGGGTTCTCTACTATGCTATAGAAGAGGCTGCAAAGAAGGCTAAGCCAGCCAATCTCGAGGAGTTCAGAAAGGCCATTAGAGACGCGCTTGCTGCAATGGATCTGCCAGCTGAAAAAATAATAATGCCTTGGGCAGGAATTAAGTTTGATGAAAAAGGGCAGAACATAAAGGGAGCCGGCATAATAGTGCAGATGCGTCCAGAAGATGGCAAGTACCACACCGTATACCCGCCAGAGGTCGCAACTGTCGATATAATCTTTCCAATGCCCACTTGGGCTGAGAGAGGCTAGCATCCGCACCTTCCCTTACTTTTTTATATATCACTTTGAGAAAGGCTACCAAGGGAGGATTTAGGGTGGCTGCGTTGGTGGGTTTCTTAGACTTGATGCGTGCTGTAATCAGTGGGGTTTTGATTGGAAGCATTTACTCGCTGGTTGCCATGGGATTAGCACTTATCTGGGGGGTTATGGACGTAATAAACTTTGCTCAAGGTGAATTCATGATGCTAGGAGCTTTTACCACGTATTGGCTGCTGGCGCTAGCAGGAATAGACCCTCTGCTAAGCTTACCCTTATCCTTCACGTTAGTCTTTGCTCTTGGTGTCCTCACACAGCGAGCAATAATCGACAGGATCCTGCATGCACCGGTTGTAAGCCAAATAACAGCAACATTTGCTCTTCTCATGATAATAAGATATGGGGCTGAAGTTGTCTTCGGCCCTTTCACGAGAAGAGTTGTCACTGGTTACACCGATAAGCTGCTCAGATTCTCCTGGATTACAATCCCCTTAACGAGGATAATCGCCTTTATAGCTTCCATACTTGTGGTCGTAGCACTATTCCTCTTCCTTTCAAAAACATACATAGGTATAGCTTTAAGAGCAACCTCTCAAAATAGAGAGGCTGCTGCTCTAATGGGTATTAACGTAAGAAAAATGTACTGGCTTGCTTTCGGAATAGGTGTGGGGATATCAGCGATAGGAGGATCGCTCCTCTCAACCTTCCTCCCAATATATCCAGAGATGGGAGCCTTCTTCTGCTTACTAGCCTTCATCATAGTGGTGTTCGGCGGCTTCGGCAGCGTTTTCGGAGCTTACATAAGCGGCTTAATAATCGGTGTGGCAGAGGCTGTAAGCGCTCTCTTCATAGCTCCAACACTTAAGGATGTAGTAGCCTTCCTCCTTTTCATCTTAATAATCTTAGTTAGGCCAACAGGCCTATTTGGAACTAAAGCAAGCTAGGTGGTAAAGTGGCCAGCATGCTGTCTCTGCTGAAAGCTGAGCTAACTGGTACTCGAGGAGTTATAGTAGCTGGAGTAAGCATAGCACTAGTACTAATGCCTATTCTTTTTAAAGCAGCAGACCTGCCCTTCCCAGCTAACACGCTTCTGCTCTGCACTCTATACGCTATCTTAGCTATGGCATGGAATATTCTAGCAGGCTACGCAGGCCAGCTAAGCATAGGGCACGCTGTATTCTTTGGAGTGGGAGCTTACACCACCATGATACTCATGCTATACTACAACATCAGCCCTTGGATAGGCATAGTTATAGGAGGGTTTATAGCAAGCATCGTTGGAGCAGGCCTAGGAGTACCATTCTTCAGGCTGAGAAGCCACTGGTTTACACTAGCAACAATAGCAGCAGGAGAGATCTTTAAGCTTGCCTTCATACCCTGGAAGTGGGTGGGTGGCTCAGCAGGCCTTCAGCCTCCAATAGTTCCTCGCGAAAAAGCTCTATACTACCTTCAGTATGCAGGCCCCTATGTTTACATATACATCGCTCTACTCTTCCTCCTTATCGAGCTAGTAGTACTCTATAGAGTCGTGAACAGTAAAGTAGGCTACTACCTTCAAGCAATTAGAGAGGATGAAGAGACAGCTATGACAATAGGCATCAATCCATTCAAGTATAAAATGATTGCAATGCTGATAAGTGCCTTTTTCACAGGAATAGGTGGAGGTCTCTACACTATAAGGTTTAGGTTCATAGATCCTTTCGCTGTATTCGACATAATAACGATTTCAGTTTACATAGTTGTAGCTGGAATACTTGGGGGAATGTACTCCTTCATCGGACCTGTAGTGGGAGCCTTCCTCTTCATACCTATAACAGAATACGTGCGAGTTAATGTAGTAGCCAGATTTCCCAGGTATTATGGCTTACAAGTCTTTGTCCTAGGCGTTGTACTACTCATCATTTCCTTAATCCTGCCTGAGGGGGTAATGGGGTGGTTAAGGAGGAAGGGGTATGTTAAGGAGAAAGTGATTGGAGGTGAGTAGCTTGGAGCCTATACTTGTCTTAAAAGGAGTTACAAAGAGGTTTGGAGGGCTAGTTGCAGTTAATAACGTAAGTTTTGACGTTAAGAAAGGCGAGATCCTAGGTCTTATAGGCCCAAATGGAGCCGGTAAAACAACAATTTTCAACTTAATAACCGGCTTTTACAAGCCTGATGCTGGTAAAATCTTTTTCATGGGAGAAGACATAACTGGAAAGTCTCCATATGTAATCTCTAAAAAGGGAATTGGTAGAACCTTTCAAATAGTAAAGCCCTTGCTTGGCCTAACAGCTATGGAAAACGTTATGACCGCTGCCCTACTCAAGGCCAAGGACTTCGACGAAGCTGCTCAAAAATCCCTAGAGTTGCTAGAGTTCACAGGCTTATATCCGAAGAGGTTTGTGAAAGCAGCTTCACTCAATCTAGTTGAGAGGAAGAGGCTGGAGCTTTCGAGAGCTTTAGCAATAGACCCAGACCTCCTACTTCTAGACGAAGTGGTTGCAGGGCTTAACCCAAGGGAAATCGACGAAGTTTTGGATTTGCTCAGAGAGATAAATGCGAGAGGTAAGACGCTATTGATAGTTGAACATGTTATGCGAGCTATCATGAACATTTCTCAAAGAATAATTGTACTGCACCACGGAAGCAAGCTTGCAGAGGGGACTCCCAAAGAGGTAGCAAATGATAGGAGAGTGATAGAGGCTTACCTAGGGGGGAGAGAGGAGGTGTAGAAGGTTGGAGGCTCTTAAAGTAGAGAATCTAAGCGTTTTCTATGGAGATGTCCAAGTACTCTGGGAGATTTCCTTCAAAGTCGAAAAGGACGAGATTGTAGCGCTCCTAGGGGCTAATGGAGCTGGTAAAACCACAACCCTGAAAACCATATCAGGGCTATTAAAGCCCAGAGCAGGCTCAATACTCTTCAAGGGAGTGGATCTCACGAAGCTGGAGCCTCACCAAATAGTGGAAATGGGGATCGCCCATATACCAGAAGGGAGACAACTGTTCCCGCGCTTAACAGTTCTTGAAAACCTTAAGGCAGCAGCCTACACTAAAAGGGCGAGGAACCATTTCAAAGACTCGGTTGAAAGAGTCTATAATCTCTTCCCTATCCTCAAAGAGAGGAGGAACCAGCTTGCAGGCACATTAAGCGGTGGAGAGCAGCAAATGCTAGCCATAGCTAGAGGCTTAATGCTAAGGCCAGAGTTGTTCATGCTAGACGAGCCGAGCTTAGGCCTCGCACCAAAACTGGTTATTGAGGTGCTAAGCTTGGTTAAGAAGCTTAGAGAAGAAGGCTACACCATCCTACTAGTAGAGCAGAACGTCCACCAAGCTCTTAAAATCGCTGATAGAGCATACGTCTTGGAAACAGGCAGGATTGTAAAGTCGGGAACAGGCCAAGAGCTGCTTGGAGACGAAGAAGTTAAGAAGGCCTATCTAGGTCTCTAGGTGAGCTAAATGTATGGCTGGAGAGCTAGAATCGGCTTACTAATACCATCGTCAAACACAACAATGGAGCCAGAGTTCTACAAGATGGCTTCAGAGGGGGTATCAGTCCACACAGCTAGGATGAAGCTTAAAGAAGTAACAGCAAAAGCACTGGTTGAAATGGAGGAGTATGCTGAAAACGCTGCAAACCTCCTTAGAGACGCTAAGGTCGATGTAATAGTATATGGCTGTACGACTGGTAGCTTGGTTAAAGGAGTAGGGTATGACCTCAAGCTATCAGCCAAGCTTGAAGAAGCATGTGGAAGACCTGTAGTGACAGCTGCCACAGCTGTAGTAGACGCTTTAAAAAAGCTTAAAGCAAAGAAGGTCTGCGTTGCCACACCATACATAGATGAGCTGAACGAGAAGGAAAAGGCATTTCTAGAGGGTAGCGGCTTTCAAGTGCTGAAGATAAGAGGGCTGGGGCTAAGGGACAACACTGAGATAGGAAAGCTACCGCCTACAACAGCATACAGGCTGGCCAAGGAAGTTTTCACACCCGACGCAGACTGTATATTTATCTCGTGCACAAACTTCAGAACAATAGAAATAATACAAACGCTAGAAGAAGACTTAGGTAAACCTGTTGTCACAAGCAATCAAGCATCAATGTGGGCTGCGTTAAAGAAGCTGGGTATTTCTTTCCACATAAAAGGATACGGAAGACTACTAGAGAAAACATAAGCTTAAGTCTCCAGGCAGCTAGAGGCTCATGGTGCTAGCCTTGATCAGGGAGGTGCTACCTAGAGTATTCCAGGTCGACCTCAAGCCATCTGGCCTCGAAGGCCTAATATCATCCTACATACTAGCTGGAGAGAAGGCTGCGATAGTAGATCCAGGCCCCTCCTCAGCAGTGGAAACCCTGCTGTCAGCCTTAGAGGAGCTGTCTATACCGCCAGCTAAGGTGGCTTACCTCCTAGCGACACACATACATGTCGATCACGCTGGCTCATCAGGGCTCCTACTGAGCAAGCTTCCTGAAGCTAAGCTAGCTGTATTCTATAGGGCTTCAAAGCACATGGTGGATCCAACTAGGCTATGGGAGAGTACGAAGCAGGTTCTAGGTGAGAGAGCTGAGGTATATGGCCCATACAAGCCAGTTCCACCAGAGAGGATCCTAGATGTGAGGGAGGGTGACTCTATAAGCGTGGAGGGCTTCAAGCTAGATGTCATAGAGTCACCTGGCCACGCCTATCATCATGTCTGCTACTTCATACCTGACATGAAGGTGCTGTTCTCAGGAGATGCAGCTGGAATAAGGCTTCCTAAAGCTGAAGCCGTAGCTCCAACCACACCTCCACCATTCCGCCTTGACCTGGAGCTCAAGACCCTAGATAAGCTAGCTTCTCTCTCACCAGAGTACATATGCTACACACACTTTGGAGCATATCCTGGTGCAGTAGAGAAGATCCTAGAGTATAGGAGTCAGCTTGAGCTCTGGTATACAGCTGTAAGAGAGATGCTAGACAGGGAAGCTAGCCTAGATGACATGTTCAGTGAGCTGGAGAAAAGAGACTCTAGGCTGAGCAGGATCCTTGAAGCTTACCCACAGGAGTTCATCAGGCAGCTCCTATACTCGAGTCTAGTAGGCATGATGCAGTATGCTATAGGAGAGAGCTTAAGCTCTGAAGCATAGCATCTTCACCTGAAGCCCTCCATAGGGTAGTGCTCTCCTCTCAGCTAGCTCCATGTGTCTGCCTAGCTCCTCCTCGAGGACTCCTGCCACCCCTGCCTCAGATATGATGCACACTACTTCATGGACACACTCTGCTAGAGCATCTGAGAGCCTCCTATAGAGCTCAGCTATCCTGCCTCTCCTCCCAGACCTATACCCGAATGGCGGGTTAGATAGAGCATACTCGACACTATACCTCCTATAGACCTCTAGGAAGTCTCCTACTGTGAAGTCTATGGTGTGGACTCCAGCTCTAGCTGCATTGAGGACAGCTCCCTGGATGTGCTTGGGGCTGACATCTACACCATAGAGCTCTGGGCTACACCTCCTAGACATACGCTCCCTGAGCTTAGCCAGCTCCTCTCTGACATCAAGCTCCGAGAAGGGCTTTAGCCTGGCTAGAGGATAGCTCCTCCTAAAGCTTCCAGGAGGTATCCCGAGAGCCATCATCCCAGCCTCAATCAGTATGGTCCCACTCCCACACATTGGGTCTAGGAGGCTCTTCTCGCAAGTCCACTCTGAGAGCCTCAGCATACAGGATGCTAGCACAGGGTTGAGTGGAGCAGGGTGGTTATACACCCTATATCCTCTCTTGTGAAGTGACGCTCCACTTGTATCGACACCAAAGTAGAAGAGGTCATCGATCACATAGCATCTGACAACAACATCTGGGTTGCTCAAGTCCACCTTAATCCTCCTGTCAAAGTAGTCTACGATAGCCTGCCCAGCTACCCTATTCACGTCAATGGAGGTGTAGCTGTGCTCGCCGTGCCTAGCGGTCCTCACAGCAAACGTAGAGCTCTCATCGAAGAGCTCACGCCACTCAAAGCTCCTCACCGCCCTATAGATCTCATCAAGTCCCTCTCTGCCAAGTGAAACCCTACTGCAGCCACCATACACTAGGACTCTAAGCAGGGTCCTACAGCCTAAGTTCAGTGTCAGGAATTCTCTTGGAGAGCATCTGAAGACAGCTCTCCCACGCCCAACAACCCTGAGCTCTCTTCCACCTAGCAGCTCAGCTATCTCACTAGCTGCAATGTCCTCAAGCCCCCAAAAGCATATGGCGAGAGCCTCCATCCACTACCCACCATAGAGCTGCCTGTAGCTACACCCCTACTAGGCAGCTACACTACTGCCTTAGGAAGCTGATAAACCAGACGGTATCTAGATGCCAGCTACCAGAAGCAAGCTGAAGCTCTAGCTGATGACGAGCATCCTCGAAGCTATCTGGAGCTTAGCATAGAGCTGAGACAGGATGCATGATAGATGTAGCTGTCATGCTTCAGGCCATATGCCTCATCAGCCTAGCTAGGGGCTATCTACAGCTTATAGCCTCAGCACTGCTCTGAACGAGCTCTATGCTAGATGGGAGCTATGAGTATACGCCTTGTGAAACCGTTAAATATTTGGTGAATGTTGGTGGGTGTGAAGGCCGTCTGGTCGCTAAGCGACCATCAGGCTTCAACCTTCAGATGTGGGGCGCAGGAGGTTCCCTCGAAGGGGGTGAGACCACTATGGTCGATGTAAACCAAGGCAGATGTCCACTCACCAACGCAGACACCCGCCGAACCCATGCTGCCTCCTCTCAGCTTATGGTGGAGCTTTTAAGACAGCTTCTGCCATGCTATGTGGTGGTTGATTGAGCCACCTTAAGGGGATTACTGGAAGCTTGAGCAGGAGGCTTGAAGGCAGGAGGATTGTCCTCTGTATAACTGGGAGTGTAGCTGCTATGGAGGCTCCTAGGCTTGCAAGGGAGCTTATGAGGCATGGTGCTGACGTGAATGTAGTGATGTCTAATGCTGCTTGCAAGCTTATCGGCCCAGATCTAATGGAGTGGGCTACTGGTAACCCTGTCATCACAGAGCTCACTGGGAGGCTAGAGCATGTTGAGCTTGCTGGAGACTGGGAGGGTAAGGCTGACTTGGTGCTGGTATATCCTGCTACAGCTAACACAATAAGCAAGATAGCTCATGGAGTAGATGACACACCTGTTACAACAGTTGTTTCCACTGCACTAGGATCTGGGATCCCTGTGCTCGTTGCTCCAGCCATGCACCACTCCATGTACAGGAACCCCTTTGTAGCTGAGAGCTTAAGGAGGCTCTCTGAGGGGGGTGTGAGGGTCATCCAGCCTAGGATAGAGGAGGGGAAGGCTAAGGTCGCTAGCGTAGATGAGGCTGTAGAGGAGGTCCTAAGAGAGCTTTCCCCAAGAGACTATGGTGGTGTTAGAGCTATTGTGACTGCTGGCCCGACAGTAGAGTGCATCGACTCAGTGCGTGTAGTCACGAACATGAGCTCTGGCATGATGGGTATTGAGCTAGCTAAGGAGCTATATAGGCGTGGTGCTGAGGTCAAGCTTATCTATGGCCCAGGGACAGTTCAGCCTCCAAGCTGGATAGAGACCATAAGGGTTATGTCAGCTCAGGACATGCTTCAGGCGGTCAGATCTGAGCTATCTAGCCGGGAGTATAGCCTCTTCATAGGGGCTGCTGCAGTCTCAGACTATGCTCCAGAGGAGACTCTGCCAGGTAAGCTCTCTACCAGAGAGGTCAGAGAGCTTACTCTCAAGCTTGTCCAGACACCTAAGATACTTGAGGCTGTCAGGGAGGCTAGCAGTAGCATAAGGATAGTTGCGTTTAAGGCTGAGTTCGGAGTGAGTAGAGATGTGCTCGTGGAGAGGGCGAGAAGGAAGCTGAGGGAGCTGGGTGCAGAGATGGTTGTCGCAAACGACCTAGCTAAGCCAGGGGCAGGCTTCAGGTCTGAGACAAACCAGGCCATAATAGTAGACAAGACAGGAGCTGTAGTAGAGCTGCCTCTGATGCCTAAGAGTGAGCTGGCTAAGGCAATCCTAGACCACCTAGCTTCACTAGGATGGTAGCATGTGCACCATAGTAGCTCTGCTCTCAGATGGAGAGCTGCTCTTCCTGGAGAACAGAGACATACCAGATGAGAGGTTCATTGGAGACATGCCAGCTATGCTGAGAGGAGTAGCTGCGTTATTCGACTTGAGGTCGAGTGGCATAGTATGTGGCTATAGCCTAAGGTCTAAGGTGTATGGTGGAGTTGTAAATGTGCTAGGCTATGAGGCTCCGAAGTCACGTGGTGTACTTCTCCTCAAGACTCTGGTGAAGGCAAGCTCTCTAAGCGATGCCTTAAGCTACATGACTAGGGAGCTTGAGACAGGAGAGTATAGCTCAGCAGTCTACCTGATAGGTGACATGAGCTCGATGCTGAGAGTCGAGAGCTATGGTAGGAAGGTCTACATAGAGGAGCTAGACAACACAGCCATAGTGACAAACATATTCCACAGCCTGAGAGACGGCTTGTACCTGGAGGCTTCAGCAGCAAGAGAGGCAGCTGTAAGAGAGTTCCTACATCATAGGAGCCCTCTCTCACTAGGAGGCATCATGCAGCTAGCAAGGCTCCACAGAGGGCTGGGCTCAGTCTGCAGGCATGGGGTTAAGCACACTGTCTCAAGCATGATATTCAAGGCTTCTCAAGAGGGGTTTGAAGCATACTACTGCCGTAGCCAGCCATGTAGGTTCCAGTACTCTAAGGTGTGCTTCTAGCCTAGCATGGAGATGCTTTAGCTAGGCTAGCTTGGCTGACGCCTCTCTGGCAGCTTGCAGAAGACTCTCTCTCCTCTCTTAGCGACCTCTACTCCAGCTCTCTTCAAGCTCTCTTGGACATGAGGGTATAGGACTAGAGTCTCAAACTCGACTTCAGCTAGCTTGCTGCTGATCTCACTCAGCTTTCTGATGAGAGATGCCAGCTTCCTCTCATCTATGAACTCTAGCATCACTGCTGCGTTACATGACATCCCTTCTCTGACCAGGTTCTCTAGCGCCCTGAGCTGGAGGCTGAACGCCTCTCTTCCAGCTCCAGTTAGGGCCTCGAAGTCTTCTGGTGTAGCTCCCTTGAGGCTTACTCTCACGTGGGTGAAGTCTCTCGCTTCGCTGGCAAGCTCCTCTGCATATGCTCTCGAGGACCCGAGCACTATGCCATTTGTTTCAAGTATGAATATCCTCCCTCTCCTGCTATGCTTCAGCTCTCTCAGGACTCCCATGAGGTGTGTCCAGCCTAGTGTAGGCTCATTTCCACTTATCCTGAGCAGCATGTATCCTCGGCTTTCAGCTATCGAGGTGAGCTTCCCTGCGACTTGCCTTGGGCTGTAGAACCTGCCTACTGTCTTGAAGCTGTCTCTTGGCTTGGCGCTCCAGCAGAATATGCACCTTAGATTGCAGCCTACACAGTCTGCTGTCGCTATGCCGCCATAGAATGGAGCTGGCCTGAACCTATAGTACTTTCTCTCCTCTCCTCTGAGGACATGCTCCTCTATAGCCCTACCGTGCTTAAGGGGGTCGAAGGGCAATAGACCACCAAAAATTGGAGTGGGCTAGAAGTCTACTCTCCTCCCCTCATACATGTACTTGAGGAGCCTCCTGTAGTCTTCGTGAGATGGTATTCTAGGGTTGACTGTGGTTCCACTTGAAGATGCTGCTAGCTTGACGAGCTTGTCCATGTTCTCCTCAAGCTCTCTCTCTGACACCCCGCTTTCAGCTAGAGTCGATGGAAGCCTCAGCTCGCTGAGTAGCCTCCTGACTTCGTCAGCTAGCTTGAGCCCAGCTTCCCTCTTGCTCACGTAGCTTAGCCTGAGGTGGTGTGCTATGTCCTCAAGCCTATCCTCTGCCTCAGGTAGGTCATACTCTATGGTGTAAGGTAGGCATACTCCAACTATCTCTCCATGTGGGATCTTGAAGACTCCTCCTATCGCATGAGCTAAGGCGTGAGCTACACCTATCATGGAGTTACTGAATGCTAGCCCAGCTATAGTAGCTGCATTATGCATCTTCTCTCTAGCTTCCATGTCATCTGGGTTCCTGTATGCCCTTGGCAGGTAGCTGAAGACTAGCTCTATAGCTTTCAGAGCTAAGCCATCTGTGAAGTCGTTTGCCCACTGGCTCACATATGCCTCTATGGCATGTGCTAGGACATCCATGCCTGTTGCAGCAGTGAGCTTTGGAGGCATGCTCCTAGCTAGCCTTGGGTCTACTATAGCTATGTCTGGGATCAGCTCATGGTGTGCTAGCTCCATCTTCCTGTGCTCAGCTGGGTCAGTTATCACAGCAGCCCAAGTTGCTTCCGAGCCTGTCCCACTGGTAGTAGGTATGGCTATGAGCCTAGCTTTCTCTCTCAGCTTGAGCTCAGCTAGCGGAGCTATCTCCTCTATGCTGAGCTCTGGGTTCTCGTATAGCGCCCATATGGCTTTAGCTGTGTCTATGCATGAGCCTCCTCCCACAGCTACTATGAGGTCTGGCTGCACTCTCCTAGCGGCTTCAAGCCCTCTAGCAACGCAAGACGTTGTAGGCTCAGCTTCTACTCCATCATAGAGCTCGACTTCAACTCCAGCTTCCCTAAGCTTCTCAGCTATGCTCTCTGCTGCAAGCCTCCTTAGCACCCTATCTGTCACTATGAGAGCCTGTCTTCCCCTGATCTCGCTCAGGTAGTCTAGTGCATCCTCTCCGAACACTACCTTAGGGGAGATGAAGTACCACAAGCTCTCAGCCGCTAGATGAACTCTGTTGGAACCTTGCTTGCTGTCTCAACGAGCAGCTTAGCTGCCTTCGTATACCTCATGACCTTAGCCATGTTCCCCTTCAGCTTGAACTTCCTGGTCAGCAGGCCCTTGATAGGGTCTATCTCGCCTCTGATGAGCTTCTTCCAGTTGGAGTAAGGCCCCTCGTAAACGAACTCTGTCTTAACCTCACTTCGGCTTGAGACCATCCTAGCATCTCTACACTTCCCATGATAGAGGTCTACATAGAAGCAGTACTCTCTGTCAAGCCCCTCATCTGGAGTTATCACGAAGAGGAAGTCGCCCTCCCAGTCTCTAGCTGCCTCCTCATACTCCCTGTTCCTGTTAAGCTCCTCCTTGAACGCCTTAATCCACTCTTCACTAGGGAACTTGTACCTCATGCTCAACATGCTCACCATAACCCTCTACCCTAGGTGGTTGATAACGCTGACCCAGATGACCAAATGTCTCCAGCTACATCCTCGAGCCCAAGCTCAGCTAGAGTCTTCCTGAGGGGCTTCCCTGTCTTAGGATCCCACCCTCTAGCATCATAGAGCTCTCTGAGCTGCCTGCTCAGGTCTGGCACATGCCCCTGTGTGCCTCCCTCTCTCAGAGGCTCCATGACGACCTTAGGTAGCCTATCGTTTGCAGCAGTGTCTCCGAGCTTCATGTTGAAGCACCTCTTCAGGTCGAATATCCTCCTCCCAGCCTTCATGAGCTCCTCTATGCTGTAGCTCCAGCCTGTAGCATAGGAGAGCATCTCAGCTGTCAGCTTCACAGGTATGTTCGCGAACTGGCACATTATCAGAGAGTTATAGACGCTCCTGAGATCCTGACACCTAGCTGCCACATACCCCTTACCCTCATTTAGGAACCTGTCTCCTGATGTTATCCCAACCTCAGGGAAGTCTTGGCCTAAGTCAACTAGCCAGACGTCACCTTGGAGGTGGCATGCGCCTCTAGGTGACGTAGCATAGCATACTGCCTGCCCTAGGAACGCTCTGGGATCATGCATCGGTATCTCAAGCCCTCTGACATGGGCAGCATACTCCTCCATCCCATACCTGGCAGCAAGCTCCTTGACTCCTCTGGCAAGATGCCTTCCAAACCCTTCTCCTCTAGCTGTCATCTCTATGAGCTTGTGGACAGCCTCGACATCACCCCAGTTGAGCTCGAATCCGACCTCCTCTCTTGTGATAGCTCCCCTCTCATAGAGGAACATGGCGAAGCCTATTGTAACCCCCATGCTTATGGTGTCTAGCCCATAGAGGTTGCAGAGGTAGTTTGCGTAGGCGATCCCCTCTAGGTCTGATATGAGGAGCAGAGACCCCAGGGATGCTACAGTCTCATATTCTGGGCCATCTGTCTCTGGAGTCTGGTACCTACCTGAGAGCTTGACTACCCTACCACACCCTATTGGGCAGCCATAGCATGCTCTTCTCCCTACTAGGATCGTGGAAGCCATGGCTATGCCGCTTATCTTGTCGACTTCCTTGAAAAAGCCTCCAGTGAAGTACTTGGTAGGCATGTCTCCTATCTCCTGCCCCATCTCAGCATACCCTGATGTCCCAAGCTCCCTATACATGGAGGTCGTCAAAAGCTCAAGCAGCTGCTGCCTAGCTTCGCCTACAGCCTTCCTGAACCCAGCTGGGTCAGCTGCCTCCACTCTAAGAGAGCCTGAGACAGCTATAGCCTTCAGGTTCTTGCTCCCCATCAAGGCTCCAAGCCCACACCTAGCTGCCATACGCCCCTTGTCATTGGCTACTCCAGCTATCCTGACGAGGTTCTCTCCAGCAGGCCCAATGCAGGCTACACTAACCTTCTCACCTAAGTCCTTTGATATGGCCTCCTGTGTCTCGAAGGTTGTAGCTCCCTTGAGCCCCTCACAGCTCCTGATCTCACACTCACCGTCCCTGACATACAGGTAGCTGAGCTCTCTGGCTCTCCCAACTATGAGTAAGCCATCTACTCCAGCCTTCTTCAGCCTAGCTCCAAAAGCTCCTCCAGCATTAGCTTCACCCCATAACCCAGTCTGAGGGCTTCTGCCACAGACTACATGCCTGCCACACGCTGGAGCTTGAGTCCCTACTAGAGGCCCAGCCATGAAGACAAGTGGGCTAGCTGAGTGCAGTGGATCCATGCTCCCATCGACCATGCCATAGATCAGCCTACAGGCAAGCCCGCTTCCACCAATGAACTCCTTAACCCACCTCTCATCCAGCTCCTTGAGCTCAGCTCTCCTCTCAGAGAGGTCTACAGCCAGGATCCTACACCAAGCTGAAGTCAAGGAACCACCATACCCTACAATGCTACAGCTGTATTAAGCTACTATGCTAAACAGAGCCCTGGCAGCTTCTCTCGAATCTCTTCTTAAGCTATGCTCCTCTCGCTGGGCTGCGTTCTTCAGGCAGCCTGGTGCCAGAAGCCTACAGATAGACCTATACTCTCCAAGATGGCTGTGAGGTAGCCGCCAGAACAGAGCTAGAGTCAGGATCTAGCTCCATGCCTTCAGTGTAGCCTCTGTGGTGCAATCATGTAGCTCTCAGCGAAGCACTGATGCTAGATGGCGTGTTGAGAAGGATCTATGAAGGAGGCTATAGCCAAAGTAGCCTAGGTAGCATATGCTAGCAGTAACCGACAAGTTAAAAGCGTATGTAGCCTGTGACTTTAAGGTGACACTACATGAAAGCTTCTCTCGCTGCTGTCGTTCTCATAGCTATAGCTGTAGCTGCATACGCCCTCTACTCATACACTGGTGCTCCTGAAGCTGCTATGAAGCCTGAAAAGAGCCTCAGTGGCAAGAGGGTTCTCTTCATAGTGTCTTTCAGAGATTTCAGGGATGAGGAGCTTGAGGTTCCGCTAGCTCACCTGAAGAAGCTTGGTGCTGAAGCCTATGTTGCCAGCACACAGAGGGGTATAGCGAAGGGCATGCTAGGCATGATTGTTGAAGTCAACTTAACACTAAGTGAGGTCGATGTAGGTGAGTTTGATGCAGTTGTATTCATTGGTGGAAGTGGGACGCCGAAGTACCTCTGGGGGAACCGTGAGGCAGCTAGGATAGCTAGGGAAGCCTATGAGAGAGGGAAGGTTGTTGCTGCAATATGTCTTGCTCCAGGCGTGCTAGCTGAGGCAGGTATATTGGAGGGGAAGCGTGCTACAGCGTATCCTGCAGCAAGGCAGATGCTCATAGAGCATGGAGCAGAGTATGTCAGAGCTAAGGTGGTTGTGGAGGGAAATGTGGTGACAGCATCAGGGCCTGAGGCAGCTGAGGAGTTTGCTGAGGCGATAGCAGACCTCCTCTCTAGAGGGTGATATGGTAGCATGCTAGACTCTGTCATAGTCAGGTTTGGCCCAGAGATAGGTGTGAAGAGCAGCAGAGTTAGGCTTAGAATGGAGAGGAGAGTCTGCAGCCACATACTGAGGGCTCTTGAGCACTATAAGCTAGAGGTCGATGGTACAGAGTACACTTCTGGGAGGCTATACCTGTACTCTAAGGTGGCTGAGGAGGTAGCTGAGAAGGCAGCTAGAGTCTTTGGGGTGTCATCAGCTTCACCAGCTAAGGCTACATCTTCTAGCCTAAGTGAGATAGCTGATGTAGCTGTCAAGCTAGCTTCACCTGTGCTCACTGAGGGAGCTCGGTTTGCTGTCTCATGTAGGAGGGTGGGAGACCACCCATATACCAGCGGAGACGTGTGCAGCAAGGTTGGGGAAGCTATACTAGAGTCTCTAGGAGATAGGCTTGTGAGAGTCGACTTAGATAACCCTGATGTCACAGTTGGTGTCGAGGTGAGAGGAGACAAGGCCTTCGTCTACACGAGAGTCTTGAGGGGGCCAGGAGGCTTCCCAGCCGGCTCACAGGGGAAGTCGGTTTGCTTGCTCAGTGGAGGCATAGACTCACCTGTAGCATGCTGGCTAGTCATGAGGAGAGGGAGCCTACCAGTCTTCCTCACATTCGACAACACACCCTATGGTGGAGAGGAGCTTATTGAGAGGGCGCTAGAGTGTGCCAGAGTCCTCATGACCTGGATCATAGGCTTCAAGACGAGAGCATATGTAGTCCCACATGGGCAGCTACTAGAGAAGTTGATTGAGGGCGCACCAAGATACCTGACATGCATACTATGTAAGAGAGCTATGCTCAGGGTAGCTGAGAAGATCGCTGCCAGAGAGCGTGCTCACGCGATAGTCACAGGTGAGAGCCTAGGGGAGCAGGCAAGCCAGACCATATGGAACCTCAAGGCCATATCTCAGGCTGTATGCAGCTTCCCAGTGCTGAGGCCTCTGATAGGCTTCGATAAGCCTGAGACAGATGAGCTGGCTAGGAGGATAGGCACATATGAGATAACAGCTAGGAAGGCAGCTGGCTGCAAGGCTGCACCAAGCAAGCCTGCTACAAGAGCTAAGCTAAGCGATGTGGCTGCAGCTGAGGAGGAGCTGAGCCTGCCAGCCATGGCCTCTGAGCTCCTCAGCAAAGCTAGGGTCGTGGAGCTCCCATAGGTGCATGCATGAGGCTGAAGCCTAGGAGCTGCTGGGTTGCTACAGGAGAGCGTGAGGCAGCTGAGGCAGCTGAGAGAGCTGGGCTGGAGCTGAGGCCTGACGCAGAGCTGCTGGTAGTCTGTGGGGGAGACGGAACATTTGCTTCAGTAGCTAGCAGAGAGGACAGGCCTCTCCTCTTCGTCAGGAAGAGAGGGAGCATAGGGGCGCTAGCTCAGGTATCCATGAGCTCTCTAGAAGCAGCCTTGAGGAAGATAGCTAGAGAGGGCTGCTGGCTAGCTGAGATGATGAGGTTAGAGTGTAGTGGCATAGTAGCCTTCAGCGACATATATGTGACTCACAGGACAGGTGAGAGGAGCATAAGGTATAGGGTTGAGGTTGAGGGGCGAGAGCAGGTGGTCACAGGCTCAGGCGTCATATTCTCGACGCCCCAGGGCTCATCAGGATACACCTCCTCAGCTGGAGGGCCACAGGTCAAGATACCTAGGATAGTTGTAACACACATATGCCCATATAGGGCCTCTAAGCTAGAGGACAGGATGATAAGGCTAGAGGAGAGGTGGCATATAGCTCAGCCAGACTCGACGGTGAAGTTCACACTCCTCCATCCTAGTGAGGCAAGCTTGCATGCTGATGGCAAGCTAATCAGGGTGGTTGAGGCTGGTGAGGAGCTCACAGTCAGGGGAGCTAAGCCAGCTAAGGTGGCTGCCTTGAGCCCAGTTGAGCCACGTAACGTGCTGCTGGCAGCAGTCTTAGAGGGCAGGAGAGGCTTTGCTGTGGTCAGGAGGAGAGGCCTCCTAGAGCTCCCCTCAGCAGAGTATAGGGGACTGGAGTCAGCTGAGGAGCTGGCCTCTAGCTTAGGCTGCAGCCTAGTAGCTTGCAGGGAGTTCTATCATCATGCTGAGCAGGAAGCATACTATGTTGCCTGCCTCCTTGAAGCCAGAGGCTCTCCAAGCCATAGGCTATGGGCTTCCCCAAGGGCTCTGCCTCCATCAGCATTCGCGAGGTGGAGCTGGAGATCCCTATACGAGTACTACAGGTGGAGAGGCAAGGTCATAGGAGAGTAGCTTGCTCACGCTCATAGTTGACGCGCTAGCCTCAGGGAGAGGCTGGAGAGCTTCAGCTAGAGACGCTATAGGAGCAGGCCCAAGAGCTATAGCTGGAGTCCTCGAGAGGCATGGGCTAGAGTGCAGGATAGCTAGAGCTGAGGAAGCACTGAGAGAAAGGAGGCTCCTCATGAATGCAGGCGTCATCTTGGCTTCAGCTATGACCATGGACATCGAAGCTCTTAGGAGGCTCTCATATGCTGTGAAGCTCAAGAGCCCTGAGACCCCCATGGTGGCTGGAGGGCCAGCTGCATCAGACCCATATGCTCTCCTCTCGAGGACCCTGTTCGACATAGCTGTAATAGGAGAGGGAGAGAAGACCCTAGAGGAGCTCCTGAGCATAGGGCTCTCAAGGGGAGCCATACCAGACCCAGACGACCTCAAGTCTGTAAGGGGGCTGGCATATAGGTGGAGAGGCAGAGTTGTAGTCACAGAGCAGAGGCCTCTGATGTCAGGGGGAGAGCTAGACTCCTATAGGCCGTCAGTGAGGAGGGTAGCTGACTACCCACACTACTTTGCTGCCAGAGTGTATGTTGAGGTTGTGAGAGGGTGTAGTAACTTCAAGAGGACGTCTCTGAAGCTGAGGAGTGGCTTAGAGTGCACTGGCTGCAACAGGTGTAGCAGTGGGAGCTTAGCTGAGAGGCTGAGCTGCCCAGCTGGGATAAGGCCAGGATGCGGGTACTGCTCAGTCCCATCGCTACATGGGCCACCTAGGTCGAGGAGCATCGAGTCCATAACATCAGAGGTCAGGGAGCTCATAGCTCTCGGAGTACATAGGATCGTACTTAGCGCACCAGACTTCCTAGACTACATGAGAGAAAAGCTTGTAGAGCCTGAGCCTCTGACAGACCCTAGGAGCCCAGAGCCAAACTACAGTGCCATAGAGGAGCTGCTAGCTTCCCTGAGGAGCATCGCAGAGGAGTCAGGCGCATACATCATGGTAGAGAACATAAAGCCTTCTCTATTCACTGAGAGAGCTGCTAGGATCCTAGCAGAGTACCTTCCTGGGACTCCAGTGCACATAGGCTGTGAGACAGGAGACCCAGCTCACTCTAGGATGCTAGGCAGGCCATCAGCTCCATCTGAGGCTCTTGAGGCAGCTAGGAGGGCAGCGAGACACGGCTTGAGGCCCTACGTGTACTTCATACATGGCCTGCCAGCACAGACACGTGAGACAGTTGAGAGGACAGTGGAGCTCATAGAGAAGCTTGATGAAGCTGGGGTTGAGAAGGTCACAGTCTATAGGTTTAAGCCTCTCCCGATGTCAGCTTTCGAGCATGAGCCTCCAGGTAGGCCTGCCTCCAGAGACCCACTGAGCTACAGGATAGTTGAAGCAGCTAGGCAGCTGAACACAAGGAGGAAGATGAGGCTAGTAGGCAAGAGGATGAAGGTCATAGTTGCAGAGCCACATCCTAGGCACAGGAGATATGCCTATGCATACCCGCTGGAGGATGGGCCAGCAGTGCTGCTAGTAGATGGAGCTGCCATGATAGCTAGCGTGGTTGAAGCTAAGGTGACTAGAGTCCTTTCAGATAGGCTTGTTGAAGCTGAGGTCTCTGGTAGCTGAAGCCAGCTGCCTCACGATGAAATCTTTAAATACTTCTGTGCCATGGCACACATGGTGCTCAGGTTGAAGATAGCTCTAGCATGTAGGAGCAAGAAGGGGTTAAGCAGCCAGCTCTCAGATGTCTTCGCTAGGTCAGCCTACTTCACGCTCGTCAAGTTAGAAGGCTGTGAGCCTAGGGAAGTCGAGGTCATCGAGAACCCGTACCTAAGCCTCAAGCATGGCATAGGCCCACTGATATGTGTCATGCTCAAGAAGGAAGGTGTAGAAGCTGTTGTAGCAGGAGACTTCGGCCCGACAGTCAAGCAGCTCCTGAGGGAGCTTGACATAAGGCCAGTAAGGGTGAGAGCTGGCCTGAAGGTCTCTGAGGCAATCAAGGAGGTCTGCAGCATGCTACAGGCTAGAAGCTCAGCATAGGCTTAAAGCATGCTGCTAGCGTACACAACTGTTATTAATCTCAGCATAGCTCAGGAGGGTGGTGTCAGAGATGCGAGAGCAGGCTGCTGAGCGCAGAGAGCTACCTGTGAGGCGTGAGCAGCCTAAAGGGACTGAGCTGGCTGGCATGAAGGACGTGAAGCATAAGATATCTGTGATGTCAGGGAAGGGAGGAGTAGGTAAGACTACTGTAGCAGTGAACCTGGCTTTCACACTAGCCTGGAAGGGCTACTCAACTGGGATCCTAGATGCAGACATACATGGGCCTGATGTCCCAAAGATGCTGGGTCTCGAGGGAGAGCATCCTATAGTAACGAACTCTGGCATCCTACCTGTCCCAGGGCCACTTAACATAAAGGTCATGTCAATGGAGCTCCTCCTAGTGGACTCAAGCACCCCAGTGATATGGAGAGGGCCTCTGAAGATGCGTGCAATAGAGCAGTTCCTCAGCGAGGTGCTATGGGGCTACCTAGACTTCCTGATAATAGATCTCCCACCTGGAACAGGAGATGAGCCTCTTAGCATAATGCAGCTCATACCAGACATGAGCGGCGTGATCATAGTGACAACACCACAGGAGGTCGCCTTGCTAGATGTGAGGAAGGCTATCAACATGGCTAAGAAGCTAAACGTCAGGGTCCTCGGCATAATAGAGAACATGTCTGGCTTCACCTGCCCAAAGTGCGGTGAGACAACGTACATATTCGGTGTAGGTGGAGGAGAGAAGGCTGCTAGAGAGCTAGGCATCCCCTTCCTAGGGAGGCTCCCAATAGACGTGAGGGTCAGAGAGGTGAGTGACGAGGGCAAGCCCTTCGTACTGGAGCACAGAGAGAGCGAGGTGAGCAAGTCCTTCATGGAGGTCGTTGAGAAGATAGAGAGGGCCCTCGGGCTAGCCTAGCTACCTTAGAGAGGTACCTTGAGAGCTTAACGTCCTCTGCCTCAACCCTATAGAGCCTCCCCTTATAGACGACGTAGTGTAGAGCCTCAAACCCCCCGATCAGCTTCCTCACCTCCTCGACAAGCATGTGTAGCTGGACACAGTGTGGTGAGCCATCTACACTCAAGGCTACAACCTCGCTCAGATTAGATGCTCTGGCAGCGCAAGCAAGCTTGTAGGCTACCATGTTATAGTGCTCTCTCTCAAGGCAGACTGATGCAGCAAACCTGCCTTCTGAGAGAGCTCTAAGGTGCTCTGGCCACTCCACCTCTATGCAGGAGCCATAGAGGAGCAGCTTACCCAGCTCCCTGAGCCTCCTCGAGCCCACGTTCGTCTCCATGAACTCCATTACCCCAGCCTCTCAAGCACCTTCTCAACTGGGCTAGAGTTCAGGTCGAGCCCAAGCTCCTCCTCACTGAGCTCTAGCGCAAGCCCAACTAGCTGAGTAGCATAGAGCACTGGCATAGACAGGGGCTTGCCTACAGCAGCTGCAGCAGCCTTCTGGCTTTGATCAAGCATCTTCATACAGTGTGGGCATGGTGTCACAATGAGGTCAGCTCCCCTCTCCTGTACTGCAGCGATCTTCTCTCCTGCAAGGGTGAGTGCAGCCTCCCTCCTAGTGTATACTAGGATTCCTCCACAGCAGCTGAGCTTCTCAGGATAGTCTATTGGCTCTCCTCCAATAGCCTCGACTATGGCTTCTATTCTCCCTGGGCTCTCAGAGTGGTCTGGCCTAGGCATGTCACTTGGCCTCAAGGTCTGGCAGCCATAGTGTGCAGCCACCTTGAGGCCACTGATCCCTCTTCTCTCAGCTAGCTTACCTGACTCAGCTGCCTCAGCTAGCACAGTCAGTATGCTGACTGCTCTAGCTCTGCCAGCATACCTCAGCCCCTCCTGGCCTAGCAGCTCCAGGACCTTGCTCCTGAGCTCTCTGCTATGCTCCAGCACCCTTCTAGCCTCTGAGATGTGGAAGTCGCAGACGCTACATAGCGTGAGCAGGCTCCCACCCTGCTCCTCAGCTAGAGCTAGGTTCCTAGCTGACAGGTAGAGCCAGGCAAGCATGCTCGCGCTTCTCACAGGCATGCCGCAGCAGGAGAGGCCCTCAGCCTCCCTATAGGGTATCTCAAGCGCCTCAAGCACCCGCCTAGCTGAGAGCTCACATGCATAGAGCTCTGTTGAAGCTAGGCACCCAGGGTAGATCACAAGCTCCAGCTCACCCACCTAAGACCACCTCCAGCGTGCTCATCAAGGCCTCAGCGAACGCATCCATCCTCCTAGGCCTAGAGGCAGGAGGGAGCCCTAGCTTCTCTCTCGTGTACCTCCTCCCACTCCTCCCAACAGCCTCTCTAGGCTCCTGTATGAGCCCAGTGTCCAGTATGGACATCACCATCTTAGAGAGCTCCTCAGGCAGCTCAGCTCCCCTAGACACCGCGATGGACCTCAGCTTCAGTATTATGTCTACTGGAGAAACGCTCTGGGGGCATCTCTCTCTACACTGCAGGCACTGGGCACATGCCCATATTATCTCTGACCCAGCTAGCTCCTCTATGAAGCCGTCTCTAGCTAGAGCAGCGATCTCATGTGGCTTCAGCTCAAGCAGCCTCATTGAGGTGCATCCTCCACTACATCTGCCACAGAGGTAGCAGTAGTCTGGTGTGCTCAGCCCAAGCTCAAGCAGCTCCCTATAGACTTCCCTCTTGAGCTCAGGCTTCTCTTCAGCTAGGGTAAGCAGGTCTACTAGAGCCATGTTAGCCACCTCTCAGAGGCCCAAGCTCCCTGAGCTCCTCAGTGAACATCCTTACCACCTCAGCGAACTTCTGGCCCTCAGAGGCTGAGATCCACTCCAGCCTGAGTCTTTCAGACTCTATCCCGAGCTCAGGGAGGAGCTTCCTGACGAGTAGGAACCTCCTCAAAGCCTTCATGTTCCCAGCCATGTAGTGGCAGTCTCCAGGGTGGCAGCCTGCTATCAGAACTCCATCTGCTCCATGCTTGAATGCTGCAAGCACTAAGCTTGCGTCGACTCTGCCAGTACACATCACTCTGACTATCCGCACGCTAGGAGGATACTCTATCCTAGAGGTGCCAGCTAGGTCTGCTCCAGCATAGCTGCACCAGTTACAGCAGAAGGCTATGATCAAAGGCTCCTTCAAGCTCTCACCTCAGCTAAGGCTTCAACCTGCCTGTGGAGCTGCTCGTCTGTGAAGCCAAGCTGCTGTATGGCTCCACTTGGGCAGGCTGCTGCACAGGCTCCACACCCTCTACAGAGGGCTGGAGTAACCTCAGCGACAGTCCTCCCCTCCTTCTCAGTGAGGCTTATCGCATTATAGCTACAAGTCTCAACACAGACCCCACAGCCACCACAGAGTTCAGTGTCGACTGTAACTATGTGGGGTGGGAGCTCGACTACCCCAGCTGACATCAGTGATACTGCCTGAGCTGCAGCTGCGCCAGCTTGAGCTACAGTGTCAGGTATGTCCTTTGGGCCCTGCGCGGACCCTGCTAGGAACACTCCTGAGACAGCTGTCTCAACAGGCCTCAGCTTCGGGTGTAGCTCAAGCAGGAAGCCATCTGGGCCAGCTGGAAGCTTCAGCTTCTCCCTTATCTCAGCTGTCCCATCACTTGGGACCACACCGTTCTCTAGGATCACGAGGTCTACTGTGACCCTATATGGCCTAGCTGTCCCAGTGTCCCATATGTCGAATGTCAGAGTGCCATCTGGGTTCTCTCTGATCTCACCTGGCTTCCCCCTTATGACCACAACATTCCCTAGGCTTCTGACCTTCCTATAGAACTCCTCGAATCCCTTGCCAAAGGACCTCATGTCCATGAAGCACAGGACTATCTCAGCTTCTGGATTGCTGCCATGCACATAGTAGGCATGCTTAAGCCCACACATGCAGCCTATCCTACAGCAGTATGGGAGGTGCTTCTCGTCTCTGGAGCCTACACAGAGGAGTATAGCTACCCTCCTAGGAGGCTTCCCATCTGATGGCCTCAGGATCCTTCCTGCTGTAGGACCTCCAGCTGAGGAGAGCCTCTCTAGCTCTAGGCCTGTTATGACGTTCCTGAACCTGCCGTAGCCATACTCTGGGATCTCCCTTGGGTCTAGCAGCTTGAAGCCTGTAGCTACGACTACTGCTCCAACCTCTACCTCCTCTACTCTGTCTTCCTGCTTGAAGTCTATGGCTTCAGCTGGGCAAACCTTCTCACATACTCTACAGACCTCCTTCGTGAAGTAGAGGCAGTGCTCTCTGTCTATGACAGGCCTCCTTGGGACAGCTTGAGGGAACTGGAAGTATATTGCAGTCCTATATCCTAGGCCCTCATTGAACTCGTCTGGGATCTTCTTGACAGGACACTTCTCAGTGCAAAGCCCGCAGCCAACACACTTGCTCCAGTCTACGTATGCTGCTTTCCTCCTCACCTTAACCTTGAAGTCTCCAACATAGCCTTCTATGCTCTCAACCTCAGAGTATGTCATCAGCTCTATGTTAGGGTGGCTTGCAGCCTCAGCCATCAATGGAGTTAGGATGCACTGTGAGCAGTCTAGAGTTGGAAACGTCTTATCAAGCTTAGCCATGTGCCCTCCTATGCTAGGCTGCCTCTCAACAAGATAGACTTTGAACCCAGCATTAGCTATGTCGAGTGCAGCTCTTATCCCAGCTATCCCCCCTCCTATCACGAGAGCTGCAGGCTTGACTGCGACCTTCTGGGTCTCTATGGGCTCTAGGAGGGATGCTTTCGCTACCGCGCCAGCTATGAGCGCCTTGGCCTTCTCCAGGGCCTTCTCTGGCTCTGAGCTATGGACCCATGTGACATGCTCTCTTATGTTAGCGAACTCGAGGAGGTGAGGGTTTACCCCAGCCTTCTCAAGGACCCTCTGAAATGTCTGCTCATGCATCTTTGGGCTGCAGGCTGCTATCACAACCCTGTTCACTCCAAGCTCCTTTATGTCCTTGGCTACCAGCTCCTGCCCTGGGGAAGAGCACATGTAAGGATAGTCTCTAGCAACCACTACCCCAGGGAGCTTCGAGGCATACTCTGCTAGCTTAGAGACATCTATGACTCCAGCTATGTTCTTGCCGCAGTGGCATATGTAGACGCCGACTCTAGCCTCGCTCATAAGCTGCCCTAACCGCCTCACTAGCCCACGTTTTTAAAGGTGGGCTACTCCAGCCTATCTGCTTTAAGCTAGCTTATGCCTCCCTCCGATCTCTGAGACTGCTCTAGCTGAGAGCTCCAAGCCGAGTCTAGCAGCATCCTCGACATCACAGCCGCCCAGGAGCCCTATGGCAAGCCCAGCTGAGAAGGCGTCTCCAGCTCCAGTCGTGTCTCTTGCTGTAACGCTATCTGCTAGCAGCTCTATACACCTGTCCTCTCTCAGGATCAGACACCCCCTGCTACCGAGGGTGACTACAGCAGCTCCACAGCCCTCTCTAACCAGCTGCATGAGCTTGCTCCTCCAGCCTTCAATAGAGCTAGCTGACTCTATGTTCAGTATGAAGACATCAGCTAGCTTAGCTATCTCAAGAGCCTGCCTGCCTCTGATCTTGATCATGGGAAGCCCAGGCCTATAGACCACAGTCTTCCCTCTGTCCCTGGCATATCCTGCTATTACGCGAGCTATCTCCGTGTAGACCTCTCCGACATAGACTAGCTTGCTCTCCTCAACCCTCTCCCAGCTGACCTCGCTAGGAGAGCTCAGTGAGAGGGATGTCTCCTCTCTAGCTGGAAGAACCACCTGCTTACATCCGTCTCTAGCCACTAGCACTATTGTTCTAGCTGTCTCAGCCTCCTCTGAGACTACTATGCTGCTCAAGTCTACACCTAGCTCAGCTAGCCTAGCCATAGCTATGAGAGCAGCCTCGTCAGCACCGACCTTCGCTATGAGAGCTGTTGCAACCTCCATCTGAGCTAGAGCTGCAGCTACATTAGCTGCCATCCCACCTGGGAGAACTATGGTGTCTAGTGTGAAGTATGTTTCGTCTCTCAGAGGGAGCTCCTCAGCTGGCACCTCATAGTCTACTGCTATAGAGCCGAAGACAGCTGCCTCTATGCTCTTCCTAGTGGATGCAGCTAGGCTGCTCAGATATGACTTGAGGAAGGACTTCAGTATGAGCTTTGGGCTGACCTTGTAGTCGACACAGAACCTAGCTACGCTCTCAGCATATAGCTTGAAGAGCTCCACTGAGAGCTCTCTGACATACTCGTCTTCAGCTAGCCTCGGAGGTGAGAGGAGCATCGAGATCCAGGCTCCAAGCTTCGTGAGCCTATACCTCCTGACCCACACCCTCTTTCCCTTGGACTCAACTCTCCCAGTAGACTCCTCTAGTAGCCCTGCTCTGACCAGCTCCCTAAGCCTCTTCACCACAGTCTTGTCTGACTTCCTCCCCTTAAAGGTGTCTACTATCTCCTGCTGCCTCACAAAGCCCCTTAGCGGCATGAGTCTAAGGATCTCCATCGCGTCCTCTGAGCCGAATGCTGACAGCAGGATCCTAGCCTGCTCATTCAGCTTGACTGGTAGCGGAAGTATGTAGGGCCATATGCTGCTCAAGCAAGCCACCTGCCAGGCTATTGGGCTGATGCAAGCTCCTCTTTAAACTGTGTGGTATGCCGTCTAGCAGCTGGAACCTCAGGAAGAAGGCTTTCCACCGCTTCCAGGCAAGTTTAAAACGCTAGAGCGGAGAGCTAGCCTGGTGGTCTTGTGCCTGCACCCTCATCTAGACACCTAGCTCTCATAGCTGTCTTGGCGGCAGTCTATGCCATGGCATCTATGCTCCCAGGCATACCTGTGATCGGTGGAGGAGGTAAAGGCAGAATAGAGCTAGCAGCCTTCCTTGGGCCAGTCTACGGGATGCTGATAGGCCCATTCACAGGCTTTGCTGCAGCGTGGCTTGGAGCTCTAGTAAGCTGGGTTCTACCACCTGGGTCTTCAGGCCCATGGGGGCTTGCCACAACTCTCTGCCCAGCTATGGGAGCTCTAGTCTCAGGGCTAGCTGTCACCCAGAGGGTCGGCAGGATGAGAGGCTGGACTCTAGCTTCAGCTGTCCTAGGAGCTCTGCTAGCTGGCTGGTACATGACAGCAGTAGGGAGGATAGCCTACTGGTATCCTCTGCTCCAGTGGGCTGGGCTCATCATGATCTTAGCTTCAGGTAGGTGGCTCCCAAAGCTATATGATGGGAAGTCTATGCCTGCTGCAGCTGTGCTAGCAGGCTATGCTGGCATAGTCTCAGACCACATGGTCGGTAACCTGCTCTTCATAGAGCTCGGAAGCCCACTCCTAGGGGTCTCCATGGCACCTGAGAAGATGGCTGCCCTCTTCAAGGCTGTACTACCCATCTCAGCAGCAGAGAGGATGACCATGCTCCTGCTCCTAGCGGTCATAGGTGTTCCAGTGATCTATGCTGTCAGGTCTTCAGGTGTCCTCAAACGCAGCTAAACAAAAATGCTGAGTGAGCCCCCTTCTCTCAGGTGGGTGCTTGAGTAGAGTCCTACTCAGCTTCAGAAGCTATGCTCTAGCTGAGAGGGAGGAGAGGCTGGAGGCTGAGGTTACGAGAGAGCTGGCCCTAAGCCTCTATAGTAAGATGGTGCTCTCTAGGGTCCTTGAAGAAGAGCTCAAGAGGAGGTATGAGAGCTTTGAGATGAGAGGTGAGCTCCACCTCAGCCGAGGCCAGGAGGCTATCCCAGCTGGAGTATGTGAGCTCCTATCTGACAGAGACTTCGTCTCAGCTACTCATAGGTGCATAGCTCATGCTGTATGTAAGGGGCTGCCACTAGAGGGTATCATAGCAGAGCTGTATGGGAGGGCTTCAGGAGTCTGTAAGGGTAAGGGAGGCCCAATGCATCTTGCGAGCAGCAGCAAGAGGTTTCTGGCAACAGGCATAGTTGGAGGAGGGATCCCTATTGCTGTGGGAGCTGCGTTAGCCTTCAAGACACTCAGGGAGGACAGCGTTGCAGTAGCCTTCTTCGGAGACGGAGCTGCAAACCAGGGTACATTCCATGAGTCCCTCAACCTAGCCTCCATATACAGGCTTCCAGTAGTCTTCGTCATCGAGGACAACCAGTATGCCTTCAGTACGAGGAGAAGTGAGTCGACTGCTATAGAGGACAACGCTATTAGAGCTCTAGGCTACAGGATGCCAGGCCTAGTTGTAGATGGGAATGATGCTATAGCAGTGTATGCAGCAGCAAGGTGGGCTATAGAGAGAGCTAGGAGGGGAGGGGGGCCAGCTCTGCTGGACTGCAAGACATATAGGCTGTCACCTCACCTCGAGGTAATAGACACAGAGGAGTATAGGCCTGGAGGAGAGAGGGAGAGGTGGGAGAGGCTTGACCCAGTCAGGAGGCTAGAGGAGAAGGCGGTAGGGCTGAAGCTGGCGTCAAGCGAGGACTTCGAGCAGATATGGTCTGAGTCTAGGGAGCTGGTCGAAGAAGCATTCAGGAGGGCTCTGAGCTCCCCTCTACCGAGCCAAGAGGAGGCTTTCTGCGACTTGTTCTCAGGTGAGTGCTATGCCACGTGAGATAGCTATGTGGGAGGCCATAAACGAGGCCATGAGGCAGGAGATGGAGAGAGATAGCAGGGTGATAGTGCTAGGAGAGGATGTAGGCAAGATGGGTGGGGTCTTCTGGTGTACTCAAGGCCTCCTAGAGCAGTTCGGGAGCTCCAGGGTAATAGATACACCGATAAGCGAGGCTGGGTTCATGGGGATGGCTATCGGAGCAGCACTGATAGGGCTGAGGCCTATAGTAGAGCTCCAGCTCATAGACTTCTTCGGGGTGGCTTGGGACCAGATATACAACCACCTGGCTAAGATCAGGTACATGTCTGGAGGCCAGTTTAAGCTGCCAGTTGTGATAAGAGCTCCGATAGGAGGAGGCTACGGTGGCGCAGCACAGCACTCCCAGGTCCTGTACTCCATATTTGCTCACATCCCAGGGCTGAAGGTTGTAGCTCCATCAAACCCATATGACGCTAAGGGCCTGCTGATCTCAGCTATAAGATGCGATGACCCAGTCGTGTTCCTAGAGCATAAGCTCCTATATGGCCTATTCTATCTCCCACCAGGCTCCTTTGGAGAGGTACCTGAGGGCTCATATGAGCTCCCACTTGGGGAAGCTAGAGTGGCAGCTGAGGGAGACGATATCACGATAGTCGGGGTAGCATACACAGCATACATAGCTGAGAAGGCAGCTGAAGCTCTCAGAGAGCAGGATGTGAGCGCTGAGGTCATAGACCTAAGGACTCTAGTGCCACTAGACAAGCAGGCGCTCAGGAGGTCAGTGAGGAAGACAGGGAGGCTCCTCGTAGTAGATGAAGACTACCTCCCTTATGGGCTGACAGGTGAGGTCATAGCTACTGTAGCAGAGGACGCTGAGTCCTTTAGAGCGCTTAAGGCTCCTCCAGCTAGAATAGGGAACCCAGGTGTCCCAGTACCTTTCTCGGAGCCTCTGGAGCAAGCTGTTCTCCCATCCCAAGATAAGGTTGTAAGGGAAGCTCTAAAGGTGGTGAGGGGCTGAGGGTAGCTGTCTCCCTAGCAGGCTAGCTTCATTGACGGCACATAGCTCTGCATGCTGTCAGAGTGCTGTTTAATCGCGGGCTCTGTGAGAGCAGCAGAGAGCTGAAGCTTGAGGATTGTAGCTCTAGATGTTATGTCGAGAACATAACCGGCATATAGCTGAGAGAGGGGAGTCTTCCCCTCACGCTCGGGAAGCATGGTGTCTGGCTTCTATCTCTATGGGAGAAGCACTCGGAGGTGGGTTCTAGCCTTAGAAAGCCTCTTAGCTACATGGGATAGAGCTTTAGATGCTGCTGCAGCCACAGCTAGAAACAGGGAGATTAATAGCATTGCAAGAGGTATCGCTATAGCTGTGCCATCCATTAACTTTCACCACGTAGCTCTCGCTGGAGCTCAGCGCATATAAAAACTTTGGCTGGCAGTAGTCTCACTGGTATAGGGCACATGTGGGTGGTGAGAGGTTGAAGGCAGATGTTGGAGACTACTTCCACAGGCTCCTACACCCTAGTCTCACAGTACTCTTGGTCTCAAAGAGCAGGGGGAAGGTCAATGTGATGGCATGTAGCTGGATAACTCCTGTAAGCGAGGATCCTCCTCTGGTAGCTGTAGCTGTAGGCAGAGAGTCTCTAACTAACCAGCTGATAAGAGAGTCAAGAGAGTTCACTGTGAACATCCCTCCAGCATCTATGCTGAGTCAGGTCTGGAAGGCTGGCACTACAAGTGGCAGGAGGGTTGATAAGGTCAGAGAGCTGGGCCTGAGGCTTTCAGACCCCAGGGCAGTGTCTACTCCAGTGATAGAGGGGTGTATGGCAAGCCTAGAGTGTGTGGTGGTCAGAGAGGTTGAGGCAGGAGAGTGTACTCTATTCATAGGAGAGGTGAAAGCTGCCTATGCTGACAGAAGCCTCTTCAAGAGAGGCTTATGGGATCTGAGCAAGACAGATCTGCTACTCCACTTAGGGTCAAGGTACTTCACAGTCCCACGTGAGAGGCTTCAGCCTCCAAGGTAGCTACTCCCCAAGCCTGATGACTCCCATGTCATCTAGGAAGTCTAGTATGCCATCAGCTACAGCTAGAGCCTTGACCCAGAGGCTAGCTTCGCTTGCTGCTGCAACAAGGATGCAGCAGGGGAAGTGCTCTAGGTAGGGTGCTTTTAGGAGCCTTTTTCCAGCAGCCTCAGCTACATCCTTCATGATGAAGGCTATGAACGTGGCTGCTAGAGCCACGTCATGCCCTGAAAGCTTAGATACGTAGAGCACCCATGCTGGAAGCCATATCAGGTACCAGACCACCCTCCCAGGCCCTCTATTCTTAGCTAAGAGCTTCTTAATCCTCACCATCCACACTATATGACCCCCTGAGCATGAGCTATCATATAGGCTCCTACAGCAACTAGAGTTGACCCAGCAACATGCTCCATGTATCTGCTTAGCTTAGCAAGCTTAGCTGTAACCGGCTTCCTTTCAGCTATCCCACCGACTATGAGGAATGGGAGACCTGCTCCAAGACTGAATGATAGCATGTATAGTGCAGCATTGAGCAGGTCAGCTGAGGCAGCCATAGCTACAGCTGAGATGATCACAGGGCCAGCGCATGGCGCACCGATCAAGGCGAAGGCTAGCCCTATCATAAATGCCCCCAGAACTCCCTCTTTAGCTTCAGGCTGCCAGCCTAGCCTGTAGAAGATTTGTTTAAGTGGGCTGAGCACCACAGTGCCCATCAGGACTAGTAGAGCTCCTGAGGCTGTAGCTAGCCTGCTATACTCTGCTATGAGCATGTGGCTCACATAGGATGCCAGCACCCCATAGGCTGTGAAGCTAGCTATTATCCCAAGCATGCAGGCTGCTCCAGCCAAGAGCCCTCTTCTGCCACGTGATGCAGCTAGGTAGGTGACGAATGTAGGCAGCACTGGGAAGAGGCATCCAGAGAAGGCTACGGAGACCCCCATTATGAATGCAGCAGGAAGCTCTGCAGCCTGCAAGCTCACCTCCTCTTAGCTAGAGCTATAGCAGCTGCTGCAGCAGCTAAGACAGCTAGAGATAGGGCAGCTGGCAGCAGCCTAGAGCCTCCAGCTTCCTCTGCTGCCGTGGTTTCCTCTGGAAGCTGCCCTATTAGCCTAGAGACCTCCCTGGACACCACGTCTGTGCTTGTAAGCCCCACGTGGAACCATGCAATAACACCCTCTCTGTCTACTAGCACTAGAGTCGGTATAGCTTTGACACCATATGCTGAGCCAGCTGCCCCCTCTGGGTCTACTAGGACTATCCACGTCATCCCTCTGCTCTCAGCGAACTCCCTGACCTTCTCTATGCTCTCACCGAGGTCCACGGAGATTATCACGAAGTCCTCTGGCGGGTACATCCCCCTGAGCTCAGCTAGCCTAGGTATCATCGACCTGCATGGCCCACACCAGGTGGCGAAGAAGTCTAGGAGGACTACCTTCCCTCTGAAGCTGCTTAGAGCATACTCCTCTCCATCTATCCCCTCTAGCTTGAAGTCAGGTGCCTTAGAGCCTACTTCAGGCTGGCAGGCTGCTAGGGCTCCAGCAGCTGCCATCAGGGCTAGAGATGCTGCCAGCATAGCCTTCAAGCCAGCACCAGCAGCAGGCTGGTGTACATGGTTAAAAGGTTTCTGGCAGCTATAGGCTCTAAGTGGTGTCACCACACACGCAGAAGGCTTCGTTAAGCAGGTCATAAACCTCTCTCAGCCCCTCTCCTGTTACAGCTGAAGCTAGCGCCACCCTGCTTGCTGCCCTATACTTCACGAGCACCCCAGCTATCTCAGCTGCCATCTCTGCGATGACTCCGCCTGAATCAGACTGCACAGCTTCCATAGCCTCACTCTCATCCATCTCCTCAACCATCCTCTTCAGGAGGACCCTCCTGTCATCTGGAAGCACATCCACCTTGTTCAGCACAGCTACCATTGGAGCTTCAAGCCTCAGCTCAACTGCCTTAGCTAGAGCTAGCGTCAGCACTGTCTCAGCTAAGGTTGATGGGAGAGCTGCATCTATCAGGAAAGCCCCTGCTACCCTAGCGTTCTCCTGGAGGTAAGAGACAAGCCTAGGCCCAGCCTCCCTGAAGGCGAATATCTCAAGCTGCCCAGGAGTGTCTATCAGCGTGACTCCAGCACCTGAGCTCCAAAGTGGAGCAAGAAGCTCATCTGCTGTCTCAGCTATCCTCTCGACAGCTCTGACCTGAGCGCTATTAGGCCCAAGCCCCTCCTCCTTCATGATGCTCCTGACTGTGAAGTGCTCTCTGATGTCGTAGTCTGGCTTATAGGGTAGGTACTCTGCTCCAGGATCCAGGTTGACTGCTAGGTGGCTCTCACCTATCTCAGCTAGCAGCTTGCTGAGTGCAGAAACCATCGTGGACTTACCTGCTCCAGCTGTGCCAAGCAGTAGGACGCATAGCATAGCCACCGCTATCATGTTATAGCCTCGACAGGCTTATTAACACTTATATTTACCTGACCTTATGTCAGCATAGTGGTGAGAGGTATGGTGCCTCCGATAATCATGCAGATATGGCAGATGCTGGTAAGCTGGGTTCCAAGGCTGATAGCTGTCATCATAATACTGCTGGTAGGCTGGATCATAGGGAGGCTGCTAGGCAAGGGTATCTCAAGGGTGCTTGACAAGGTGGGGCTAGATGATGCTCTGAGGAAGACCATATTAGGGAAGGCTATAGAGAAGTCTGGGATGAGCATAGTAGGCTTCTTCGACTTGATAGTGAGGCTCTTCGTCTACCTTGTAGCGATATTCGCTGCAGTAGACTACCTGGGCATAGAGGTCCTCAGCGCGTACATGAAGGCTGTAGTAGAGTACCTGCCAAGCCTGCTAGCTGGCATCTTTGTGATCATAGTAGGCTTCATAGTCTCAGACTTCATAGGGGACACGCTGGCTGCAGTAGGCAAGGAGGCTGAAGTAGCCTATGCCTCGCTGTTCGCTACAGGCCTGAAGTTCTTCCTCTACTTCATAATAATAGTCATAGGCCTCCAGATGATGAAGATCGACGTGAGCATAATATACCTGTTCGCTAAGGCAGCAGCTTGGGGTGCTGCAGTAGGCATCGGAGCAGGCTTAGGCATAGCAGTCGGGTGGGGCTTCAAGGACTATGTAGCCAGGAAGGCAGAAGAGTGGACTAAGACTCTATCAGAGGCGGCAAAGAAGGCAGAGGAGGGTGTTGGCAAGAAGGCTACTTGAGCATGGGCATTCTGATTCCCTCCTTTTTTACAGTCTGGATTGCCTTCTCATAGCCTGCGTCAGCATGCCTTACGACACCTATACCAGGGTCTACTGTAAAGACTCTGAGAGCTCTCTCCTCAGACTTCTCTGTACCATCTAAGACTAGGCTGAAGCCTGCATGTATGCTGTAGCCTATGCCTACTCCTCCACCATGGTGGACTGCGACCCATGTTGCGCCAGCTGCTGTGTTCAAGAGAGCATTGAGTATAGGCCAGTCTGCTACAGCATCTGAGCCATCCTTCATCCCCTCAGTCTCTCTCATCGGTGAGGCTACGCTGCCAGAGTCAAGGTGGTCTCTACCGACCCATATAGGCCCAGCTAGCTCCCCTCTCCTTACCATGTCATTTATCATCTTGCCGAACCTAGCTCTCTCACCGAAGCCAAGCCAGCAGACCCTAGCTGGGAGCCCCTGGAACCTCACGTGCCTCCTAGCCTTCTCAATCCACCTACACAGCCTCTTGTTGTAGCTGAACTCACTTAGTATCGTGTCGTCGAGAGCATATATGTCCTTTGGCTCACCAACTAGGCTAGTCCACCTGAATGGTCCTCTACCCTCCTCGAACATAGGCCTTATGAAGGCTTGGACGAACCCTGGGAATGCAAATGCCTCAGCATACCCTGCCTCATAAGCCATTCTCCTGATGTTGTTCCCGTACTCGAAGACGACACTGCCCTTCTTAGCGAACTCAACCATTGCTTCAACATGCTTCCTCATCGACGCTAGAGCTCTCCTGACATACTCTCGTGGGTCGCTTTGCCTCAGCCTAGCAGCCTCCTCAACTGAAAGGCCTTCTGGGATGTATCCGCTAAGCGGGTCATGGGCTGCAGTCTGGTCTGTCACGACATCTGGTATCACACCTCTCCTGAGGAGCTCAGGGAATACTGTGGCAGCGTTGCCTAGAAGCCCTATGCTCAATGGCCTCCTCTTCTCCTTCGCTTCCAGAGCCATGTCTATAGCCTTGTCGAGGTCATCTGTCCACGTGTCTAGGAAGCCATGCCTGATTCTCCTCTCAATCATCCTCCTGTCGACTTCAACTATCAGCCCAACGCCTCCATTCATCGTTATCGCTAGTGGCTGAGCTCCACCCATCTCACCTAAGCCAGCTGTCAAGACAAGTCTCCCCTCGAGGCTTCCTCCAAAGTACATGTCTGCAGCATACCCGAATGTCTCATAGGTGCCCTGAAGTATCCCCTGTGTCCCTATGTAGTTCCAGCAGCCAGCTGTCATCTGCCCGAACATTATCAGCCCCCTCCTCTCAAGCTCCCAGAAGTGCTCCCAGGTAGCCCACTTAGGCACGAGCAGAGCGTTGGCAAAAAGTATCCTAGGAGCCATCTCATGGGTCTTGAACACAGCTACAGGCTTCCCACTCTGGATTACAAGGGTCTCATCAGGCTCCATGGTGAGCAGCGTGTCTACTATGGCCTCAAAGCACTCCCAGTTCCTAGCTGCCTTCCCAGTCCCACCGTACACAATGAGGTTCTTAGGGTCCTTAGCTACCTCAGGGTCAAGTACATTGAATAGCATTCGTAGAGCTCCCTCAATCTGCCAGCTCTTACAGTGGAGCTCAGCTCCCTTGATCACATGAACCTCTCTCTTCTCAGGGTTATAGTAGCCTTTATCAACCAGAACCTTAAGAGGCCTCGCCTCAACAGCTAAAGCTCTCTCACTCAAGCTTACACCAGTCTACAACCATGCCAGCACTTAAAAACATAGCTGGCAGAGCTACAAAGCTTAAAGCAGGAGCTGGCCTACAGCTGGCATGCTCAAGGTCACAGGAGAGAAGCTCCCAATCTGATGGAGAGGGTACTTGTAGAGAGCGAAGCTGACGGAACCCATCCTATCTCCTTCGCTTGTGGAGGGATCTTCTACACATAGCTCACTTAAGCTCTCACTCATCAGCTAGCCCTGCTATCTTAGAGGTCAGAGCTGGCTAGGCTCCTCAACACTATGGCTTGCATCAGCTCTAGCAGATGAGAGAGTAGATGGCATGTTTACTCTATAGGAGCCGATGAGAGGAGGCTGAGAAGGCTCCCGAGAGCCTTAAGCAGATGGGGCTAGCAGGCTACATGGAGGTGGTGCCCAGAGATGTGAGAGCTGCTATAAGAGGCCTCCACCTACTACTCAACTTAGCCTTCATAGGTGGAGGGAAAGAGGAGTACAGCGCCCATCTACGACTCCTGTCAGCTAGGCTCAGGAGGGGGTCTGCTGGCTCACAGCGTGATATCACCACACATGAGCTAGCAGGCTTTCTCAGGGAGATGACAGAGGCACGCTGCTGGATGACGACGATACTACCAGCTGGCCAAGCAGGCATAAGCTGTCAATCAAAGCCTACTGAGCTCTTCGCTACACGTAGGATGTCAGGGAGTGCTTCTCTAACCTTAGCTATGTCTCTGTAGTAGGGGCGGTCTTCCCTTATCGGGAGGCCTATCAGCCTCCCTATATGGCTGTAGGCTGCTCCTGTCCCTGCTCCGAGGCTGCTGGCGCTCAGCTCTGCTGCCTCCAGCCTCAGCGATATAGCCTGAGAAGCGTTTAGCAGCTCTATTGCAAGCACCGTCTTCGCGTTCTCTAGGATCTCTCTAGCCTTCAAGGCTGCAGTCATGCTCATACTCACATAGTCCTCCTGGTTGGCTGATGTCGGTATGGTGTCTGCTGAGGCAGGGTGTGCTAGCACCTTGCTCTCTGATGCTAGTGCTGCAGCAGTATACTGTGTTATCATGAGCCCAGACATCAAGCCGCCTCCCTCTATGAGGAATGGTGGCAGCCCCCTGTTTAAGGTAGGGTCAAGTAGCCTGAATGTCCTCCTCTCTGAGATCATGCTCACATATGTCAAGGCTATTGCTAGCGTGTCTAATGCGAGAGCTAGAGGCTGCCCATGGAAGTTTGCTCCAGAGATGACCTCCATGCTCTCTGGGAGGACCAGAGGGTTATCGCTTACAGAGTTTATCTCGACTTCAACTATCTTCCTAGCGAACTCTATGGCCTCTCTCAGCGCGCCATGCACGACTGGAGCACACCTTATCGAGTAGGCGTCTTGTACTCGCCCTAGCTCAGCTCTCGTGAAGTCCATGTCTGAGAGGATCTTCTTAGCCTCGCTAGCAGAGCACATGGCTAGCAGCCTATTCTCTCCTTCAGCATGGACTCTGATCCCTGCTTTAATGGATATGGCTTCAGCTAGCTTAGCTGAGCTCACACCTAAGGCTGAAAGCAGCCTCCTACTCACCTCAAGCTTAGCTCCACCAGGAGCCTCCTCGAGCTCAGTGAGCTCAGCTAAGCTGAGCCCCATCCTCCTCAGCATAGGATCTGAGCTTGCCCCTACAAGCCTGCTTCCAGCTAGGAACGCTCTAGCTAGCCTAGCGCTCTCCACCTGCCCGCTATGCGGCCTGAGCTCATGTAGCCTGCTGTCAAGGTGGTCTGTTGGCGAGAGGAGGGCCTCCATGGTCATCGCAAGCGCTAGGTCAGCTAGCTCAGCTAGAGCCTGGCTCTCATGGAGTAGGAGGCATGCTAAGCCTGCTGTAGCCTGCGTCCCATTGTTGAGTGCAAGCCCCTCCTTGTAGCTGAGCTCAAGAGGGCCGCCGACCTCTCTCAGAGCACTCTTCAGCTCCTCTCCTCGGACTCTCCTACCTCTCCAGTAGGCTTCCCCCTCCCCTATCAGAGCTAAGGCCATGTGGGATAGAGGAGCTAAGTCTCCACTTGCTCCAACAGACCCCCTCTCAGGGACAACTGGAACCAGATCCCTGTTGAGGGCTTCGGCTAAAACCTCTAGCACATGATACCTGACACCAGAGTAGCCTCTAGCAAGAGTGTTTAGCCTCACTAGCATCATTGCTCGAACAACCTCTCTAGGAAGCTCTCTCCCAACACCAGCTGAGTGGCTGAGGATCATGTTCCTCTGGAGCAAGCTAGCCTCCCTAGAGCTGACCCTGCTTTCAGCAAGAGCACCAAAGCCTGTTGTAACCCCATATACGACAGCTCCCCCCTCAACTAGCTCAACTAAAGCCTTCCACGCCTCCTCAACCCTCTCCCGCACCCCCTCAGCTATCTTGACCTCAGCTCTCCCATAAGCAACATCTACGACATCTCTGATGGTTAAGCCCTCTCCACTCACAACCACAGCCCTCAAAACACCACCAAAAACCCTCTATCACAGCACCTTATAACTGAGGCCCTAGCTCCAGCATCCATGTTAGCTTTAGCATCAGCCATAGCTCACACTAAAGCTGATGGCAGAAGGCATGGGGAGTACTCTCCATAACTGCATGTAAGCTATGCTGCACCCTTAGCCTCAACTGTAACCTGAGCATCCAGAGGCCTTATATAGTGCCCTAGGACGCTAAAGAGACGTGGACGAGAAGCTACGTGTGTCGCCACCCCTCAGCTGAGGGATCAGAGTGGAAGCTGATAGCTCCATGTGGCCTCTACTGTGGTGAGTGCACAGCCTTCCTCAATGGAGAGTGTAGTGGATGTAGAGCTGGTGTTGGGCTAGCTAAGGAGTATAGGAGGCTTTGCAAGATTGCCAAGTGCTCTGAGAGGAAGGGTATCCAGGTCTGCATAGACTGTGATGAGTTCCATGTAGGCTCTTTGAGCTCTTCAAGTCTGAGGATCTAGAGTCTAGTGCTTGGCTCCTAGATGTGTGGGTTAACATGAAGCAGGTCAGGAAGCTAGGGATATCAGAGTTCCTGAGCAGGAGGAGAAGCCGGGTTGAGGAGAGGAAAGCTTGTGCTAGGAGCATGGGAGTCAGCTTCTGTGACGAGTGTGAAGACTGGCCATGCGACCTGCTAAAGAGGCCTGTACTAGCCCCCATGGACCTCAAGCTGTTCGAAAGGCTCATGGGGGCACGAGGAGCCCTAGCTGAGCAGAGCTACGAGGTATACCCAACATTTCCAGCGTGTAGGAGCATCATGGAGGTAGCCTGCCATGCCAGCTCTCTGAGCTCATCTCCATAGCTCACTTACACCATAGCCTCTCAGAGGCCTGCGAGGCCATCTCGCAGCTACAGCTGCTGATCACAGGGCCTCAGCAATGTGGGTCGAGACAGCAGACACTAGCAGCATGCTTGAGTTAGGTGCCGAGTGGGTCCTCTGAAGCCTTTAAGCTGCTTTGGTAGCCTAGAAAAATTTTAATTATAGCTTAAGCTAGGTCTAGTTGCGGCCGGGGTGAGGTAGCCTGGTTAGCCTGGGGGCCTGTGGAGCCCCAAGCCCGGGTTCAAGGCTATAGAGAGAGTCCCGGCCCCGGCCCATGCTGCTAGCTGCCTCCCAAGCTTAGCTGAGCACTTAGATCTACCTCATGCAGCTACCATAGCTATGACACCGCTAGTGGCGCTAAGATATGGGGTTAGAGGTGGTTTTCAGGCTGAACTCGCTTCAGAGGCTGTCAGCCTACTAGGCATCTAGCCTCTATCACAAGCTGCTTGGAGAGGGAGCTATAGCCCTAGTCAGCACCTTGCTTCAGCTTCCAAAGAGCTACCTTGGTCTGCAGGCTGGGGTGTAGTATTGAGAGGTGAGCTGAGGTAGCGTAGGAGATGGTGCTTCAGCTGAGGAGTATTAGCTGAGTGCTTTCATAGGTCAGCTCCAGAGTGGGCTTAGGCTGCTCTAGCAGCTCATGCAGCGTGTATATGGCTTTTGCTGTTGCTTGGCTCAGCTGGCAACCTTTAAATAAGCTGCCTGAAGCCTCCAGGTGGGGTTGGTATGCTGCCAGCTTCTAGAAGGTTTTCCCTCTCAGCTGTAGTAGCCTCTAGTCTAGGAGGTTTTTGGGTTCATAGCTGACGGAGGCTGCCAGAGGAGGTTTCTGCAGTCAGGGAGCCTAGCTTGGAGGTGTCTGTTTGAGCAGGGTGTTTAAGGCTCCACGTGGAACTAGGGACTTTACCCCAGAGGAGATGGCTAAGCGTAGCTATGTTGAGAGGGTCATCAGGAGGGTCTTTGAGAGCTATGGGTTCCAGCAGGTTCAGACACCGATCTTCGAGGCATTCGCCCTCTTCGCTCTGAGGTCTGGTGAGGAGATAAGGAGCAAGATGTTTGTCTTCACAGTAGACGGAGAGGAGATGGCTCTGAGGCCAGAGGTGACGGCAGCAGTCTGCAGGATGGTCTCCTCAGGTGAGCTAGACCTGTCTAAGAAGCCTCTCCGCCTATACTACATAGGGCAGTGCTACCGCTATGAGGAGCCTCAGGCAGGCAGGTATAGGGAGTTCTGGCAGGCTGGAGTAGAGCTCATGGGCTCACCTAACCCTGAGGCTGACGCTGAGGTCATAGCTCTAGCTGTAGACGTGGTGAGGAACCTCGGGATAAGAGGCTTCGAGCTGAGAGTCGGAGACATGCGTGTCATGAGAGGCCTCCTAAGCGAATCAGGTGTGCCAGAGGAGGCTCAGAACAGGGTGATAAGCTCTCTGGATGTGCTGGAGAGCAGCATAGAGAAGCTCTCGCTCTACGCTGACAGGCTCAGAGGCAGCGGAGAGCTTGCTAGAGAGGAGCTAGCTGACCTGGGCAGGAGGCTTGATGAGCTCAGAGCATGGAAGGAAGAGGAGTATAGGAAGATGTCCTCTGGAGAAAGCGAGCTGCCAGCTAGCTTAGAGCCTCTCCTGGAAGTCGACCCCCTAGTATACAGGGTGAGGGAGCTATATGAGAGTGGCAGGAGAGAGGAGCTAGCTGAGCTCATAGAGAAGTCGATCCGAGAGCTCAAGGAAGCCCAGAAGGCAATGTGGGTCTACTATGGAGTAGAGTATGAAGATGGAGTGGAGGTGAAGAGAGCTAAGCTGAGCACCAGCACAGCTGAGGCTCTCCTCAAGATGATGGACCTACATGGCCCAAGAGACAGCGTGCTAGATGCTGCCAAAAGCATACTCTCCAGCTATCCCTCAGCTCTAAGAGCCTTAGACGCATACAGAGAGGTCCTAGACCTGCTCCCACACCATGGGGTAGAGGAGTATGTTGCTGACCTCAGCATAGCTAGAGGCCTAGAGTACTATACTGGGATAGTCTTCGAGATCCACTGCCCATACCTAGGCGCTCAGAAGCAGGTCTGTGGAGGAGGACGCTATGACAAGCTCGTAGAGGAGTTCGGTGGCCCGAGCATGCCAGCTACAGGGTTCGCCTTAGGATTCGATAGGCTAGTCTTAGCTATGGAGAAGTCTGGTGTGAGGTTTCCGCCACAGAGGAGAGCAGATGTCTATGTGGCTGCACTCTCAGCTAACATAGTCCCATATGCCATAGAAGTCTCCAGGAAGCTCAGGGAGGCAGGGGTAAGAGTAGAGATGGACACTATGAGGAGAAGCATCAGGGAGGCGCTTTCCTTTGCATCCAAGATGGAGATGCCGTTCGTAGCGATCATAGGTGAGAGGGAAGCTGCTGAACACAAGGTCACCTTGAGGATCATGGGTGAGAGAAGGCAGGTCACACTCACCCCAGAGGATGCAGCTAGCCTAGTAGCTAGCAGGGTGGGATCACGGTAGTGAATATAGCTGTAGTAGGGGAGGCAAGCTGTGGCAAGTCGATGCTCATAGGAGCTCTCCTCCATAGCCTCAGAGAGGTCCCAGATGGGTTCGTGGAGAGGCTCAGGAGAGAGTCTAAGGCTGTGTCTGGAGAGGACAGGGCCTACGCCTACCTGCTAGACAAGAGCATGGAGGAGAGGAGGCTAGGCCATACGCTTGAGGTTAAAGCCTGCAAGCCACTAGAGCTCCATGGCACCTCAGTTAGGCTAGCTGACACACCTGGCCTCGAGAGAGGTGCTCACGGACTCATGTCAGCGTTGATGCAGGCTGATGCAGTCTTAGCTGTAGCAGACCCGACATCACATTCTATAGCTAAGCTAGAGGACTCTCTCATGACAGCAGCTCTCCTCTCAGTAGACCAGTGTATAGCTGCTATATCCAAGATGGATGCTGTAGGCTACTCAAAGCATGCATATGAGTCTACAGCACTGAAGATCGAGAGGGCAGCTGATTCAGCTGGCATAGTCCTCAAGGCTATAGTCCCAGTGTCAGCTAGGGAGCTCGAGAACATAGCTGAGCCAGGAGGGAGGATGAGCTGGTATAGCGGCCCAACGCTAGCTGAAGCTCTAGCTGAGCTGAGAGAGCCAGAGAGGCACCTAAGCCTCCCAATGAGGCTCCCAGTCCAGAGGTACTATGAGAGGCCAAATGTGATAGCAGGTGTGATCGCTACAGGTGTAGCTAAGGTAGGCATGGAGATCGTGCTAGCTCCATCAGGTGCCAGAGGGGTAGCTGAATCCATTGAGTCATGGGGCACTAGGCTAGAGGAAGCTGAGGCAGGTGAGGATGTTGGAGTCAAGCTCAGGGGGGTAGCGAGATACCAGGTGAAGAGAGGCTTCCTAGCTGGGCCAGCTGACAGCCCACCTAAGTCAGCTAGAGAGCTCACTGCCAGAGTGCGTGTCAAGGTGCCTGAGGCCATCAGGCCTAAGAGGTCTCTGATGGCATATGTCCACCAGGCTAGAGCTCAGTGTAGGATTCTAGAGGCAAGCCATGAAGGAGAACACACTCTGCTCAAGCTTAGAGTAGAGGATCCACGCCCACTTCCAGTAGACGAGCATATGCCTGTAGTCAGCAGGATAGCTCTCAGAGCCCAGCTGAAGGAGTCATCTAAGACTGTAGCTGGAGGAGTCTGCACTGAGGTGGCAGAGTGAAGGCTACGCTGAAAGCCTACACCTACATGGAGCTCATGAGGTGGTGTTGGATCAGCCCCTAGAGCACAGATGGCTCCATTAGAAGGTCTGCTGGCAGAGGATTCGTGGCGAGGCTGAGAATATAGCTAGAAGCCTCCAGATAAGAGATTCGTCAGCTCTAGCAGAGCTCACCTCAGCAGGGTCAGCCATAACGCCAGCTCTCTAGAGGAGGGTGAGAAAGCATACAGGATAGCAGAGCGCTCAGCGAGCAGCCACATGTGATAGCTTCCATGCAGATGAGGCCTAAGCTGAGTAGCATGGGGTGCTGAGGGCTGCATCCAGCTTGCTCTAGAGCAGCCTAGCAGGCCTCCTGAGCTTCGGCTCAACAGGCTTATATGGATAGGGTTCTCCTAGCCTATCTAAGCTAGCAAGCTCACTGACGTCTCTTCTAGGCGTAGCGCTTGGCTTCTCAGCTGGGTAGCCAACCGAGATTATCGCTACTGGTATGAGAGGGCGTTTCGCGCCAACAGCTTCAAGAACAGCTTCATCGCTAAAGGCTCCAACCCAGCATGTGCCGAGCCCAAGGCTTGTGGCAGCCAGCATGGCGAACGTAGCAGCTATCGTAGCATCCTGGATGCAGTAGAGCACTTCACCACGGCGCCCATATCTCACTCTAGACCTCTCAGGGTTAGCTAGGAAAACGAGGTCGACTGGAGCTTCAGCTATAAACCACTGCCCGAGAGCAGCTCTAGCCAGCTTAGCTCTAACACTCTTATCTCTCACGACAACTATCTCATAGGCCTGTAGGTCTCCAGCAGAGGGCGCTGAGTTAGCTGCCTCCAATATGAAGCTGACAGCTTCATCAGAGACTTCCCTATCAGAGTATGATCTGACAGACCTCCTAGATGCAAGCACATCCACAAACTCCAAGCACATCACCTACAGCCCACAGCAGGTCTCCAGCTGACAGAGGCTACCACCTGGGTAGGAGCCTCAAAGTCAGACTCTAGCCCCCTTATAAGCATTCCCTACAGGCGCTACATGCAGCTGACACCCAGGCAGCATCTCAGCTGGAAGATAGGCAGCTGCTAAGATCGCTGCAGCTCTAGCCTGCTGGCTGCATCTAAGCTAACGTTTTAATGTGTAGCCCTCATGTGATCTCCTGCGGTGTCGTGTGCTCATGAGGATGCTGAAGCTTAGGGTCGCTGAAGCTAGGCCTGAAGACGTCTATAGGAAGCTTGCCAGGCTAAGCCACAAGTCTATGGTTGAGCTCAATGCTGCCAACGGCGACTTCATCGAGCTATCCTCACCTAGGGGCGCTGTAGTATGCCAGGCTTGGCATGACCCTGAGGATGAGAGCTCTGACCTAATCAGAGTCGATGGGCATGTGAGGCAGCAGGCTGGAGTCCGCTTAGGAGAGCATATATCAGTCAGGAAGGTAGATGTCCCTCCTGCCTCAAGGGTCGTGCTAGCTCCAGTCGATCAGGTTGGCTTCGACCTTGAGCTGGTAAGCTACCTTAAGAAGCAGCTCCTAGGCAGGCCTCTCTCACGTGGCGAGCTCATAGTCATACCTGTATTAGCAGCTGAGCTCAGGTTCCTCGTTGTCTCAGCACACCCATCTCACACTGTCTACGTAGCAAGCGAGACGAGGCTAGTGATCCGTGGAGCTCCAGCTGAAGCTGTGAGAGGCATCCCAAGGGTCACATGGGAGGACATAGGTGGCTTGGAGGAGGCTAAGGCGAAGATAAGGGAGGTCGTTGAGCTACCCATAAGGTACCCTGAGCTCTTCAGACACCTTGGTATAGAGCCTCCTAAGGGTGTGCTCCTCTATGGGCCACCTGGCACAGGGAAGACCCTGCTAGCTAAGGCTCTAGCGAACGAGGTTGGAGCATACTTCATATCCATCAATGGCCCAGAGATCATGAGCAAGTTCTATGGTGAGTCTGAGGCCAGGCTCAGGGAGATATTTAGGGAAGCAGAGGAGAACGCGCCCTCAATAGTCTTCATAGACGAGATAGACGCCATAGCTCCTAGAAGAGAGGATGTCACAGGTGAGCTTGAGAAGAGAGTTGTAGCTCAGCTTCTAGCTCTCATGGATGGCTTGAAGGAGAGAGGGAGAGTCATTGTGATAGCTGCTACAAACAGGGTCAGTGGAGTAGACCCTGCACTAAGGAGGCCAGGTAGGTTCGATAGAGAGATAGAGACCCACCTACCAGATAGGAGGGAGAGGCTTGAGATACTCAAGATACACACCAGGAGCATGCCTCTAGCCCCATCTGTCAGGCTGGATGAGATAGCTGAGGCTACACACGGCTACACTGGAGCAGACCTAGCTGCGCTAGCTAGAGAGGCTGCCATGAACGCTCTAAGGAGGGTTCTCCCAGGAACTGACCTCAGCTCCCTCAAGGTCACAAGAGAGCTTCTCAGCAAGCTCAAGGTTGAGATGCAGGACTTCCTTGAGGCAATGAAGCACATCCAGCCAACCCTGCTGAGAGAGGTCTATGTTGAGGTGCCTGAAGTCCACTGGAGCGACATAGGCGGGCTAAGGTCTGTCAAGCAGGTCTTAAAAGAGTCTGTTGAAGCCCCACTAAGGTACCCTGAGGTCTTCAAGGAGATGGGTATAGAGCCTCCCAGGGGAATACTCCTCTATGGGCCACCTGGCTGCGGGAAGACCCTGCTAGCTAAGGCTGTGGCAACAGAGAGTAGGGCAAACTTCATATGCATTAGGGGCCCAGAGCTGCTGAGCAAGTGGGTAGGTGAGTCTGAGAAGGCTGTGAGAGAGGTCTTCAGGAGGGCAAGGCAGGTAGCGCCATGTGTCGTGTTCTTCGATGAGATAGATGCCATAGCTCCAGCTAGGGGGAGCTCAGACTCATCTGGCGTCACAGACAGGGTTGTCAACCAGCTTCTCACAGAGATGGATGGCATAGTCCCACTGCAGAACGTCATAGTCTTGGCAGCAACCAACAAGCCTGAGGTGCTTGACCAGGCTCTCCTCAGGCCAGGGAGGCTTGAGAAGATCCTCTATGTGCCTCCACCAGACATAGAGGCTAGAATAGAGATATTCCAGATACACACCCGGAGGATGCCTCTAGCTGAGGACATAGACTTCAAAAAGCTAGCAGAGATGACCGAGGGATACACAGGTGCAGACATAGCTGCAGTGTGTAGAGAGGCTGCGATGATAGCTATAAGAGGAGAATACAAGCTTAAACCTGTGGAGATGGAGCATTTCACCCAGGCGATAAGGGTGGTTCCTCCATCTCTCAGCAGCAAGCCATGGCTCCAGCAGCAAGCATGCAGCCAGCTCTAAAGCCGGTCGCGTAGCTGATGCTGGGTGTGCTGCTGAGGCATCTAGCACCAACTGGGCTAACTCGAGGAAAAATTTAATTTAAGTCCTGCTGCCCCTGCATGATGGTGTCCTCCTTTGAAGCATACCCTCCTAGCTTTGCTGCATGCCACTCTCCTAGAGGGCTCTACTGCCATAGCTACCCTGCTCCTCAGGAAGGCTAGAGGATGACACCATGATACCTACTATCCTCAAGCTAACTGTAGCATCAGAGGCTATAGCCTCTCTGCTCAGCTTTCTGATAGGGTACTATGCTCTCAGAGCATATAAGGTCACTGAGCTGAAGGGGATGCTCTACCTGAATGTAGGCTTCACCCTGCTTGGAGCTGGCATGCTATTCAGAGCTCTGTCAAGCATATACATCCTGACCCTCGCATCGAGGGGTGCTGCTGCAGCTGCCAGAGCTGCAATCAGAGTTACGTCAATAGCCTACATGGCTGTCAAGCTGGCAGCATATGCTATGCTCGCAACCATGTATAGCAGGCAGCCTAAAGCCTCTAGCGTCTCCATGTCAGCTCTCATCTTCCAGCCTAGAAGGCAGGTAGCTGCCCTAGTCTACAACATCTATCTTGAGCTAGCTGCCATACCAGTGCTCACATATATCTCAGCTCAATCTCTGATGAACTTCCTCTACTCTAGAAGCAGGGAGAGCCTACTGGTCACCATTGGGTTCACGCTGCTGCTAGCAAGCCACGTGCTTGCCCTGCTCATCCCTCTAGCAGCAGCATTCTATATGCTATCAGTTCTAGCTCAGCTCTCAGCTCTAGTCTCCATGCTAGCTATGCTCCTGGCGGTGAGATCCAGTGGCTAAGAAGTACAGGTCTAGGATGCAGATATATGCTGACATACTAGCTGAACTAGAGCATGGGGAAGCTTCAATAACTCAGCTACTCTATAGAGCAAACCTATCTCATGCAAGGCTAGTCAAGTACCTCAATAGCCTAGTGGACTCAGGGCTAGTGAGGAAGCTGGAGTCAGAGGGTGCTGTCAGATATGTGCTCACATCCAAGGGGCTAAAGTTCCTACAGGAGTATAGGAGGTTCATCAAGTTTGCTAAGGCCTTTGGGATCGAAGTTTAGCCTGAGAGGCTGCTGCCTCTAGGTCTATAGCATGCCTAGCTCCGCCTTCCTGCTCTCCTTGGTGAGGCGGCTACGCTAGCAGGAGCCTAGCAGCATCCTCCACTGGTCTAGAGGCTGCTTCTACAGCTTGATCTGGGAGATCCTAGACGCCAACCCTGATAGCTCCCTCTCCCTTAGCTATACTGAAGCTCACCCACTTAGTGAGGTGTCTGACGCCACTCATCCTCCTCACTCTAACCTGCTTAGATAAGATCCCCATCTTCATGGCATTTGGGTCGAATCTCAAGTCTATTATGCCATCTGTGAAGCACTCCATTATGCTCCTGTAGTTGTCGAATACTCCGAAGTGCATCGTGTAGAAGACTGGGACTATCAGCCCCTTACAGAGGTCTGCTCTCAGCTCCTTCATGGACTCAAGCAGGACAGCAGGGTCTACTCTCGTTAGGAACTCTGTGATGGAGTCTAAGACGACGGCTCCCCTCTCAGCCATCCCCCTGCTTTCAGCTTCAGCTATGACAGCTCTCCAGACATCCTCTGGCCTCCCCGGCTTGCTCAGGTAGACTGTGTTACCTGATATAGCTTCCCTGAGCCTGCTTACTGAGGGGCTGAGCTTCACCTCTCTTAGCCTCTCCTCTATCCTATAGGAGAAGCAGTCTAGGAGTACAAGCCCTCCCTCCAGAGACCTAGCTAGGTCAAAGCCTAGTGCAAGGATCCTCTGGGCAGCTGAGAGCGCTGTGTCTTCCATGCAGACCATGATAGCTGGCTCACCTCGCTGTGTGAACCTGTAAGCGATCTCTGTCACGATCGCACTCTTCCCTGTACCCGGCTCCCCCTCAACTGATATCAGGGAGCTTCTCAAGACCCCCTCTGGGAGGAGCTCATCTAGCACAGAGACTCCAAGCTTGACAGCTTGCATGCTACCTCTTCCTGACCATCTTGCTTCCACACCTAGGGCAGCTCACTGTATAGCATGGAACCCCACGCTCATGTGGAACCGTATACCCACAGCTTGGGCAGATACACTCTCCACCAGGCCCAAGCCCATAGCCTCCCATCCTGCCTCTACGCCTACCCCACCCAGCCAAGCTGCCACCTGAAGCTGCTAGGCATACATCAGGAGCTCAACAGCCTCCCTTTTACCCTTCCTCTCTCTAGCCCAGTCTCTGACGAGCCAGTCGATGAGCTCCTCAAGCCACCTCCTACAGTCGTCCTCCTCAAGGCACTCCCTAAGCTTGCTCTCGAGCTCACTGCATAGCTCAGGGTCATCTGGGTCGCTGACATAGCCTACAGGCGTCATATGGCGGCCAAGCTCCCTGACAAGATAGTAGTCAAGCTCCTCTCTCTCCTGATCACTCAACTCCCCGATGGCTCTCTCAATGGCCATGTCAATGATACCCTTAATCAATCTGAGTGCATGTCTACTCAATCTCACACCTAGCTTCTAGCTGCCATAGGATATCTTAAATCTTGCCTACGTGGAGGCCATAGCTCAGAGCAGGTTACAGGCATCCGTGTATGCCACCAAAGCTTTAAATCTCATGACTGAAGCCTCCTAGTGGTGTCTAGATGGCTGTACTTGAGGTCTCAGAGCTTACAGTCGAGGTCGGTGGCCGCACTGTAGTAGAGGACGTGAGCTTCAGGGTTAGAGGCGGAGAACTCCATGTCCTGCTAGGCCCAAATGGGAGTGGTAAGACTTCCATAATAAACGCCATAATAGGGATCCCAGGCTACAGGGTTGTTAAGGGATCTATTAAGCTGGATGGGGTAGACGTAGCCAGAATGCCTATAGATGAGAGAGCTAAGCTAGGTATCGGAGTCATGTTCCAGAGGCCACCTAGCATAAGAGGAGTGAAGCTAGGTGAGCTAGCTGCCAGAGTGGCTCAGATACATGGCAGCAGCCCTCCTAGCATAGACCTGAACATATCTAGCTTGCTAGGTAGAGAGCTCAACATAGGCTTCAGTGGAGGAGAGGTGAAGAGAAGCGAGCTCTACCTGCTGCTCTCTCAGAGGCCTAAGATAGCGCTGCTAGATGAGCCTGACAGCGGAGTAGACGTGGAGAACCTTGCTCTCATAGGTAAGGCTATAAATAGCCTCCTGGAAGCTGGAGCTGGAGTCCTCGTGGTAACACACCTAGGCTACATAATGAGGCACATCACAACGAAGACGAAGGCCTATGTCCTAATAGATGGCAGGATAACATGCACAGGAGACCCAGACAAGATCCTAAGCGACATCTTGAAGAAGGGATTCGACTGGTGCCGTGAGTGTGAGGCTCCACTAGAGAACTGCTGAGGCGAAACCTTGATAGCTGAGAGAGCGAGGAAGGCCTTAGATAAGCCCTCTAAGTATGGCCCTGACATAGACCTAAAGTCACTTGAGATACCAAAGGGAGCCATAGACATCCGGTCAAGAGAGGAGGTGGCAGAAGAGTACTCAAGGGAAGCAGAGAAGGTTGGAGTAGACCTGAGACGGAGAGGAGGATACGTCCAGGTAGATGAGAGGGTGGTCTTCAAGCTCACAAGAGACTGGATGAAGAAGCATGGTGTGCTCCTCATGAGCATGAGGGAAGCCATAGAGGAGCTCAGCTGGGCTAAAGACTACTACTGGAAGGCTGTTCCAGTAGACGCTGACAAGTATACTGCTACAGTAGAGCTCGCGGAGGCACAGGGCTACTTCATCTACGTCCCTCCAGGTATCAGAGTAAAGGCCCCAGTGCAGACTTGCCTCCTCCTATATAGGAGTGGCATAGCTCAGCCAGTACATAACATAGTAGTTGTGGAGGAGGGTAGTGAGCTCCACCTGCTGACAGGCTGTGCGTCAGCAGCACATGAGGGGGCGCATCTCAGCGTCTCAGAGTTCTATGTCAAGAGGAATGCGAAGCTGACCTTCACCATGATACACAGCTGGTCAACAGGCTTAGATGTGAGGCCTAGGACAGGAGTGGTCATAGAGGAGGGTGGAGAGTACATAAGCACCTACCTGACACTAGCTCCAGTACGCTCACTTCAGTCCTATCCTATAGCATATCTGAAAGCTGATGCCAAGTGTAGGATGAACACGATCATAGTGGCCAAGGAGAGGTCGATCATGGACCTAGGAGGGAAGCTCGTCTTTAGAGGAGAGGGAGCAGGAGGAGAGGTTGTGTCTAGGGCTGTAGCGAGAGACGAGGCCAAAGTATATGCTAGAGGAGCTCTAGTAGGGGAGAAGCCTGGTGTGAGAGGGCATCTGGAGTGCAGTGGCCTGATACTCTCCACAAAAGCTAGGATACTAGCTGCCCCAGAGCTAGATGGGAGGGTGGCTGGAGTAGAGCTCACTCACGAGGCTGCAGTAGGGAAGATAGCAGAGGAGCAGATCACATACCTCATGGCGAGAGGCTTCACAAGAGAAGAAGCGACATCAATCATAGTGAGAGGGTTCATGGAGGTCAACCTAGAGGGTATACCTCCTGAGCTTGCTACTGAAGTCAAGAAGGTCCTAGATGCTACAGCCAGAGGCCTCTAGCAACGTTTAAAGCCAGGCCAACAGGACCAGAGAGGGGCTCCTTGAAAGCTCTGATCCTAGCTGGAGGCTTCGGGAAGAGGCTTAGGCCTCTGACAGAGAAGCTACCTAAGCCTCTGCTCCCAGTTGCAGGTAAGCCTATACTAGAGTACCAGCTTGAGTGGCTGAGTAGGAATGGTGTGAGAGATGTAGTCCTATGCGTAGGCTATCTGAGAGAGAAGATAGAGCAGAGGCTAGGTGGAAGGTGGAGAGATATCAGGATAGAGTACTCTGTCGAAGAGGAGCCTCTAGGCACAGGTGGAGCCCTGAAGGCAGCTAGAGAGCATGTAGCTGGCACAGAGCTGTTCATAGCCCTAAACGGGGATGTGATCACAGACCTAGACCTCACTCCACTAGCCTCTGAGGCTAAAGATGTGCTAGGAGCCATAGCAGTAGTCCAGCTCAGGTCGCCATATGGCATAGTAGCCATAGGCGAAGGCTCCAGGATCCTGAGGTTCATAGAGAAGCCCATCCTGAGAGAATACTGGATAAACGCTGGAGTCTACTGCCTCAAGCCTGAGGTGCTAGACTACATGCCTGAGAGAGGAGACCTTGAGAAGACAGCCTTCCCAAGGCTAGCTGAGGAGGGCAAGCTTAAGGCAGTAAGGTACACTGGAGTATACTGGAGGAGCATAGACACATACAAGGACTTAGAGGAGGCTAGCAGAGACATAAGCGAGGGAAGGTACTCTCCCTAAACCCTCGCCACAAGCCCAACACCACAATCAATCAGCTTTCCTCTAAACCGCTCCCTAAACACGCCAGCAGCCCTCTCCCCACTGCAGTGGCATAGAGCTGCCCTCTCAACTCCTAGCTCAATAAGCCTCCCTGCTATATCCTCAAGCCTGCCTCTGTCAGCTCCAATCAGGTGGAAGCCTCCTACGAGAAGAGGTATTCTCCTAGATCCAGCAGCCTTCTCAGCTGCCTCATCAAGCTCAACCACACCAGGGTGAGCACAGCCAGTCACAACAGCTATCCCACTTCTCGCAGCAACCACGAGTGCATGCTCTCTCATAAACCTTCCCAGCGTACCTGTAGTGTAGACTCCATTACAGATGCAGGTAGGCTCAGCACACTCAACCACACTACAGCTGAGCTCCCTTATCCTCCTCTCCACTCCCTCAGGGAACCCAGATGAGACATACACGCTGACACCAGGATTCAGCTCAAGCACCTTCCATAGCCCATCAACATGGTCACCATGCTCATGTGATATCATAGTGGCATCAACTCTGAGGTTAGCTCCAAGAGCTCTAGCATTATAGAGCAATATCTCTGAGCTGCCACCTGCATCAAACAGACCCTCACCCTATCTGCATCCACTAGACAGGAGAAGCCCCATGCTCCCCTAGCTCCACTTGCAAGCACCCTGCTATCATAGATCACAGTGAACTCAGCATGCTCCACAGCTTCAACATCCCATGCTCTAGGAGCCTCAGCTGCCTCAGCTCCCCCTCTAAGCTTTATGGCGTGAGGAGAGCTAGCCCAGCTGCTGCGTTGAGCGGTGCCATGGAGCTATCCTCTGCAAAGCCTCCTAGCATCTGTGCCCTATCCATAGCGTGTGGTTTTCAACTGCAAGGTTGCTGCTCCATAGCTCACATGTGGTATGCTGTTTCCGAACACAATCTTTAAAATCTAGTGTGCAATAGCACAGAATGGTGAGAGCATGGGTTGGGGTAGAGGATGGCGAGGCTGGGGCTGGTGGGGCCCCTGGCCAGGTAGAGGCCCATTCAGCTTCCTACCACCCTGGATGAGGCCAGGATGGGTCTTTGGGAGAGGAGCATGCTGGTGGCTCTTCAGTCCATGGCTATGGACATGGTATACCCCATACATGTACTGGTACATGCCCTACTGGTATACAGGGTACATGCCCTACTGGTATACAGGGTACATGCCATGGTTTAGGTACTGGTGGTGGTAGCATGTGGTACTGGCCATACTGGCTATGGGGCTACTGGAGCTGGTGGACACCATGGAGCTGGCTGAGCCCATGGTACACGCCTCCACTCTATGAGCCAGCTGAAGCCATGAGGTACATACTTGAAGCAAGGAGGAGCATGCTAGAGCTCCAGAAGAGCATGATAGAATCTGAGCTAAGCCTCATAGAAGAGAGATTGAAGGAGCTGAAGCCCACTGGCTAAGCACACACCACACCTCCATTTGAGCAGCCTAACCCTCATCCCATAGCTAAGAGGATAGCACTTAGCGAAGCTAGTATCCTAAGAGTGTGGAATACACTTGACAGTGCTAGAAGGAGACTGCGAATTCGCTAGGCACATATTTAAACATCCACCCACAAGCTTGAATGTGTCTTTATGAGGAAGATAGCGGTCTCATCCCAGAGCTCAGGAGGGCTAGAAGACTACGTGTCCCCTGTGCTAGCTAGGTGCCCAGTCTTCACGATAGTTGATGTTGAGGATGATGAGATCAAGAGCGTCACAACCTTACAGAACCCTGCCATGTCAGCTCCAATGGGAGCTGGAATGCAGGCAGCTCAGATGCTAGCGAACCAGGGAGTAGAGGCTGTTATAGCAGGGAGAGTAGGCCCAAACGCATGGGCAGCCCTAAACAGTCTAGGCATAAAGTTCGTACAGGCATCAGGAATCAAGGTGAAAGAGGCTATAGAGAAGTACATCAGAGGAGAGCTCCAGCCAGCTACATCACCAACCGGGAGAGGAATGAGAGCATGGGGCAGGCCACCAGCTCCATCAGCACCAGCGCCACCAGCACCAGCTCCATCGATGCCACAGTTCCAGTATCCACAGCAGCCCTATCCTCCCATGTGGGCTCCTCCTCCGCTTCCACCTGAGATGGAGCTACAGATGCTGGAGAGCATGAAGAGGATGATAGAGGAGCACTTGAGGATAGTCAGTCAGAGGATAGAGCAGCTAAAGAGGCAGCTTAGCAGGTAGCTGATGGAGTTGAGTACAGTATACGGGCCAGTGCAGTCTTGGAGGTTTGGGAGGTCACTTGGCATAGATGCTATCAAGCCTCCGAAGAAGTGCACCTATAGCTGCATATACTGCCAGCTCGGGAGGACAGTACACTACCTCAGGTCTCCAAGAGATCTGAAGCAGCCTGTGACGTCAGAGGAGGTTGAAGCTGAGCTCAGGAGCTATGTCACCAAGCTCAGCACAGCTGACATAGACTTCGTTACGGTCTCAGGCTGTGGTGAGCCTACACTCAACCCCATGCTCAAGGGCATCATAGAGGCTGTCAGAAGAGTGCTCCCAGGGAAGCGTATAGTAGTCCTCACGAACTCATCTCTCATGCACCTAAGAGAGGTGAGGGAGGCTCTAGGTGAAGCTGACATCACAGTAGCAAAGCTAGATGCTGGAGACGAGAAGGCATACAGGCTAGTGAACAGGCCAGCTCCAGGTATGCCTGGAGTAAGAGAGCTTGCCTCCTCCATCAGGGAGGCGAGAAGTATGCTCAAGTGCCTGATGCTCCAGGTCATGCTCCTAGAGACCACGTGGGGCTTTTCAAATGCAAGGCCACCACACTTAGATAGCCTACTAGACTTGATACTCGACATAAGCCCAGATGTGGTTCAGCTTGAAGTCCCATATAGGCCCCCAGCTGAGCCCTATGTTAAGGTGCCGCCGAGGGAGGATGTACTTAGTGCTCACAAAGCTCTAGTAGGCTACTTTGGAGGAGACAGAGTCTGGACTTATGGACTCCACGATGAGCGTGGCAAGCCAGTCAGGTGGCTAGCTGAGGCTAGCGAGCACATGGTGCTGGAGCTGCTTGCTAGAAGGCCCTGTACAGTACAGGAGCTAGCTCAGTCTCTAAGTATCCCTCAAGATGAAGTTGAGCTAACCTTAAAGTCTCTCCTTGAAAGAGGGTTGATCACCTACATGGAGTCAGGTGGCCTCGTGTACTATGTTGTGAGGTGAGCTCTTGAAGGTAGCTATCCCATGCTATAGCCCAGGTGGATTAAGCTCTCAGATCTGCCCCCACTTAGGTAGGTGTGATGTCTTCACGATAGCTGAGCTCAAGGGGAGAGAAGTGAGCTGCATAGAGCTTCTGCCCAATACAGGAGCACACATGGGAGGAGGCATGAGGCCAGCTGAGCTCCTAGCTCAAGCTGGAGTCGATGCTGTGCTCTGCCGTGGAATAGGGATGAGAGCTCTAGCTCTACTGAGCTCAAAGGGGATCAAGGTCTACTACACCTCAGCTTCCACAGCTAGAGAGGCCATAGAGGAGCTCCTTGAGGGGAGAGCTAGGCACATGGATGAGGCTCTAGCATGTCCAGGAGAGCATCACCATAGGTGGAGCCATGGAGGAGCTCGTCATAGTCAGTGGTAAGGGGGGTGTAGGCAAGACATCAATTGCAGCCTCACTTGCAGTGCTTCTTTCAAGGAAGCTTAAGATCATAGCAGCAGACACAGATGTTGATGCACCGAACCTAGCGATAGTGCTGGGAGCAGAGCTCAGAAGAGAGCTTGAAGTCAGGAGCTCAGAGAAGGCTGTAGTAGACGCAGGCAAGTGCACAGGCTGCGGGAAGTGCGTTGAGGTCTGCAAGTTCAGCTCAATAACCCTAGCTGAGGGCAGAGCTGTAGTAGACAAGCTGACATGTGAAGGCTGTGGAGCATGTAGCATAGTCTGCCCAGCTGATGCAGTCAGAATAATGCAGGTGAAGACTGGGGAAGTAGGTGTAGCAGAGACAGAGTATGGATTCAAGCTTGTATCAGGACACCTGGAGATAGGTGAAGCGAACTCAGGCCATGTTGTGACAGCAGTGAAGTGGCTTGCTAGGAGGAGAGCTGAGGAGGACGGCGCTGACCTCATCATCGTAGATGGCCCACCAGGCATAGGGTGTCCTGTGATAGCCTCACTTGCAGCTGCATCACATGCCGTAGTCGTCTCAGAGCCTACTCCAGCTGGAGCATGGAGCTTAACCAGGCTAATCCAAGTGATCAACCACTTCAAGATACCATTCATGCTGGTAGTCAACAAGTGGAGCCTAAGCCTCCAGTATGCTACAGCCCTAGAGGCTTTAGCTAAGCAAAGTGGTGGAGAGCCTGTTGCTAGGATCCCTGTAGACTACACGATAGCTGAGGCTATGGCGTTGAGGAAGCCTGTAGTAGCCTACAGGCCGGAGGCAGAGTCTTCGAAGGCCATAGCTAAGCTAGCTGACGTGATCCTAGAGAGGCTGAGCTGATGCCTAGGATAGCAGTGACAGGAGGTAAGGGAGGTACAGGGAAGACGACTATAGCAGTCAACATAGCATACACTCTAGCCCAAATGGGTGTCAGAGCCCTCTTAATAGATGCTGACGTAGATGCACCAAGCTGCTCAAGGCTCCTAGGTGTAGCCACAGCCAGAGTGCTTGATGTCAAATCCTTCCTCCCAGCAGTAGACTCAGAGAAGTGCATGATGTGTGGCCTATGTGCACAGGCATGCAGGCCACATGCCCTAGTCCATGTCGAAGGCAGGATCCCAATGCTCTTCCCAGAGCTCTGCTCAGGCTGTGAGGCATGTAAGCTAGTATGCCCAAGCAGCGCAATCAAAGAGTCCTCGAAGCTCCTAGGCTGGGTCAACATGGCAGAAGCACATGGAATAACCCTAGTGGAGGGAGAGCTGCAGCCAACTGAGGCCAGATCCACGCTAGTCCTACTGAAGGCAATAGAGTATGCTAGAGGCTTGAGGTCAGAGAGAGGCTATGATGTAACCATAGTAGACACAGCTCCAGGAACACACTGCAATGTGATACATGCGATAAGGGGAGCTGACCTAGCTCTAGCAGTCACTGAGCCGACGCCACTAGGTGCACATGACCTTGAGCTCATCCTCAAGCTCACAGAAAAGCTCAGGGTCAAGGCTACAGTGGTCTTAAACAGAGCAGACCTACCTGGAGGCACACCATCTGAGGTGAGAGAAGTCGCTAGAAGACATAACGCCCCTATAGTAGCTGAGATACCACTAGACCCACTAATCCAGAGCAGCCACATCCAAGGGAAGCCTGTCCTAGAGATAGCTCCCAGCTCCAGGGCAGCAGAAGCCTTCAGAGCTCTAGCTAAGACAGCGCTAAGGCTAGCTACACCTGAGCATGAGCCACAGAGTGAGCCTCCAGCTGCTAAATGCACCTAAGCACCGGCTTTCTAGCTTACACACATGTACCTGATAGCTTGCCTTCTCCAGATGGGTACATTAAACCTCTTACATGAAGGCGATAGAGCTCCTAGCTTCCAGGCTGTAGTAGGCGAGTTTAGCTTAATGATTCTACTGCCATAAAGTTAAATATTATGATGCAGGGGCTATGCATCAATAACCTCCCGCATCATAACCAGCTAGGAGGTTATTCTTCATGTATAGGGTTGGAGTAGACATCGGTGGAACCTTCACAGACTTAGTTGCGCTGAGTGATGATGGTGAGCTTATCAACATAAAGGTACCGAGCACACCGCTAGCTCCAGAGAAGGGTGTTGTAGAAGCCTTAGTTGAGCTTCTAGCTGAGGTCAGTCCAGATGAGATAGATGTCGTTGTCCACGCGACCACCATAGCTACGAACGCTCTCCTAGGGCAGAAGGGGCTGAGCCTCCCGAAGACAGCTCTAATAACTACAAGGGGCTTCAGAGACATCATTGAAATAGGGAGGCAGAGGAGACCTAGACTCTACGACATCTTTTTCACGAAGCCTAGGCCTCTAGTCGAGAGGAGATATAGGTATGAGGTGACAGAGAGGATAGGGCCGAGAGGAGAGGTCATAAAACCCCTGAGCACTAGCGAAGTTGAAGATGCGGTTAAGGACATGCTTAAAGAGGGTGTTGAGGCTGCTGCAATAGGATTCCTGAACTCCTATGTGAACCCAGCTCACGAGCTTGAGGCTAAGAGGGTATTGCAGGAGATGGCTCCAAGCCTACATGTGACAGCTAGCTGCGAGATTTCACCAGAATACAGGGAATATGAGAGGATCAGCACTGCTGTCGTGAACTCGGTCCTTAAGCCCATAGTGTCTCTCTACGTTAAGAGACTTGAGAGCGAGCTCAGATCTCTCGGGGTCATGGCTCCACTCTACGTAATGCAGAGCAATGGAGGAATGGCTTCTACAGGCGTCGTGTCAGAGGCTCCAGTGACAGTAGTAGAGTCAGGGCCTGCTGCTGGGGTGATAGCTGCAGCATTCTATAGCAGAGCTCTAGGGGTGAGCAACGTCATAAGCTTCGACATGGGTGGGACGACAGCTAAGGCAGGCTCAATATTCAGAGGGACACCAGAGCAGGTGGCAGAGTATGAGGTCGCTGGAGAGATTCATAAAGGTAGAGTAGTGAAGGGAAGCGGCTATCCAGTCAGGTTTCCATTCATAGATCTAGTTGAATGCAGTGCTGGAGGAGGAACTATAGCATGGGTCGACAAGGGAGGAGCGCTGAGGGTAGGCCCAGTGAGTGCTGGAGCAGACCCTGGGCCAGCATGCTATGGGCAGGGTGGAGAGGACCCTACGATAACGGATGCAAACCTGTTGCTAGGTAGGCTTAACCCCAGGTACCTGCTAGGAGGTAGGAAGAGGATATACAGAGAGCTAGCTGAGAAGGCCTTCAGAGAGAAGATATGTGAGCTGCTTGGAGCAGACTTGACTGAGGCTGCCATTGCAGTCATCGAGCTAGCGAACACAGAGATGTCAAAGATCCTCAGGATAGTCTCAGTTGAGAGGGGATATGACCCAAGAGACTTCTCTATGATAGCATTTGGAGGAGCAGGCCCAATGCACGCCTGCGCTCTAGCTGAGGAGCTCGATGTTAAGGAGGTGGTAATCCCTCCCAACCCAGGGCTCTTCTCAGCTCTAGGCCTCCTAGCAGCAGACTTCCAGCATGACTTCACTAAAGCTGTGATGTCTAGGGCAAGTGAGCTGGAGCCAGCTAGCGTAGAGGAGGTTTTCAGGGAGCTAGAGGAGAGAGGCTCCAGGATCCTAGAGGAGGAGGGGGTCAGCCAGAGCCAGATGTCTTTCATCAGGAAGCTAGACCTCAGATATATCGGGCAGGCATATGAGCTCACTGTGCCGGCTTCAAGTCCCTTCGACAAGAGAGCTCTAGAGCAGGTGATAGAGGCATTCCACAGGAGGCACGAGGAAGTCTATGGGTATGCTGCGAGAGAGGAGGAAGTATATGTAGTCAATGCTAGGGTTACCGCAGTAGGCATCGTGAGAAAGCCTAAGCTGAAGAGGTATGTAGCTGGAGGAAGCCAGCCGCCAGCTCAAGCTGTGATCGAGGAGAGAGAAGCCTACTTCAGTAGAGGCTATGAGAGATGCAAGGTCTATCAGAGAGAGAAGCTGAAGCCTGGGAACACGATTGAGGGACCTGCTGTGATAGAGCAGTATGACTCAACTACAGTAGTGCACCCTAGCTTCCAGGCTACAGTAGACGAGTTCAGTAATCTCGTCTTAAGGAGGTGCTGAACATGGTCGTCGATTTAGTCACTATAGGTGTGGTCAAGGGGAAGCTGACGTATGCAGCTGAAGAAATGGGGATAGCACTCAGGAAGTCAGCTTACTCACCGAACATAAAGGAGAGAATGGACCACTCATGCGCGATATTCGACGCCGAGAAGAGGCTTGTAGCTCAGGCAGAGCACATCCCCGTCCACCTAGGCTCCATGATCCTAGCAGTCCAGCAGGGCTTAGCAAGCTACCGTGGTGAGCTGGAGGAGGGAGACATGCTCCTCTTCAATGACCCCTACATAAGTGGTACTCACCTACCTGATATGACGCTGATTGCTCCAGTCTACTATAGAGGAGAGGTCATAGCTTATGTTGCGAATAAAGCTCACCACTCAGATGTAGGGGGGAAGGCTCCTGGAAGCATGCCAGGCGACTCAGCTGAGCTGTTCGAAGAAGGCATCATAATACCTCCAGTGAAGCTCGTTAAAGGAGGTAGGATAGACAGGGAGATAGCTGAGATCATCTTGAGCAACGTCAGGACACCAAGAGAGAGGATGGGTGACCTGAGGGCTCAAGTTGCAGCAAACTTCCTCGGCATCAGGAGGATCATAGAGCTAGCTGAGAAGTATGGAGTAGAGAAGCTTGAGGCAGCTATTGAGGAGATCTTGGCTCACTCAGAGCGCATGATGCGCCACGAGATAGAGAAGATACCTGATGGCGTATATAAGGCTGAAGACTACCTTGAGGACACAGGTACATCAGATGAACCTGTCAAGATAGCTGTAGAGGTCACAGTGAGAGGAGACTCCATCAGGTTCGACTACACTGGCACTTCACTACAGGTCGATGCCCCAGTCAATGCTCCCCTTGGAGTGACTCTAGCAGGAGTCTTCTATGTTATGATCTGCATCACAGACCCTAGCATACCAGTCAATGATGGCTGCTATAGGCCTATTGAAGTCCATGTCCCAGAGGGCACACTGCTGAACCCGAGGAGGCCTGCTGCAGTCTGCGGTGGAAACGTAGAGACATCTCAGAGGAATGTAGACACTCTCTTCAAGGCTCTAGCCCAGGCAGTTCCAGATAGGGTGTGTGCTGCAGGCTCAGGCACCATGAACAACATAAGCGTAGGGGGGGTTGACCCAAGGTCAGGTGAGCTCTGGGCTTTCTATGAGACCATAGGTGGAGGCTATGGGGCCAGACCTGGGCTAGATGGAGTCGACGGCGTACATGTCCACATGACCAACACAATGAACACGCCGATAGAGGCTATAGAAGCCCAGTTTCCAATATTATTCCTCAGCTACAAGCTCAGAGAGGACAGTGGTGGCCCAGGGAAGTGGAGAGGTGGCTGCGGGATAGAGAGGAGCTGGAAGCTCCTAGCTCCATCAGCAACCCTCTCCATTCTAGCTGAGAGAAACAAGATGAGGCCATGGGGGCTCATGGGAGGCTTGGAGGGTGCTGCTGGAGAGCACCTCATAATAAGGGGAGGCACGGCTATGAGGCTGAAGTCTAAGTGCACGGTGAGGCTCCAGAAGGGAGATGTTCTTGTAGTGAGGACCCCAGGTGGAGGAGGCTATGGGAACCCACTTGAGAGGAGCATAGAGCTTGTCCTCAAGGATGTGAGGGATGGCCTAGTTTCACCTGAGGCAGCCCACAGGTACTACGGGGTTACAGTAGATCCTGAAACATGCCATGTCTACAGGCTACACAAGCTTCAGGGCCTTTGAAGCCTTGAGAAGCATTGAGCTAGACTCGGAAGCCTGTTGTGGAAAGCACCTGGCCTCTGTGGCTACGCTAACGCCTTAAGAGTTAGGCTACATCAGTCTCAGCTGCTATAGCAGCTCAACACCCTCAGCTGCATGCTCTCTGCTGCCAGCAACCTTTAAAGGAAAACCTGACGCTGAGCTCCCATGTTACCGAGGATAGGCCTGCTTAGAGCTATAGTCGAGGGTGTGCTACAACTCATATCTGATGGAGGATATGTCGCTATCGGCTTCCTGATGGCTCTTGAAAGCGCGCTGATGCCTGTCCCCAGTGAGGTTGTAATGCCATTCGCAGGCTACCTTGCCTATCTAGGTGTGCTCAGCCTCACTACCGCCACGATAGCTGGCTCCATCGGGAACCTGATAGGCTCTCTACTAGCCTACTATGCTGGGCTCTATGGGGGGAGGAGGTTTGTGGAGAAATATGGCCGCTACCTGATGCTGAGCAGGAGGCATCTAAGGCTTGCTGAAGAGTTTTTCTCTAGATATGGGAGTGCTGCTGTGCTTATCTCACGTATGCTGCCAGTCATAAGGACTGTGATAGCCTTCCCAGCTGGTGTAGGGAGGATGAACCTAGCTAGGTTCTCACTCTCCACTCTAGTTGGCTCTCTGCCATGGTGCTATGCGCTAGCCTACTCTGGCTACAGGCTAGGGCCCTACTGGAGCAAGGCTATGGAGCTCACTGAGAGCCTTGAGCTCGTCATCCTCCTAGCAGCTCCACCTGCCCTATACCTCATCTATAGGACACTGAAAGCTGGCAGTATGGAGGAGGATACTTAGGCTTAGGCGCTGCTAGTATAGTCTCCGCTTCAGGTTGAGCTGTGTCCAAGCATGATCTCACTGCTTAGCCTCTAGGTTAATCAGAGCTTTCTCTACAGCATATGTAGCTTTCTCCGCTGTCTGCCTACGCAGCCTGAAGTCTCCTAGCACAGCTCCTGGCCTCGTCTCCTCTAGGCTCCAGGTCTCTAAGTAGCTTAAGGCTGGAAGCTCTGTTGTAGGCTTGGCAGTGGAGGAAGTAGGGCTCTCCTCTCTTGACTACAGCTGACTTTAGCTCCATGATCCTTCTAGGAGGATGGAAGCTGGCTCCTCTAGGGGAGGCCGAGAGCAGCAAGCAAGCCTACTGAAATGAAGAGGGCTGAGGAGGCTAGCCTCAGAGGCCTCTCAGGGATCCTCTCACCGATCTTGTCTCCTATGGCTGCTGTGGCAGCTGCAGCAGTAGAGAGGGCTAGGAGAGATCCAGTGAACACAGCTAGCGGAGACCCTGTAGCTGCTGCAAACGCCATGCTAGACAGCTGAGTTTTGTCTCCTAGCTCAGCTAGGAAGACTGATGTGAACACTGTAGCTATGGTGCCGGCTTCTCTCTTCTTCTCAGCTCTACTCCTCAAGCTGAGCACTCCAGCTGCAGTGAACATGGCTCCAGCTGCAGCTCTCACAGCTCTCTCTGGGAGCATGCATCCAGTATAGTAGCCTAGAGCTATGCTTACAGCCTGGACTAAAGCGAAGGCTGGTATGGCTCCAGCTATCGTCCTAGCTGCCCCAGCTCTCAAGCTGAAGGCCAAGACAGCTAGCTGGGTCTTGTCAGCTAGCTCAGCTACCAAGACTGCCGTGAAAACAGCTAGGAGAAGCTTCCAAGCTAGCACATGCAGCTAGGGTCAGCCTGGTATATAAGCTAGCCTACAGCTACTATGAGCTCAATAGCCATAAGCTCGTAGATGAATGCTCACATAGCTCAGATACGCTTAAATATGGCATGTGAGCTCAGTCAGGTGGGTAGCCATGGGGCTATGGAAACTGAGGCTATCCATGTTAGGTACTCTAGCCTTGATCATAGGGATATCAACCTTGCTGTTCACAGTAGTGCTGAGCTACATAGGTACCTTAAGCCTCTTCTCACTGGCCACATTCGTGGTAGGCTTCAACCTACTCCAGTGGCTTATCGCACCATACATCATAGACATGATGTATGGTGTGAGAGAGGCTCCTAGGGAAAGCTACCCCCAGCTCTATAGGATGGTAGAGGAGATATCCTCTAGGGCAGGTGTCAGGACGCCTAGGGTGATGATAGCTAGACTACCTGTCCCAAATGCCTTCGCCTATGGGTCGCCGATAGCTGGGACGAGGGTAGCTGTCACAGAGGCTCTACTGAGCACCCTCGAGGAAGAGGAGGTAGAAGCTGTGATAGGGCATGAGCTAGGGCACATAAAGCACAGAGACATGCAGGTGATGATGTTTGCATCAGTTCTGCCAGCAATCTTCTACTACATAGGCTACAGCCTCATGCTCTCATCATGGTATAGAGGTGGGAGAGAAGAGGAGCAGGGGCCTTCAGCTGCTCTGCTAGGCTTCCTCTTCATGGCAGTCTACTGGGTCCTGACCATGCTAGTCTTACACCTCAGTAGGCTCAGAGAATACTATGCTGACAGGTTCAGTGCTGAGAACGTCTATGATGGGGCAAGGAAGCTGATGGAGGCGCTAGCCAAGATAGTGGCCTTCACAGGCAGGCTTAGATCCAATCTGGCTTCAGAGGGAGCTAGAGTAGGGAGCTTTAAAGCCCTGTTCATAAGCGACCCAGATACAGCAGACAGAGATCTCACCTACCTGAGAGGCTATATGAGAGACCAGGAGCTGGTCAAGCAGATCATGTCTAGAGGGATAACTACAGCAGAGAGAATAGCTGAGCTATTCTCAACACACCCGAACATAGTGAAGAGGCTGAGAGCTCTACAGGAGATAGCTGGGATAGCATACGTGTAGACCAGCTATGGGCTGGCTCACACCATTCTCACAGCCAGCTAAGCCAGTCCCCTGGAGGAGAATAAGGTCATGGGCATGTACTAGCTGCGGAGAGTGCTGTAGACACTTCCGTGTCCCACTGGCTCCACTAGAGTATGCTAGGATCCTCAGAGTATTTGGGTCATGGCCTATTGAGATCAGGATAGGGAGAGCATATCTGAGGAAGAAGCCTGATGGCAGATGTGTGTTCCAGTACAGGCTTGGTGGAGTGTGGCTCTGTGGTATCCAGAGCTTCAAGCCTCTGGCATGTAAGCTCTGGCCTATCAAGCCTCTTGAGAAGCCTAAGTATGGGAGAAGTCAGGAGGCAGCCTTCTACTCTAGGCATGGAGAGTTCTATGTCTACCTAGATCCAAGATGTCCTGGAGTGGAGCTAGGTGAGCCTACACCTAAGCTGGCTACAGCCATAGCTGAGGCTATAGACCTCATGTATAATCTAAGCAGACCTCAGAAGTACACTACATCACAGCTTGCTCCTCTTCAGGTAGCTGGAGTAGGAGTACATGGCCTTGAGCACCCTAGCACACTCCTCTATGCTCCAATACGTAGGTATCCTCATGGATTCCAGCCTTGATGCAGCTAGCTCAGCGCTCTCCTTGTCCCCGTGTACATAGGCCACCAGAGGCTTCCCAGCCTCCCTAGATGGCTCCATGAAGCCTCTCCTAAGCCTCTCCTCCTCTATCAGAGGCCTTGTCCACCCGCCCATGCACAGCAAGATCGCTATACAGGCATCTACACCAGGGTCCTTGAGAACTTCTCTCAGAGCAGCTTCATAGCAGCTGACGCCAACAGACTCATAGAGTGGCTCAACATCCACGAATAGGCCGACTCTAGCCCACCTAGGCATCATCTCCTCAATCCTCCTCTTGACTCCATCTGAGAGCTCAGCCACTTTGAGGCCCATGTTGGAGACAGCATCAGAGGCTAAGACTCCTCCTGCGCCAGTCATGCTCACGGCAGCTACTCTCGGCCCTCTTGGGAGAGGCTGCATGAGGAGGCCCTTAGCTATACTGAACATCTCACCCATGGAGCTTGCTCTGATGACTCCTGCCTGCAGGCTGCTGAAAACACCCTGTCATCTCCAGCTAGCGACCCCGTATGCGTCATTGCAGCTCTAGCTCCAGCTGCAGTCCTACCTGCCTTCAAGACTATCACAGGCTTCCTAGCAGTAACCCTCTTAGCGACTTCAAGAAACTTTCTTCCATCTGAAACACTCTCTAGATAAGCTGCTATCACCTTAGTCTCATCATCTCTTCCAAGATACTCAAGAGCCTCCCACTCTGAGACATCACACTTGTTTCCAAGCCCACAGACCTTAGCTACGCCAAAGGGCTGAGTGGTGAGCATCCAGCTCAGGGTTGCACCAGCAAACAGTCCAGTCTGAGCTATGAATGAAACTCCCCCCTTTCTGAGCCCCTCCAGTGGGACAAAGCTCGTAGTGAACATGTTTGATGTGTCGAGTATCCCAGTCGTGTTAGGGCCTATTATCCTCATCCCAGCCTTCCTAGCCACCTCGAGAAGCTCCTTCTCAAGCTCCTCCCTCCTCTCCAGTTTCCTTGAAGCCTGAGCTGACCACCACAAGCCCCTTGACCCCCTTATCAGCACATTCCCTAGCAGCCTGAGGTACTCTGTCAGCTGGGATAGCTATGATAGCCACATCGACTTCATCTGGCACATCAAGTATACTCCTATAGGCCTTGAGCCCCTGGATATAGCCTCCCTTCACATTCACAGCATAAACCCTCCCCTTATACCCTAGTGTGAGCAGGTTTCTCAGCAGGTAGTACCCAAACTTCCCCTCCTTGCCTGATGCTCCTATCACAGCTACACTCCTAGGCTCGAAGAAGAAGCCTATCCCAGGCATCAGAGCCTCCATGGCAAAGCTATTTAAGCCATTACACGCATCTATAGGCTTCCCACGTTAGATCCTTGAGAGCATGCTTCTGCTGGATCCTGCAGCGTAGCTGGCTTGAGGGGCTTTGAGGGCAGGATATTCTTAAATACAGCCTCTACAGGCGCTAGCTGGTGATGAAGACTGGGACAGCTGACAGGTGATGAGTTTGCCGATTACTGAGCCTACCTCATCTTACCCTCCTCAACTGAGCTCAGTATGATCGCAACTACATCAGATACATACCTTATCACCTTGCTTACCTGCTTCTTCACAACTCTATAGCTGAGGACACCATCATAGAAGCCATCTAGCATGAGGATCTTCTCGAGAGCAGCAAACCTCTCTGGGAGGTTGAAGGCCTCGATGATGTGGCTGTTCTCTGCTAGGCTCCAAAGCCTTTCCATTCTCTCCTTAGAAGTCTTCGGCACTCCAAGCCCATAGGCGGCGAGCAGGGCGTCTGTTGCCTTAGATATGGAAAGCCATGCATTAGCACATGCTGCTCTGATTGATGGGGTTCTACCTCCTATGCTTGCCTTAATGTCATTTACAGCTTGGAAGACCAGGTCCACAGCCTCATGGAGGAGGCTGTAGACGACGTTAGGACCTTTCTCCATCTCCTCTTTAGCTCTAGCAAGCATTTCCTCAAGCTCTCCTGATGGGGCTGCCAACAGATCCCTGGTACCATCTAGCTCATATATCTTAAAACCTTTAGCTAGCTACTCTAGCACCTATGTCTCTCAGCTTCTGCTTGGATAAAATTTTTAACGTGCTAGCATCTAGGGGATGCCTTGCCTGCTAAGGTAGCTCACTTCACTCAGGTTGAGGAGCAGGTCTTTGAGGAACCTTCTGCTAGAGGCCTGAAGGTCAGGTGGCTGATTACGAGAGAGGATGGGGCAGAGAACTTTGCCATGAGGCTCTTCGAGCTAGAGCCACAGGGTTACTCTCCACATCACACACACGACTGGGAGCATGAGGTATACGTGCTAGAAGGTAGGGGTGTCATCAAGATAGGTGATGTAGAGCATGAGGTTGAGCCAGGATACTTCGCCTTCATACCGCCAAACGAGCCACATAGCATAATCAACAGAGGAGATAAGCCTCTAAGGTTCCTCTGCCTCATACCATATAAGTAGCAGCTAATCTCCTCAGCCTCTTCAGTGCATCCAGCTTCTCTCTCTTCTTAGCGTCAGCTCTCTCGAGCGCTGTGGTCAGGAAGTCTATTGCTTCATCTAGAGCCCTCCTGTCTACAGGGAATGGCACCCCATCTTTCCCGCCGAATGCGAAGCTGAACTTAGCTGGGTCTCTCCAGCTCGCCTTCTCGCCATAGACTAGCTCAGCTATCAGAGCTAGCCCTCTAACTGTAGCAGGCCCAATCCCCCTTATCTCTATGAGCTCCTCATACCTGCTAGGCTGAAGCTGGTAGGCCTCCTCTAGAGCTCTCCAGTTTATGCTCCAAGGCATCTTCAGGTAGCTTGCTCCAGCCTCCCCTCCAGGAATCCACTTCAGAAGGGTCTTCTGACCCCCTATAAGCTCATCTATGAGCCTAGCTACCCTCCTAGGCCCCTCCCTAGCTAGGTCTAGGGAGGCCCTCCTGGCGCCCTCACTTTCACCTGCAGTCATGTCTAGCACACTCTTCCTGACCTTCTCAGCTACTATAGCTGTGTGAGGCTCTTCTGTGAAGCTTCTCAGCCTAGCTGAAAGCCAGTGGTATCTCCTAGCTGTCTTGTCAGCTGGGCTCATACCCTGCTGAACCACAGTCCACAGCCCACTTTCAGCGAAGACGAAGGCATGGTGGTAGAGCTGGTAGCCATCTTGCACACATGCGTTATCGACTTTGGCAGCAAGCCTGCTAGCCCTAGTGAGCTCGCCTGCGAGCTCCATGACACCCATCTTCCTACAGGCCTCCTCTATGTCAGCTGGAGCTCTCAAGCTAGCTTTACCCTTCCCACCACAGACTGCCACCCCATGCTCAGCTGGGTCTATAGCCTCTCTAAGTGCTGCAGTGACTACTGTGGTGAGCCCAGAGGAGTGCCAGTCGAAGCCTAGCACACACCCTAGTGCCTGGAACCAGAATGGGTCTGCTAGCCTAGCTACAAGCTCCTCACTACCATACTCTGAGGTCACGACAGAGACTAAAGCTCTAGCTAACTTAACCATCCTAGAGAAAAGCCACCTGGGAACCCAGCCTCCATGGAGAGGTAAGTCTGCTATCCCAGTTAAGCTCAACCCTGACCCTACCATATAGCTGCAGCTACAGTATAAATGTACCCACTAGCTCAGGCCTCTGGGCCACTAAGGTCATGAGCAGAAGCCCCAGCTCCAGAGGCTACATGCGCCAGCTGCTCTCTGAGCCCTCACCTCCAGCCTTCAGTTGCAGCTGCAAGCATCTTTTTAAGCTATCTCATCTACAGTGATCGGCATGCTAGATCTCTCTCAGGTATTCAGGCAGCTTGAGCTCAAGCTAAGTGTGCTCAAGAGAGGAGTAGAGAGCTACCCTGAGCTGCTAGACAAGCTGGCTAAGGTGCTCAGCAGCCCTCTGCCAAGCAGAGATGATGTCCTATCTCTGCTAACCGGAGATAGGAGCTGCCTAGCTCTGCTAGGAGACCTAGCTCTCCCAACTAGTGAGTGGGGTGTGCCCTCCATCCCACCCAGCTTCAGGGTTGGCGCATTCAGTGCAGGTGAGACCTGGGCTCTAGAGGCCTTAGAGGATGCAACCGTGATCGCGACAGACTCAGGGATCATCACACCAGACCACCACATCCTACCTCTCATGGCAGTCTTGAATAAGGGCTACTATGCAGCATACTACAGGAGAGCAGGGACATCTTGCCTTGAGGGCTCTGAGTGTGAGCTTAGGGTTGGAGAGGAGCTGTACCTACAGCGTGGAGGAGAGCTGAGGCTGATGAACTGGGCTGACAGAGATGCCTGGGCATATGAAGGAGAGCTCTCCATCGCAGTCAAGGCAGCTGAGCAGGTTAAGGGCTCTAGGCCAGCAGTCCTCCTCCTAGACAGGCCTCTGTCTCTGACTTATGCCATGGACAGGAGGCACTTGGATAAAGCTAAGCTCATAGCTGTAGTGAGGAAGTGGCTTCCAAAGCTGAGAGAGGCTGAGATCATACCTGCTGGAGTCTACTTCTCAGCTGCAAGGTCCCTGTGCAACACTCTGGTTAGAGCTGTGCTGTGCTCTAAGGTGGCCTCATGCTCAAGCTGCAGATCTACATGGAGAGCTAGGGCGAGTCCTCCTCTCTGCCGTGAGGCTGTTGCAGTCAATGATTCGCTCCTCTACTCGAAGCTACTGAATCCAGGTGAGAGGTCTCCTCTCCTCAAGGCCTACAACAAGGCTACAGCAAAGACGCTGGACATACTGTTCTTCTACTTGAAGGCTGGTGAAGGCGTGCTTAGAGTGGAGATCCCAGAGTGGGCTATGGCAGAAGCTGAGCTAGTGCATAGAGTAGTGTGTGCTCAAGCTGCTCTAGCTGGAGGATACCCCTACGCCATGGTGAGAGCACATGAGAATGCTGTAGTCACTGGAAGAGAGAGGTCTGCTTTCTATGAGCTTGTAGACAGGTTCCTAGCATCCAGGGGGATAACCCCCCCTGGAGGAAGATCTCCTGGAGTCAAGCTAACTAGGAAGGCTAAGCTGAAGATGAGGACGGTGATCTGATGTCATACCTAGATGAGTACTCTAGGCCTGATAGAGCCTTCGGAGAAGTCTTCACCTCAACCTTCACAGAGTTCTCAGTCCAGTCATACTCTCCAGCATACTCCTCGACACCAGAGTATGGCTCCCTGATAGCTGTGAACTGCGAGACCCTACTCATAATAGGCCTTGTTTACTCTTCAGAGGTTGTCTCAGCGACGGTCGTGGCATCTCTGCCGACACCACTCAGGAAGACTAGGAGAGAGATCCAGAGCATGTACCCAGATCTAGACTCCAGGCTGAGAGACGTGTACAGAGCTGTCTCAGTAGGCTACTATGATGGAAGCATGTTCTGGCATGACAGGCCTCCGAGAAAGCCTCTGGTACACGACCTAGCTTACCTGCCAGACACTAGGCTCATAAGGGAGTTCCATGGGACCCCGCCGAAGCTAGGCTACCTGCCGCTTGTCTTCGCCTCCCTGCCAGAGAGGGAGGCTCTGATGCTGACCAGAGGTCTAGCGAGGTTCCTTGCATCCAAGTTCAGGTCTCAAGAGGAGAGGGAGCAGCTTCTGAGGAGCGGAGTAGAGTCTCTGCAGGCATGGGGCTATGACGCAGAACTGATAGTTATGGTAAGCGAGATGCTCGAGTCGATGCTAAGCATGTAGCCGCTGCCAGCTGCAGCAAAGTTTAGTAGCCTCCTGCCATAGGCTCATGTGGTGTCTTCATGGGTAAGCTTAGGGTGTTTGGTGGAAGCTTATCCTCTGGCGTCTATGCTCGTATCCCACCTGGGTCATCTTCAGAAGACTATGCCATAGGCTCCATAGTAGCTGTCAGAGGGGTTAAGAAGACCTTTCTAGCTGTGGTCGGCGACATCCATCATAGGAGCGGGGTTACTGCAGCTGAGTCCCTGAGCGGGAGCCCTGAGCCTCCAGCTCAGGCGATAGCTCAGCTTAGAGGGAGGACTCTAGGCTCCATGGTCACCCTGATACCTGTAGCCCAAGCTGACAGCAGCGGTGAGGTAGAGGAGGCCACAACGATACCAGACTACCTCACAGAGGGATCTGAGCCGACTGAGGAGGAGGTGATAAGGTTCTATGGGACACCAGACTACAAGCTGAGGTGGCCAGTAGGCTCTCCAAAGAACTCTATGGCGCAGGTTCCACTCGACATAGATGCGCTGACTAGAGGCTGCTTTGGGATATTCGGGAAGAGCGGCACAGGAAAGACCTTCCTCGGGAACCTGATTGCAGCAGCCATAGCAGTAGCGTCAAGACGCATGGAGGGCCAGCCTCCAGTAAAGCTCCTAATACTAGACATGCATAGCGAGTATGCTCTTAAAGTCAAGGATCAGCTTGGAAGAGACTACGAGAAGGGTGTAGGGCAGGCTCTAAGAGAGGAATTCATGTCCTACACGATAGACAGGGCTCTAGAGGCTGAGCATGGCCTCAGGATGTTCACTATACCAGTCAGAGCCCTCAGGATAGACGACATAGTAGCATGTGAAAAGGCTCTAGGCTTGACACCAAGGTTCATAGAGCTGCTCCCAAGCTTAGCTAGGAGGATAGGAAGCTGGCTCAAAGCTAAGGGAGAGGAGCGTAGCTGGCTTGAGTGGCTGATCAAAGCTGACGAAGAGGAGCTACATGGGTTCCTCGAGGAGAAGAGGGTGCAGCCTGGCGAAAGGCACTCGCTGCTGTCAGCTAGAAGCCGCCTCCAGAGGCTAGAAGACTTCGAGTTCATGGAGTGGGGTAGCCAGCAAGCTGACTCAGTAAGCGAGGTGGTTCAGGGCATAGTGGAGCAGGGGAGGAGCTGCATAATAGCATTCGGCAGGTATGGAGACGATGCGCTCGCATACATGCTTGTAGCGAACATACTAGCCAGGAGGATATGGGAGAAGTATGTTGACATGGCTATGAGAGGAGAGAAGCCTAGGAGCAGGCTGGTCATATTCCTAGAGGAGGCCCATAAGTTCCTGGCTCCAGACGTATACTACAAGACTCCATTCGGGAAGATAGCTAGGGAGCTCAGAAAGCGTGGTGTAGTCCTCTGTATCATAGACCAGAGGCCCTCCCAGATATCAGATGAGGTCATGGCTATGCTATGGAACAGGTTTGTCATGAACCTTGCAGAGGAAAAGGACATAGAGACAGCCACCATGGGGCTCCCATTCAAGAGGCTATTTAAGCCACTTGTAGAGAGGCTGAGGAGGGGGGAAGTACTCCTCTTCGGAGAGGCAGTCAAGATACCTGCTGTAGTTAAGGTAGCAGACTACAAGCAGATGATGAAGAGGCTACAGGAAGAGTATAGAGAGGCATTGAGGACACCAGATGAAGAGCTAGCTGAAGCATATGGGTACTAGCTCTCTGCTCTCAGCCTACGCTAGCGGTTGGCTTTAAGTAGATCTGCTCTAGTAGTATAGCATGCTGCTAGTGCATACTGCTGACTTCCATCTTGGCGTTGGGCTGCTTGAGGCTCCTGCTGGCAGCGCTATCTGGCAGCGTAGGGTCGAGGACTTTGTCGGTAGGATGATGGAGATAGCTAGGGAGGCTATCAGGATCAAAGCTGACTTCGTCATGGTTGCAGGAGACATCTTCCAGACTACACGCCCCCATGGCTGGCTTCTACGAGAGTTCGCTAGGTTCATCAGGATGCTTGTCGAAAATAGGGTTCAGGTTGTGGCTATAGCTGGAAACCACGACCAGCCTAGGTTAGTTGAGTCCTCAACTCACTTAGATGCTCTAGCTGAGCTCAATATCAGAGGCTTCTACTATGCGAGGAAGCCTATGGCAATCGATCTAAAGGGAGCATACAGCGGAAAGAGGCTCAGGTTCATCTGCCTCCCATACATGCACCCCCTCCTCACCAGGGAGGGCTCCATTGACACTGTAGCATATGAGAAGCTTGTTGAGTCTCGCCTCAGAAAGCTAGCTGAGGAGTCTACTGCAGAATACACTGTCACTATAGCTCACTTCCTCGTCTATGGAGCTGTCAGGGGAGCTGAGATATACCTTAAACCAGGAGTCTATGAGGCTCCAGTGAGCCCCCACATCTTCAGGATCCCACAGGTGAGCTACACTGCATTAGGCCATGTACACAAGTACCAGGAGCTAGCTAAGAGGGTCCTCTACTCTGGCTCGATAGAGAGAGTGAACTTCGGTGAGGCAGAGGAGGAGAAGGGGTTTATCACAGTAAGAGAGGAGAGGGGTGATCTTGAGCTAAGCTTCACACCACTCCCCTGCAGGAGGATGGCTTCCCTGACAGTAGATGTCTCCAGGAGCGCAAACCCTACAGCTAGGGTTGTAGAGGAGCTTAAGTCGCAGCTGCTAGAAGATGCTATACTGAAGCTCACCATCAAAGCCAGGAGAGAGCAGCTTGCATCACTGAACACACGTGAGATAGACAGAGTGCTAGAGAAGCTGAAGTGCTTCTATCATGTCCTCAGGTATGACATGGCATATGAGAGACCAGGAAGCCCTATGCTAACTTCAGCAATGACTCTAGAGGAAGCTCTAGAGAGGTATGTGAGGCAGCTGAACCTCAGAAAGAGCCTAGAGGAGAAGGTGATTGAGGAGGGGAAGAGGATACTGAGGGAGATGCATGCTTGAGAGGATAGCAGTCAGGAACTTCATCACATATGAGGAAGCTGACATAGACCTCAAGGGAAAGCATGCCATAGCAGTCTATGGAGACAATGGAGCAGGGAAGACAAAGCTCTTTGTAGATGCAGTCACGTTCGCCTTGTATGGTAGGACGTCAGCTCTAGAGCACAGGGGAGTCTCTAGAGCAGACTTGATCATGCCAGGTAAGCCATATGCCAGTGTGAGGCTAGTCCTCAAGTTAGCTGGGGAGCGATATGAGGTCTATAGGGAGGTGAGCAGGTCAGGGAGCACAAAGCTCACGGTATCGAGGCTCACAGGAGGAAGGAGGTCTCTTATAGCATCAGGGGCAGCTGAAGCTGGGAGGTATATAGCTGAGAAGCTCCTTGGGATGAGCTACGAGACATTTGTGTCGACAGCTGTCATAAGGCAAGGTGAGGTAGAGAAGTTCTCAGAGATGACTCCCTCGGAGAGGAGGCATACCCTGCTAGAGGCATTCGGCCTCTCACTAGAGAAGGCTAGAGAGGCCCTGAGGGAGAGGCTTCGATCGATCGAGGTGGAGGAGGCTAGGTTTTCAGGTGAGCTGGAGCACGTTGAGAGAGAGCTCAAGAAGATCCCTGAGCTCGAGAGCTCTCTGAGAGAGGCTGAGAGCAAGCTAAGTGAGGCAGTAAGGGAGGCTAGGGAGGCTGAAGCTCAGCTGAAGGAGGCTGAGGCTAGAGAGAGGGAGCTGGAAAAGGAGAGGCTCAGGCTAGCAGAGGAGAAGGCGAGGCTAGAGGAGGCTTTCAAGAGGGTAAGTGAGCTGGAGAGCAAGGTGGAGAAGGCTAGAGAGGAAGCTGAGGAGCTCGCTAAGCTAGCTGAAAGAGAGCAGGAGCTCATGGAAGAGCTAAGGAGGATGGCGGTGAAGAGGGGCATGCTAGAGGAGGCTCTGAGGCTGAAGAGAGAGGAGATGGAGGCTGAGAGAGAGCTCAAGCCGAAGATAAACTCCTTGGAGTCAGAGCTCAGGTCGATAGACTCCAGGATCCAGGAGCTCAAGAGGAGGCTAGAGGAGAAGGATAAGGCTGAGGTGGAAGTGGAGGAGGCGAGGAAGGCAGCTGGGGAGGCGAAGAGGGCTGAGGATGAGCTGAAGAAGGCCAGAGAGGAGAGGGATGCTGCCCAGAGAGAGCTTAACGCTGCTGAGAGGAAGATGCGTGAGCTCAAGCTCTTCCTAGAAGAGCTATCCAGGGGAGAGGTGAGAGAGTGTCCCCTCTGCTTCTCTAGGATAACAGGGGATAGGCTCCAGCACATAGCTGAAGCACACAGGAGAGAGCTCAGCGAGATAGAGAGCAGAGTGGCTCTGGAGGAGCAGAGGCTCAAGAGAGCTGAAGAGGAAGTCAAGGCCATAGAGCAGAGGAGGCTAAGCTTCCTCGAGAAGGCTGCTAGGCTAGAGCTTCTAGAGGAGAAGCTTAGGGAGATGCTTGAGGCTGAGAGGGAGCTTGAGAAGCTAGCTACATCAAGGGAGCTGATAGAAGGCCAGCTGTCATCTGCTAGAAGGCAGCTAGAGGAGAGGCTGAGTGCCATAAGGGAAGAGGCCTCCAGGAGAGGGCTTCCTCTCGAGGTAGATGCTAGAGCTTTAGAGGAGCAGGCTAAGAAGGCAGCTGAGCTAGAGGAGTCTGTTAGAGCAGAGCTGGATAGAGCTAGGGAGGCTAGAGCCAGAGCAGAGGAGAGGAGGAGAGAGCTAGCTGGCCTAGAGTCCCAGCTTGAGGAAGCTAGGGAGGAGGCTAAAAGGCTCAAGCCAGCTGAAGCCAGATATGAGGCTGTAGCTAGAGAGCTAGATGAAGTGAGGGGGAGGAAAAGCGAGCTGGAGGAGAAGCTCGCAGAGGTGAGGCAGAGGCAGGCTAAGCTCACACAGATGGCAGATGACTTGAGGAAGAGGCTTGCTAACCTCAATGAGATGAGGCAGGTAGCAGATGACTTGAGGAAGAAGATCGCTAGCCTCAACGAGATGGAGGAGGTGTACACGGTACTCAGAGACAAGGTGTTCCATGATAGAGGGCTCCCCCTAGAGCTTCTCAGGACACAGATAGAGGCCCTGAACGCACATGTACAGCACTACCTAGACAGCTTCACAGGAGGGTCTCTCAGAATAAACCTAGATGCGACAGATGAGGGAGAGGTGGAGGTGAGCGTATATGATGAAGCCAGGATGAGGCCAATACACACCTTCTCAGCTGGAGAGAAGACCATGCTAGGGTTCTCGCTGAGGCTGGGGCTGATGAAGGCCATAGCTCAGGCTAGGGCAGCAAGGACGCTAGGCCTCCTGATAGTAGACGAAGGCTTCTCCTCACTAGACCAAGACAAGAGAAGCACTCTAGGAGCAATAGTATCAAGCCTGACAAGGGAGTTTGATGTCATAATAGCGATATCACACATGCCTGAGATAAGAGAGTACTTCCCATACTCTGTGAGAGTAGAGAAGAGAGATGGGAGAAGCAAGGCTACACCAGAGTGGTAGAGCTGCTGTAGCCACGAGCCTGAGGCTACAGGAAGGCAGCTTAAACACTAGATGAGGCCCTGCTAGGCATCTGAGCTCTCTGGTAGCAGCTTAAGCCTAGCTAGAGCACAGAGGTGCTATCCTGCTATAGGTGGTAAAGCTTATCTGGCTGCTGCCCTAGCGTACTGGTGCCTGGTTGAAGGTCAAGCTGATTGCTGTAACCTGCCCTCTAATCGGAGAGGGCGGGCAGGAGAAGCTTATAGCTTCAGCTGCTAGATGCTGCTGGAGTAGCAAGCCAATCGAGGAGATCTATGAGTCCATGAGCGGAGACAGAGTCAGGCTTTTCCTGGAGAAGCTCATGAAGCTAGAGCATCTAAGCCCATTTGAGCATGTCTCTCTAACATTCTACATTGAGGGGATCAGTAGGGTGACGAGCCACCAGCTTGTCAGGCACAGGATAGCTAGCTACAGCCAGCAGTCACAGAGGCATGTTAGGATTGAGGAGGGTAGCTTCATAACTCCACCTTCAATCGAGAGGGTGCCTGCTGCTGCTAAGCTGTTTAAGGAGGCTGTAGAGAGGTGCATGCAGGCTTACATGAAGCTTATAGAGCTCGGGGTCCCGATGGAAGATGCTAGATATGTTGTACCTCAGGCTGTGAAGACGAACATAGTTGTCACGATGAATGTCAGGGAGCTTCTACACTTCTTCAAGCTCAGGCTGGCTCCAGACGCTCAGTGGGAGATCAGAGAGATGGCTCTTGAGATGCTGAAGCAGGCAGCTGAGCTCTTGCCTACAGTCTTCAAGCCTCTACTGGAGAGCTTACCTCAAGGTAGGTGAGCTTGGCTGCCCTAGTGTCATTTGGGGCAGTTGAGCCACATGGCCCACATCTACCATATGGAACTGACACAATGGCTGCACTGTGGCTTTCAGAGCACCTCTCAGCTGAGCTGGAGGCAGCACTGCTCCCAGCTGTCTCATATGGTGTCGTGAGCAGCCTCCTAGCATACCCCCTAGCTGTGACCATCTCACCAGAGGCTCTCAGGGAGATAGCTCTGTCGATGGCTGAGCTAGCCTTGAGCTCAGGCTACAAGGCCATAGTCTACGTCAACGGCCATGGAGGGAACACTGACGTCTTACTCCAGCTAGTGAAGGAGCTGAGCAGAGAGAGGCAGGTGTATGCTGCCCTAATAGAGTTGTGGCATCTAGCCTCAGATGTAACGAGGCTGGTCTTCGGCTATGAGGGAGGCCATGCTGCTGTAGATGAGGCTGCAGTAGTGCTAGCTAACGCCCCACAGCTAGTAGCAGAAGTAGATGTAAGCTCACATAAGGTAACCTGGAGGTCTGGAGTCAGAGCATATCCATCACCTGCCCCAGTCATACTATACTCGAGCAGAAGCAGCCCGAATCCACCGCCTAGAGAGAAGGCTCACATCTACTGGAAGCTAGTCTGCAGGAGAGCTAAGCTTACACTGCAGGAGATCCTAGAGGGGTGGCTAGCTCTAGGCCTCCAGCACAGGCCGCCAGCAAGGTGGCCTCAGAGGTTCAGCCCTAGCTCTCCACTGCTATCTGAGCTCAGCTTATCAGAGGTATCCAGCATGCGATTGAAATCAGCCTCCATACCAGTGCTAGAGTGCTCTACACCAGAGAGCTATGAGAGCGAGCTCAAGCAGGCAGCTGAAGCAGCATCCACAGACATAGTCCTCCCACCTCTACCAGCATATAAGCCAGCATGGCTACCCAGAGCATTGAGGGAGATAGCTCTCTCCCTCAGGAGGCATGGAGTAGAGGAGATACAGGCTGTATGTAGTAGAGGCTTGAGGCAGCAGGCATCTAAGGCCAGAGGAGTAGAGGTCATAACACTCTAGCCAGCTTAGCCATGCTAGCTACTGGAGTCAAGCAGGCTGCCCACTCAGCTCACGCCAGCTGCCTCCACAATGCTATCACACTAAAGTAAGCCTGTTTGCTAGGCCTCAAGCTCATGCGCCATGCTGAGGCTATGCAAGCTGACAGGTGGAGCATGCAGTTGTCTGCTAGCTTAAGGCATGTGCTCTAGGATGCTTCACAAGACCTATATCTCTACACCCAAGGCTAGTGAAGCTAGTCTTCCTATAGTGAATACTGCTGCAGCTGCCCCTAAGCCTACAGCAACCATCTCAGCTATCTTTCCCAGCGGCGAGAGGCCTGCTGAGACTGCTATGATGAAGCCTGTTGATGCAAGGGCTAAGCTAGCTAGCATCAGTGAGAGTGGTATTGCTGCTGTCGTCGAGAGCCCTAGGATATAGGGGAATAGAGGTATGAATGCTCCTAGGATATAGAAGAGGCCTGTATATGCTGCTGACTCCCCTGGGCTCTCTAGAGCCTCCTCTCTGACCCCATGCTCCTCTTCTGCTAGCACCATCGCTAAGAGCTCTGGCTTCACTGAGGCTTCTCTCGCAGCTTCCTCTGAAAGCTCTCTGCTATAGCCCTTCTTGAGCATGAGCTCTGCTATTCTCCCTCTGAGAGCGTGAGGAATGTGGCGTGCTGCAGCCTTAACTCTTCTCAGCGCCTCCTCACGTACTTGCCTCTGCGACTTCACGCTCACATACTCCCCTATAGCCATCGATAGGCTCCCAGCTACACCTACTATCATGCCGCCCAAAGCCACATGCAAGGGGTTATTGTATGCTCCAGCTAGCCCAGCTGTGACTGAAAGCACTTCTACCAGCCCATCGTTCATCCCTAGGACAGCCTCCCTCACATGGGCTAGGAACCTCTTGAGCTTCGACTCCTCTTCCTCAAGTTCCTCCTCATGGACAAGCTCGTCTTCAAGTATCCTCTCAAGCTTGCTCTTCTCGCTTTCAGAGAGCTCAGGGCTCTCAATGACCTTGGAGTACATCTCTATAGCTCTCTTCTCCCCTGCCTCAAGGATCTTGAGCATCAGCCCTAGGCCTAGGAGCCTGGAGGCGATAGCATATGCCATTAGCCTCCACCTGGCCTTCAGCTCAGGCCTAATGCCTCTGTCCTCTAGGAGGCTCCTCCAGAACTCAGCGTGCTTCTCCTCCATCTCAGCCATCCTAGCTAGCTTCTCTCTTAAGCTACCATGATATAGGGTAGCAAGCATCCTGTAAGCTGAGGCTGCAAGCATCTCTTCTCCTAGAGCCACCTTAGCGGCCTCAATTACATCAGCCATCTCAGCCCCCCAGCTTACTAGATGACTCTTTAAATCATCTGTCTTGAGATCTCTAGGGTGGCCTTGGAGTTCAGGAAGATCAGGAAGATCCTCCTAGGGGCTGACTGGAGGTATGCTAGTGAGAGGGAGGAGGGAGCTTACGTCTATATGCTCATGGAGCTCAAGCCAGAGGATGCTAAGCCAGCTATAGAGGCAGCTAGAGAGAAGGTGAAGAAGACTCTGGGGTCATCTGTCAAGATCAAGCCTTTGGCTCCAGACAGGCTAGAGGACTTAGTCCACGTGTTCAATAGGTCTATGCTCACTGCCCCAGACCCATACCAGCCTATAGCCATCGAGGAGGCTAGGAGGCTCCCTATGGAGAGCACGTTCATAGCATATCTCGGTAGCAAGCCGGTTGGCTTCATAATCTGCACCCTAGAAGGCAAGACTGGAGTCATAGCTGGGATAGGAGTTGATCCAGCTTACCAGAGGCGTGGCATAGCTACAGCTCTAGCTCTCGCAGCTACAGAGTACCTCGCTAGGAAGGGTGTTGAGAGGGTTGTATGCGAGGTCTATGAGGGGAACAAGCCTAGCCTGAGCTTCATAAGAGGCTTCGGCTTCAGGGAAGCTGGGAGGCGATATGTCTTGAAGGCTCCTAGAGCAGGTAGCTAGCCATAACAGTTTTGACTACCATAGCTTTAGGCTCATGGCTGATAGCATGAGGAAGCCTAGGCTCTATATGACTAGGCTTATCCCTGAGAGAGGGCTCAGCAAGATAAGAGAGAGGTTTGAGGTAGAGGTGTGGCCTGAGGAAGCTCCTCCACCAAAGGAGGTGATAGTAGAGAAGGTTAAGGGGAAGGATGCGCTCGTCTCGCTGCTCACAGACAAGATAGATGCTGAGGTCATGGATGCATCCCCAAACCTGAGGATAATAGCTCAGTATGCTGTCGGCTTCGACAACATAGATGTGGAGGCTGCAACTGAACGCGGCATATATGTGACGAACACACCTGGTGTCTTGACTGAGACAGTAGCTGACTTCACGTTCGCACTGCTATTCGCTGCAGCGAGACGTGTAGTTGAGGCAGACAGGTATGTACGGGAAGGCAAGTGGAAGGTAGGCTGGCACCCAATGATGCTGCTAGGCTATGACATATATGAGAGGACTCTCGGCATAGTAGGCTTAGGGAGGATAGGGTCAGCTGTAGCTAGGAGGGCTAAAGGCTTCAGGATGAAGGTCATATACTATGATGTCGAGAGGAGACCTGAGCTTGAGAGGGAGCTTGGAGTGGAGTATAGGCCCCTAGATGAGCTGCTCAGAGAAGCTGACTTCGTGAGCCTACATGTCCCACTCACACCAGAGACTAGGCACATGATAGGTGAAAGGGAGCTAAGGATGATGAAGAAGACAGCTATACTCGTAAACACAGCTAGGGGGCCTGTAGTGGATGAGAAGGCCCTCTATAGAGCTCTCAAGGATGGCTGGATTGCTGCAGCTGCACTCGATGTCTTCGAGCAGGAGCCTACCCCCATAGACAACCCTCTACTCAAGCTAAGCAACATAGTAGTAGCTCCACACATAGCTAGTGCGAGCTTCGAGACCAGATCTAGGATGGCTGAGATGGTAGCTGAGAACCTCATAGCATTCCTAGAGGGGAAGGTGCCTCCAAACCTCGTTAACAAGGAGGTTGTAGAAGTCAGGAAGCCAGGGTTCAGCTGAGGAGGCACCTCCTCACAATATTTCTCCTGTCAATCATCCCAGCTAGCAGGTCTTCTTCATCTAGCACTGGGAGAGCTGGAGTTCTCTCTTCAACCATGACTTCAGCTGCCTCCCCAAGAGTCTGGCTGAGCTTGACATAAGGTGGGTTCTGGATCATTATGTCCTCCATCCTGATGAGCCTAAGCCTCTCCTTAAGCTGAGCTGGAAGCTGTGTCTCCTTCCTCAGCTGGATCAGGGCCTTGGCTACCTCTCTCTCAGTTACAAGCCCGACAAGCTGCTCGCCTTCTATAACAGCTAGAGCCTTGATGTTCCAGGTGAACATGAGCTTTCTCACATGGAGCAGAGTAGAGCTTGACTTAACAGAGGCTATGCTGCCAGCAAGCCCTTCCCTGACAGGGTTCCTGCATCCCACGCAGGCCTTGAGTACATCTGTGAGTGTCAGTATTCCTATAAGCTGTCCCTTATCCACTACAGCTAGAGAGCTGACGTTCTTCTCAAGCATCTCCCTAGCAGCTCTCTTAAGTGGGGTTTTCGGAGAGACTGAGGCCAAGCCCTCTGAACACACTGAGATGACTCTTATCTTTGAGAGCACAGCTTGAGCTGTCTTCAGTGAAGCTAGCCTATCGACGAGGTCTCTGAGCGTGACCATGGCGAAGGGCTCTCCCTCTCTCGTAACCACCACACGGGATATGTTGTGCTTCTCCATGAGCTCGAAGGCCTCAGAGACTGGTGCGCTCTTATCTATAGTTATGACAGGCTTGCTCATATAGCCTTCTACAGTAGCCTTCACCTAAACACCTCCAAGCATTCTCACTATATCAGTTTTCGTCACCATCCCAGCTAGAGCTCCTCTTGAGTCTAGGACTGGAAGCCCACTATATCCTGTTTCCACCATGACTCTAGCTGCCTCAGCTAGCTTCCAGTCTAGGCTTGCTGTCACAGCATCTCTGTCCATGACCTCACCGACTCTCAGGCTCCCAAGCTCCTCAGAGATCCTCCCAGCATCCGTATCTAATACAGCGACCTTCCTCTTCCTCTCTAGGAAAACGAGAGTTCTCAGCCCAACCATGCCAGCTAGCTCCTCTCCCTCAGTGACACATAGGCTCTTCACGCCCTTAGAGAGCATGATGTCAGCTGCCCTGCTCACGCTAGCCATTGGAGAGACTCTCACAGCTTCACTCATAGCTTCTCTCATGCTGTGGCTAGTTGGGTGCTCAGCATAGAATCTAGCTGCATCAGTCTTCGTAAAGACTCCAGCAGGCCTACCTCCATCTAGGACAAGCAGCCCACTCACCTGCCTCTCAGCCATGAGCCTGCATGCCTCAGAGATGCTGTCTCCTGGCTCACATGACAGGAGGGGGCCTCTTGTCATAGCTCTTGTCACAACCATGTCTGAGAGAGGCCTCCACTTCCATACAGCTTTCTTCCTCACAAGCCTCTTGAGCACGTCAGTCATCGTGACAACACCTATGATCCTGTCTTCCTCGTCGACAACAAAAGCTCTTGAGATGTCTTTCGTAAGGAACAGGTTCATCAGGTGCCCTATTGTGTCATTGACCCCAACACAGAAGATCTCCTCTGTCATGTAGTCTCTGATAGCATAGCTTGACGCCACCAGGCTATCCCCTACACCCTAGAGGCTAGCATTTAAAGGCTATACCCAGCTTTCAATAGGGGTCAGCCTGGAGCTCAAGGTAGGGTGCTGCGGCTTCCCTGTATCGAGAAGCAAATACTTCAAGCATATGAGGGTAGTTGAGGTGCAGTCCACATTCTACAAGCTCCCCAGGGTAAGCACTGCAGAGAAGTGGAGGAGAGAAGCTCCAGAGGGCTTCGAGTATACAGCAAAAGCATGGCAGCCCATGACACACCCCCCAACATCTCCTACTTGGAGGAAGGCTAAGCTCAAGCTCCTAGGGAGCCCTGACGCATACGGCCACCTGAAGCCTACAAGAGAGAACTTAGAGGCATGGGATGAGGCGAGAGAGGTCTATAAGGCTATGGGATGCAGGATAGTGGTCTTCCAGTGTCCACCGACCTTCAAGATGACAGAGCAGTCCATAAGGGATATGAGAGAGTTCTTCCAGGCTATAGCAGGAGAGCTCAAGCTGGCTTGGGAGCCTAGGCATGAGAGCTGGCATAGCAGCCCTAGCATAGTAGAGAAGCTATGTACAGACCTAGAGCTCATACATGTCACTGACATCTTGAAGAGGCCTCCTCGAGACCCCTCTCCTGTCTTATACACGAGGCTCCATGGCCTAGGCCGAGAAATAGACTACAGCTACAAGTACACAGTGCAAGACCTCAGGAAGCTCATATCGCTGGTGGAGGCCTACTCGGAATACAAGAGAGAAGCATACATCATGTTCAACAACATCAGGATGTGGGATGATGCTCTCAAGCTCCTAGAGCTCCTGTCATCTAGGTAGCTGCTAGACAGTGGTCGCCTGTCAACCGAAACCCTTATTAGCCACAAGACCACAGTGTTGTGGCGGATTCCTTGAGTGAGTTTGTAGAGACAAAGGTAGCAGGCCTCATGGCAGTAGAGACTCCAATGGGCCCATCTCCAGTAGTCCTCCTCGAGGACAGCAGGGAGAGGATCCTCCTGATAGTCATAGGCAGAGCAGAGGCGTCATCGATAGCCATAGCACTAGAGGGGGGAGAGCAAGAGATACCTCTCTCACATGACCTGTTTGTCGACGCAATGAAGAAGTTCGGGATAACCCTGAGAGAAGCAAGGATATATGGGATAGAAGGTCAGAGGTTCCTAGCTAAGCTGATCCTAGAATCCAGTTCTGGGACGAGAGAGGTTGAAGCCAGGCCAAGCGACAGCATAGCCATAGCTCTCAGAGCTAAAGCCCCGATAACGGTCTCAGAGGACGTAATGGATCAGGCAGCCTTCTCCAAGAGTGAGCTCCTGAGAGAGGCGGGGGCAGAGGAGACTGAGTAGGTCCCTCCAAAGCCCCCAGGATTTTTCCACAATAGAAATAAGCAAGCTGAGCATAGGCCTCTTATGATAAGCTCATACTCATTTGGTAGGCTCACTATAGCAGGTAAAGTATACACCAGAGATGTCATAGTCTTCCCTGAGAGGGTTAGGGAAGGCTGGTGGAGGAGAGAAGGACACAGCCTCTGCCTAGAGGACCTTAAGGAGGTCTTAGACTGGAAGCCTGAAGTCCTAGTCATCGGGACAGGCGCATATGGAGCCATGAAGGTCCCCAAGAGCCTAGTCAGATCCATAGAGTCCCTTGGGATAAGGCTGGTAGCCAAGCCTACCAGGGAGGCTATAGAGGAGTTTAACAGGCTGCTGAAGGCTGGAGTGAAGGCTGCTGCAGCACTACACCTTACCTGCTAGCTTCAGCTAGGCGTCATGGGCAGCAGTAGATCTGAGAGCCTCTAGCTACGAGGCTTCCATATATGGCAGCGAGAGCATAGGCTATCCTAGCGAGGCCACAGCTGATCCTGCCTGAGGCTAGAGTAGCTGCATGCACCTATGCTCAGGCGCTACTGTTTAAGCTGCTAAAGCCTGAGGCTTGTGGTGGTGTACTTGGCTGCTGTGCTCTATAGCAGCAGGTTTCTCGAGCACAAGGTCCCCCCACTTCACCCTGAGAGCCCTAGGAGGCTGAACAGAGCTCTATCAGCTCTGAGAGAAAGCAAGCTGCTAGATGAGGTTGAGGTCATAGAGCCGAGAGAGGCAGCTCTAGAGGAGATCCATCTCATCCATGACCCAAGATATGTTGAGCATGTGAGGAGTGTCTGCAGGGCTGGAGGAGGATACCTAGACTCAGATACGCCAGTCTCTGAGGGGAGCTTTGAGGCTGCAGTTTATGCTGCAGGCGCAGTCCTCAAGGCCTGTGAGATGGCTCTCAGAAGGGAGATATCCTCAGCTTTCGCTTTAGTGAGGCCGCCAGGCCACCACGCTGGCAAGCATGGGATAGCTCTGAGAGCTCCATCGAGAGGATTCTGCATTTTCAACAATGTAGCCATAGCAGCTGCAGCTATGCTTAGGCGTAGAGTCAACAGGGTTGCGATACTAGATGTCGACTGCCACCATGGAAATGGGACTCAAGAGGCCTTCTACTCGAGCAGTAGGGTTCTCTTCATAAGCCTACATCAGCACCCCTATACCCTATATCCTGGCACAGGATTCACCTATGAGATAGGTGAGGGAGATGGCTTAGGATACAACATCAACATACCACTTCCTCCAATGACTGGAGATGACCTCTACATGAAGCTTCTAGACGAGATTGTAGCCCCGATTCTGAGGCAGTTCAAGCCAGAGCTGATCTTGGTCTCAGCTGGCTTCGATACACATAGGTCAGACCCGCTCACCAGGATGCTTATCACTGAGAGCACATTCCTCCATATGTTCAGGCTTCTAGCTAGCCTCTCAGGGGAGCTGAAGGCTCCAGTCGTCGCCTCGCTTGAGGGAGGCTACGGGGAGGGTCTGGAGAGAGGTGTGAAGGCTGCTGTAGCATCTCTAGCTGGCCTACATCTTGAGGCAAAGGAGCCTAGAACAGAGTCTAGCAGAGCAGTGGCCTCAGCTGCCACATCCATAGTGAAGGAGCTTGAAAGCGTCATAGAGGGGAGGTGGAGCATAGAGTGGAGCTAGGCTTCAAGGATGTACTCTACCTTGACACCTCTACCCCTTATCTTATCTTCTCCCTCCCTAGAGCAGAACATGGCGAAGACTCCAACTGGTGTAGCCTTCGCCTCCTCAACCAGCTCAAGCAGAGCAAGCGCTGTAGCTCCAGTCCTCACAACATCATCTACTATCAGGACTCTGCTCCACTTCCTAAGGAAAGGCTTTGGGACATAGAGTGTTGAGATCACTGGGCCAGAGAAGCTATGCCTCATAGCCTCATAATGCCCTGCATTATGTATCTCCTTCCTCTCCTTAGCATAGCAGTATCCGCAGCCAAACTCCTCAGCTACCTTCAGAGCTAGCGGCACGCCATCTACAGCTGCAGTCAGCACTGTCTCAACGCTCTCACCTCCAAACCTCCTAGCAGCCTCATAGGCGACAAGCCTCAAGATCCAGGGCTTGACTAGCGCATCCTGGGTGACGAGGAACCTCTCCTCTTGCCTCCTACACAAAGCTTCCAGAGTCCTCACAAGCTCGCTTCTAGCAAACTTCTCGACAATCCACCTAGCTCTCTCAAGCTTCGGGAGGACGATCCCATTGATATACCTTGAGAGCACAGCAGGCTGAAGCCCAGTCATCTCAGCAAGCTCTCTAAGCCTCCTGGCCTCCTTCATAGTCCTCAGCACATCTATGGCAAGCAGCCTGACCTTCAGCTCACCTACTGCATCTCTAGGCATCCTCAGACCAGGAGACCAAGCCTTCTAGCAATATAAGCCTTACCTGAAAACTAGCAGCTATAGCATAGCTCACCTCCTCTAGCTCAGGAAGGCTTTTTAGCTGATGGAGCCAGATGTAGTGGTGCTAGCTTGGATGTAGGAGATCTCGTGCTCGTGTTCCACTATGCTGACAGAAGCAAGGAGATGGCCTTAGCTGCAGCCTCAGCTGTGACGTTCTACATGGGGCTCAGAGAGCCTGAAAAGGAGGCTAGCAGGCCTCTTCTCAAGCACCTGATGGAGACGCTTACTAAAAGCATCAGCATGGCAAGAGAGATCTCGAGGAGGAGAGCTAGCTGGGTTGATAGAGACTACGCTGCAGCTCTGATGCAAGTGGAGCAGGCTATAGCCTACATAGACAGAGGGGACCCTGACAGAGCTAGAGGGAGCCTAGCTCAAGCGGTATCTAGCTTAACTGGCATAGCTGGCAGAGCGCTCCATGAGCTTGATGGAAGAGGAGTCAGGCTCTAGCCTGCTAGCTGCAGCCAAGCTTATAACCCACTTGAGCTGAGGCTTAGCATGCAAGCTGGGAAGTGCCCTAGGTGCTCTGGCACCAAGCTGGCTAAGCTAGCTGAGACAAACCTCCAGCTAACGAGATCGAGGGCTGTGAGGGTAGCTGTATACGAGTGTGCTGACTGTAAGCTCATATTCTATGAGGGAGTCTAGGTGGGTCCCTTGCTAAGCAGGGAAGCTAGAGAGGTGGCTAGGATCCTAGTCGAGTACTCAACCAAGGTAAAGGCTGGAGACAGAGTCCAGATTGCAGCTGACATGCCAGCATATGAGATGGCTTTAGAAGTCTACAGGCTAGCTCTCGCCAAAGGAGCCTACCCTTGGGTGAAGCTAGACCCGCCAGGAAGGAGATACCTCTTCTTCAAGTATGCCAGCAGAGAGCAGCTGAAGCATCTTCCTGAGCATGAGCTCTATGAGATAAAGCACACAGACGTTTACATAGCGATAAGAGCCCCATCTAATGTGAGGGAGCTCTCGACGGTGGATCCAGCTAAGATAAGCACCTGGATGAAGACTGTAGAGCCCATATCAGAGTGGAGGGTTTCGAAGACAAGGTGGGTTGTCTTCTACTATCCAACTCAAGCTCTAGCTCAGGAGGCAGACATGAGCCTAAGCGAGTTTGAGGAGTTCGTCTTCTCAAGCTGCCTCCTAGACTGGCCTAAGCTGGCTGAAGAGATGGAGAAGATAAAGCAGCTCCTCGAGAAAACAGATGAAGTGAGGATAGTAGGAGAAGAGACAGACATTAAGTTCAGTGTCATGGGGAGGAAGGCCATAGTAGCAGCAGGAGAGAGGAACATGCCTGATGGAGAGGTCTTCACGAGCATAGTGGAAGACAGTGTAGAGGGCGAGGTCTACTTCGACGTCCCAGCCATATATGCAGGAAATGCCATAGAAGGAGTCAGGCTCAGGTTTGAGGGTGGAGCGGTTGTTGAAGCGAAAGCTGAGAGGAACCAGAGGCTCCTAGAGAAGCTCCTGGAAACAGATAATGGAGCAAGGAGGCTAGGAGAGTTCGGTATAGGCCTAAACTACAGGATAACGAGGCCTGTGAAGAGCATACTGTTCGACGAGAAGATAGGAGGCACCATACACCTAGCTTTAGGCAGAGGGTATGAGGAGACGCTCAGCAGGAACAAGTCAGCCATACACCTCGATCTGATAAAGGATCTCAGGAGGGAGGGTGAAGTCTACTTCGATGGGGAGCTCGTGATGAAGCAGGGAAGGTGGCCTATGCTAGCTGCTGGGCCAGAGCTCTAGGCTCCAGCCCAGCAGCTGGAGTGGTGCCCCCAATAGGGCTCTAGCCGTAACCCTATTTATCACCCTAGCAGTCTTCCCAGAGCGCGACTTCGAGGACCCTATGTCTATCTAGGTTCTCGACCTTCAGGTAGTACTTCACAACGTCTATGAGCACCTGAACAGGCCATACTCCAACCACCTCACTGCTGAGCACTGGCACATTGTACCTGTTAGCCTCTATCTTCAAGAGCTCAAACACCCTGTAAAGCGGGGTCTTCTCAGGCATGTAGATGCTCATCCCAACCTGAGTTATCCCTCTATCCGGGATGGAGGCTCCCATGGCCTTCACGAAAGCTAGCCCCCCTCTCTTAGCATGGAGCGCCCTAGCTATCTTCTTAGCTACCTTGATGTCGCTTGTCCCCAAGTTGACATTGAATCCTGCCATGAAGCCTCTAGCTCCCACTATGCTGGCACCAGCAGTAGGATGCATCCTAGCTGGCCCGAAGTCAGGTTTTCTCTCTGGTAGGTGGATCTCCTTCTTGAGCCCCTCATACTCTCCTCTCCTTATGTAGTCGAGGTCTCTCCTCTCAGGCTTCAGCGCAGCTTCCCCATACAGGTAGACTGGCAGCTCAAACCTCTCAGCTAGCTCCTTGGCAAAGCCTCTGGCTAGCTCAATGACTTCTTCCATGCTGACACCGCTAACTGGGACAAATGGCACGACATCTACTGCACCAATCCTAGGATGCTGCCCTCTATGCTCCTCCATGTTGATGTGCTTGATAGCTTCTTCAGCTGTAGCCATCGCTGCTGCTCTGACAGCCTCAGGTTCACCAGCGAAGGTCAGCACCATCCTGTTATAGTAGTCATCATAGAGGACATCAAGCACCTTCACTCCAGCAGTCTCTTTGGCTCTAGCCACAATAGCCTCAATGACCTGTCTCCTCTTTCCTTCGCTGAAGTTCGGGACACACTCAACTATCCTTCTCATGAGTTGCCTCAGGTCTATCATGCCATTAACATTACTCTAGCATGATCTCATAGGCATGCACTAGAGGCTTACCTGGTCTACTTGCGACTTGAGCTCACAGACCACCCACAGTTGCCTCAGGAGACTGTTTTGTGCAGCTCTATGCTCTGGATAGCCCTGCAGCTATCTGTAGGCTGCCGCCTGGAGAGATCTCTCTATAGATGATATGAGACGCGGTCGCAGAGAGGCTGAAGGCCTACTGAAGCTGACCATGCTCTCTACGTCATAGAGAGCGTGTTGAGCTGAGCCCTATCTCCAGCTCTTCAGCTCTATGACCTCTATTCTCCCTCTGAGCTTTTCAGCTAGCTTGCTGTCAGCTGTGACGAGAGGGCAGCCATGCTTCTCTGAGAGAGCTACATAGGATGCCTCCATGAAAGTCAGCTTAGTGCTCTTTGCGACCTCAATAGCCTTCTTCAGGAGCTCTGGGTCTCTGATGTCTTCAAGCTTGATGTTGAACTGGAGGATAGCGTTCAGGTCTCTCTCGACATCCTCTGGTGTCTTTGCAGGATGCCTGCTTAAAATGTGGCAGAAGTCATAGAGGATGATTGATGGCGCTATGAGTTCAAGCTCTTCTCTGGCGCTCGCCTCTCTTATCTTCAGAGCCTTATCTGTAAGAGGCTCCTGGATCACCCACTTAGAGACTACGCTTGCATCTACTACTATCTTCTTCAAGCTGCTCACGCACCTCTCTAGCTACTTCCTCACTTCTGAACTCGAATCCCTCTGTCCTAGCTCTAGACTCATCCATTGCTGCCATAGCCTGCTTTACCTTCTCCTCTCTTATCTTCCGCCTGACAGCCTCTCTGAGGTACTCAGGCCAGTTTATCCTGATCCTCTGCATCTCCTCCTTAACCTCCTTAGGTACCCTGAACGAGACTACAGGCATAGTATCAACCTTGACTCTCTTTCACAACGCATGTGTACCCAGCTTACTGTCTTAGACACACATGTCTGTATTGATAGTATTGGAGCTAATCTTGCTATAAAAGTCTACCTGAGATTACTGCTTCAATAGCGCTCATAGCCTAGTGGTATAGCCTCCTCAAGACAGCTGAGGGAGGCATCCCAACTATGCTATAGACTTTGATCTCCTCCTTCCTCCCCTCCAGCTCAGAGAGGAAGGCTTGGAGCACGAGAAGAACGCAGATCGAAGCTGGTATCACTGAGGCTTTAGCAGCGTCTCCACCCAGCAGGACTGGCATGTACTCCTTAGAGTACCTGGCTGAAAGCCCATTCCTGTTCACCCAAACATGGTATCCGACATACCAGCCTGCAGCTCCTCCGATGCTATGCTCCTCAACGAGCCTAGGTGCTCTAGTGAAGCTCTCCTCGTCCTCTGGTATCACATAGTGTACTCTCCCAGCTCCAGGGAGTGACCTAGGGTGGCTTGTGCTATAGACTATGAGAGCCTTTATAGAAGGCTGAAGCCTAGCTCCAGTAGCATCTCTCAGCTCACTCATGGACTTCATGTGGCCTAGCAGCCCAACCAGCTTGCCCTCTATGCTGACATACTTGGCCAGCGAGCTCCCAGCTCTGAGGCCACCTACCCCATAGACTGTGAGGTTCACGCTGTCACCTAGCTTGGCTCCTATGTACTCAGCATACCTATCTGTGACCAGGGCTGCGATCTCGCTCCACTTAGGCAGCCTTCCAGCTGGGAGGAAGCTCTCTAGCCTGAAGAGCACATCTAGGGCCTGAGGGTCTGTGCCAGGACTATCGCAGCGTTCAGCTCAGCGCCGTTCAGCGTTATCCTAGTTATGTTCCAGCACCAACCTCATAGCTGCTGACATAGTACCTACCTTGGTACCTCGGTGTCACATACCTCTCGAGGAGCTCTGAGCTGAAGTAGGTTCTGCTCCACTCGACTGCTATGCTGTCTGCGCAAGGTGCTCTGCCAGCTAAGGTTCCTGTAGCCCATACGCCGACTGGACTGAGACTAGCACTAGCATGGATGCGACAACTAGCGCTACTGAAGCCACTGTGGAAGCTGACTGCATGCTTCTAGCTCTAAGCTGGTAGCTACAGAACCTGAAGCTAAAGCTCCTTGACGTGGTCTCACATGCCAGCAGTGAAGCTAGGCTGGAGAAGGCTGCTGAAGCAAGCCACCCAGCCTCACTCAGTGTCCAGCTGCTCAGCCTGAAGGCTCTGGAGAAGAGCCAGGCTGAAGCCAATGTGACAGCTTTTGAGGCGGTTGCGGGATGGGACAGGATACGACCCATCTGGAGAAGAGCCAGGCTGAAGCCAATGTGACAGAGCTGCCTAGGACGCTGAACCAGCTGAACACAGCTAGGAAAAATGAGGGGTGCAGCCTCCATAGAGCCTGCTATCTGAGCTAGGCTAGCTGAAGAGGAGTATGAGGAGGCCTATGGTGAATGCTGAGGAGAGCTTCAGCCCACTAAGCTTTAGGTCAACTGACTTCCTAGCTGTGCTCAGGAGCCCTACTGAGGCCTTGAGCTTGAGGTCAGCTTCCTCTCTAGCTCCAGCAAGCTCCTTGCCTTCTCTAGCCTTCTCAGCTGCTTCACAAGCCATGGAGAGCTCTAGGCTCATGTTGAGCCTAAGGTGCTCAAGTGCTCTGGCATAGCTGCTCACATATGCCTCCATGTCAGCTGGCTCACTGATAGGGGTGTGAGCCACCTACATGCTAGGAGAGCTGCTGAGATAGCTGCCAGCAGGGCTAGAGGCTTCTTCAGCATCACTCACCTAGAGAGGTGAAGAATGCCTTCATCCTCTCCATGGCTTCCATCAGCTTATGAGGCTCCTCGACGACTGGAGCATAAGAGAGCCTGACCCACCCCTCACATCCGAAGTCTACTCCAGGAGCGAGCGCAACCTGCCACTCGCTTAGAAGCCTGCTGCATAGCTCCCTTGAGCTGCTGATGTAGCTTGAGGCATCGAAGAATAGGTAGAAGCCGCCATCTGGCTCAAGCACCTTAGCCTCTGGAGCCGCCTCACTCAGAGCCCTATAGGCCTCAGCAGCTATTCCAGCATACCTCTCAGCTCCATTAGAGTAGAACTCCCTTATCCTCCTGAAGATGCCCTCTCTGCTCAGCAGCCTAGCTAGCGCTGCTTGAGCTAGTGAGCTCGAAGCTAGGGTTGAGGCCTGCTCTATGGTTTCCACAGCTCTAGCAAGATCAGGGTCAGCTATGATGTAGCCTAGCCTCCATCCTGGGATCCTCATCTCCTTTGAGAGCGTGCACACAAATATCTCACACTCTCTCCTCTCTCTACTGTAGTAGCTTGGGTAGCTGCTGAAGCAGAAGGCCCTGTAGGCGACGTCTAATGCAAGCCAGACTCCCTTTTCCTCAGCTATGTCAGCAACCCCCTCATACACCTCTGGTGGGATTATCTTGCCATCTGGGTTTCCTGGTGAGACCAAGATGATCATTCTAGGCTTCCTCTCCGAGATAAGCTCCTGGAGGCCATCTAAGCTAGGGGAGTACTCTCCGCCAGCTAGGCAGTTCCAGTAAGCTAGCCTAGGTGGAGCTCCAGCTGCAACGGCTAGCTGCCTGCTGTAGTTCAGGTATGTTGGCCTGGCCACTACTACTGTCTCTCCGCTGTCAACTACAGCACGCATGAGAGCTGTGATCAAGTCTGTGCTGCCACAGCCTAATACGAGCTCTCTGCTCTCACAGCTCCTCCCGAACACCTCCTTCTCATAGCTGCATAGGAGCTCAAGCAGGTCTCCTCGCCCCCTCGTAGGAGTGTACCTTGACGAGAGCTTGAAGAGCTCTCTGCTCCCAGCTATCTCAAGCAGAGCTTCCCTGAGCTCCTCCATAGGTGGGTCCTGAGGCCATCCTCCACCAAGATAGATGAGCTCCCTAGGATACTTCTCAGGGTGTAGCCTGTAATCCTCTACTACACTCATTATCTCCCTTATGGAGCTTGGGTTTTCGAGCGTGTATCTAGCTAAGCTCGATAACTCCCCTCTCATGCTCATCAGGTACCCTCAGCCTCTACTATTTAAAGAGGGCCACATGTCCCAGGGGGGTCTTGTTGGAGGATCTAGCTCAGCTAGCATTAGAGGAGGCTAAAAGGCTTGGAGCAAGCTATGCTGACATAAGGATTGAGCTATACCAGAGGTGTAGGATAGAGGTCAGCAAGGGGAAGATAGAGAGGCTGAGCTGCGGCTCTGATGCTGGAGCTGGGGTGAGAGCTCTCGTGAAGGGGAGGTGGGGCTTCTCCTCTACGACAGAGCTCACCAGAGAGGGCGTCAAGAGGGCTGCTGAGGAGGCTGTGAGGTCAGCTCTAGCCATGGGAGAGCCTAGGGAGCCAGCTCAGCTAGCTGAAGCCAAGCTCCTGAAGGCTAGGGTAGTTAAGCTTGGCGCTAAGAGGCTGGAGGACACTCCTCTAGAGGAGAAGCTCAGCATCACGCTAGAGTCAGATAAGGCAATGACAGGATATAGCCCTAAGGTGAAGAGCACGACAGTCCTCTATACTGAGGCATATGGGAGGAAGATCTTCGCTAACAGTGAGGGCACGCTCGTGGAAACCACAGGAAGCAGGTGCTATCTCTCTCACATGGCTGTAGCGAGGGAAGGCGGGAGGATCCAGTCATATAGGACCAGAGCTGCAGCCTACGGGGGGCTTGAGAAGCTCCTAGAGCAGAGGCCAGCTGAGAAGGCGAGGGAGGCTGCTGAGAAGGCTTGCATGCTCCTCGAGGCTGAGTCGCCTCCCTCAGGGAAGATGACTGTGATAGCTGACCCAGAGCACATCGGGGTCTTCGTCCATGAGGCTGTAGGCCACGCCTGCGAGGCTGACGCTGTTGTAGCTGGCGAAAGCTGCCTAGCAGGTAAGATAGGTGAGAAGATAGGCTCAGACCTCGTGACCATAGTAGACGACTCGACTCTAGACTGGTGGGGGTCAGAGGAGTATGACGATGAGGGAGTTAAGACAGCTAGGAGGATGCTAGTTGAGGATGGGGTTCTCAAGGCGTACATGTTGAACAGGGAGTCTGCCTTCAAGCTCAAGATGGAGCCTAATGGATCAGCTAGAGCAATGAGCTTCAGGTACCCACCTATAGTCAGGATGAGCAACACATACATTCAGCCTAGAGACTACAGGTTCGAGGAGCTACTTGAAGATGTGAGCTATGGAGTCTATGTTAAGGGGAGCAGAGGAGGCCAGGTAGACTCTGCTATAGGCTACTTCCAGTTCAATGCCCAGGAGGCTTGGCTCATAGAGAAGGGTGAGCTCAGGAAGCTCCTGACAGACGTCTCTCTCAGCGGCCTCATCCTAGAGACTCTGAAGCACATAGACGCTGTGGGGAGGGACATGGAGTTCTCAGTAGGCTTCTGTGGGAAAGCAGGGCAGTATGTTCCCACTGGAGATGGAGGCCCCCATGTAAGGATAAGAGAGGCTGTGGTAGGTGGTAGGAGGTGAGGCCTGAAGAGCTCCTAGAGCTATGCGAGAAGGCTATTGAGGCAGCTCTCAAGCTGGGTGCAAGCGAAGCTGAGGCCATAGCAACATGGGACAGAGCTGTAGGCGTAGAGATAGAGAAGCTCCAGATAAAGAGCTCTAGGACATGCGTGGATGCAGGGCTAGGGATCAGAGCTGTGCTAGGCAGGAGAGTAGGCTTCTCCTTCACCTCACACCTCGCACCAGAGTCCATCAGGAAGACAGCTGAGACTGCAGTTGAGATAGCTAAGGCAAAGCCAGAGGACCCGCTCTGGCCTGGCTTCGCTGAGCCAGCTGAGCCAGCGAGGGTACAGGGGGTCTATGACCCCAAGGCTGCTGAAGCCACCATAGAGGACGCAGCTGAGCTAGCTAGGGAGATGATAGAGGCGATGAAGGTAGATAGGAGGGTCAAGGCTGGCAGCGGCGGAGTAGGCTTCTCTTCCCTTGCCTCAGCTATAGCCAACAGCAGAGGGCTAGCTCTCTCAGCTCAGGGGACATCAGCTTACGCGTCAGCTTACGCTATAGCAGAGGAGGCAGGAGAGTCCTCAGCTGGCTTCGAGTACGAGTCCTCCAGGCAGGCTAGCGACGTGAGCCCTCTGAGGGTAGGTGAGGCAGCTGGCAAGATGGCTATCGAGAACCTCGGGAAGAAGAGTGTAGAGACAGCTACAATGGATGTCGTCCTCCACCCATTCGCTCTAGCAAGCCTGCTGAGCATACTGGCAGAGGAACTGAGTGGAGAGAACCTCTACAAGAAGAGGACTCCCCTAGCTGGCAGGCTAGGAGAGCAGGTTGCCTCAAAGGAGTTCACCCTAGTAGACGACGGGACCCTAGAGAAGGCGCTAGGGACATGGCCATTCGACGCTGAAGGGACACCGTCAAGGACAACTACTCTCATAGATAGAGGAGTGCTCAAGAGCTTCCTCTATGATAGGTACTGGGGGAAGGCCTGTGGGGCAGAGAGCACAGGAAACGCCTTAAGAGGGTATGAGTCAGAGCCTAGGATAGCTCCAAGGAACCTGATCGTCAAGCCTGGCTCAAAGCCTCTGAGTGAGCTGATATCAGAGGTAGATGAGGGCATACTCGTCGTAGGCTTCCTGGGGGCACATACAGCAAACATACCATCAGGAGAGTTCAGTGTAGTAGCCTACCTGCCAGCTTACATAAGGAGAGGAGAGGTGAAGCATCCAGTAAAGCAGGCAATGGTATCAGGGAACATCCTAGAATTCATAGCTAAGGTGGATGCTGTCAGTAAGGAGGTAAAGAACCTAGGGAGGGCTCTACTCCCATATGCTAGGGTAAGTGGCGTAAGGGTGTCAGCATAGTGGAGTACAGGAGGGCTGCTAGGCTCATAGCTGAGTCGAAGGCTGCAGTGGCCCTCACAGGAGCAGGTATAAGCGCCGAGAGCGGCATACCGACATTCAGGGGGCCAGGAGGCCTATGGGAGAAGTATAACTGGAGGAAGCTAGCTACCAGAGAGGCTTTCTACCAGAACCCTAAGCTCGTATGGGAGTGGTATGCTATGAGGATCAAGATGATCCTAGAGGCTAAGCCGAACCCAGCTCACATAGCTCTAGCTAGGCTAGAGGAGATGGGCTTCATCAAAGCTGTCATAACCCAGAATGTAGATGGCCTGCATAGGAGAGCTGGGAGCAGGAAGGTCATAGAGCTCCATGGGAGCATAAGCAGAGTGAGGTGCATAGGCTGTAGCAGAACATACCACGTATCTGAGATCCCATATGAGATCCCTCCGAGATGTAGCTGTGGAGCACTGCTTAGGCCAGATGTCGTCTGGTTTGGAGAGCCTCTTCCCAGAGACCAGCTTGAGGAGGCCTTGAGGATGGCTTCGCAGGCAGACCTCATCATGGTCGTCGGGACAAGCCTCCTAGTCCAGCCTGCAGCAAGCCTGCCATTCATCACAATCCAGGGGGGAGGGAAAGCCATAGAAGTCAATCCAGAGGAGACCCCTCTGACGCCGTATGCAGCTGTATCCATAAGAGAGAGGGCTGCCAAGGCTCTCCCAAGGCTGCTTAGTGAGCTGGAGCAGCTTGTAGCTGGAGGCCAGTGAGCTTTAATACAGGAGCTCTAGCGCTAGCTGGGGTAGGCTTGAGGCTACTATTGATAGCAGTCCTCATCTCAGCATCCTTGCTGGGAGCTCAGCCAAGCTACATCTCAGCTAAAGTCAGAGTCCAGGTTAAGCTCGACCTGACAGCTGAGGTAGAGGTCAGATATGAGCTGAAGGGTGGAGGATGGCCTGATATCGGAGAGATGCTATGTGAACTAGCTGAGGATGCCTCAGAGATAGCCCTCCAGCTCCTAGGCTCTGAGCCCACCTGGAGTGTTGAGGCAGATAGCAGAGTAGCTATCCTGCGAGGTGAAGTCGAGGCTCCAGCTGTGAAGCTAGGGCTGAACACCTATGAGCTCAAGCTAGGTGGAGTTGAGGAGGAGGCTGTCATAGGAGAGAGAAGGAACCTGAGGCTGCTAGAGGAGATCAGAGTTGAGCTAGCAAGCTATACAATACTGGAAGCTGACCCTCCTCCAGATAAGCTAGCTGCTAGGTCAGCTACATGGAGTATGCTCCAGTCTGGAGCCTCTGTGAAGTTCGGGTTCCTGAAGGCCTCCCTTGACATCACAGTCTACGGCCCCTCTCCTTGCTCAAGGCCTCCAGAGCTGACAGAGGGATGCAAGTATACAGCTTTGATCCAGGTTGAGAGCCAGGTCGGAGTCTCTCTTGAAGTTGAGATGTATATCAGAGGTGTCAGCCTCAGAGTGTCGAGAGAGAAGGCTACACTGCACCTGGAACCATGGGGTAGAAGTGAGCTTGAAGTCAAGATATCACCTGAGAGAGGAGAGAGGTGGCAGCTTATAGTAGCTATCAGGGACAAGGCTAGGCTTGAAGTCCTTTCAAGCAGGATTCTAGAGGGGCCGATAAAGCTGATTGAGCAGGAGGAGGCAGGAGTAGAGGAGGTGGAGGAGGAGCCTAAGCTTCTACTGTCAGCTTCAGCGTCAAGTAGAGCCGAGGAGGGAAGCAGGCTACCCATCCACGTTCTAGCCTTCAACGCGGGGAGCTCACATGTCCACGCTGAAGTAAGGCTGAAGGCAGCTGGCTGTACACCTGAGCTCCAGTCAAGAGAGGTCTCTTTGCCTCCGCATGCTGGAGTAGACTTAGAGTTCAATCTGATGCCGCTAGAGCCAGGCCAAGTCGAGCTTGAGATCACAGCTGAAGTAGAGGGGAGGCTGGTGGCTGAAAGCAGCTTGGTGGTAGCTGTAGAGCCCAGGCAGATGCCTACAGCCTCTACTCCAGCTGCCACGCTGAAGCCTTCTCCAGCTGAGCCTACACCAAGAGAGCTTACTCCAGCACAACACCCTCCACCGGAGAGGCCTCTTGAACTCCTTGCCTTAGCCTTAGCCTTAGCTGCAGTAGCTCTAGCAGCTCTGATCGCAGCTCTGATTCTACTGCTTGGGAGGAAGCCGAGGGAGCTGAGGTGAGGTCAGGTATATATGTGCTAGTCATAGAAGTCGCTGGCTTAGAGCGTAGGTTCGGGGCTCTTGGGAGGCTGAAGCTGCCTAGAGGCTTCTACCTGTATGTCGGGTCAGCAGTCTCTAGGAGAGGTAGGCTGCTAGAAAGGAGGGTGCTTAGGCACCTAAAGCCAGGGAAGAAGCTGAGGTGGCACATAGACTACCTCCTAGACCAAGGGGCCTACTCGAGTAAAGCTGAAGTTAAGCTCGTAGCCTATGCTGAGACCTATAAGAGAGCTGAGTGCTCTATCTCGAAGCTCCTCTCCAGATCACTGAAGCCCATACCAGGCTTCGGCTGCTCAGATTGCAGGTGTGTGAGCCACCTATACTACTCTAGCAGCCTGAGAGAGGCTATCAGCACCCTCAGAGAGACCTTCAGAGAGGCTGGCCTCAGCATGGAGCTGACCACACCACATGACTTCCTGGTTAAATATGGGGGACAGGATAGCCTGATATGCCTGAGCTCACAGTAGAAGAGCTCAGTGAGGGGGACGCGGAGGAGCTTGAAGAGCTCTTCAGGGAGGTGTGGAGCACAGCGCTAGAGTACCCTGAGGAGTGGAGGAGGAAGAGAATGCCTACTAGAGCTCAGATAGTAGAGGAGATGAGGTCAGGCTACAGGTACTTTGGAGTAAGGATAGGAGACAGGATAGCTGGAGTTTATAAGGCCAAGGTGGCTGGAGACACCCTGCTCGGAGAGCATCAGTCTGTCAGACATGAGTTCAGGAGGAGGGGGCTAGCTAAAGCTATGTACAGGCAGTTCATAAGGTATGCGAGAGAGATAGGCTGCAGGAAGGTGAGGGTCAACATCCTGCCCTCACAGAAGCCTAGCCTCAAGCTTGTGAGGGAGTTTGGGTTCAGGAAGGTTGGGTCGTTTGAGCAAGCTCCTGGGATGCTAGTAGACGTATATGAGAGGGAGGTTTGATGGATCTCAAGCTGCTCAAGCTCAAGGTAGAGCTTCTATGCCTAGGTGTAAGGCTGCCACCTGAGTCAGATAAGGGCAGGAGGTATGGTGCAGGCCCAGCTGGAGGCCAGTACATAATCCTACCTGGAGGTAGCTGTGTGAATGCTGCTACATGGCCACATTACACCAGCAGATCAAGGTGGGCTATGGAGGCTTCCTCGAGAGGCCTCTACCTGGCTTCAGGTAGCATGCGAGTCCCTGTCAAGATCGTCCCGAAGCCTCGTTTCTATGCTGAGAAGACTTCAGATGGCACCCCAATGTGGAAGGTTGCCCTCCTCCATGGGGTAGACTGCCTTGCTACAACAGTCTTACAGTCATGCTGGTACTGGAGGCATGGGATGCAGTGCAGGTTCTGTGGTATAGAGCTCTCCTTCAAGCATGGGCACACCATACTCTACAAGAAGCCGAGGCAGCTTGCTGAGGTCGTTCAGGCTGCGCTAGAGGAGGGTGTCTGCTCACATGTCACCCTAACAACTGGGACACCTGCCTCAGGTGACATGGGGGCTGAGCTGCTAGCTGAGGCTGTGAAAGCTGTGAAGAGCATAGACGACATCCCAGTACACGTGCAAATCGAGCCTCCAAGCGACCTCAGGCACCTAGACAAGCTCATGGAAGCTGAGACGATAGGAGTACATGTTGAGACCATGGACTCAGAGATATTCGCTAAAGTCTGCCCTGGGAAAGCTAGGAGAGGATATGAGCCATACTACAGAGCTTGGAGCTATTGTGTGGAGAACTGGGGGAGAGGGCAGGTCAGCAGCTTCCTTATAGCTGGCCTAGGAGAGAGCTCTGAGTCCCTGATTGAGGGGTCGAGAAAGCTAGCTGAGCTTGGGGTCATCCCATACATAGTCCCACTCAGGCCTATAGAGGAGACTCCAATGCAGCATGCTAGCCCACCTAGCCCAGAGGAGCTCGCTAGGGTGTGTGTAAAGGCAGCTGAAGCCATGCTCGAGGAGAATCTAGATCCCTTCTCGAATAAGGCTGGCTGTGTCAGGTGTGGTGCCTGCTCAGCTCTCCTAGAAGCCTACAGGCTAGCTAGGTCAGGAGCCTGAAGGCTAGGCTGAGCCTGTAAGTTGGCTCTCTGGCTGTGAGCCCAGCTTTCACCCTAGGAGTCATCAGCCCAGCTCCCTTAAGCTCTGCTATCAGCCTACTGACCTCACTCAGCCTAAACCCTAGCTTCACAGCTTCCTCAGCTATGTCGGAAGCTGATACTATAACTCCTCTCTTAAGCAGCCTTCTGAAGAGCTCTGGAACCAGGTCAGCTTTCTCCTCACCAATCTCCCTCAGCGCAGCTTCAATGGCCTCCATCCAGCTTCCCCTGGCCAGAAGCTCCCTGGCTACAAGAGGAACATGCCACCTGCCATCTTCTCTCACCATCAGGCTACCCCACTCTAGTGTCCCATCCATGCTCTCGAGTGGGAGGATCACATTTAGCTCCATTCCCTCTAGCAGGGCATCTTCTAGCTCACTTAGATTGTACCCGAGCTGCTCAGCTAGCTCAGCTAGCTCACTCATGGATGCTACTCCACGCTGGGCTGTATGCTCAGCTAGCTTCCTTAGCAGGTTACCTATGCTGCCCAACTGGACACACCTTAACACATACCCCACAGACTTCCTCACCGTATCTCGGATCCCTCTCTACCTCCTTCAGCCTTCTGCTGCATGCTCTGGCGTCAAAGCACTCATGGAGCTGTGGGGGATATACCTTGAAGCTCACGTCTCTAATTGCTCCAGCTGGGCATGCATCTACACAGGCTCTACATCCTCCACACCTACACTCAAGAGGCTCACCTGGCTCAAGAGGGCAGTCTGTCAGCACTGTGACAAGCCTGACTCTAGGCCCCCACTCCTCTGTCACCAGCAGCATGCTCTTCCCAATCCAGCCTAAGCCAGCTAAGGCTGCGACAGCCTTATGAGATATGGCACCATACAGCCCCTCTCTGCCCAGGGTCTGTGAAGCTGGTATCGGCATGGCTTTATACCCATGCTTCTGGAGTAGTGATGCTAGCCTGAGAGCAGTGTAGTCTAGAGCCTGGTTGACAGCTCTATAGTGGTGGACATATGCCTCAGTAGGGTCGCTTGGTGTTATGGCATCTACTATCTGGTCTGAAAGCCTCCATGCCACTGATATGGCTCTACTGAACTTCCTGAGGAGCTTCCTAGCATACCCGTAGTCATCCCTGTATAGCGCTAGGTCTGCTACCCCCACCTTAGCTGCACCGAGGTCGAGAGCCAGCTTCCTCAGGGTGCTCCACAAGCTCAGGCCCCTAGATGTAGTCTAGCAGCTCAGCTAGGCTTCCTCTCAAGACAACATCTGCCTCAGCTTCGAGCTTAGGGTGCTTAGGCTTATAAGCCACCTTCAAGCCAGCTTCCTTCATCATGCTGAGGTCATATGCTGTGTCTCCTACTACAGCAAACTTTTCGAGTGGAATTGAGAGCAGTGCAGATGCATTCCTCAGGGAAAGATGCTTCCTGAGTGGGTCGACTCTTAGTATGCAGTCTCCAGTAAGATAGCCTTCATCGTCTATCATGAGGCCATTTCCAAACCACAAGTCTGCTTGAAGCTCTCTAGCCACTCTAGCTGCAAGCAGGTCTATCCCGCTAGTGACTATGACGGTAGCTATGCTGCGTGCCCTCAGCTCCCTGAAGAGCTCTCTGGCTCCATCTGCAAGCTTAACCCCATTGAGAACTTCTATTACATCTAGAATATGGGGGAGTTTGCCCTCCTTCCTCCAGAGGGCTATGTCGAGCCTAGCCCACTCAAGGTAGCTTATCTTACCCTGCTCATAGAGCCTTCTGTTCTCCTCAACCTTAGCTGGGTCTGCTCTGAAAGCCCTGTGGAGGAGAGCCCAGCTTGACTCTTCTCTGGTGAGGGTCCCATCCATGTCGAATGCTACTGCCCTCACCCTCATCTCTCTCTCTTGCCTTGGATGAACTCCTCAACCCACTGCCTAGCTGTGCTGTCAGGGACCTTGACTGGTGGATGCTTGAAGGCGTAAGCTGATATGCTGACCAAGGGCCCTGCTACCCCCCTGTCTAAAGCTATCTTGACTGCTCTTATCACGTCTACGACTACTCCAGCGCTGTTAGGTGAGTCCTCCACTGTCAGCTTAGCCTCTATTATGATTGGCTGCCCACCGAACTTAGTCCCTCTGACATATATGTAGCATATCTTCTTGTCCTCTAGAAATGGGACGTAGTCTGATGGGCCGATTCTTGTAGGGACCTCGTAAGGTATCAGGCTCGTGACAGCTGTGGTCTTGCTGACTCTCTTTGTCTTTAGCCTCTCCTCTACTGTCATGTTGAGGAAGTCTGTGTTACCTCCTATGTTAAGCTGGTATGTCTCCTCAACCTTGACCCCCCTATCTACTAGGAGATTGACTATCGCCCTATGCAGTATTGTTGCTCCAACCTGGCTCTTTATGTCGTCTCCTGCTACAGGTATGCCTCTCTCCTCGAACTTCTTCGCCCACTCTGGGTCTGATGCTATGAACTCTGGTATGCAGTTCACGAAGGCTACTCCAGCCTCTAGGCAGCACTTCGCATAGTATCTTGTGGCCTCATAGCTGCCTACTGGAACGAAGTTGATGAGCATTTCTGCATTAGCTTCCTTAAGCTCCTCTGCTACGTCAACTGGCTTCACTTCGCTCTCATCATACACTCTAAAGGCATCTCTCATGTGCTTTGCGACCCCGTCAAGTATCGGAGCTGGCTTCACCTCCACTCCATACCTAGGAGGGTTAGCGAACCTCGCGCAGCAGTTTGGCTCAGTGAAGATGGCTTCACTGAGGTCCTTGCCTATCTTGAGCCTGTTCACGTCGAAGGCTGCTACGAACTCTATGTCAGATATCCTGTAGCCACCGAAGTTCACATGCATGAGCCCTGGTACAAGCTCATCGTCACCTACATTCCTATAGTACTCAACACCCTGAACAAGAGCAGAAGCACAGTTACCAACTCCAGCTATCGCAACCCTAATCTTCCCCATTGTACCACCCCTAGAATATAGGGGGTCTGCGGTTTTAAATGGTGGAGCATGCTGTCACCAGCATGCACTCAGCAAGCCTAAAAGCAGACGGGCCTATGGTGGCATGGTGTCTGTATGAGGGTTCTGGCGCTAGTTGCAAGCCATAGGAGAGACGGGAACACTGAGATACTTGTTAAGGAGGCTCTCATGGGAGCTGAGGAGCTCGGTGCAAGCTGCGAGATTATCAGGCTGACTGAGCTGAAGCTCACTCAGTGCAAGGCATGCTATGCATGCCTCTTCACAGAGTGCAAGCTGGAGGATGATGGAGAGTGGCTTATAGGTAAGCTAAGAGACTCTGACGCACTCTTGATAGGGACCCCAACCTACCTGCTGACTATACCTGGCCAGCTCAAGCTGCTGTTCGATAGGGTGCTCTCGATATACCCTAGGCTGAGCTGGACAATGGGGAAGCCTGCTGCAGCCATAGTCACAGCAGGGATCCCAGGCTGGGAGTCTCTAGTGCTACCATCTGTCTACGCATTCCTCTATGGTGTAGGCTATAGAGTTGTGGGGAAGCTCCTAGCATATGGTAGGGGGCCAGGTGAAGTCCTCTTGCAGCAAGGTTATCTGGAGGAGGCTAGGAAGCTCGGAAGGAGGCTTGCTAGGGCAGCTATGGGAGGGGGTGTTGAGCTGGAGAAGGAGAGCTGGGAGTGCCCTATATGCGGCTGTAGCCTTGTGAAGCTCACCCAGAGTGGAGCAGAGTGCTCTGTATGCGGATCGGAGATTGAGATAAAGCCTTCAGGTGGCTGCTACAGCGTCAGATACATCAGGGGAGGCAGGTTCATCGAGGAGAAGCTTGAGGAGCACCTGGAGTGGCTCCGTGGGACTGTGGTGGAGTACAGGAAGCTCCAAGATAGGATAGAAAAGCTGAGAGGCAGATATAGGTCATATAAGCCATATGCTAAGCCGAGGTGAGCTAGCTGGAGGTCAGGTTCGGCTACCAGCTTCCACCATATGATATCGAGCTCATCAAGTGGGCTGCACAGTATGCTGACAGAAGCGGCTATAGCTACGTGTTCATGGCAGACCACCTCGTAGGTATAGGGATAAGGAGGTTTGACTTCCTAGAGGCATGGAGCACCCTAGGAGCTCTCTCAGCCATAACAGAGAGGGTTAAGCTAGGCACGTGTGTGAGCGACCCACATAGGAGGCACCCTGCTGTCCTAGCTCAGGCGCTAGCTACGCTAGACCAGCTAACTAGAGGGCGAGCCATACTTGGGCTTGGGGCAGGTGAAGCAATGAACCTAGATCCCTATGGGATAGATTGGAGCAAGCCTGTATCAAAGCTGAGGGAGGCAGCGCTGGTCATAAGGAGGCTGCTCACAGAGGATAGAGTCAGCTTCACAGGCAAGTTCTATAGGCTCAGAGATGCGATGCTGGAGCCTAAGGGGGTTCAGAAGCCCAACCCGCCCATATGGATTGCAGCTAACTCCCCTAAGTCAGTGAGGATCGCTGCTGAGCTTGGAGACGGCTGGATACCAGCTACACCACCTGCCTCACCTGAGAGGTATAGGAGGTGGCTAAGTGAGCTGAGGGAGCATGCCTCCAAGGTAGGCAGGAGCCCAGGTGAGATAGAGCCTGCCCTGTTCCTCTATAGCCTAGTAGCCCAGAGGAGAGAGGAGGCCTTGGAGGCGATCAGGGTGCCAGCCAAGCTGATAATAGCTCTCTGGCCTGATGCAGCCAAGGAGATCAATGCAGAGATACCTGAGTCTCTAGGGATACACAGGTTCACATTCACTGTAGAGAATGTTGAGAAGCTCCTCAGGTTTGCACTGGAGAAGATACCTGATGAGGCAGTTGACAGGTACTTTATCTATGGGTCTCCAAGCGACTGCATTGAGAAGATAGGAGAGTATGCCAAGGCAGGAGTGAGGAGCTTCATAGTAGCCTTGCTAGTCAGGCTGAGAGACATGAGATCCCAGCTCAGGATGTATACTGAGAAGGTAGTGAAGCCTGTGCTAGATGGTGCTGTTTGATAGATGAGAGCAACATACTAGAGGTCCTAGAGAAGGTGAAGGCTGCAGTAGCTGAGTACAGTGAGCCAGCGGTCTCAGCTGCAGCTGGCAGAGACCCCTTTAAGGTCCTGATAGCAACCATGCTGAGTGCTAGGACCAGGGATGAGGTGACCATAGAGGCTGCCAGAAGGCTGTTCTCGAAGGCAAGCACCCCTCAGGAGATGCTGAAGCTCAGTGCTGAGGAGGTATCTAAGCTCATATACCCTGTAGGCTTCTACAGGAGCAAGGCTAAGGCGATCCTCGAGGTCTGTAGAGCTCTCATAAGGGAGCATGGTGGCAGAGTACCTGACACCATAGAGGAGCTGCTGAAGCTCAAGGGAGTCGGGAGGAAGACAGCTAACCTAGTGCTCTCCATAGGCTATGGGAAGCCTGCCATATGTGTTGACACACATGTCCACAGGGTTACCAACAGGTGGGGGCTTGTGAGCACCAGGACACCAGAGGAGACTGAGAGGTCTCTCATGGAGAAGATACCTAGAGGCTACTGGTCTGAGGTGAACAGGATTCTCGTTGTCTTCGGGCAGAGGATCTGTAGGCCTGTCAGGCCTCTCTGTGAGAGGTGTCCGATAGCCGACATCTGCCCAAAGATAGGGGTAGAAGAGGGGAGAAGAAGGAAATCAAGGAGATAAAAGCTCTTCAGAGACTTCTACTCCTGAATCTGATAGGAGGTCGATTATCTTCCCATACAACACATCTCTCCTCCCAAGCTCCTCAGGTGGAGCTACACCTACCTCGACTTCACCCTCAGCTACCAGCAAAGCTACTGTTGCAGCAGTATATCCTGTTGTCCTAGCCATGGCTGAGAGCTTCTCAGCTTCACTATACTCATCTACCATGGTGAACTTAGCTCTCCCTAGAGCTCCGCTAGCCTCAACCATCAGGAGAACGATGTCCCTGCAGGGCTTCAGCCTCGCCTTCAAGAGCTCAGCGAGGAGCTCTCTAGGCCTGACGAGCACACCAGACACCCTGACTTCCTCGCTTGACATCAGCCCTAAGTCTCTGAGGAGCTTAACCTTAGCAGCGTGCCCAGGGTATCTGAGCGTCTTCTCAAACATCCTCCTAGCTTTGATGGTCTTTATCAGAGTCCTCAGCCCATCAGTATAGAAGGCTTCAAGCTTGAGTGGAGGGTTCCCTGGGAACTCCACCTCTTCAACCCCGCTCAGAGGCTCTACTACAGTAACCTGCCCGTCAGCTACTATCCTAGCTGGCCTCACATACTCCTCAATCAAGTCCTCTACAGACCATGTCACACAGTACTCTAGAGGAGGCTCCGGCTTAGCTGGTATCCCTCCCACGTATATCTTGAGCTCCTCTAGCTCCCCTAGCTTGCTCTCAGCTCTCCCAGCTAAGATGTTGCTCAAGCCAGGTGCTACACCACAGTCTGGCACAAAAGCAACCTTGCTCTCCTGGGCTAAGCTGGCGAAGCTGAATGGGTCTAGATCAGAGTATGAGACATCCACCACGTTCACTCCAGCTCTGAGCCCAGCTGAGACTCCAAGGGGCCCAGTGCTCCCTGGCAGAGCTATACACGCTACATCATGTCCTTCAAGCATGCCTCTCAGCTCACTCAGCTCTGAGGCATCAGCCTTAGCTACTCTAGCCCTCGCCTCAGTGAGCTTAGCAGCCTCCTCAGCTGCATCAAGCGAGATGTCTATCAAGGTGAGCCTAGTGAACCCTAGCTGCCCAAGCCTCTTAGCTATAGCCTTACCCACTCTACCACAGCCGACTACAGCAGCCTCCATCCAGCCTACACCACCAGGCTAGAGCTATCTAATGCTCTTGGCGTGAAGTTATTAACCATGGTGTGACGCTAGAGAACTATGGATGAGCTTGAAGAGCTGAAGAGAAGGAGGCTAGCTGAGCTCCTTAAGAGGCCATCTGAGCTCAGGAGGGAGCTGCCTAGGGGTCCTGTTGAGCTTGATAGCAGCAGCTTCTGGAGGTTTATCCAAGAGAGCAGGGTTGCTGTAGTCGACTTCTGGGCTGAGTGGTGCATGCCATGTAAGATCGTTGCTCCAGTCATAGATGAGCTATCAAAGAGGTATGCTGGGAGGGTCGCCTTCGGGAAGCTTAACGTCGACAGGAGCCCTGACATAGCAGCTCAGATGCAGGTTATGGCCATACCGACACTAGTCCTCTTTGTCGAAGGGAAGCCTGTTGACAGGCTGACTGGAGCATACCCGAAGCCTGTCATAGAGCGCTGGCTTTCAAGGTACCTGTAGCAGCTATGCGCCTCTCTCCCAGCCTAGCTGCTCAGCTAGTGGCCTCATCGAACACCTCAGCAGCCCTCTTGATCCTAGTGTAGCTCACATCTTCAGCTGTAGACTTAGCATACTCTGGGAGCAGCTCAAAGTACATTGGCTTAGCATACCTCTCATCGCCAAGGATGAAGAGTGCTCTGTCATCAGATGACCTGAGTACTCTCCCCATAGCCTGAGCTACCCTCCTCAAAGCTGGCACCACATACCCGTAGTATACCCCCTTCTCTCTCCCATATCTGCTCACATAATACTGGAGATAGACTCTAGTCCTCGTTGTCACTCTGTCAAATGGTATCCCTACCAGGAAGGCTCCCTCAAGCTGCCTTCCAGGGAAGTCTACCCCCTCAGCGAACTTCCCTGTCATGGTAGCACACAGGACTCCAGCTCCGCTCCTAGCATACCTCCTAAACTCCTCTAACATCTCCCTGGCTTCATGCCCCCTCATCTCCTGTCTCTCAATGAATGCCTTCCTGCCAAGGGCCTCAGCGTCCTCAGCTATCCCATCAGCAAGCTCACCCATCACTCTATAGCTTGAGAAGTAGACTGCTACGCTTGCCTTAAAGCCTTCCAGGAATAGCCTTATAGCCTGCCTGTACCTGGAGGCCATCTCAGCAGAGAGCTTCTCTCCACGTGTACTGAGCTCTCTCACCACGATAGCCTTTACTCTACTCAGGTCATAAGGGAGCCCAGCTCTAGCATACCTGTAAGAGTCTAGGCCTGCTGTCTCAGCGAAAGCTGAGACCGGCCCTAGAGTCCCTGAGGTGAAGACGCATGCCTTGAACTCGCTCCACAATGGGGCAAGCACCTCAGCTGACCTCATGTCCCACCTTTCAACCCTGACCTCTTCCCCGTCCTCCTCTACTAGGAAGGCTATCCCCTCCTCTCCCTCAAGCTCAAGAGATCTAAGCCAGAAGTCAGCTAGGTGCCTAAGGGAAGATGACGGTCTAGCTCCAGCTTGAAGCCTTACCTTCCTAACCTCCTCTCCAGCTTCCTTAGCTTCCTCAAGCATCTCAGTAGCTCTGTCTACAGTAGCCCTGAATGTCGCTTCAATGATGTCTGAGGGCTTGAATACGCTGTCAGCAGGAAGCCTTCTGATAGCCCACTGCATCCTAGAGAGGGGCTCAGCCAGCCAGCTGTAGCTCTCTCCTGCCAGAGCCAGCTCCCTACTTGCTCTAGCTATCGTCCTAGATGTTATGCTATCTGAGTTTATGCTAGAGGAAGCCTGCTGGATGTTGTGTGCCTCATCTACGACTAGATAGCAGCCCTTAAATGGAGCAGCCCTCCTAAGAGCCCAGCCTATCTCCCTGCTCAAGACGTAGTTATAGCTGAGAGAGATCACTGTAGCCTTCTTGAGCAGGAGCTGCTGAGCGTAATACGGGCAGACACCTAGCCTCCTACACTCCTCGATGAGCTCACTGAACACGAGAGGCCTGCTTGCCTTAAGCCTCCTAGCATGCTCAGCCAGCCTAGCATAGTATGGGCACCTCCTTCTAGCTTGCCTACAGAGGAAAGCTGACTCCTCATAGCTTAGCTCACCGATACCCATATCCTCTACAAGCAGACACATGTCCTTCTTCCCACGGTAGGAGAAGCCGAAGATCCTCAGCCCCCTCGCCTCACAAATAACCTTAAGCTCCTCAATAGGCCTGTCAGCCTCTCCTCCAGTCTTAACAGCCCACACTATCCTAGAGTCTTCAGCTAGCGCCCTCTTCAACAGGGCTGCTAGGATCACTGGGGTCTTCCCGAAGCCTGTCGGAGCACTAATACATAGGCTTCCCTCCCCAATGCTCTCTAGTATGAACTCTATTAGCTCGAGCTGCCCCCCTCTAGGAGGGTAAGGGAATAGCTCACTCAAGACCCTCCCTAACTGAGGCTACCCCCTACTGCATATATAGCTCGCTACTCTGGATAAGGCTTACCTAAAGCTGAGACTCCTGCTCTCCTCTTGACCTCCTCTCTGCTCCCAGCTAGCAGAGCCAGTATAGCAGCCAGATAGGGGAGGGCCATGAGCAGTGGAGCAGAGATCCCTAGTGGCTGAAGCCTGTAAGCCAGCGCCTCGATGAGCCCGAACATGTAGGCTCCTAGCACGGCTTTCCCAGGGCTCCAGAAGGAGAACACAGTCAGCCCTATCACAATCCAGCCTCGCCCTCCAGTCATCCCTTCAATCCAAGATGGCGTATATGCTAGAGGGAGATAGCCTCCAGCTACGCCAGCTAAGGCACCACCTATGACTGTGGCAGCATACCTCACTGAGTGTACTCTGATCCCTAGAGCCTCAGCTGCCCTGGGATCTTCTCCAACAGCTCTGAGGACTACTCCGATCCTGGTCTTCCAGAGCACAGCCCAGGCGAAGACTGCAGCCAGCAGAGCTCCATATGCTACTGGGTCAGCTGCCAGAGCCCCTATCAGCTTCACCTCCCTAAACCTAGCTGGGAGAGGTACTCCAATATACCTCCTCCCAGCTAGAGAGCTTACTCCCAAGCCAAGCATAGCTATGCTGAGCCCACACACCACCTGATTCCCTCTCAGGGTAACTGAGACAGCTGCGTGGACTAGCGCCAGGAGAGCTCCAGCTGCAGCTGCTGCAGCAAGCCCAGCTACAGCGCTCCCAGCCCTATAGGCCACAGCGAAAGCTGCTACAGCACCAGCAGCCATCATCCCCTCAACACCGAGATTCAGGACCCCACTTCTCTCAGTCAGAACCTCCCCTACAGTCCCTAGGAGGAGTGGGGTGCCAGCTCTAACCATAGCTCTAATCAGGCTCCACACTACCTGACCACCCTATACTTCGAGGCGACTTCACCTACCAGAAGAGACAGCAGGATCATTCCATTGAAGACATTTACCACACCATATGGTAGCCTGAGCTTAACCTGTATAGCATCTCCTCCAACGAGCAGCGACCCGAGGAAGAATGCTGAGAGAATAGTCAGCAGCGGGTTAAGTCTACCAAGCCAAGCTACTATGATCGCTGTGTACCCATATCCACAGGAAACTCCTCTAGGATACCTGAGCCTATGGTGTATTCCAGCTACCTCACCTACTCCAGCTAGCCCAGCTAGCACTCCACTTATACAGAGGCATGCTGCTACAACCCTAGCCTTGCTGACTCCAGCATACTCTGCTGCAGCCTTGCTGCTCCCATAGACTCTAAGCTCGAAGCCCAGCTTGCTCCTCGAGAGAACCCAGTACACGAGGAGGGGTGAGGCCAGAGCCAGAGCTAGAGTTGGAGCATGTATCCTCGTAGACCCGAGTGTAGGTAGCTGAGCCCACTCTGGGAACTTATCTGTATAGGGGAACCCCCACTCGCCAGCTCCTCTCCATGGGCCATAGATCAGGTGCTCAACCACCTTCTCAGCCACATAGTTCAGCATCAGCGTGACTATCACCTCATTAGCATTCATCTTCACCTTAAGGAAGGCGGGGATGAGGGCCCAAGCTGCTCCAGCAGCTGCCCCAGCAGCGAACATGAGCAGCAGCCCTGGCAGCCCACTTGCTCCAGAGTAGAGTGCGACCCATGTGGCTGCTGTAGCACCAGCTAGGAGCTGCCCCTCGCATCCTATGTTCCAAACTCCAGCTGTGAAGCTTAGGACAAGCCCCTCACCCATCAGCAGGAGCGGTATGGATTTCACAACCGTCTCTGAGATCCCATATGAGCTTCCAAGCGAGCTTACGAAGATTATTCTGATGGCTTCAGCTGAGCTCACACCAGAGGCAGCGAAGAGAGCTGAGATCGCTGCAAAAGCGAGGCATAGAGAGCCCAATGGTGCTGCTGCCTGAAGCCACCTAGGGCTGCTCTCTCTCCTCTCAAGCCTCAACTAGCCCACCATCAGCATGCTAACCCTCTCCTTACTTGCTTCAGAAGCATCCAGCACTCCAGTAAGCCTGCCTCTAACCATCACAGCTATCCTATCACTTACCTCAAGAAGCTCATCTACATCCTCTGATATCAGTAGCACACCAGCTCCACCTGCTGCAGCTGAGTAGATTCTCTCTCTAACCTGAGCTGCAGCGGCTACATCAAGACCTGACGTAGGGTAGGCTGCTACAAGCAGCTTAGGTCCAGTAGACAGCTCTCTTGCCACAACAAGCTTCTGCAGGTTGCCTCCTGAAAGCGTCTTGACAGGAGCCTCTATGCTGCTTGCTACAATACCATAGTCGCTTACAGCTCTCCTAGCATGCTCTCTGATGGCATCGTAGTCTAGGGTCAAGCTCCTGCAGAAGCTCCTATAATACGTCAACACCAGGTTCTCTGCTACAGTTAAGTCTGGGGCGACAGCCTTAAGCCTCTCCTCAGGTATATAGGCTAGGCCAAGCCTCCTCCTCTCTCCTACACCAGCTCTCGTGACATCTCTCCCAGCTAATATGACCTCGCCACTCTCAGGTCTCCTCAAGCCAGCTAGAGCTTCAGCAAGCTCCCTCTGCCCATTCCCTGAGACACCTGCTATCCCAAGGACCTCCCCTGCCTTCACTTCAAGGCTGACGCCTTTCACAGCCAGCTCGCCTCTGTCTCCTCTGACAGCTAGCTCCCTGACCTCAAGCATGGCCTCCCCAGGCTTCCTCTCTCTCCTCCTAGCTCTAGGAGGTTCTCTGCCGAACATCATCTCAGCAAGCTCCCTTCTGCTGACCTCGCTGCTCCTAGCTGACCCAGCGACCCTACCCTTCCTCAAGACAGTGATCCTATCGCTGACAGCTAGAGCCTCATCTAGCTTATGGGTCACAAATACCACTGAGGCTCCTCTGCTCTTTAGCTCCCTTATGAAATCAAACAGCCACTTCACTTCTGGCTCAGTTAAGACAGAGGTAGGCTCATCTAGGATCAGTATCCTAGCTCCCCTAGCTAAGGCCTTGAGGATCTCAAGCTGCTGCTTCTCTCCTGCTGAAAGCTGCCAGACGTAGGCATCTGGGTCTAAGCTGGATCCAAGCTCTCTCAGAAGCCTCTCAGCGTCACGCTTATAGCTGAGCAGGCCTCCTCCAGCTGCGAGAGCCAGGTTTTCAGCTACAGTCAGAGAGTCTACTAGAGTGAAGAACTGGTGGACCATCCCTATGCCAAGCTTCATAGCGTCTCTAGGAGACCTGAGCTTAGCTCTCCTATCCCAGACCCAGATCTCTCCTTCATCAGGCTTGACTAGCCCATAGAGGATGCTCATCAGCGTAGTTTTCCCAGCACCATTCTCTCCTAGGAGAGCGTGGACCTCCCCCTCTTCAAGTGTGAAGTCAACCTTGCTGCATGCCAGGATGCTGCCATATCTCTTGGTTATGCCTTTCATTGAGGCAGCTGGCATGCTTCCACCATAAAAATGGGGGGTGGAGGCTACTTGGGGATCTCCCCCACCACATTGTCTACAAACCACATCATGGTCCAGAGCTCATCATGTCCAAGCCTCTCTCCTGGCCTTGCTCTGAGCTCCCCTCCCTGGTCGTAGAGGGGGCCTGTGAAGGGGTCGAATGTCGGTACCTCCTCACTCATCTGCTTAAGCCTGAGCATTACGAGGTCATAGACGCTCATCTCCTCTCCAGTTATCTTCTCAGCGACCTTCACCTCCTTGAGGAGCGGGATGAACTTAGGGTTGATCAGTACACCAAAGTCGCAGCCGAGCTCGACAGCCCCCTCTCTGAGCATCCACCAGTAGTCTACGTTCTCTAGGTTTGTCGTAGTGTATATTCCGAGGTAGACCTTAGCCAAGATGTCTTCATAGATCTTCTCCCAGTGGACTAGCTGACCTGAGACACAGCTGTCAGGGCCAAACTTCAGCATTGGGCTATAGTGGGCGAAGGTATATATCTGCTTGCCCCTCTCACTATACTCCTGCCCAACCTGCACTACAGTAGGAGAGTCCTCCGTGAAGGCCAGCACGTCACAGCCTTCAGCTATCAGGGCTTCAGCAGCCTCCCTGGCTTTAGGTGGGTCATACCAGGAGAACAGCCACCTCACATGGACCTTAGCCTCAGGGTTGACCTCCTTAACTCCTATAGCGAAGGCGTTTATGTGCCTGATCACCTCTGGGATCGGGTGGGCTGCAACATACCCGACCTTACCTGTCTTCGTCAGGGCTCCAGCTATCAGCCCATTGAGGTAGTAGACCTGATAGAACTCAGCGAAGTATGTGCCGACGTTCTTAGCTCTCTTATACCCTGAGCAGTGGAAGAATATCTTGTCAGGATACTTTGAGCCAGCCTTGATGGTCGCATCCATATACCCAAAGCTAGTTGTAAAGACTATGTCATAGCCTTCCTGGATGAACCTGTCTATAATCCTCTCTACGTCAGCTTCACTCACGCTCTCAGCATAGGCTGTCTCAAGCCAAGGGAACTTCTTCTCAACGTAAAGCCTCCCCTCATTGTGGGCATGGCTCCACCCATAGTCTCCTATGGGCCCAACGTATATCCAGGCTGCTCTAAGCCTCTTTTCCGCCACCTGTCCTCCAGTAGGCTGCTCTTCAGCCTGCTGCCTTGGCGCTACCATGTAGCCTACAGGCACACCTACTAGCAGGCCTACCAGTAAGCCTGCTAAAAGGTAGCTCCATCGCATTATCCCACATGCTCCACTTGATGTATATGTATAAAAATGATGAGGTAGACAAGGTGAAAATTTGCGCATATGTGCAACATAGCGGTGCATGCTCTGCTGCAATACTGCTTTAAATGCAGCAGCATTCCGCCACATGGGTGGTTGCTTGGAGCCTCTAGCCTGGTGGAGCAGCCAGCATGTTGAGCTTGCCAGAGAAGTCTGGGAGTTCGCTGAGGAAGCAGCTCCTACAGCTATAGAAGCAATGTGGGAAGGCCGCTTCCCAAGCGAGCTCTTAGAGGAGGTGAAGAAGAGAGGATGGTTTGGAGCCATGATACCAGAGGAATACGGGGGCCTAGGCCTCGGGTACACTGGCGCCATAATAGTCACAGAAGGCTTGAGCAGGATCCCAGGGCCTCTAGTACACACATACTCCGTTACAATGTTCGGTGGAACAAACCAAGTCCTGAGGTTTGGTAGCAAGGAGCTGAAGAGCAAGATACTCCCTAGGGTGGCTAAGGGGTGGGTTGGCGCCATAGTCATAACTGAGCCGTATGCTGGAAGCGATGCAGCCTCCATTGAGACCAGAGCAGAGAGATCTGATGGAGGATATGTGCTATGGGGCAGGAAGCGGTACATAACCAACGCTGGGCTAGCTGACATGCACTGCGTCTACGCGAGGACAAGCTGGAAGCCAGAGGACGTGGCAGCTAGGAGGCACCTCACATGCTTCATAGTAGAGTCTACATCAAGAGGCCTCAAGGTTGAGAGGCTAAACCCACTGATGGGCTGGGACTACCTGTATAACGGGTACATAGTATTCGATGGAGTTGAGGTCCCAGAGGAGAACAGGGTAGGTGAGGAGGGTGAGGGCTGGAAGATCATGATGGCTGGCCTAGACTTCGAGAGGCTCATCTTCGCAGCTGAGATGCTTGGGCCAATGTGGGAGTCGATAAGGTATGCTACAGGCCACGCCAAGAGGAGAGTTCAGTTTAACAGGCCTGTCATAGAGTTTGAGAGCAACAGGTTCAAGATAGCTGACGCCATCTCAAAGTACAGGATGGCTCGCCTCACCATCTACTATGGAGCACACCTCCTCGACAAGGGAGAAGACGCTGGCCTAGAGGGGAACATAGGAAAGCTATATGCCTCAGAGTGGATGGGAGAGGTCACAAGAGAGATGATCCAGGTCATGGGTGGAAACGGCTTCACAAAGCTCTATCCTGTCGAATCCTGGTTCAGAGACAGCAAGGTAGCTGAGATAGGAGCTGGAACAAGCGAGATCCTCAGGATAGTCATATTCAGGCATGCTATGAGGAGGCTTGGAGGCATGCTGAAGCTCCCTCAGAGGAAGCTTCATCCAAGGCTCAAGGTTCCAGTACCACTTAAGCCAGGTGAGGAGCTTCCCAAGCTTCCTGCGACAGAAGAGGGAGTGCTGAAAGCTCTCATCGAGACGTACACTGTGGACCCTGGGCTCAGCATTGAGGTAGATGAGCTAGCTGCCAGAGTGGGTTCAAGAGGGGAAGCTGAGAGGCTCCTCCTAGCCCTAGAGGAGAAGGGGCTAGCAGAGGTATATAGGGACAGGAGAGGCAGGCTCTCGCTAGCGAGACCCACCTTGAAAGCTCTAGAGAAGCTGCCTCTAGAAGAGGTGAGGTGGCATCCGAAGTGGGCTAGGCCTGAGAGCCTGAGGTACTGGTGAGCTCTTGAAGCCAAGGCACCTAGTACCCCTCCTCTTCACCCTCAGCTTCATCCTCCACTCTCCTCTTTCATCAGCTCCTCTCTACTCTGACATAGTCTCCATATACGAGTATAGGCCTCCAATCCAGCATGCTGAAGTCCCCTACAGAGACTACCTCCTAGAGTATCCTCCTGCTGTCGGAGCTCTAGTCTACCTGGCTTCACTGAGCAGAAGCCTAATCCTATACTGCCTAGTACACTTCCTTGCCTTAGCTCCATTCGCATACCTCCTTGGCTTCATGCTAGAGAGGCTTAAGCCAGATGTGAGCCCAGGGTACCTGCTTGCTGGAGGCTACCTCCTAGTCTATGGCTACTACAACTGGGATATCCCAGCTGTAGCCCTCCTACTCGCATACATGTACTACAAGAGGAGGAGCTGGCTGAAGAGTGGGCTAGCACTAGGGGCAGCTAGCCTCTTCAAGCTCTACCCGATATATGCTGCTGCAGTCGAGCTGAGAGAGAGGAGGCTGAAGCCAGCTGCCCTAGCCATAGTGATGGCGTCTCTCACACTCCCACTCTGGCACGCCTGTAGGGCAGACGAGTACCACTGGCATTGGTGGATTGAAGACAGCTGGATGCTCTGGGTTCTCCCGAACACGCCTGCTGGCATAGAGAAGGCCAACTACATGAGCTTAGCTGGTTCGGCTCTAACACTAGCTCTAGCTTTCATGGGCAAGCTGAACGAGCTCCAGCTCTTCACACTCCTCTTCCTCACCCAGAAGGTCCATACCCCACAGTTCAACATAGCTACAGTAGCTCTGGCAGCAGTCTACTCAGCGAACATCCAGCTGCTTGTAGCTGAAGACCTATGCAATACAATGATCATACTAACATGGCATGCTGTAGAGAACCCTCTAGAGCCAGGTTCTCTCCCTCAGGTCTTCAGCCTAGCTAGGCAGCTTCTGCTAGCCTTGCTTGCAGCAGGGGTGCGGCTCCCTCCAGCATGGAAGCTAGCTCCCCTAGCAGTGTCAGCAGCAACCCTAGCTACCCTCCCATATCCTAATATGCTGGTCTTCGATGAGCTCTACTATACTCAGGCTGCATCATCAATCCTAGAGTCGCATAGAGACCCCAATGTGGAGCACCCGCCTCTAGCTAAGCTCATGATAGCTGCTGGAGCTCTAGTAGCCCATGAGACGTGGGCTCTCAGGCTCATCCCAGCGCTTGTGTCGATGGCAGCTGGAGCCCTAGGGCTATACCTCCTCTCAAAGAGGTATAGGGCTGACTTCACGGCAGCATACCTGATAGCATATGGAGACCTCCTGTACTGGACGTTCACGAGATCAGCTATGCTAGATGCGCCAGCGGTAGGCTTGATGCTGCTCTCCCTAGGTCTCCTAGAGGAGGGCTCGCTTCTCTGGCCAGCTGCCCTAGCTACATCGCTATGCTGCAAGCTCTCTACAGCACTGCCTGCTGCAGCCTACATGGCAGCTAGACGCCATAAGCCTACTCTGAGAGAGGCTGGAGTAGCTGCCTTAAGCCTAGCTGCAGCTGCACTACTGAGCTCCCTGCTCCACTGCAAGCCTCCACATAGGGATGTAGCTGACATGCTTTCAGCATACTTTGCGAGAGGCCTCTCAAGACAGGAGCTAGAGCTCGCAGGCTGCAGGAGCCCACTCGGCTCTCTCACAACTACACCCTGGACTGCCGAAAGCTACCTGAAGCTGGTAGTAGATGGAAGGCTAGCAGCTGACTTCAGAGAAGCCCTATCACCACTGACCTCACTGCTTATAGCCTACACCATAGCCTCAGCTCCATGCAGCAGTGCAGCTCCACTTTCAGCTGCTTCAGCAGCAACCCTGGCAGCATGCATTCCTGCATCACTAGCTAGGAGGCCAACCTACACACACCACTTGCTACCTGTAGTCTCGCTGGCAGCCATCCAGGCAGCTAGAAGCAGGAAGGCTAGGATGCTAGCTTACATCCAGCTGCTACTGCTCACAGCAGCCTTCCCAGTAAAGCATGTCCCCTGAACTCACAAAGCTTATTAACCACAGGAGCAGGCAGAGGCTGTGGTTCGCCTTGTCGTCTGAAAGAGAGAGGATGGCTGAGCTCTTAAGGAAGCTTGAGGAGAGATATAGGAGGGGGGAGATAAGCTACGAGACATACATGGAGCTCAGGAGGAAATATGAGGCGAGGCTAGAGGCCCCAGCAGCTCCTCCACCTCCTCCACCCTATGCTCCAGCGCGAGGCATCGGAGACTACTTTACGAGAGCATGGGAGATAGCTAAGACACACTACCTGCTCTTTGTCCCAATGATCATAGCAGCCTTCATATCACTAGTATACTCGATTGCAGTCGTAGGCTCCGTCCTCACCGTCGTAGCAGGGTTCCCTGGTTTAGCTCCAAGAGCTCCCATGGTAGGGCTAGGCTGGCTTGCTGGCGTAGCAATAGGCGGCTTCATCATAGCAGTAGTCACAATAGTGCTTGAAGGCTGGTGTATAGCGTTGGTGAAGGAGTACATGGAGGGGCGTGTCCCAGACCTCTCTACGAGCTTCTCTTACACGCTGTCTAGAGCTCCATCTCTCGTTGCTGTCTCCATCATAGTGGCGATTACAGTTGGCATAGGCTTCATGCTCCTCATAATACCTGGCTTGATCCTAGCTGTCCTGCTAGCTCTAGCTCCACAGGCTGTCATAGTGGATGGCATGGGCGTCTTCGACTCGCTTGGGAAGAGCTTCGACATAGGGAAGAGAAACTTCTTCGAGCTTCTAGTAATCCTCATAATAGTCATGGTGATCGTCATCATACTCTCTCTGATACCGAAGATAGGTGGCTTCCTAGCTACATTATCTATGGCATACTTTGCTGCAGTGCTAACACTATACTACTATGACAAGAGATAGCTGTTCTGGTTTCCCTGCTACATCTATATTTTTTACACAGTAGCGAGAAACTTTCTTCCTCGGGCTTCATCAGAGGGCTTTCAGTGGGAAGGAGGCTCCATCCTGGTTCTCCGCTACTTTGGAGCATTCGCTGCATGTGTGGCGGAGAACCTACCCTACATCCTGAGCAGAGCCTATCTGCAACAGCCAGCACCTTATAAAGCTTTCAGCATACAAAGCCATCACATGCAATACTAGCCGTTTCAGCCCGCATCTTTGGAGCCGCCAGCCTCCATCCAGGTCTACTGTTCTATCCAACCCACATGTCAGAGGCTGACCAAAGGCTATCCTACGAGACCATATAAGCCTCAGGAGGACAGGAGCATCTAAAATCTACGTTTTCAATATCCATCAAGCAGCCCAGCTTCTATTGCCAGCAGCTAGCACAGTGGCAACCTGACCCTAGCAGGTGGCAGCTTATCTGCAAGAGCATGTAGCTCTAAGGGGGAGCTAGGCTCTGAGAGCCTACATCAGCCCTACTGGCAGCTGCCGTCTGCTGGCATGGTAGGTGGGGGCGCTGGGATTCGAACCCAGGATCTCCGGCTCCCAAGGCCGGCGTCTTAACCAAGCTAGACCACGCCCCCTAGAGCCTAGAGTACAAGCTCATATAAACTTTTACACCAGCTGCTTAGAGCGCTAGCAAGCTAGAAGCTTCCCTCTCTAGCTCTGCAGCCAGCTTGATGCTCCAGTGCATGTGGCTTCCCTAGGAGCTTACCGCTAGCCTCTGTACTGTGAGCTGTGAAAGCTCAGCCTCAATCCTATAGCTCCGCTCAGCCATAGAAGGTAGTGTCTGCCTTATACTTCAGCTGCTGTAGAAGCTGGTCTGGCTACCTGTGTTCTCCTGTCTCCTCTTGCTGTTTCAGCTGCTATCAGGCTGCACGTGAGGTAGCTCTGCTTGCTTGCAGTGGCTTAAGCCTGTTATGTGAGTGGCCTAAGCTCTATTCTCCCATGACTTGGACTATGATCCTTCTCCTCCTAGGCCTCGTGTCTAGCTCTATGAAGACGAGCTGCTGCCATGTCCCTAAGGGGAGCTTCGAGTCCACTACTGGTATGGCGTAGTCTGCTTTGAGGAATGATGCTCTGACATGGGAGTGCCCATTGTAGTCTCCCCAAGTCTTATGGTGCTCGTACTCTATGCTCTTTGGGAAGAGCCTCTCTAGGGCTGCTGGTATGTCTTTCTTGAGCCCAGGCTCATACTCCATGGTGGTCACAGCGCAAGTTGAGCCTACAGCGAACACGACTGCTATGCCGTTTCTCACACCTGACCTCGAGACTACATCCTGTACTCTCCCTGTTATGTCTATGATGTCTACTTCACCTCTGGTCTGGAGCTCTATCTCAGCTGTATGCACCTTCACTCCAGTCACCTAGAGGAACTTCTTGACTAAAGCTAAAAGCCTCGGGTGAGCTAGTATCTTCCTTGCAGCCACCCCGTAGTTTCCTCTGGAGAGCTCAACCAGGTCTCCTCCACCCCAGATCTTAGCTAGGTAGTTCATCTCATCGTCGCTGAGCCTCTCAGCGAACTTCCTGACTTTGAGTATCCTCTCAAGCCTCTTGCCATGAGTGCTCCACCACATGCTCTCATACTCCTTCAGCAGCTTGAGGTCTCCTTCATGTAGGGCTTTAGCTATAGCTTGCCCTGCTAGCTTCCCAGCTGACATGGCTTCATAGATCCCTCCTCCATGGAGCGGGTTTACCTGCCTAGCTGCATCGCCTACTACCAGCAGGTTTCCCTTGACTAGCTGCTTGAGGAAGCCTCCTACAGGGACGCAGCCAACGTTGACCTCAAGGATGCTCCCCCTCCTGAGCTCTGGCCTGCTCTCGATGAACCTGTCTAGCAGGAGCTTAGCCTGCTCCTCCAGGTGCCCTCCTATCCCTATCCCGACGTTAGCTCTATCCTCATCCTTTGGGAAAATCCATATGTAGCCTCTCGGAGCTATCTTGTTCCCCATATAGATGTGAATGAGGTCTGGGTCCTCTATGTCTATGCCAGCCATCTCATACTCGAAGCAGGAGTCTAAGTCGCTTGGCTTGAGCCTAGTGTCTACCCCAGCCTGCCTAGCTATCTGGGATTCAATGCCATCAGCTGCAACAATAACCCTACACCTGACCTCAGCCTCTCTGCTATCATGCCACCTGACTCTGACTCCAGTAGGCTGCCCAGAGCTGAGCTTCAGCCTGGCATAGGCTCCTGCCTCAACATGTGCTCCAGCTCTAGCAGCCTCTGTAGCAAGATACTTGTCGAACACCTTTCTCTCTATGATGTAGCCCATGACCTCGCTGAACCTAGCCTCTACAGGAGTGCCGTCTGGAGCATAGATTACGAACCCATAGATCTCTCTGTTGATGAACCTCGGGTCAGCTGGGATCTCTAGCTCTCTGAAAGCCCTTATCCCAAGCCCCTCTCCACACCTCTTCGGCGACCCTATCTCGAGGCTCTTGTCGAGGAGCAGGACGCTGAGCCCAGATTCAGCAGCATACCTGGCTGCTGTGGAGCCAGCTGGCCCAGCTCCAACAACCACAACATCGTAGTCAGCCACCTCTACCACCCACTACAGCTAAAGGGAGCGCAGAGGGGCATACTCTCACACAGAGCATGCATCTATCACACCTATCTAGATCTATGTCAGCAGCATCCTCTATTCTGATTGCTTCAGCTGGGCACACAGCTACACACCCACCACAGCCATAGCAGTCCTCTACTCTCAAGCTTGCACCATGGTGCTCAGCTCAACCTGTTTAAAAGCTGAGTGCTCTGGGAGGTGATGGAGCTAACTGACATATACTCCATGCTAGAGGGCCCTAGGAGGCTCATCATAGTAGTTCACTGCAGAGAGCTCCCTGACCTAGAGCCTCTGCTAGCTGAGGCATCATGCTCTCTCAGCTCAGGTAGGCTCACCATAGCTAGCTGCCTAGATGGAGGCAAGTATATCAGTACCGTGAGCCCAAGATACCTTAAGTCTAGAGCTGGCAGGCTACATCTCCAGCTCATGTTAGAGCTCAAGCCTGACATCACAGTTGAGCTCCACTCCTATAGCCCTAGGGTAGCCTCCACATTGACCAGCCCAGCGAGGAGGCTAGCTCCTCCTCTAGTCGAGCTTGAGGCAGGGCTGCTTCTAGGCTCAGTTCCTCCTCCTCTCGCTGCACCCCTCAGGTCACAGGGCATATCTCTTCTCCTCCCGAGGGTCTACCTGACCCTAGAGGTCGAGAGAGGCTCCAGCAGCGCCCTTGAGGCTGCAGCAAGGGCCATGAGGAAGTTTGCCGAGTGCTCCAGCGGGCTGGAGCTCATATACTGGCTCTTCAGGCTCTACCCGAGGCAGCTAGCTAGAGCAGCTAGGAGGTTCTCAAGATACTACATGAAAGCTGCTAGAGCAGCTAGAGCAGCTAGGTTGACTAGGCTATGAGCTGCTGCAGCAGGGGCTACTGCCCTCACAGTGCTCATGGAGAAGGCTCTCCTAGCTGAGATCGCTGAGAAGAGGCTGTGAAGCATCATCTTTGCTAA
>JAVCBW010000046.1:0-37289 GCA_037917675.1 Thermoproteota archaeon
GAGACAGTAGCTGAAGTAATATCAGAGTATGAGACCAAAGGCCTGATAAAACTAAGAAGAAGGCTACCAACTTTAAGGCCAATATAGCCTTCGGCTGCAGTCCCTGTTTTCATAGAGATATAGAGGGTAGGTGGGTTGATTAGTGGAGGCTTTAGTTTCCCTGTGATGCTTGCTGATGGGAGCCTTGTCAGGCCACCTAGTGGCTATCAGATCTAAGCCTCCAGATGTGGGGCCCTAGAGCTGCTCCAAAAGCCCTACTAGAGGCATAAACCCAACGATGAGGAAGCAGCCATAGACAAAACCACATACATCCATGAAAGCATACCAGCTGTAACCCCCTACATCCTCATGCTACATGACATAGGCTCTCCTCACAACTGAGACTTAATGGATCTTGCATCCTACCAGACTATACTCTGCCTTAGCTTCCACCTCTGCTTAGACAGCTACCCTCCTCACTTATAGGAGCCCTCTGGCATACAGCAACTCTCCTTAGCCTCTTCCAAGATAGTTGAGGAGAAGCTCAACGTCCTTTTCTTTGATAGGCCAGCAACCTACATGGTACCATACACTCCTAACCTAATCAACTTAGAGTGCTGCATAGAAAACATCTGTAGAATAGTTACTGAAATAAATGCTGAGCTCATAATTCTAGATCATCACCCTCCTAGAGGCAAGCTTTACGAGAAGAGGCTAAAAGAGGTCTATGAGCAAGCAGAGGAGAAGGTGAGAAATGTGATGACAGCAGAATACCTATGTAAAACCGAGAAATCCTAGAGCTAGCCAGGTAGATGCTTGTATAGTATACTCTTGGATGAAAGCTAAACTCTAACTACTTGCTTTGGTTCTACACGTGGTATATCTAAATCTTCAAAGTGTTTGTCAAAGGATACTATCGCTTTAGCACCTAGCTTTTTCGCAACGGTATACTGTATAGCATCATCCATATCGAGTTTAAGATTCAAACTACTGTCTACCGCTCTAACTTCGTCAGATAGCAACGTATTATATATGAAGAGATTTTTATATGCTCTAAGGCTTAGCAGGAACTTCCTTATTCTGGCTTTCTGGAAAAGCTGTCCATTAACACAATTATCGAGTGTATTGTGAAATCTGTAACTAAACCCTCAACATCACCATCTTTAACAGCTCTAAGTAGCCTTTTACACTCTCTTTCCTTCTTCTAGAGAGTAAGACTTCAAGGAAAATGTTAGCGTCGATTAGATGCATTTTTCAGCACCTTTCTAGTCCAAACATCCTTAGAGAAGTGCTGTAGCTCAACAGGCTCCACGTCAATACCAGATAGAAGCCCATCTATAGATTCTACAGGATCTCCACTACTAGTCCACTCCTCGCCCTCTAGACTAGAAATCCACATTATAGCGCCTCCTCAGCAGCCTTGCTCAAAGCCCCCTTAACATACCAAACTTCTTCATTGCTAACTCTCTAAACCCCTTTTCAACTTTGCCGCTAACCTTAGGTCTTAGCCCCATGTACGGACGTGCTCTATATCAACCTATCTCCACAAAAACTTTTCTCCATATGGATCTATGTTAACGTTGATAGCCCGAACTCTGAAGAGAGGAGAGAAAAGAACTAAAGTGGTCTTGCCAGTCCCAGCGTTACCCTTGATAAGCAGAGTATATCTACCTCTAGAAAGGGAGCTTGTTATCTCATCTGGGCTTAAGCACTAATATTCCTTAGAGCCATGCATGTGATGGCATTAATCACCTGCGTCCTGCTTGAGCTATCTTTAGCACTAGGCTACCATGGCTGCAGCAGGCTGTCTTCAGCTAGTGGTCTCCAGTAAGAAGCCTCCTAGCAGCTTACCTAGAGGCATGTTTCTCAGCGGATGTAGACCTCTAGCTAGAGGCTTGAGGAACATTAGCTTTCTCTGCCAGACGTCTAAGCCTCTTAGTGAGAAGTATCCTCTCAAGCTGATCTCCGGAAAGCATGTGTTAGGGAACATGGTACCCTTCTAGCTCTCACTGGAGCAGAGGAAAGGGGAACACTGGGTAGCTGAGGCATACAGGGTGGTGTGTTATGCTATGAGGTGGCGTCCTCCAGAAAAGCTGGAGGCTTAGCAAGCCTAGATTCTGAAGGCACTTTTATTAAAGGGTTTATGAAAGGATGAGGGGTATGAATGCTGTTGGAGGGTAGAGGTATCACTAAGCGTTTCGGCGGCCTCACTGCTCTCAGAGATGTAGAGTTTAAGCTGGAGAAGGGAGAGATTCTAGGGCTCATTGGACCTAATGGGGCTGGTAAAACGACTCTGTTTAACATCATAAGCGGCTTCCTCAAGCCTACAGCTGGCGTTGTGAGGTTTAAGGGTGTTGACCTAACTAAGCTTAAGCCTCACCAGATATGTAAGCTTGGTATAGCTAGAACTTTCCAGATTGTGAAGCCATTCCTCAAGTCTACTGTCCTAGAGAATGTGATGGCTGGCGCCATGTTTGGTAGGGGGAAGAGGCTAGGCATCGATGAAGCGAGAGATGAGGCCCTATATTATCTGAGCTTTGTCGGGCTTGAGTCCAAGAAGGATATGCTTGCTATGAGTCTCAACGTGGTGGAGCGGAAGTTCGTTGAGATAGCTAGAGCATTAGCTACAAAGCCTGAGATCATTTTGCTTGATGAGCCTCTAGCAGGGCTTAACCCAGCTGAGATAGCTGAGGCATCTAAGCTTGTGAAAAGGATCAGAGATGAGCTTGGCATCACGGTATTCTGGGTTGAGCATGTGATGAAGGCTATAATGGGGACTGCTGAGAGGATAATAGTTCTGCACAATGGGATGAAGATTGCTGAAGGCACTCCACAGGAGGTCTCCAGGAACAGGAAGGTTATAGAAGCATATCTGGGAGAGGCTGTAGGTGAGGTTGTTGCTTGAGATAAGAGGTCTTGAAGTGGGGTATGGTGAGCTCACTATACTTAGAGACATTAACCTCAAAGTTAGAGAAGGTGAGCTGATAGCTATAATAGGTGCTAACGGCTCAGGGAAAACTACTCTACTCAAGACCATAGCTGGCTTGATCCAGCCTAGAAAGGGGGAGATAACTTATGAGGGTAAGAGGATAGATATGCTTCCACCACATGATAGAGCTGAGCTCGGAATAGTCTACATACCAGAGGGTAGGAGGCCCTTCCCCTACCTGACGGTAGAGGAGAACCTCGAACTGGGAGGGTTCAATGCTAGAGCAAGAGAAAAGATCAGAGAAAACCTCGAGTTCGTCTATGCACTATTCCCAGTACTCAAGGAGAGGAGGAAGCAGCTTGCTATAACCTTAAGTGGCGGAGAGCAGCAGATGCTAGCTATAGCTAGGGGGCTAATGGCTATGCCGAAGTTCATGATGCTAGATGAGCCTTCTCTAGGGCTAGCGCCAAAGATAACGCTAACTGTATTCGAGGTGGTCAAGAGGCTGCATGAAGAGCAGAAGCTCACTATCATGCTAGCTGAGCAGAATGTCCGGCATGCCTTAGAGCTAGCTGACAGAGCCTATGTCCTTGAGACAGGGCATGTTGTAATGGAGGGAGCAGGCAGAGAGTTACTTCACAATGAGCATGTTAGGAAGGCATATCTAGGCATCTAGGCTGCGAGATACTTTCCGGCAGCTCTCTTGAGATACTGGTATATGCCTTCTGGCATGAACCTCACTACTGTTATAATCAGCAGCCCGTAAACTATCAGATGTACTCCTGCATACCCCCCTCCTAGCATAGCGAATATTGTCTGTCTCAGGAGTATCAGGATCATTGAGCCGATTATAGGCCCTATGAACGTCCCTACTCCACCCACTACGGCTATAATCAAGATCTCATCAGACCTCTCTGGCGTTAGCACTATATCAGGCCTTATGTACCCAGTTAGCTGAGCAAAGAATGTTCCTCCAACCCCTGTGAGATAAGCGCTCAGTAGCAGAGCTATCATCTTATACCTGAAGACGTCTATCCCAACTGAGGCAGCTGCATCCTCATCCTGACCTATCATCCTGAATGCAGCTCCAAGTCTAGATTCTTCTATCCTGTGGGATAACATGGAGAGCAGGAACAGCATTACATATGCGAGGAGGAACCAGTGGAATGTGTCACTAAACTGCATATAGGCTACTGACCTGGTTATTGGGAGTATTATACCAAGTGGCCCATTTGTTATGCGATCTAGTTTAAGAGTGAGCAGTCTGACCATCTCAGCTACAGCTATCGTAGCTAAGGCAAAGTAGGCTCCTCTAAGCTTTAGTGTCGGATACCCCATGATAAGTGCTAAAAAGGCTGCTAGTGCTCCTCCAGCAAACATACCAATCCATGGTGTTATGCCATAGTTCGTGAACAGGAGTGAGGAAGCGTAGGCTCCAAGTCCGAAGAAAGCTGCGTGTCCAAATGAGAGCTGCCCAGCATATCCATAGAGTATATTCCAGCACTGTCCAAGGTAAGCCCATAGTAGGATTAAGGTTAGTGTATAAACTATGTAGTGTAGCCTGAGAATCCTACATATGGTTGAAACAAAGAGGAGTAAGGCGAATATGGCAGCGACTTCCCTAGGAACCTCGACTTTCATGCTATCTTCTCCCCATAAGCCCTCTAGGCCTTATGTAGAGCACAAGGAGAAACACGACATAGACTAGCAGGTAGCTATAGGCTGTACCGAACAGCATGCTTCCAATACCTTCTAGGACACCGACTATTATCCCAGCTATGAAGAGCCCCAGAAAGCTACCTAGGCCACCTAGCACAACTATCACAAATCCTAGTAGGCACCACGTGAACCCAACATATGGATAAACATAGTAAAAGGTTGCTATAAGTGTTCCAGCTACTCCTGTTAGAGCTCCTGCTAGCATGAGGGTGAGCAGCCTCACTTTAGCTGCATTGATTCCCATGATACTGGCGACTTCAGGATCTCCTATCACATCTGATGTTGCCAGTATGGCTTTCCCAATCAAGGTCTTCTTGAAGAATGCATACACACCTAGCATTGTTGCAACAGAAACCATGGCTGCAATGATATGAGCTGCTGATAGCCTCACTCCTCCAATATTCACGGAAATTCCGATGTACCTGTTTGGTGTACTGAGGTAGTTCTGCTTCCAAAGTGCTTGAGCTACACCCATTAATAGGGTTGATAGCCCAAATGTTGAGAGGATCGTTGAGAGTGGCGCTCCCTTCAAGATGGGTTCTACGAGCTGCTTCTGAGTTATGAAGCCTATCATAGCGCCTATTGCTATGTTAACTGGTATTATGAGGTATGGAGCGAGGTTAAAGAGTACTACAAGCCAGTAGGTAGCATACATTGTCAACATGATCCACTCTCCATGTGCAAAGTTAATGACATGCATTACCCCCCAAGCAAGCCCTAGGCCAACGAAAGCTAGGCTATAGATGCATCCCAAGACAAATCCAAAGGCTATTATTTGCACTAGCATGTCAAGCATGCCTTCACCTAGATCTCGGTCTTCTCTCTAGCTGCTTTATAAGCTTTCATCAAGCCTTCCTGAGGGAGAGGGAAAGTTTTAATAGTTTCCTATCACATGGCTCTGACGGTGGAATCCTGAAAGTATCAAAAGCTGTTTTAGCCGCAATCGTAGTAGCTATAGTCGTGGTCGCTGGGGTAGCTGTCTACAGGGTCTTCATAGCTAAGCCAGTTATTAAGGAGGTTAAGGTGGGTGTAGTCCTGCCATTGACTGGCCCAGCTAGCAAGGAAGGGTGGATTGCCAGGCATGGTATTGAGCTTGCGATAGAGCATATCAATAGGCAAGGTGGAGTAAAGTCTCTAGGTGGAGCTAAGCTGGTTCCGATCTTCGCTGATAGCGCAGGGAAGCCTGAGGTTGGGATGGCTGAAGCTGAGAGGCTCATAACTGTAGAGAAGGTTCATGTGCTTACAGGATGCTACCAGAGTGCTGTCACTCTGCCTGTCGCTGGGGTAGCTGAGAAGTATAAGATTCCATTCATGGTGGCTGATGCTATATCAGATAAGATAACTGAGCAGGGGTATAAGTATGTGTTTAGGATCCATGGGAAGGCATCCTGGTATGGAAGAGATGCTGTCAGGTTCATACTAGATATGAACAAGAAGTATGGTACAGACTTCAAGAGGATAGCTCTAGTCTATGAAGACGACGAGTTCGGGAAGTCTAGTGCTGATGGCTTTAAGAAATACCTTAAGCAGCTTGCTCCAGGTTATGAAATAGTGATAGAGGAGTCCTATCCGCTAGCTGCAGCAGACCTAACTCCACTGGTAACTAAGCTTAGAGCCCAGAACCCAGATATCGTCGTCCATGTAGCCTATGTAAGCGATGCAATACTCTTCTTCAGAGCTATGAAAACCCTAAACTGGTGTCCGAAGGTCTATATGGGGCTAGGTGCAGCTGGCCAGTCACACTATGACTTCATAAAGGCTCTTGGTAAGGATGCTGAGTACGTCTTTACGCAAACAGAGTGGCAGCCAGATCTGCTTCTCTCACCAAAGATGAAGGACTTTAAGTGGGTAAATGACGAGTACAGGAATAAGTATGGAGAAGACATAGTTGGGATAGCAGCAGACTGCTATTCATCAACTTGGGTATTGTACTATGCTATAGAGAAGGCTGGGTCATTAGATCCAGACAAGATAAGGGATGCGCTTGCTTCTATGGTCATAGACCTCCCCTCGAAGGAGGTCAATGTGATACTCCCATACACCAATATAGACCTGACTAAAGAAGGCCAGAACCCACATACTGCCATCTGTATGGCACAGATACTCGAGGGCAAGTTCAGGATAGTCTGGCCAGTTGAATACGCTACAGTAGATGCTAAGTGGCCAATACCCTCATGGGAGGAGAGATAGCCTCACTCCCACACTTATTTTGTGGTGGTCTCATGCCGTCTAGGAGTGAGATCTTCATACCCTTCATTAAGCCATTCATAGCTGAGAAGGAAATCATGATATCACATGGTAAGGGGGCTGTAGTATATGACACAGAGGGGAATAGCTACATCGACATGTTTGGGATGCACTCTGCTGCTGTACAAGGCTACTCTCACCCGAAGATAGTTGAGGCAGTCAAGAGGCAGGCTGAGAAGATAATGCATGTGACCTACGACTTCGCTACGGAGCCTTCGCTGAAGCTTGCTGAGAAGCTCATCGAGATCACCCCAGAGGGTCTGAGCAGAGTGTACCTGCTGAACAGTGGAGCTGAGGCAGATGAGGCTGCGATATACACTGCCAGGAGGGCAACTGGGAGATATGAGCTTATAGCTCTCTATGGGGCTTTCCACGGTAGAACCTATGGGGCTAGGAGCCTAATAGGCTGGAAGGGATACAAGGCTGGAGGAGGCCCATTCCTCCCTGGAGTCCACCACATGCCATCATACTACTGCTACAGGTGCTCACTCGGCTTAGAATACCCAGGATGCAACCTGCAGTGTGCTAGGCTGCTCAGCGACGTCATAACATACCAGACTTCAGGTGAAGTAGCTGCCTTCATAGCTGAACCCATGCAGGGAACTGCTGGGAACATACCTGCTCCAAGCGGGTACTTCACTACAGTCAAGAAGATACTAGACGAGTACAGGATACTACTCATAGATGACGAGGTGATCACAGGGTTCGCTAGGACAGGCAGGATGTTTGCCATAGAGCACTATGGCATCACCCCTGACATGATGGTTGTAGCAAAGGCTCTAGGTGGAGGGCTCCCAGTGTCTGCAGTAGTAGCCACAGAAGATGTAGCTAGCAAAGTGATGCCAATGGACTACTTCACGACATTCGGTGGAAACCCTCTTGCGGCAGCTGCTGCGCTAGCGGCCATAGAGGTCATAGAGGAGGAGAAGCTCGCTGAAAGGAGCCAGAAGCTAGGAGAATACCTGATGAAGAGGCTGAGAGAGCTCCAAGAGAAGCACGAGCTCATAGGCGACGTGAGGGGGAAGGGGCTGCTCATAGGTGTTGAGCTTGTGAAGGATAGGAAGACTAAGGAGCCAGCACGTGAGGAGTCCTACCAGGTTAGAGTTGAGTGCCTCAAGAGAGGCGTGATAATGCCAGCTGGAATGGGCTGGCTTGGGAATGTCATCAGGATGAACCCTCCACTAGTGATAACAGAGGAGCAGATAGATAAGGCAGTTGATGTCCTGGATGAGGCCTTGAAGGCTGTAGGCTAGTGGTACTCAAGCCTCTTCCTGCCTAACAGGTAGTCTATGTAGTCTCTCACCCCCATTTTTATGCTGTACTTTGGCTCATAGCCTAGCTTAGCTCTAGCCTTCGATAGGTCTAAGGGCCCTCTCACCGGCTCAGCTATGTCATAGCCTGGGCCTACCTCGACATCTGCCTCCGGTATAATCTCTCTAACTATCTCAGCAAGTTCATGGAGGCTGCACATCTCTCCTGAGCCTATATTAAATGCCTCTCCTCCTACTCCTTCTCTGATGGCAGCCAGGTAGGCTGAGTGAGCTACATCTAGGACGTAGACTGCCTCATACTTCTGGTCTCCTCCCTCTTTTATCCTGACAGGCCTCCCCTCAACAGGCCCCTCAATAATCTCCTTGAAGGAGCTGAACCCTCTTCTGCTCTGCCAGGGGCCATAGACTATTGGGAACCTGAGCGCCACGAACTCTATACCGTAGTCTCTGAAGTAGTTGAAACCCAGGTGCTCTGAGAAGAGCTTGGTGGCACCATATATGGTCACAGGATTCTTAGGGTGGTCTTCAGCAACGATCTCTCCCTCCCTAGTATACCCGTAGACCGCTGTAGAGCTCAAGTATACAACACGCTTGATGTCAAAGACTCTAGCTCCCTCAAGCACATTCAGTGTCCCTACGACGTTGACCTTAAATGCCTCCCTAGGCCTCCTCTGAGAGGCTGCTGTCAACAGGGAGGCGCAGTGCACTATGCAATCAACATCATGCTTCCTCAGAGCCTCCATGACACCAACTGGATCTGAAACATCTCCCCGAATCACGGAGACCCTATCCATTATGTCCTCGATAGCCTTGTAACCTGAGGTAAAGGTTGAATAGGCTATAGCTTTCCAGCCATGGTGCACGAAGTCGTGGAGGATATGAGACCCTATGAAGCCAGATGCTCCAGTTACGAGCACACAGCTCATCAAGACCCCTAAGCTACCATAGGCCAGCTTATAAGGGTTCTTACAGCTAGGGATAATACTCCAGAAACCAGCAACCCTTGTGTGTTGGGCTGCTTAAGCAGCTAAGAGCTTAAAGGCCATAGTATTGTGGCTTTAGATTCTGACTTCTCTCTAAGAAGGTTGCTGATGATATTGAGGCTGCTTTAAGCTGCAGTTAGAGGCTTCTGCCTGAAGCCTACTAGAGCTATGATCATGAGGTCTGTTAAGAGCTTCAATATGTATCAGAGGCTATGGTGTCGATGTCTCCTATGCACTTCTTAGATTACATAGCATGGTCATAATAAGCTCTGATCCTCTTGTGGCAAGCTTAGGGAGGTCAAGAGAGCTAAACTCGAGGGATAGCAGCGTCCCCACTTTGCTCTGCTCTGAGAGTTGTTAGAGGAGCTGACAGGTGTGATGCTCCTACTCTAAGGTATGTGCTGGCTTCTCATGTATAGGTTCTTCCTGAAGCTGCCTGAGGATAGTAGAGCTTGGCCTCTTAGCCTATCAGCTTACATAAGGCTCCTATGCTGCAGGTAAAGCATTTAACTGCTGCATCCTCTATCTTGAGGCTAGGTGGCTTCCTTGAAGGTGTCTGAGAGGTTTTTCCTGGGTGCTATGGGGGAGCTTTCAGAGCTTGCTGGGGAGCTTGCTAGGAGGGTTGTCTTAGCCCATGGGAGGGCTAGGAGGACGCTGAACCTTGTGGATGAGGGCTATGCTCAGATTGAGGCTGATAGGCAGACTAGGGATGAGTGTGCTTGGGTTCTAGAGGAGCTTGAAGACCTGCTGAGGAGTGGTAGAGGAGAGGAAGGTGCTGTCCCTGTGTTTGCACCTGGGTACTTTGCTCACATGCAAGCTGACTGCCTTTGGGTAGCTGCTTTAGCTAAGCTTGCAGCTGACTTTTGGAACCAGAATAACGTGAGCTATGAGTCTAGCCCGACAACTACGATGTTGGAGTGTGAGGCTGTAGCTACGCTAGCTAAGGCTCTTGTCGGCTGGAGTCTAGAGCAGTGTGCTGGACACCTGGTGAGCTGTGGGTCTATCGCAAACCTTGAGGCTCTGTGGCTTGCTAGGGAGAAGGCTGCTGCAGCTATGCTGGTAGGGGAGGGAGGGCAGGCTTTTAAGGATCTCTGGAGCCTTACTAGCAAGCAGGTGCTTGAGCCTGGTAGCTGGAGCTGTCTGACAGGAGGGCTGGTGCTAGCTTCTGAGGATGCTCACTACTCTATTGAGAAGGCTGCTCGGATCCTTGGCCTCAGACTTCAGAGGGTTGAGGTAGATGAGCATAGGAGGATGAGCATTCAGAAGCTTGAGGAGGCCTTGAAGTCTGCTCTTGAAGCTGGAGAGAAACCTGTGTGTGTTGTGGCTACTCTAGGCACTACAGGGTTCTGCAGCTTCGACCCTCTACATGAGGTTGTTGAGCTGCGGAGCCACCTTCACCAGGAGGCTGGCTGCTGGTTTCACATACATGCTGATGCAGCTTGGGGTGGGCCTCTAGCTCTACTAGCTGGCAGCGGAGTGCTGGAAGCTGACGTGGAGGCTTCTCTTAAGGCTATGGCTCAAGCTGACAGCATAACCATAGATCCACATAAGCTCCTCTATATACCATATCCTGCTGCAGCAGTCTTGTACAGAGACAAGAGAGACCTTACATTGATCTCCACACATGCACCATACTTGTTCCATGGTGAGCTGCAACATAAGTCTCTTGGCACATCTACCATAGAGGGCTCTAGACCTGGGTCTACTGCTGCAGCAGTCTGGGCTGCTCTTAGGCTGATGACCTCTAGCAGAGAGCCTCTCAGCAAGCTACCTAGAGAGCTGCTCCTCGACAGATATAAGCCTCTATTAGCTAAGGGGCTTAGAGACGCTAGGCTGCTCTACCAGATGCTGAGGGCGCTGAGCAGGCATTATCCAGTGAAGCTCATCCCAGAAAAGCCTCCACAGGGGAACATAGTGTCGTTTCAGCTTGCACCTAAGCAGAGTGATGTAGCTGAGCTGAACCTGACGCTCTACAAGCTGATCAACAGAAGCCTAGCTCAGCCAGGCAGCATGTTCCTAGTATCATTTAATGAGAAGCATGCTGCTATAAGAGTTGTCTTAGCTAACCCCTATACCACCAAGGAAACCTTAAGGCTCTTCATTAAGATGCTAGAGGAGAGGATACGAGAGCTGCTAGTAGGCTAAGTCTGCAGCATAAGCTCTAAGAGAGGCATGCTTAAGCTTAAGTAGCCTCCCAGCTTAGGCTTGCTATGAGCAGGAGAGTTGTCTTCTCAAGTAAGGCTCCCAGGCCTGTTGGCCCCTATTCTCAGGCTATAGTCTCAGGTGGCTTCGTGTTTGTTTCAGGGCAGATCCCAGTCGACCCGAGCACAGGGGAGCTTGTAGATGACATCAAGGAGGCTACTGAGCTGGTATTGGAGAATATCAAGGTGATCCTAGAGGAGGCAGGGTCGTCTATGGATAGAGTTGTGAAGGTCACTGTGTATCTAAGCGACCTCTCTGAGTTCAGCGTATTCAATGAAGTCTACTCAAGATACTTCCCTGAGGATCCTCCAGCTAGATCTACTCTACAAGCTAAGTTGCCGAAGGAAGCTAAGCTGATGGTGGATGTGATAGCTCTCGTAGACAGCATCTAGCTGCTAGCATCCATGTGCTATCCTGCCATATGGGAGCTTAGCTATAGCCTTGAAGAGGCATGCTCCCACAGCCTCCTTTACCGGAACCTCTCTAAGTAGCCTCTCTGCTATCTCCTTCAGCTGGAGGCATCCAGAGTAGCTGCTCGACAGCATGTTAAGTTCTCAATGTGGTAGAGCTAGCATCCATAGCTCTCAGGTAGCCCTCTGAGAAGCTGTCAGCAGCTCGGGGCCTTAGCCTCAGCTCTCCCATCCACATGCTAGATGCCAAGCTAAGCGGCCTCTGGACGCTTATCTGCTGCAGTAGGATGTTGAGGTGAGGTTCACAGAAGGTGGGGTGCTGTCGAAGCTAGGCGTCTCTAGAGGAGCTGAAAGGTCTCCTGGCGACAGAGGCTCTAGGCTGAGTAGGTGCTATTGGCTGAGGTTAGAGGCCTGTCTCCAGCTATGTGGCAGCCATGCTGAGGATGCTAGCTGCGTCCTCAGGCTCTAAGCTCGAGTACTGTAGCTTCAGGCTCTACTTTGAGCTCCGAGCTGTAGGTACCTTACTCTACCTCCTATCACTGTCATGAGCACTCTTATTTGCCTGAGGTGATCTATGCTTGCTTCAAGAGGGTTCTCTGAGAGGGCTACGAGGTCAGCATACCTCCCCTCCTCTATGCTGCCCATGAGCTCCTCCTCATGGATCGCATAGGCGGCACTAGCTGTAAGCAGCTCTACTGCATGCCTTACTGAGATCCTCTGGCTCAGGTACCAGCTCCACTCCCCCTTCTCCTCAGGTGGGAGAGGCCTTGCTGCAGCATTGTATACTCCAGTCAGTGGGCTTGCATCCTCTATCGGGTAGTCTGAGCCTCCACAGCACCTTACTCCAGATTCAAGTAGGAGCCTCCATGGGTAGGCTTGCTCTAGCTGCCTTCTGTTAAGCCTGCAGGCAGCCATCTCCCTATCTGATGTAGCGAAGCTGAGCTGTATTGAGGCTATGACACCGAGCTCACGCATCCTAGCTATGAGCTCTCTGCTTAGCAGCTGGCAGTGCTCGATCCTATGCCTGAGCTTGCTGCACTCCTCCCCAGCTACATCCTCTAGTGCATCTAGAGCTTCCTTGACAGCTCTGTCTCCTATAGCATGAATGCATACTTGAAGCCCAGCTCTATGAGCCTTTGACACCAGCTCTCTGAGCTCGCTTGGAGTATGGAGGAGCTCCCCCCTGTACTCAGGCTTGTCTCTATACTCCTCCTCTAGGGCTGCTGTCCTAGCTCCTAGCGACCCATCGAGGAACAGCTTGATGCCCTGGATTCTAAGCCAGCTGTCCTCTATCAGCATATCCTTGACAGCTGCCAGGTGGTCTAGGAGCCTCACAGCCCTTATCGGCTCTGTAGGCCTCCTCCTATCTGTGCTTGCTGCCAGTGCTCTGAGCAGGACTCTGACTCTGACTGGTAGCTTACCGGCCTTGTGCAGCAGCCTATATGCCTGAAGCTCCTCTATGCCTGCTGCAGCATCAACTATGGTTGTCAGGCCAAGTGAGGGCAGCTTGCTTAGTGTAGCCTGTAGCCTTCTAGCCCTAGCTTCACCTGGAGCCTGCTTCAGCATGTACCTGAGCGCGTACTCTGCTGCTAGCTCCTTAAGCATACCACTATCATAGTCTATTATCACACCACTCTCCTCGTCTACTGGAGTCCTCCTGTCTATCTTGAGGAGCTCTAGAGCCTTAGAGCTGGCTACAACAGAGTGCAGGCATACTCTAGCTAGCAGTACAGGCTTACCCTCAGCTACCTCATCCAGCTCGCTTCTAGAGGGCTCGCCTCCAATGGCTTCTTCACTCCAGCCGAAGCCTAGCACCCACTCACTTCCCTCCTTCTCTCTAGCTACTCTCCTGACCATGCTATAGACTTCATCTAGGCTCCTAGCTGGAGTCAAGTCTATGTCGATCATGGCTTCAGTCAGCGGATGCATGTGGCAGTCGATGAAGCCGGGGAGCAAGGTAGCTCCATTCAAGTCTACTAGGTGGGTTCCTAGGCCAGCAAGCTTGAGCACCTCACCTGTAGGCCCCACAGCAGCAATCCTATCCCCCTTGACAGCTAAGGATTCAGCTTCCATACCTGATGCGAGTACTCTTCCATTGTAGAGGATGAGGTCAGCTTGCATGCTTCCACTCGATTAGGATCCCATGGAAACCTTTAATATATCTCTGTGTCTGCAGGTGGCTATGGAGTTAGCTGTAGTCTGCTTGGGCGGTAATGCACTAATGCCTCCTGTCTCCAGGTTCTCGATAGAGGAGCAGGATAGGACGATAGCTGAGACCTGTAGGCTGCTTGTAAAGCTCATTGACAGGGGATTTAGGCTCGTGATAGTCCATGGGAATGGCCCTCAGGTTGGGGCTAGAGTCGAGCAGTGCCTAGCTGCTAGAGAGCTCATGAAGCCCTTCCCTCTAGATGTGCTCGATGCTGAGACTCAGGGGCAGATTGGATACATGATTCAAAAGCACATGACATCACTACTAGCTAGCCGAAGCAGCTTTCGAGGCTGTGTGACTGTCATCACTCAGGTGGTTGTGGACCCATGTGATGAGGCCTTCAAGAAGCCTACTAAGCCTGTTGGGAGAGCTCTCTCAAGGGAGGAGGCAGAGCAGCTTGCTAGAGAAGGCTGGAGCCTAGTTGAAGAGGTTGGGAGAGGATACCGTAGGGTAGTTCCATCTCCTAGGCCAGTGAGGGTTGTTGAGACAGGTGCTATAAGAACCCTGGTTGAAGCAGGCTTCATAGTCATAGCTGGAGGTGGAGGAGGCATCCCAGTAGTGGAGGCTGATGGCAGGCTAGCTGGAGCTGAGGCTGTCATAGACAAGGATAGAACTGCCGCCAGGATCGCCATAGAGCTAGACGCAGACCTCCTCCTAATCCTCACCGACGTCGATGCAGTATACGTGAACTTCAGGAAGCCAGGTGAGAGAGCTATAAGGAGGATGACCACGAAGGAAGCTAGAGAGCTCCTAGCCAGGGGGGAGTTCCCACCTGGCAGCATGGGGCCGAAGGTTGAGGCCTGCATAGAGTTCGCTGAGGCAACTGGGAGGCCAGCTGCCATAGGACACCTGAGCAAGCCTGTTGAGACAGCTGAAGGCAAAGCTGGCACCATGATAGTCCCCTAGCCACGTGCGTCTACACAGCTCTTCAATACATGCTACACACCCTATAGCTGGTAGCCTTAAGAAAGAGTGTGCTCAGGAGGGTTTGAAGATGGAGAGCATAGAGATGCTTCAAGGATCCCAGGCCTGTCCAGGTCTACTCTAGCTAGGCACCTAGCTCAGCTAGCGAGAGAGCTAGGTGTGCCAGACTACGAGGTGAGCACGGAGCTGAGTAGCTCCTGAAGCAAGGCAAGCTTCCTAGGGGAGGCAGATAGTGAAGCCAGCTTTTAAACCTCAAGGTAGCAGTCTTATATGCATAAGCTCACTAGGAGCTTCTACTGCCAGGAGCCAGTTAAGCTGGCTAAAGCTCTGCTAGGCAAGCTGATGGTCCATGAGTCACCTGAAGGCCTCACCTCAGGGGTTGTAGTCGAGACTGAAGCCTACCTAGGGAGGGCAGACAAGGCTTCACACGGGTACATGGGGAAGCGAACTAAGAGGAATGAGGTACTATACCTGAACTGTGGGCTAGCATATGTCTATGTAGCTCATGGGCACGCACTCTTCAATGTGACTGCAGCTCCACCAGGTGAGCCTACTGCAGTCCTGATCAGGGCACTAGAGCCGAGAGACGGCATAGAGCTCATGGCTGAGAGGAGAGGGTTAAAGCTAGAAGGTGAGGGAGCTCTGAGGCTGCTCTGCTCAGGTCCAGGTAGGCTGACTAAGGCAATGGGAATAACAGGAGAGCACAATGGCCTAGATCTAGCAGAAGGCCCAGTGTACTTCACTGACATAGGTCTAGTCCCAAGGAGGATAGCTAGTGCACCTAGGATCGGGGTGGATTATGCTGGAGAAGATGCTCTCAAGCCTCTACGCTTCTACATGAGAGATAGCCCCTATGTATCCAGGAAGTAGCCTGCTACACCTCCATCCTACAGGTAGCTCTGGAGCAGCTAGTATGCTCACCCTCTTCCCAGAGAGCCTCACGACAACATACCTCCCTCTCAGAGCCCATACTCCTACATCGACGAGTCTCCCACCAGCCCTAGAGCACAGGTCGTTGAATGCAGCATAGAATTCAGCTGCGTCAGCTGGAGTATCCCACTCGATATCCCAGCTGACCGCGTAGCCATCCCTAGCAGAGTACAGGACAAGTAGATCTCCTCCCCAGCCTTCAGCAGCAGCCTTAGCCTCCTCTTCTGGAAGCCACCTCAACAGGAGTACTAGAATGAAGTACTCACCCATCCTATCCCTCTTGACCACAGGCCACCCTAGGCTCCAAGTGCTCTCAGAGATCACAGCAGGCTCCTCTCCACTCAGATACTTCCCCGGATGCATCACCTGCTCAGCTGACCTAGGTAGCCTCCTGTAAGCTTCGTTGACAAGGCTCCAGCCGCCAGCCTTATAGAGCTCAGCCACGAAGGCCTCGCCAAACCTGTAGGGGAACATGTAGAGCTCTATGACAGCGTCCTCATCGCCCTCGACATCAGGCCAGCTGGCCTTCACCTCAGCTGCGACAGCTTCAGCCAGCTCTCCTCTCCTAGCACACAGCCTAGCAGTAAACCCTGCGTCTCCCTCAACCAAAGCCGAGAAAGCACACTTTTCATCATAGCTCTCAGCCTCAGGCACCTTAAAGACTTCTCCTTGAACAACATGCATCAGCTCATGCACGATGACTTCAAAGGCCTCACTTGACCTAGGGTCAAAGTACTCTTTCACGACATAGAGATCTCCTCCAAGAGAAGCTGCAACAAACATCCTAGCCCACCTCAGCTTCACCTCAGTTATATTGAATTCATCACCTACTAGGAGAAGCAGCTTATAGACAGCTTCCTCAGCTCCAGCCTCGCTGCCAGAAGCTGAAGGCTTCCCCCAAGTTTCAACAACCCACTTTCTAGTCACCACATGCACATCGACTCCACCTGGAACAGTAAGCCTCCTAACAGAGCATATAGCGTCACTAGCTTCATCTACGAGCTCTAAGACACGCTTCTCATATCCACCTGGCCTCTGAATGGCTGTTGAAAGCAGTATTCCAGCTGCTACACCAGCCAGCACAGCTAGCAGGAGCCTAGGCCTCACACCTCACCCTTCCACAAGAGCCTCTTATATTACCTACACATGTCAGCCTTGTAGGAGCGCACGCACTAGGATAGCTTTTTATATGCATGGACTATGTGTCCTCAACTGTTATAAATTCGAGCTGCTCAGCTGCTTATGCAGCTAGCTCCACTAGCTGCATCCCTGGTGCTCCTACTCTCTATCACTGCCGCTGGCTACCCAGACACGGCAGCCTCTCATCCCGATTAAGGTCAGGAACGAGCTTCCATATGATAGGCTTAGTGAGCCTGTTTCAGCTGGCATACCACTGCCACCTGGAGCCTTAGAGGATGCCAGTAAGGCTAGGCTGCTGGACTCTAGCATGAGAGAGGTTCCAGCCCAGTTTAAGGCTCTAGCAACATGGAGTGATGGAAGTGTAAGGTGGCTTCTAGTATGCTTCCACTGTAGTATAGAAGCCTAATAGTGAGTCAACTTACTTCCTCCAGCTTGGAGTACATTCATCACATCAGCCTTCACCTCTGAAGGTAGAGTACAATGGCAGTGTCATCAGGATATCGACAGGCGTCTTGGAGCTCAGTATAGGCTCAGCTCCGCTTGTCAAGGAGGTTAAGCTAGACCTAGATGGAGACCTAAGCCCTGAGGCTGTAGTCTGTAGTTCAGGAGACATCATAGCAACAGACACATCAGGAGGAGAGCACCTAGCTGGACTCAGTGTCAGATCTATCGAGGTCGAGGAGGAGGCCTCTGAGGGCTGTAGTCAAGATAGCAGGGACACATAAGAGCTCCAGCAGGCTTCTGCTTGACAGCTGCTGGATGCTAGCGTGCTGCCTAAGGGATCTTGTAGGCCTGTGCTGTAGCCTCTATGAGCCCTGTGGTCTCCTCAGCTTCTCAGCTAGTAGCCTCACTACCTCAGCTCCTAGTGCCCCACCTAATGCTCCTATTGCAGCAGCTACCATCAGTGAGAGGGTTATCGATGTGAGAGCTGGTGCTCCAAGTATGCTTGAGAAGACTGCTGATGCTGCTAGCAGAGGCCCCCTGTAGGCTATGCCTATGAAAGCTGTGGCTCTAGCTAGGATCGTAGCTGCTAGCCCTAGTAGAGCTCCTCTCGCCTTCCCTTCAGCAGCTGCTCCAGCTGCTATAGCTGCTAGAGCTGTGAGCTGCCATGCTCCTAGGAGCTCGAACACCAGGGATGCGAGGTAGCCTACTATAGGTAGAGCCTTCCTCATACTACCCACCCTTAGGCTTGAAGTCCACTCTGGACTCCACCTGCTCACTTGGGATGTCCTCTGGGGCTCTTGGGAGGAGTATCCTATGGTACTTGTGCTTGAGCCAGAGCTCAAGGAGGTCTGTATAGTGCCTGCTCATAGCGCTAGCTATCTGGCCTCCAGGATAGACTCCCATAGAGCTCTCTAGGCTCGAGAAGTCTACTATCATCCTCCAGCTTGGCCCATGATCTACTCTCACTCCAGCTGCGACACTGACTGTGTACATGTCTCCGTCTAGTGGTGTGAGAGGGTAGCTTAAAGCCTCTAGCTCAAGCATATGCTTGAGCTCAAGCATGTGATAGCTTCCCCAAACCCACTTGCTCAGGTCTCTGCCAAGCTCCCTGCTCAGCTTCTCTAGGGCCTTCCTGAAGCTGGCTCTGATGACATGGTCTCTGTCTTCGATTTCGCTTGTGAAGATGTTGTCAAACCACTTCTGGTAGCCTGTTATCGTGTAGTTCTCCAAGACCTCTATCGGAGGATACATCAAGCCCTCTAGCCCAAGCTTCCTCCACTCATCTCCCCAAGTTTCCCTCTCATACTCCCCTATCCACTCATACCATATGGTAGCTGCCACAGAATCCACTGTCATCCTATAGTCCCACTCCCTAAGGTAGCTCAGCGCCTTAGCTACAAGCTCGCTCTCAGGCTCAGCCTTCTCATATGCTGCAAGCAGGTAGGGTATGAACCTGCTTGCAGCTAGGTCATAGATGTCATTTTGGAACCTAGCCATATCCTCTAACGTGACCTTATCAGCCTCAGAGAGAAGCTGGTTTATTCTCCTAGCCCTATAGGTTGGAGCAAATATCCTACCGATGTAATATGGGTACTCGTCTCCAGCACTACGCTGGTTGGCTGAAGCCACATAGTGCTGAGGTGGATTAACCACGTGAGGTAGCTCATCAAATGGTATATACCCAGTCCACTCGTATTCTCCGCTTGAGCCGTCAGCTGGGAAGAGCCCTAGACCCCTTGCTCTAATCGGGAACCTGCCTACGACCCACATAGCTATGTTCCCTTCAGCGTCAGCATAAGCGAAGTTCTGTGGAGGACAGTGGAAGTACTTGAGTGCTTCAACGAACTCTCTGTAGCTCCTAGCCTTATTTAAGAGATAGAGCGCCTTAAGCTCGAATGTAGGCTCACTTCCAGTCCACTTCATAGCAACCTTATACCCCTTATGCACCACAATTGGGCCATGTATGGTCTCCTTTACAACAAGCCTATAGGGCTCTCTCCCTCTGACTTTGATGACCTCCTCTATCTTCTTGACTTGAAGCCACTCTCCCCTGTAGAGGTAGAGGTCTGGGTTTTCGCTGCTGAACTTCTCGACATATAGGTCAACTACGTCACCGCCTACATTCGTCAGCCCCCATGCTATATGCCTATTGAACCCTATCACAACAAGTGGAGCTCCAGGGAAAGTGACACCATAGACCTCAAGCTCAGGAGTTATGATGTGGACCTCATACCATAGAGGAGGTAGCGTAAGCTGGAGGTGGGGGTCGCTTGCCAGCATAGGCTTCCCTGTAGCTGACTTCACTCCATCTACAGCCCAGTTGTTTGAGCCCAATTGCATCCAAGGGATTGAAGCCAGCTTACTGAGCTTAAGGTACTCACCTACTGTGAACGTAACATTCACATGTGGGGGCTCAAGCCTCAATATGGTTCTGCTCTGAGAGGGGACTACAGGTATGTCAAATGGCCTATACATGGGGAAGAGCTCCTCAGCCTCCTCACCAAGCTTATCCCATATTATCTTCGCCAGTATGTCATAGAAGTTACCTGAAAGGCTCCAAGCCATCATCTTGTTCCATAGCACCATGTCATATACTGTGAAGGGCTCAGGCCTGTAGCCTAGGAGCTTGAACTCAAGTGGGAGTGCTGCCCCAGCCTCTCTTATGTACTTGTTTACTCCAGCAGCATAGGCTTCAAGAGCCCTATAGAATCCCTCGCTCTTGTTAAAGGCTTCAAGCGTCCTGGCTGCAGCCCTATTCAAGCCTATGGTCCTCATGAATATATCCTGCTCGAGAGTGCGGTTCCCGAAGACTTCAGAGAGCCTCCCTGAGGCAAGCCTCCTCTGTACATCGATCTGCCAGAGCCTGTCTCTGGCATGCAGGTAGCCTAGAGCAAAACAGGCATCAAGATAGCTTTCAGCAAACACGTGAGGGACCCCATACCTGTCTCTCAAGACAGCTACTGGAGACTTAAGCTGCTTGTCTCTAACAACCATGGTGCTAGGATACTCTGCTGAGATGGCTGACGAAAAGAAGCCTGATGGAGCTAGAAGCATCCCTATTGGGGGCATCAGCCCAACAGGAAGCGATAACGCAAGCAGAAGCAGAGCTAGAGCAGAAGCCAGCGCAGCTAGACCACGCAAGCTGACCACAGCATGCCCTTACCCTCCACCCTTATATCTGTTGATCCAAGCATATAGGAGCTATGGGGCAGTGTGCTTATTCCTGAAGCTTAACAACTAGGCCTCCAGGATCTACACCGAGGCTCCTAGCTATAGGGGCGCACTTGGCTTTCAGAATGAAGTATACTCTAGCTGGCGGTGCTGCAGCTGGGTCGCTTAGCGTCTCATAGTGCGCCATGCCCTTAGCTATTATCACAGGTGTGCTCCAGACCTCATGCACCACGCTCTCGTCAACCTCTCCTGGAATAAGGCTCGATGCATCTGAGCCAGTTGCAATGTAGCTGTCAAACCACCTGTCGAGGCCGAGCTCCAGGAACTCTCTGACAGTTATGTCGTTCTGGAAGGGCTTAGACTTGACTACAGCCTTAACCCTCACCCCAAGCCCCCTAAGCTCTCTAGCCAGCAGAGCATCGATGATGGCTTCACCAGCGTTATCAAGGAGCATGCATGCTTCTCCTACCTCGACAACGTCTTCGAAGAGCCTCCCAGAGTCGTCTATGGCAAGCTTGCTTGACCACATCTGCTCCTCAAGGCTCTTTAAGCTGAAGCTATAGCCTGCTACACCGAAGTCAATGGAGTTTGCGGTAGCAGAGAGCCTACAGCATAGCATAACCCTCTCCCTACTGTCATCTATATGCTGGAGGAGCTCCTCAGCTAGCCTAGCCAACCTGGCTCCAGCTCTGTTAGCTCGAGCCTTAACAGCAGCATAAGGGTCCTCTACTCCAGTGAGCTTCTTAACCAGCCTAAAGCTCCAGGTTGCTAGCCTGGTGACAAGCACTCCGCTACTGCCTCTCTCAGCTAGTAGCTTCATGACCTCTCTGACATGGTTCACAGCCTGCCTACCACTCTCTAGCAGAGAGATCTCCCTAGCTCTCACCTGAGCTATGCAAGGCAGACACTCGGCCTCAACTCTCAGTGTAGACCCCCAGCCCCGATAGGCTAACCTTGAATAACCTAACGCCACGAAGCTATGTCCTGCTGCCATGCTGAGACAGCTGCTAAAAGGTTCTCGAGTTCATGCAATAGATTTTAAGCTCCCTCCCACATGACATGTGATGGCCTTTGAGTGAGCTGATCTTAGGCAGGCGCTTAGACGACAGCGAGTTCAAGCTGAGGGTAAAGGAGCTTCTCACTGGCAGGACAGCTATAGTAGCGAAGACTGGATACGGGAAGTCCTGGGCTCTCAGGAGGATAGCTGAGCAGCTCCTAGACCTCGGGTACCCAGTTGGAATAGTAGATCCAGAGGGAGAGCATGTTACCATAGCTGACGCATATGACATGCTCATAATATCACCAGATGGCGACGTGGATATACTGAAGGTCTCAGCTAGGAGGCTAGCCAAGGCAGCTCTTAGCGGGGTAGGCTTTATCCTAGACCTCTCAAAGTATGCTCCTGAGCATGCTGCCCAGGCCTTCTCTACTCTAGCTGAAAGCATGCTGAAGGAGGGGGGCCAAGGCTACCTGATAGCAGTAGATGAGGCTAGAGAGCTAGCTCCAGAGAGGGGTGCTAGAAGTGTTCTCGGAAAGCAGTCTGCCATGACCCTCACATGGCTCAATACCCTAGCTATAAGAGGCAGGAAGAGAGGAATAGGGCTCCTCTTTACAACACAGCGTCCACAGCTGATATCAAAGACCCTTCTCAGCCAGGCTGAAAACAAGATAATCCTCAGAATAGAGTACACAGCTGACATAAAGGTTGTATCGAAGTTCATGGGGCTAAGCAGCAGCATAGCCTCTAGGATAAAGCACCTAGACAGGGGAGTAGCATATGTAGAGGGCCCCTTCACAGAGTCACCAGGCTTTGTCAAGATAGGCCCAGTGAAGACAGTCCACCTAGGAGAGACACCACAGCCTAAGCCTAGGCCACCACCAAGCTTAGCTGAGGTAGTCAGGTACATATCAGCTGAGCCGCTAGAAGAGCCTCAGGAGGCTGAGCAGCCTGAAGCTAAGGAGCCCACAGCCAGAGAGCCTCATGTGACTCTAGACTTAGCCTGGGCTCCACTCGATAAGTTCAGGTCTAGGGAGATATCTAAGCTGGTAGCTAGCAGAGCTAAGGTCAGGAGGCTCCTTGAGCTCCTAGAGTCCTCAAGGGATGACATGAAGCCCCAAGTCTATGGCCTGCTTAAGATGGAGTATGAGAGCCAGCTTAAAAAGCTTGAGAGTAGGATAGAGCCATACAGGAGGGAAGCTCAGCTGATAGAGCTGGCTATAGAGGCAGCGATGAAAGATAGGGAGCTTAAGCTCAAGCAAGCTGAGGAGGAAGCTCAGAGCCTACTTGCGAGGATAGCTTCAGCTAGGCTCAGAAGGAGGCTGAGAAGGGAGCTGAGCGAGCTCGCCAGGAGGCTAGCTGAGGTCAGAGGCGTCTTAAGGGCCCTCAGCTGACCCCTACTCTCCTATGGCAGCTTATAGCCAAGCAGACACCTGAAGCCTGCCCTACTCCTCTTAAAGCTACACTTATTTAATAGAAGCTTAGTATGTGGCTCCCATGGTAGCCCTGCTAGATGAGGCTATAGTGAGAGTTGTAGAAGAAGTTAAGCCGAGCGTAGTGGCAGTTGGAAGCGTCAGAGTTGTCTCAAGCTACTACTAGACTCCCATACCAGTCAGGGGGATAGCTTCAGGCATAGTAGTGGGGGAAGACGGCTACATACTGACAAATACACACGTGATAGGGCATGCTAGAGCGGTTGAGGTAGCTCTCACCACGGGAGAGGTCTTTAGGAGCAGGCTTATCGGAGCAGACTTCAAGTATGACCTAGCTCTACTGAAGATAGATGCGTCAGGCTTGAAGCCAGCTAAGCTGGGTGACTCAGATAAGCTGAAGGTTGGGCAGATAGTCTTAGCTATAGGAAGCCCACTTGGGCTAGCTGGAGAGCCTACGGTCACTATGGGTGTTATAAGCGCGCTGAACAGGACAATAAAGTCTGAAAGAGGCATGTTCGAAGGGATGATCCAGACTGACGCAGCCATAAACCCAGGAAACAGCGGAGGGCCACTAGTAAATCTCAGTGGGGAAGTTGTTGGAGTAAGTACAGCTGTGATACCATACGCCCAAGGCATAGGCTTCGCCATACCAGCTAACAGAGCTAAGAAGGCTATAGAGGACTTCATCAGGTATGGCCGTGTGATGAGGCCTTGGCTCGGAGTATATACCATAACAGTCACACCAAAGATAGCTGAGCTCTATGGCCTACACCCGAAGTCAGGGGCGCTTGTAGTTGAAGTCCTCTCAGGAAGCCCAGCATACTATAGCGGTATGAGGCCAGGTGATGTCATAGTAGAGCTGGGTGGAGTGGAGATAAGGTCAACCAGAGACCTCCAGAAGGCTATAGAGGAGAGGAGAGTCGGAGAGGCTGTGAGCATCAAGGTCTATAGAGGGGCTATAGAGCTGGAGCTCCACGTGACCCTCACAGAAGCCTAGTGGAGCATAGGTCAGCTAGAGGGCAGCTCCTACACCTAGGGTCTCTAGCTCTACATACCAAGGCAGCGAAGTCTAGCATAGCGAGGTTAAGCTCCCTAGGGCAGCCTGCCTCCCTCAGCAGCCTCTCATAAACCTCTCTTACCTGGAGCTCATCTACTCCAGCTAGCCTAGAGACGAGCCTCCTCGTGTTGGTGTCTATCGTAGGCGTCCTCTCACCATATGCGTAGCACAAGACTACACTTGCAATGTAGTCTCCTACACCAGGGAGCTCCACCAGCTTGCTCCTAGACCTCGGAACTCCTCCACCATACACCCTACAGAGCACCTCCGCCAGCTTGACAAGCTCTCTAGCTCTCCTCCTATACATGCCAAGAGGCCTCAAGTCTCTCTCAAGCTCCTCAGCTCCAGCTCTAAGCACATCCCAAGGGCCTCTGTACTTCGCAGCTAGCCTAGGGTAAAGCTGAGATACAGCCTTAGCCCCAGTCTTCCTCAGCAGAACCCCAGCTAGCAGGATAAGCCAAGGGCTTCTCACACTACGCCACGGAAACACCCTCCTATTACTCCTCCACCACCTGAGGAGCCTACCTACAGCCTCACGCTCCCACATGAACCAAAGCACCAGTCAATGCTAGCTCATACTCTACGATATCAAGGCTCTAATAGAGCCAGCATAGCAGCTACATGCCATACAGGGAGGCAAGCCTGAGCTAGATAGATATGAGACGCCTCTACTCATGCACCTCACTCTGGTACATAGCTGTCTTAGCTCTGCTATCATCCATATCCCTCATAGCCTTCATAAGCCTATACCTCCTGACAAGCTTCCTGAGGCAGTCTCTCACAGCTTCAGGTACGTCCACCCCCTCCTCAGCCATCTCCTTAAGGACATCAGCAACCTCCTCCTCTATTCTGATAGAGTAAACTACACCAGGCCCCTTAAGCCTCCTCCTATGCAAGCTTCCACCTATAGCTTGCCCATAAGCTGCTGTGAAATAAGTCTTCAGCTAAGCCCTGCTAGAACCTACGTGTCTGCAGAAAGCTTAGAGAATATGTGGAGCAAGCTTGGCGTCAGGCTGCAAGCTCTCAGCTACATCATCAGAGAGCTACATTAAGATGCCTTAGATGCCAGTGCCACGTGAGCTCAGCTAGACAGAGTGTTAGTAAGCCTTAAGTACTCTACTAGAACATGCCTCCTAGGTGAGCTACTTGAGGTTACAGCTAGCTCTGCTAGCTATCTTAATGCTTCTGCCAGCAGCTACCGCGCCTCTGAAGTCTACTGGAGCCCAGGCTCCACTGCTATGGACCTATGATGTAGGAGAGGAGGTCTATGTGGTCGACATCTCCAATAACGGCAGCATAGTAGCATATGCGTCCCAAAGCAAGGTGGGTCTGCTAAGCTCGCTTGGAACCCAGACCTGGTATACCCCTGCAAATCCGACTATAGCTAGGAAAGGCCTAGACCTCTCACCAGATGGCACCTACCTTATATTCGCTGACGGCGAGAAGGTAGCACTCTACACTACTACAGCTGTCAAGATGTGGGAGAAGAGCTATGCTCCATATGCTGCAGCTGAGGTCTCAACTTCAGCAGAAGGCCTTGTCTCAGCTGTGGTGGAGTCGACTAGGCTCCACATCTACAACAGAGCTGGAGCTGAAATAGGGTCAGCAAGCTCTGTTAGAGGAGACTTCCAGGCAGTAGATGTCTCAGCTAATGGGGTTGCAGTAGCTGCTGGAGGAGACATCCTTGACACACACATCTACATGTACAGCCCAGATGGCAGCTCTAAGTGGCCACCATATGATGCTGGCTGGGAAGTCTATGACGTCGAGCTAGACCCTGGAGGAAGGTTCCTAGCTGCTGCAGCAGACAAGATGTTCTTCTTTGACTCAAGTGGCCTGGTATGGAGCACTTGGCTCATTGGTGCGTCATCTGTTTCAGTGTCTGCTCAAGCCCTCTTCATAGCTGTTGGAGCCCCATCTGGAGTCTACCTCTACACGAAAACAGGCAGCCAGCTTGCAGCCTGGAGCACATCTGGAGATGTCCTCTCAGTAAGCATATCAGGTGATGGTGCCTGGATAGCAGCTGGGAGCGAAGATGGATTTGTCTACATGTTTTCAAGAGATAGTGGGCTGGTGTGGAGCTATAATACTGGAAGCAGGGTCAATTGTGTGGCTATATCAGCTGACGGCTCTTGTGTAGCTGCAGCCTCAGGTACCAGAGTCTACTACTTCAGCCAAGCTGCTCCTGGAGGAGACCTGTCAGGCTACCCTGAGCCTTTTGTCTCAGCTGGTGTGCTCAATGTCACGTTCATAATCGGAGATAGCGCTCCTCATGGATTCTATGGCCTCGGAGCTTGGACCATGGATGTGGGTGGTGCGATAGCTATAGCTAGCAGGCTTGGTGTCGAGGCCTCCTCTGGAGCTGCAAGCTGGGGCTTAGACACATGGTACGCAGAGTGGACTGGAAGCGATGTAGCTATAGACTGGAGTAGTGTCCCTGTAGCAAATGTGATCTATGCTGGAGGCCCTGGAGTCAACATGTTTGCTTGGAAGTTTGAGAAGTTTGGTGGCTGCCCCTTCTACGCCATACTCATCGACGGAGTACCATGCCTACACTCTGACCTGACAGGAGAAGACTACAGCTATGGTAGCGGATACGACTATGCGCTCATAGCACTACACTACCATCAGGGGAGGTGGCATCTCCTAGCATGGGGGCTGACTGCAAACGGGACTGCTGCAGCATCTCAAGTCCTCCAGCACTACGACATGTACCCAGGGGTTTTAGATGGCAGAGCAGTCATAATCAGATGGGAGGATACAAACGGGAATGGAGTAGTTGACCTAGGTGATAGCATAGAGGGAGTAGAGCACTGGAGTGGCTAGCAGCTAGCCACACTCCCATTTTTATTCCATCATCTTCTTGACGTCCTCTATGAGAGGCCTAGCATCAAGCCTGCTATAGCCTGCCTCAGATAGGAGATCTCTTACACTAGGCTTCCCTCCCTGAGACCAGAGGCCTCTGAGGAGCCTGCCTGCCTCCTCTCTCATATACCATCTCTCCCCCAGCTCGCTTTCCAGGTGGCTTCTGAGCTGAGCCTCAAGCAGCCAAGCTGTAAGGTAGTCTGCAGAGTACATCATGTCATCGACATCATAGAGGTAGTACTGGTGTGGCTGCTTGAAGACAAGCTTGCTCTGAAGCTCCTGCACATACGTGTCTCTGGCGTCAGCTAGCCCATCAGAGTGGAGCTTAAGCTCATACTCAACCTTCCCAGCATACCTCCTGAGGTAGTAGAGCTTGTAGAGGCCCTGGAGCCTGAGGAACATCCTGAGCTCACCTCCTCTAAGCTCAGTGTGCTCACTGAGCCAGCTCTCAGATGTGAGCAGGTACTCCATAAGGAAAGCGTAGGTCTCAGCTATAGCACCCTCCCAAAGCCTCCTAAGCTCAGCTGGAAGCTCAGGGCTTGTGTAGGCAGCGTGCAGAGCATGCCCAGCTTCATGGAACAAGGCCATGTAGTCATCGAACCCGCCCTTAGGCATCACGACAAGCCTGACATCCCATGGGACCCTGACTGGAGCACAGAATGCCCTAGGAGACTTCCTAGGCCTAGCCTCAACGTCGAGCTTGACATCTCTGAGGTCAAGCCCCATGTATCTTATGGTCTTCAAGAGCTTGCCTACCATCTCCTCAGCTGGAAAATACCTGTCGAACTCAGTAGCTCTGAAGAGGTATGCTATGTCATGCCTCTCAGCTTCCCTCAAGCCTACTCCAGCCTTCTCCTCAAGCCTCTTCTCCATCTCACTAGAGTAGAGGGCTTCTGTCTCACTACAGAGCAAGCTTGCAGCCTCTCTGAGCTCCTCTATCCTGAAGCTCTTGAAGCTCAAGCTTAGCTCAGCATAGCTCCTAAACCCTAGCTCCCTAGCCTTCCTGTGGAGTATGAGTGTCCTCTCTTCTAGAATCGGGTTCACCTCCTCTATGGCATCTAGGATGCTCCTATAGAGCTCAGCTCTCATGTCCCTCCTAGGCTCGTTGCTGACCTTCACCTGAGCTAGCCTGAATGGAAGCTGCTCTCCAGCTACATAGACAGTCTTCGCTGTAAGCCTGGTCTCAAAGCTGTCAGTGAGCTCTTTCACAGCCTCATCGAGCATCCCTGAGACAGCAAACCTCTCTAGTAGCTTCCCTCTCCTCCCACCAAGCCTCCTAGCAGCTTCAGCTACCCTACTTGTAAGCAGCCACCTGTACTTGCTGACTATAGGCGTGGTAGCTAGATCCTCCTTCAATCCAGCCCAGTTAAGGTAGTACTCCTCCTCAAGCTCAGCTAGGTAGCTGTCAAGCCCCCTCCTGACCTCATCTAGCGTAGGCAGCATACCACCTGCCCTAGTGTCCTAGCAAAGCAATTTAAGCATGCCTCCTAGGTGGAGGCAGGTGCCTGATTGAGGGTTGATGCGAAGCTTATTGGAGGAGTCCTCATCATAGGGCTCCAGGATAGACCTGATGTAAAGTACCTCCTTACAGTGAAGATGAGGGATGGCAGGCCTCATAGGGTTATTGTAGAGAGGTCTAGAGAAGACCCTACTACAGGAGAGTGGAGCAGCTACACTGTGGTAGCTGAGGCTCCTGTGAGGGGCTAGGTTGCTTCCACGCAGAGTAGCTGAGGTAATAGAGGACAGGGAGTCTGGTGCGTCTCAGCTAGCCTATAGGCTAGCTGAGGCTCTAGCTGAAAGCGAGCCCTTAGGTAGAGAGAGGCTCATCCAGCTAGCTGAGCTAGCAGCTAGAGCACACCCCGACATGGCTCCACTGAGGAACCTGCTAGCTAAACTTAGGGAGATGGCTCCTCCTCTCAAGCCTAAGCTCATCGAGTACGCTAGGAGGCTCAGGGAGGCTAGGGAAAAGAGCGTAGCTGTGATGCTCAAGCACTTCAAGAGAGGCCCCATAGCCACCTTAAGCTGCTCCTCTACTATCCTCGAGTTTATAGCTGAAGCATGGAGGAGAGGCCAGTGTAGCCTAGTGCTAATAGGTGAGTCTCAGCCAGGTGGAGAAGGTGCTGAAGTATATAGGAGAGTCAGAAGCTTAGGTGCTGAAGCCAAGCTTGTACCTGACTCAAAGCTGCCTTGGCTTGCAGCAGAGCTGAAGTGCACAGGGATTGTAGGCGCTGATGCAGTCTACACCAGCGGCCAAGTAGTCAACAAGGCTGGCACTTATGCTCTTGCAGCTGGCCTGAGGGCAGCTGGCCTCAATCTCTATGTCATAGCAGATACATCAAAGCTGCTTAGAGGCTCTCCTAGAGAGGTCGGATGGGAGCTCGACGTGACTCCAGTGGAGCTGACAGCAGGCATCGCTACGGAGCTAGGCTTAGCTAAGAGTGGAGCTGAGCTAGAGCACATAGCCTCAAATCCAGAAAGCCTAGGAGGCAGCTAGGCACCAAGAGAGGCACCTGAAGACGAGCTGCCACATGTAGCAGGCGAAGCTGCTGGCGCATAGAAGCCTCTGAATGCCTTTCTCAACAGTCAGATGCTGCCGGAAAAAGCAGGCTCTAAACGCCTCAGCACCTAGCACAGTACATCCTGTTAGGGCATGTGAGAGGCCTATAGCCTGCCCTAGCCTGAGGTCTAGGATAAGAGTATAGCTAATAAGCCTAGGTGCATGAGCCTACTTAGGTGAGTGCTGTGAGCCTGCTTACTCTGCTCTTGATAGTAGGGGTTGTGCTCCTGCTTGTTGCTATGGTAAAGGCTGTCTTTAGAGCTCTGGTCGCTGCCATCTCAGCTGCTATAGTAGCAGGCATCCTATACCTCATTGTAGGCGAAAGGACGCTAGCTATAGGTAGGGCAGTCCTAGATGGCAGAGCTCTAGCTGGCATAGCTTTCCTGATAGTGGCTTTGATAGTGCTGTTAAAGGGCTAGCATGATTGCTGCTCTAGTCAAGCTCGGTAGGATAGATTACAGGAGGGCATTAGAGATACAATCTAGGCTCAGAGAAGCTAGGATAGAGGATAGGATCCCTGACACCCTACTTCTCCTAGAGCATCCTCCAGTATACACTATAGGCAAGGCAGGAGGGCAAGGTGACTTTAAGATCCAGGTTGATATGCTTAAGGCTGAGACTGGAGCTGAAGTCTACACTGTAGATAGAGGTGGTAGAGTCACATTCCATGGGCCAGGGCAGCTCGTCGGCTACATGATCTTCAAGCTGAGGAAGCTTAATCTGAGCGTCAAGAGGCTTGTCCAGCTTACCCTAGAGGCTCTAGCTGACGCGTGTAGAGAGCTTGGTGTCGAAGCTGAGGTGTCGATGGAGAAGCCTGGAGTCTGGGCTAGAGGGAGGAAGCTAGCTGCAATAGGGCTTAGCATACATGGTGGAGTGACTATGCATGGCTTCGCTTTAAACGTCTCAGTAGACTTAGAGTACTTTAGGTACATAAACCCATGTGGGCTTAGCTCAAGCCAGGTTACATCACTTTCAGAGGAGCTAGGGTACAGGGTAGACCTGTGGAGCCTAGCTGACCTAGTAGCTAATAAATTGGGTGGGAGGCTTGGTGTCTGCTTTGAGGAGGCCCCTCTCAGCCTGCTGTTAGGGTATTGAGGCTAGTGCCAGGAAGGTCTCCATGATCTTGCTGAGAACATCCTTCTGCGTGAATATCCCTACTATCTCGCCATTCTCTGTCACTAGCAGCCTCCTTATGTTGTTTTCAACCATCTTCCTGGTTGCTACAAAGAGGCTCGCATTAGCATCAACTGTTATCAGAGGGCAGCTCATGACAGCTCCCACTTGAGTGGTATTTGGGTCCTTACCTTTAGCAATACACCTGCTTACCACATCTCTCTCAGTTATGATCCCAATAGGCTTACCCTCCCTAGTGACCACAATAGAGCCTATGTCATGCTCAGCCATGAGCTTAGCAGCTTCAATCACAGGCCTATCTACCTCAATAGACACCATCTTCCTCTTAGCTATATCACCAACTTTTACTGCTATGGTTGACATCCCAACCCCGAGGGGACCCTCTGCACAGCCTTTATTAACTTTCGACACTTGGCAGCTACTCAGTAGCTAACGCAGCACAGCTAGCTTGGAAGCTGCTATCTGTAAGGCATATGCTCATTTAAGCAGCTAGCTCTGTAGCCTCCTAAGCCTCTCTCGAGCCTACAGCTCTACCCTCAGCTAGAGCTCTATCAGCTAGCTCAGCTACCCTAGCTGGCGCTCTATCAAGCCTGACAGCAGAAGACCTGAGGAGCAAGGCAGCTCTATATGCTGGTATGGACAGTGGGCACACGCTCTCACATATACCACATGACGTGCATCTGTAAGCTACATCAGCTAGCTCACCTGCCTTAGATAGCTCTCTTGAAGCTGACAGGATGGCTTTAGGGCCAGCTGAGCTGCCAGCTCTCACAAGAGGGCATAGGAGGCTGCAGAGCCCACATCCAATGCACCCGGATGCCTCCACACCCAAGCTGGCTAGCTCCTCTGCTACAGGAACATATCCTCTTCCACTATAGCTCTTGAGGAAGCTCCTCAGCCTCCTCCTATGAAGCCTGCATAGGATGAGGTTCACTAGGAGCTTAGCTGCTAAGCTAGCTCTCAACACTCCCACCTGAAGCCAGCTGCCCAGCAGCCCACCCTGTGGAGAAGGCTACACCGAGCCCAGATAGCTCACTTGAGTAGCTGTAGCCTCCAATCATGCTCCCAGCTACATAAGCGTTTTCAACAGCAGCCCCCCTAACCTTAGGGTGGAGTCTCTCATCAACCTCAACACCATAGTAGAGTGCTATGTGGCCTAGTGAAGGGAACATGTCAGAGGCATACCTGAGCTCAGACACCTTATCGAAATGCTCTAGCCATGCTCCACCTCCAATGAATCTCCCGCATGCTAGGACATAGCTCTCAGCCTCGACTTCAGTGAGCTCACCTCCCACCTTCACTAGGCACCTCCTAACCTTGCTGTCAGCCTCTATTCTGGTGAGCTCACCTCTAGCCTGCTGGACACCGAGCTCACTAGCCCAGTTCAGGAGCTGTAGCTGAAGCCTGAGGCCAGGTGGAGAGGGTGGTGGTGAGGCTATCTCAAAGAACCTGACTCCCATCTCAGCTAGGGTGTCAGCTACATCTCTATGTCTTCTGACACCGAGTACAGGTGGGATCCCGATAGCCTCATATCCTAGCTCAGCTAGCTTTGAGGCTAGCTCAAGGGGGTCCTCTTCAGCCTGCCAAGCTAGCTCAGCTACCCCTCCAGAACCGAAGTCTATGGTAGCCCAGCTCAAGCTGACTTCAGCTCCAAGCTTTGAGGCAGAGTATGACAGCAGCTTAGCTAGAGCCTCTGGGCTAAGCCAGCTTAGGCACCTGAAGCCGACGACTACAGCCTCGAGATCAGCAAGCTTGTCTAAGCTACCTAAGCTGAACGACCTAGGGTATAGAGCTGTCGGCTTAAAGGTCCCCACCATGTTTGGAAGCAGCGTGTTCTCCTCTAAGCTCCCCTCATAGCCTAGAGGGCTGAGGGCTTCAAGAGCTGTCTCAAGCCCTCTCCTGACAGCTACCTCACCAACTAGAGCATAGGGGTGTCTAGGGCTCCTCTCAGCTAGGTAAGCTACCTCCCTCATAGGCTCAGCTATAAACCCCCTCTCCCAAACACATCTTCCAAGCAAGTCTACCATGCCAGATGATAGTGCTGTTGCCCCAAATGACCTATAAACCTGCAGGATGCTTCTCCCTCTAGCTGCAGCTACAGCTGCAGCAGCACATCCTGCTGCCCCACCACCAAAGACAGCTACATCAACCTCGATTCTCTTCAAGCATACACCTCTAAGGCAGCTAGACAAGAGTATACGCCATGAGCTAGCTCAGTGAGCTCATGGCCTGAAAGCTCTGCTATAGGCTTCCTCCCACGCCACCTCTCCTCAAGGAGCTCCCTAAGCTGCCTGAGGGCCTCCTTGGGCCTCAGCTTGAGCTCACCTGCTAGTGCTAGAGCAGCTCTATAGCTGCATGATACACCTTGACACATCCCCATACCTATCCTAGTCCTCCTCCTGACGTCGACGAGCGTCCTAGCATGCTCTCTGGCTGCCTCCCTAACACCAGACGCCAAGATCCTCTCACACTCACAGCAGTAGCTCTCTGACCTAGGCTCTGGCTCAGCCTTCCATGACACACCTCTGTCAACTGGCTCAATGTGAGTCCTACACTTCTCTCTGACACCAAGCTTCCTACATATGAGGTCTGTAGCCTCCTCAGCCATGAGCCTATGTAAGACCATCTTCCCGCCTACCACTGAAATCAGGTTAGCTTCTCCAAGCTCCTCATGGTCTATGATCCTAAAGCTCCTAGTCACATCCTCCTCCCTCCTACCCCACTCTGGTAGCAGAGGCCTGACTCCAGCCATAGCTCTGATAGGCTTAACCTCCCTTAGCGCTGGTATAGCTCTATAAGCTGCCTGAAGAAGATACATGACCTCGTCACTCGTCGGGTAGGCTTCATCTGGGCTAGCATAGTGGTCTTCATCTGTGGTGCCGAGGAGCATTGAGCTCTGATGTGGGATCAGCATGACCTCACGCCCATCTATAGCTGACGTCGCGATAGCAGTTGTGAAGAGCTGCCTAGGATATATCAGGTGGGTTCCTCTTGTAAGCCTAAGCTCAACTCTAGCTCCAGCTAGCTCAGCTACCTGAGGAGCCCATGGGCCAGCTGCGTTCACAGCCAGCTCACACCTCACCTCAAAGATCTCCCTCCTAAGCTTGTCATAGAACTTGACTCTGCCATCTCCTATCTCTACTACCTCACAGTGTGTCATCAAGCTGGCGCCATGCTTCTCAGCTGATAGAGCAGTCAGCAGAGTGAGCCTAAAGACGTCTACACCAAACTCATCGAAGCCTATAGCCCCCTCTACCTCACGTGACACAAGAGGGTTAGCTTCCAGAACCTCACCTCTACTCAAGACTGTGTGAGGCTCTCCTCCTCTAGCTCTACTATACCTGTCATACTCCCTGAAGTATGCGTCAAGCAAGTCTAGCCCATACCTATCTCCCTTGAAGACTAAGAGGAGGAATGGTACTCTAAAGACAATTGAGCTAGCTATCCTCTGGACTACCCCACTCTCCCTACAGCTTGCCTCAACTATCTCAGGCTCGCTCATAAGGTAGCGTGGGCCACCATGCAGAAGCCCACTACACCTCCCTGTCGTCCCATAGGCGAAGTCCTCTTTCTCTAGCAGGAGCGTCTTAAGCCCTCTCATAGCACAGTCTCTTGCGACTGCTACGCCAGTAGCTCCCCCACCTATGACTACAACATCATACTCTTCCTCTATCCTCACTAGGCTTCACTCTCAAAACCCACTTTGCAAGAGCTCTAAAAGCCCTCTTAGCTGGAGTATTAAACTTGTAGTCGAAGAGAGTTCTCCCTCTCCTCCACATGTAGGTGAGGACTGGGTCCTCTGGCACCCTAGCCACACACTTCATGTCCAGCTTTTCAGCAGCTAGGTCAGCATAGAGCTTGCCAAGCGGGCTCTTAAGGCTCCTATACCTGTTATAGATGAACCCAGGCACAGAGGGGGTTTCCCCACCCCTCCTTATTATGCTAGCATACTCAGCTATGTGGGCAGCTGCATCCATCGACTCCATAGGCCACTCCTCACTGACAACAGGGAGTATAATGTGGGTCATAGCCATGAAAACCAAGTTCTCATGTAGAGAGTATGCTGGTGGGTCTATTATCAGGTAGCTCACCCTCTCCCAGAGCTCCTCAACAAGCTTCCTCCCGACATCAGCTAGGGTGCTCAGCTTCATCTTAGCTGCCATCTGCCTCTTGCTCAGTGTCCTCACTGGGTTCTGCAGTGGGACTATAGCTAGTCCAGGGAACCTCGTCTGGTAGACACACTGGCCGCATTCCTCAGCAGGTAAGTCTCCTGAGACCACATCTATCAGGGTTCTAGCTTCACCTCCCCTAAATAGCTCCATGTGCTCCTCTCTCATCAAGTATGTGGTAGAGCAGCCTGGCCCACCTGATGCATCAAGGATGTATACAAGCTCTCTGTCAAGCTGCTCTCTCAGAGCTAGAGCAGTATGTACAGCTAGCGTGGTCTTACCTACCCCACCCTTCAGAGAGCTGAAGCTTAAGATGAGCATGCTATCAGCAGCAGAGGCTATCAGGCTAATGCCTCTACCAGGCGTCTTAAATAGCTTACCTAGATAGGAGGTGAGCTGACGTGGCTGAGAGGGGTTCAGCGTACGTGAGCGTTTGTGAGCCCAGGTATGCCTTGGAGTCCATCAAGCTCAGCTCCCTCTGGGTTCATTGGGAGTATGTCATCGCCCTTACCCCCTTTCGCGGTAACCTCTCCTAGAGCCTCCATCAACGCACCTCTCCGCCTTTTCATCAACCTTATCAGAGCCTCGAAGCCAAGCGGAAGAAGGTGCTTGGACTCTGGGGAAACCCGCACACCCTAAGGTACACGTTTATTGCCCCACAAAGCTGTCTATCCAATGTCAAACCACAATTTGGACACTTAACCACCCACCTCCTTCGGAGCTTCATCATTTCTCCTCCACACATGGGCAGGTGGTTGAAGTCTTATATGGATTTACAAGCTTTACTCTAGCTTTATAGCCCATATACTGAGTTATCATCTTCCAGTTCTGCTTAGCAACATCTCTATCATGCTTCTTCGATTTTTATGCATCCCTCGTTTATCCAGATCCTCAAAACCATGTAGGGCGTTTGGAAACGCTTCAGCTAGCCATGTGGTCAGCTTGTGGACATAATCCCTAGCCCTATTACCTTCCCTTTTACCATGTCTTGAAGCTTTGAGCTTAACTGAGTGCTTCTTGGATGCTATACTTTGTGCCTTCTTTCTCCTGATTTCATGAACCCTGTGGATGTGGTAGAGTTTCCCTAAGTCTATTCTCATCCAGCTGTACCTGGGGGAATAACCGTCCATGGAGCACTTATTCAAGTCCCAGCCGATGCGCTCAACCCTAACCTTATCCTTTACCAGCTTTCTGAATGTGATTATCAGCCTGTCCTCCTTTAAAACTAGTTCCCCTAGATCATACTCTCTAACTCTTCTTTTAAACCAGGCTCCTGACAGGTCAAATTTCAAGTAGAGTTCTCTGGGTTTAATTGTTATTCTGATCTTTCCATTTCTATAGACGTAGAGAGCTCCCTTAACCCTTACAAACTCTCTCTTAACTACGGGCTTGTCCCTCCTCCTTCTGCCCCTAAGATAGTTCTTCCTCCATGAATTCAGGATAGAATAAGCTGTCTCAATGGCTGAGTCCACGTAGTGTGACGCATATCCCCAGTTTTCAAGCAATGCATCCCTCAGGCCCCTATTAAACTCCTTAGACTTCGGAATCGTCGGAATTAAACGCTTAGCGTAATAATACTTCTTTATCTTCCTCCTTCCCTGCTTAATCACATAGTAATCTCTCTGCTTCCTCTCAACCCACTTGACATTATCCCAGATACTCTCTATCACCCTTTGTAGAAGATACCTGTAATCTTTCAGAAATTCACTGACATCATAGCTGTGCTTGATCTTGTAGCTAAGGATCACTAATGAGCTTCTTGCACCTTCGACCACCTTCTTATACTTGTTTGATCTCATTCCATATAACTTACCACAAAATGAGAGATTATTGTGATTAAATCCTCTACTAATTCCTCCTGCAGAGATTTCCCCTTCTTGTTGATTACCACGATCTCCGTTCCGTAGCTCTCGAAGGACTTCTCTAAAATTTTGAATCCAAACCTCGTTAACCTATCTGGATACGCTATTACCACTTCTGAAACCTCTCTGTTCATTACCATCTTCAAAAGCTTTTGAAAGCTCCTCCTATCTTCTTTCAGCCCTGAACCTACATCCTTCAGAATTTCAATATCCCTTCAGAGAAATTCTCCTTGACATAAGCTTTTATAAGCTCAATCTGCCTCTCCGAATCATCTTTCTGGTGTGTGAAGAAACTCTCGCATATCCAGCTATCTTCCTCTCCTCATGAATCCCTAGAATCCTCTTTTATCTCTGACTCTGGGACTCTACGCTTACCGCCAATAGTTCTAACACACTTTATCTTCCCTTCCCTGTCCCACTTCTGAATTGTTCTAACATGGACTTCAAGCAGATTCTATGCTTCCTTCATCGTATATGGCCGTTTACCCACTAATACCCATTATTACTCACCAAATATCTAGCAGTTTCGCTAGGCAGTGCTCGCGGTATTAGGCTAGAGGCTTGTCAAGGAGCTTATGGGTGAGCTTAAGCTGGAGGCGTGGCTAATACCAGTATGTTGTGAACTTGTGCTCGAGGAGCGGCTCAGCTAGCCCACTA
>JAVCBW010000024.1:0-37163 GCA_037917675.1 Thermoproteota archaeon
AAGTACTCTCTGACTATAGTAGACTCCCACTCCTCAACCTCTCTCAAAAGACCCTCAACAGACAAGAAAACCACCCTGAATAAGCTTATCCCTGAGGGTTGATAAAGGTTGTTAAGATGGTTGAATGTATTGAGGGCTATATTAAGTGCTGCATAGAGACTGAGATGATACTGCCCCCAAGTGACGTGAAGAGAATCCATAGCGCAGGTTTCTCCAAAAGCTACTTTTGCAGATGGAAGCGGGCAGAAACGGCTAGTGTTGCATACGTGACATGTGATGGTTTTGTGATAAAAGCTTTATAGGGGGAGCGTTGGCTAGCGTTAGGTGAGCTCTGCTCGAGATGTGGGATGGGTGGTGTGAGGGATGGTAAGCTGAGAGAGCAGAGCTAGCAGCAGATAGATGTGGGGAGCCCAGCTCCCCCGAAAGCCCTCCAATGAAACCTGAGGAGGGAAGGTTTCCCGCTACAAATGTAACGGAAGTTATAAACGTGGCGGAGAACCAGAATGGTGTAGAGCTTACCCTGTGGTCTATGACCTGGAGCTAGGAGCTATCACCATAGATAAGGCCTGCCCTCTCGTGGGGGGAGCCTGTCATCTAGTGGCTTTGCAGCTAAGGCTCGTGTGCTTCTGGAGGCACTACACGAGCTCGGACTGGTTGATGCCTGATAGCTCTCTTAGGTCCTCTTCACTCAGCCCAGATTCCCTTCTTATAGCATCTAGTGCCCTCCTCAGGTCTTCTGAGCTCTTTGAACTTAACTCCTCAATCACTTCCTTTATCTCCCATGGAAATATCACCCACCTCCTGGTCTCATATACCCAGTAGTCTGGCTTGATGATAGACCATGGCTTATAGTATATGGTGGCTACTCTGACTTCTGCTGCCCCTCTAGACTTGAGGTGTATCATAGCTTCCTTCAGGCTCTCTCCGGTATCAGCTACATCATCTACTAGAAGCACCTTGAGACCCTTCACTTCAGCTGAGACAGGTTGTAGAACCTCTGCCTTCTGGATCTCTCCTACAGCTCTGTATGCTAGAACTCTCATGCTAGCTACCTCCCTGACCATCAGAAGGTCTGAGAGGATCCTGGCTGGAACCCAGCCTCCCCTCGCTATGCCAACTAGCAGCTCTGGACTATATCCGCTCTCTCTCACCTTTCTAGCTAGCGTTATGCATGCCCTGTATATCTTAAGCCAGCTTGGCGATGTGAACTCCATACTTGATCACTGAGCTCTCTATGGTGGTGCTTTAAACATTGACTGCTAGTGGAATATGGCTATTGGTTAGCTAGGCTACTGGCCTCATGAAACGCATTGAGCTACCTTACCCTGCTACATGTGTGTCCTGCTCTCAGATGAGATGAGATTGTCGAGCTCCTTTATCATGGTCTCTAGGTCTGTCAGCTGGAGTGGATGCCTCCTTCTCCTCGATAGGATGCTGATCAATCGAGATAGCAGCTTAGCTCTCCTCTCTGCTTGACATATGTCTTGGGCTGGAGCTGACGCCGTTAGAACATGCGCTAGCAGTTTTATGTCCCTAGAGGCTTTAGAGCCTGGTGCATAGAGGACCACTGGGACACCTGCCTCATATGCCTCTCTAGCCTTCCTGTCATCTCTTACTGTTAGAATCTGTGTTCTGCCAGCTACCAGCGAGGCTTTAGCATATCTGACTGCCCACTTGCCTCCCCTATACTTGTTTATGACGGCAACTGGAACAGTCCCACCAGCTAGGGCAGCTATATCCACTAGCTGACTTGCCTCATCTATGCTAGGCTTATCAGGTTGAGCTACAGGTATGAAGCTTCCTAGCGGCATCAGGAGGAGGTAGTCTGCTAGCCCTGAAAGCCCACCTGCCCCTGGTGCATCTATGACCAGAAGCCTGCACCTAGGCTCCAGGAACCTGAGCAGATTAAGCATCTTCTCTGAGTACTCACTGTAGCTCTTAAGAATCTCTCTGTCACTTGAGCTCAGTGGAGCTGCAGGGATCATGACTAGACTCTTGTAGGCAGGATGGGAAGTAGAGTATGCAATCTCCCATGGCTCAGCTACCCCAGTCAAGTACTCTCTCAGAGTAGGGTAGCTTTCTGGGTCAGCCTCTCTCTCCTCTATGAAGTGTGGATTCCAGATGTAGACTGCAGATTGCCTGCCAAAATCACATTCGATAAACACGTCTACTAGCCCTGGTGGAGGAGGTGCTATGAGCTGTGCAGCCACTAGTGTGTTGAAGCTTATGGTAGTTTTCCCTACTCCTCCACTTCTAGCCCCAAACACATAAGCATCCATGCCACCACCCATCTAGGCAGGTAGGTAGCCATAGAGGCTGTGCTCTATGTGACAGGCTTCATCTGCTGCAGCTAGAGTGAAGCCTACACGCGACTCTCCATGCAGGCATCCATCTGAAGCTGTTATGAAGGAGAACAGAGCCAACTAGGGACACCACCGCTGAAGCTTTTAGACAGCAGCTTCAACTCCAATTGGAATGTAAACGTATTTACTGAGAGAAGTTCTAGCAGAGTGGTGTGGAAGTTGATTGAGAGAGAGCTTGTGATCAAGGGGGGGCATGTCGCCTATAGAGGTAGAGTCGTGGAAGCTGATGTTAAGATCTCTAATGGCGTGATCGCTAGAGTAGCTAGGTCCATTAGAGGGGAGAGAAGGGTTGAAGCTGGTGGTATGCTCATCATGCCATGCTCCATAGATGTCCACGTGCACTTCAGAGGGCTAAGACAGAGCTTTAAGGAGACTGTTGAGACGGGGAGCAGAGCAGCATGTACAGGAGGGGTGTCTGCAGTACTGGATATGCCGAACACGGATCCCCCATTGGACAGGGTTAGCGTCCTCGTTGAGAAGCTTTCTGAGGCCAAGGGGAAGTGCTACACAGACTACACGCTTGCAGCAGGATACGGTGGAGACCTAGAGGAGCTTAGGAGGCTGCTGGCATCAGGCTTGCCAGCTGTAAAGCTGTACCTACATGAGCTAGGTGATGATGAGAGAGAGGTTATCGATGTGATAAGGGATGCTGCCTTAGCTTGCGCTAGGCATGGTGCTCTACTCATGATACACCCTGAAGCTAGGTGGCTTCTGAGGGAAGGAGAAGCTAGTAGCCCAGAGGAGTACTGTCAGCTCAGGCCGCTTGAAGCAGAGCTGGAGGCTATAAGAACTGTTATGAAGGCTATAGCCCAGCTGACAGAAACACCTAGAGTACACTTCTGCCACCTGACTTCAGCTAGAAGCATAGCTGAAGCTTTAAAGCTCAGAGAGAGGGGAGTCCCAGTCTCAACTGAGGTTACACCACATCATCTACTCCTTAGCTTAGAGCATGCAGGACCAGAGTGTAAGGTGAACCCTCCTCTGAGGAGTATAGCTGAAGTAAAGGGGCTTCAGAAGGCTCTTGTAGAAGGGCTGGTTGATGTGGTGGCCAGCGACCATGCTCCACATGAAGCTGAGAGGAAGAGGGCATTTAGAATGAGCCCTCCTGGGCTCCCTGGAGTAGAGCTCACCTTGACCCTCATCTTAGACTGGGCGATAAGACGAGGAATAAGTCCAGCAAGGGTAGTGGAGTGGGTTTGCATGAAGCCAGCTAGACTCCTTGGGATAAGGAGTAGAGGAGAGATAGCAGAGGGTATGGAAGCTGACATCGTAGTCCTGAGCAGAGGAGAGTATAGGATAGAGGGAGAGAAGCTGTATACAAAAGCGAAGTACACGCCCTTCGCCAGAAGGCAAGTGTGTGTGAGAGTTGAGATGGTTTTCAAGAGAGGCATCTTGGCCTTTGAGAGAGAGACTAGCTTTGTTAGCAGGCCTCTGGGGAGGCTTTTGCTCTGGGATGGTGAGAAGCTCAGTCCAGTGAGCTGGAGCCTAGAGAAGCTTTCCACAGCACCTCAGCAGCCTCCCTTGGGTTGCTAGCATATAGCACAGCCCTCCCGACATTTACCAACAGAGGCATCCCAGCGTCCCTGACAGCCTTCCTGAGATCACCCCCCTGAGCTCCAACCCCAGGAGATAGTATGACTCTATCTGGCCCAATGGCCTCTCTGACAGCCCTGATCTCCTCTGGCTTAACATGGCCTGTTACACCGACAACACACCCATCTGCATCGGAAGAGAAGGCGTCTCTGGCGAAAGCCATATAGAGAGGCTCACCCCCTAGCTTGGCCTCCTTCATGTAGCGAGTAGCCTCAGGGTTAGACATGAGCACAAGCGAAAAAACAGCTATACCATGCTGGTGAGCACATTCAACGATGTCTCTTAAGTTGCCAGGTAGAGGGTTGGCTGTAAGCGCATCAAAGCCAAGCCTAGCTACATTTAGCACACCAATCTCAGCGCTCGCACCTATGTCGCCAAGCTTGCAGTCAAATATTGAGATGAGCCCATGTTGCTCAGCTTCCTTAGCTATGGAAGAAAGCTGGCTGCTTGATAGCCCCCTCACATACTGCTCATTAACCTTGACTGCAGCAAAGTACATGTGAAGCTCTTTGATCATATCGAGGCAGAACTGAAGCTTAGCTTCCTCAAGGCTCCTCTCCCTCAGATAGCTCTCTGGAGCAACATGTCTTCTACGCTCACCTGGCATAGCTGGATCCAAGCCGAGGCATAGGATACTCCTTCTCTCAGATATAGCCTCCTCCAGCCTGGAGATGAAGCTTTCTAGAGGCAAACCATACACCCCTATGAGGCTATTGTTAAATACAGCCCTGGTATAAGGGTGTACTTGCCACTTTCAGGTAGAAGTTTAGTCTCGATATTAGATCTTACGTCAGATGACATAAAGCATGTGTTCCAGGCTGCAGAGAAGCTTAGGAGCCTGCTAAACAGAGGAAGTAAGCTGAGTATAGCTGAGGGCAGGGTCATGGCCACAGTGTTTATGGAGCCATCTACTAGAACGAGGCTGAGCTTCCAGTCAGCCATGCTGAAGCTTGGAGGAAGCATACTAGACTTCGGAGAGGTTGAGAGGACATCTATAGTCAAAGGAGAAACCCTAGTAGACACCATAAGGATAGTGGACTCATATCTAGTAGACCTGATAGTCCTCAGGCATCCAGGAGAGGGTGCATCAAAGCTTGCAGCTGAGATAGCGAGTGTACCAGTCATAAATGCTGGAGATGGATCTAGAGAGCATCCGACACAGACACTACTCGACCTCTACACGATATGGAAAGAGCTAGGTAGAGTAAGCAACCTTAAGATAGGGGTGATGGGCGACCTCAAATATGGCAGGACACCAAGCAGCCTATGCTATGGGCTGAGCCTATTCCCTGGGAACAAGGTCTATCTGATATCTCCACCAGAGCTGAGGATGAGACCTGAAGTGCTCGAGACGGTTAAAGGAAGACTTGATTGGGAGGAGGTCAGAGACCTATCTCAGGTGATAGAGGAGCTAGATGTCCTATATGTCACGAGAATTCAGAAAGAGAGGTTCCCAGACCCATATGAGTATGAGAAGGTGAAGGGCTCCTACGTGCTCAAGCTAAGCGACCTAGAGAAGGCGAAACCAGAGCTCATAGTGCTACATCCACTGCCAAGAACGGAAGAGCTACCGCCACAGATAGATGCCACGAAGCATGCTAAGTACTTCAAGCAAGCTAAGAATGGCCTCTACATCAGAGCAGCTCTGATAGCTGAGATACTAGATCTAAGGTGGTAGCTTGGAGGAGCAGGAGCTCAGGATAAGGAAGATAAGAAATGGAACAGTAATAGACCACATACCTGATGGAAGAGCCTTAGTGGTTCTGGGTATACTTGGGATAACTGGAGAAGAGGAGGAGGTAGTCAGTATAGCGATGCATGTCCCAAGTAAAAAGCTCGGTAGAAAAGATATAGTAAAGATAGAAAACAGGTTCCTCAAGCCAGAGGAGGTCAATAAGATAGCACTCATAGCAGAGACGGCTACAATAAACATCATAAGGGAGTATAGGGTTGTTGAAAAGTGGAGGGTAAGGCCTCCAACCATCTTCAGGAACCTAATAAAGTGCCCAAATGCAAGATGCATCACAAACTTCAGTAGAGAGCCCGTCGAGCCAGCATTTGAAGTAATAGGACTCAGCCCGGTGAAGGTAAGGTGCAGCTACTGTGGTATAATAGTCAGTGGCAGAGAGCTGCTCGAGCTAGTGAGATAGTGAATGCAATACGCGAAGTTGAGAGAGAGCTCCTAAGAGATAAAGCAGCCTACTCACCCATGCTGTGCGGCTTAAGAGGGTGCATGTGGCTGATAGCAAGAGAAAAAGGCAGGAAGGCAGCAATCATGCTATACAGTAAGCTCAAGACGCCACTTGCATCATGCTATGGTGATCTAGAGCTGGCTAAGAGAGCTATAAGAGAGCTCCAGTACCCGCAGGTCAGGGTGCACAGCATGGAGCCTATCAGCCTGGAGGCTGCTGAGGCCCATAGGCTTATCAGGATGAAGCTAGATGAGAAGCCAGCTGCACCCAAAACAACCATAGCTAAGAGAGTGGGAGAAGAGGAGATACCTCTCCTAGACAGATTCTATAGGAGCCATGGAGCTGAAGGCTGGGATCCAAGTCAAGCTAGAGAGGGCGTATACTACATGGTAGCTGTCGGAGGAGAAGTCATGTCTGCAGCAGGGACACACTGCACATCAGACAAGTACTCTATAGCTGTAGTGGGCAATGTGCTGACATCCCCAAGATACAGGGGGAGAGGCTATGCTAGGGCAGCGCTATCCCAGCTTCTAGCTGAGCTATCCGTGAGCTTTAAGTGCATAACCCTAGATGTCAGAGAGAACAATGCTTCCGCGCAGAGACTCTACAGGAAACTCGGATTCAAGACGCATGCAGTAGTCTACTCCTACCTGATCGACTTGAGAAAGGCACCATAGGCTAGTGTTCATGGTAGAGCTGAAAAAGTATTTTAACAACTGGAATATTGTGAGGGGTGCTCGATGGCCTTTGAGATAAGGTGGCATGGTAGAGGGGGCCAGGGATGCTGGACTGCAAGCACGATCCTAGCTCTAGCAGCTTTAAGTGAGGGAAAAAGCGTTCAGTCGTTCCCAGAGTTTGGGCCGGAGCGGATGGGAGCTCCAGTCCAAGCTTTCACTAGAATAAGTGATAGAAAGATCAGGATGCACTGTAACATCTACAAGCCTGATGCCATCGTGGTCTTGGACCCCACCCTCCTAGATAGGAGCATTGTTGAGGGGCTTGTAGAAAAGGGGACACTTGTAGTTAACACGAAGTACACACCCTCTCAGGTCAAGAGCAGCTTGGGCATCAAGGAGGTGAAAGTATGGACTGTAGATGCAAGCAGAATAGCTCTAGAGGTTCTAGGGAGAGAGGTGACGAATACTCCAATGATAGGCGCCCTCGTCAAGGCAACTGGAGTCGTGAAAATAGACTCCGTGATATCAGTTGTAAAGGAAAGATTCCCAGGAGAGCTGGGAGAGAAGAATGCTACGGTAGTCAGGCGAGCATATGATGAGGTGGTGGGAGAATGAAGAGGAGGTGGAGGGAGATTCCGATCGGCGGCATATGTTGGATGAGCTCAACAGAGTATAAAACAGGAACATGGAAAACCTATGCACCAAAGATAGACTACGAGAAATGCACAAACTGCGGCTTCTGCTGGTTCTACTGCCCAGATGGAGCCATCCATTGGAATGGAGAAGAGAAGCCTAAGGTGGACTATGACTACTGTAAGGGCTGTGGCATATGCAGCCACGAGTGCCCAGCCAAAGCGATAACGATGGAGCTGGAGGTGAGGTGAATGAGCCAGAAGGTGGTAGGGCTAAGTGGAGACGAGGCTGTAGCCTATGCTGTGAAGCAGTGTAATGTAGATGTGGTGGCAGCATATCCGATAACGCCTCAGACCATAATAGTTGAGAGGATAGCAGAGTATGTGAATGATGGTGAAGTAGACCTCGAGTACATACCAGTAGAGAGTGAGCATAGCGCCATGAGCGCCTGCATAGGCGCTGCTGCAGCTGGCGCCAGAGCATTCACAGCTACAGCAGCAAATGGGCTGGCATTGATGCATGAAGTCGTGTACATAGCCTCAAGCCTCAGGCTCCCAATTGTGATGGCTATAGTTAACAGAGCACTATCAGGGCCGATATGCATACACTGTGACCACAGTGATACAATGGCTGAGAGAGACTCATCCTGGATACAGCTCTACGTTGAGGATGCACAGGAGGCTTATGACACGACAATCCAGGCGTTTAAGATAGCAGAGGACCAAAAAGTCCTTCTCCCAGTGATGGTGAACCTAGATGGATTCATAGTAAGCCACACGCTACAGGATGTGAATGTCCTACCAGATGAAGTCGTCTCGAAGTTCGTAGGAAAAAGGAAGATAGCTGACATAAATGTAGCAGGAAAAACTGTGCCAATGATGCTTCACCCAGATAACCCGCTCACATTTGGGCCACTAGACCTCTTCGACTACTACTTCGAGCATAAGAGGCAGCAGGAGGAGGCCATGGAGGCTGCTAGGGATGTAATAAAGAGGGTTAATGAAGAGTACTATGAGATAAGCGGCAGAAAGTATGGAGATGGGATGGTGGACGTCTACAAGATGGATGACGCTGATATAGCTGTAGTAGGCTTAGGCTCAACAATGGGGACTGTCAAGGAGGTTGTAGACGACGAGAGAAGCAGGGGGCTGAAGATAGGGGCAGTGAGAATAAGGTCATTTAGGCCTTTTCCAGTAGACCAGCTGCTAGAGGAGCTGAGCAAAGCAAAGGTGGTAGGAGTACTAGATAGGAGCGGAGCATATGGTGCTCCTGGAGCACCAGTATATAATGAGATAAGATCTCTGCTCTATGACCTAGATGAGAGGCCAGCTGTCCTAGGCTACATCTACGGGCTTGGAGGCCGAGACATGACGCCAGACTTAGTAAGATCTGTGATTAGAGAGCTAGAGAAGACAGCAGTAGAGAAGCCTCCTAAAGCTAAGGTCGAGTTCATTGGGGTGAGAGAATGAGTGGAGAGTGGAAACCTACCCTTAAGGAGCTAGCTAAGAAGCCTGAGCTCCTAGCATCAGGGCATAGGCTATGTGCAGGATGTGCAGCGGGAACCATAGTCAGAGCGATACTAAAAGCAGCTTGGAAGCCTGTGGTAGCAGTCAACGCGACAGGATGCCTCGAGGTAGCTACTACAATATACCCTTATACATCATGGAGGATCCCGTGGATCCATAATGCATTTGAGAACGCGGCTGCTACAGCAGCTGGCATAGCTAGAGCAAGAGACAAGCTCCTGAGAGACGGGAGGCTAGATAAGGACTACCATGTGATAGCATTCGCAGGAGATGGTGGCACATATGACATTGGAATCCAGGCTCTCTCAGGTGCTTTGGAGAGAAGAGAGAAAATACTCTATGTACTCTATGATAATGAGGCATACATGAATACAGGGATCCAGAGATCTGGGGGGACACCGATGGCAGCATGGACCACAACCAGCCCAGCAGGACGCAAGATACCAGGGAAAATAGAGTGGAAGAAGCCTATAACAAGGATCGTAGCTGCACACGACGTGCCATATGTAGCTACAGCTACACCATGGCAGTGGAGGGACTTGGTTATAAAAGCCAGAAAGGCCCTAGAAGCTGATGGCCCAGCATTCCTCCATGTGCTCTCACCGTGCCCAAGAGGCTGGAGGTTCAATACAAACCTGAGCATAGAGATGGCTAGGCTAGCTGTCCAGACATGCTTCTTCCCGCTCTATGAGATAATAGATGGTGAGAAATATGCGTTAACAGGATACAGCAGAAGCATAGCAATGAACCCCAAGCTAAAGAAGCCTGTAGTAGAATACCTGAGGCCACAAGGTAGGTTCAGCCACCTCTTCAAGCCTGAGAACGCTGACCTGCTAGAGGAGATACAGAAGAGAGTAGACTACGAGTGGGAGAGACTCTTAAGGCTAGCAGGCTACGGTAGCTGAAACAGAGCTGAAATCTATCTAGAAGCTTTCTCAGCAGCTAGCAGCTCTACCCCACCTCTCTTCTTCCAGCAAGACTTAGAAAGCAGCAATCATCAAGATATCAAGGCTACCTCCACAAGCCCTACCTTAGGCGAAGTGGATGTAGCCATGTAGTTGATTGCTCAGCTTTTAAGCTTACATGCATCTTCTTTCCACTAGCCTCTATACTCTGAACATGAAAAGCTGTATATTAGAGCTAATCAGGCTTGAGCATAGGCTAAGAGGTAGAAGAGCTAAGGTAGAGTGTACAATTGGATGTGTCAGCCTCCTGAGAATGAGATCATGTAAGCTCAGTATGCATCAGATACACGCTGGAGGCTGATTTTAAGCCTTCTACATCCATGCTCAAACTACGCTTCATAACCATGAACACAGCAGTTGTTTGGCATGTAAATGCTTCTGAATGTGTAGCCTAACTTTATAAGGCTGCTGATGCTAGCTTGTGAGAGGTGATTCTCCTGTACACTACGATCGAAGGTAGGAAGGTGCCGCTGATAAGCATAGGGACCTCCCCCTTCATTGGAGCAGGGCAGTTTGGTGTTAAGGGGCTCTTGTGGAGAAGCAGATTCCTCCATAACGCTCAGGCTATGGCTGAGCTCATGATGGAGAGCTATGAGCTAGGAGCTAGGGGAGCTCACATCATACCGCTAGGAGATATACCCAAGGCCATTAAGCTGGTGAGAAGAGAGTACCCTGACTTCACAGTGATTGGAAGCACTCCTCCAGGAAGGGTTGAGGAGGGGATCAAGGCTCTGGTCGACCTAGATGCCGAAATCATATTTGTGCATGGCTCTATAGCTGACAGCCTGAAGTATGAGCTATTAGAGAGGTACTGTAGGATCATAGAGGAAGCTGGTATAGTCGCTGGCATAGCTACACACAGGCCAGTTCGCACAGTCAGGTATGTAGAGAACAATGGCTTATGTAGAGTTATCCTGCTTCCATTCAACCCAGTAGGCTATAGCATGGAGAACAGGAAGCTCCTAGAGGAGTTGGTGGACAATAGCAGCCTAAGCTTCATAGCTATGAAAGCTCTTGCAGCTGGGTCTGTCAGCCCCGAGGAAGCTTTCAAGTATATATCACAGCACAACATAAAGGCTGTCACAGTCGGTATAGTGAGTAAGGAGGAGGCTGAGGAGACGATACCTACAGCACTTAGGTATCTTAGGGAGAATGATAGCCGCACCTGAGAGGGTATGGTTTACCTGAAAGCCTGTCTCTAGTGAAGTCGAAGACGACCACGCTTTCCCCCTTGAACTCGATTGAGAGCTTTAGTGTACTATCCACCTCACCTACCACTCTAGCCTCCAGCCCATAGCTTGCTGCTAGCTTGCATGCTTCTTCAGCTTTGCTTGGGGAAGCAGCTGCTATGAGGCCGAAGCCAGGATACATCAGGAGCCAGCTGCTCCAGTCCACTCCTCTTGGCTTAGGCACATCCTCTATTCTCACGATTCCACCGACTCCGCTGGCATCTAGCATCATTCCTATGGTCCCGATTACTCCAGGGTTGCTTATGTCCTTAGCTGCCCTGAGTAGACCTCTTCTAGCAGCTTCCCTAGGATAGCTTAATATTCTGGCAAGCTCACCTGGAGACTTGTGTGTAGTTGTATCCCAGGCAAGCTTGTACCTACTGTGTACTCTACCGTCTAAGTCCACTATGGCCAGTATCTTGTCTCCAGGCTTAGCTGAGTCAGATGGAATAAACCTGCCCTCAACATAGCCTAGGATAGCAGCTGACACTGATGGCTGAGGTGAGTCAGGGTTGTAGTGGCCTCCAACACAAGGCACTCTGAACTTCTCTGTGGCAGCAGCCATCCCGCTAGCTATCTCTGCAGCAAGCTCTCTTCTAGCTCCTATGACAGAGACCATTGCTACTGGGACACCGCTCTTGCAGCATATGTCATTGACGTTAACTAAGACAGAGCAGTAGCCTGCGAAGTAGGGGTCTGCATCAATCAGCCTATGCCATATGCCATCTGATGACAGGAGAAGCATCATGTCTGCGACCCTAATGAGAGCTGAGTCTTCACCGATGGATCTAAGCACCTCAACTTGAGCTAGCGGTGGGATCTGCGGAAGCCTAGAGGTCACTTCGAGTATAGACATCTTCCTAGCAACTCCCGGGAACCCTCTGATAACCTTGGCTAGCATCTCAGCGTCAGACAAGGCTATCAGAGCTAGTACATGGAGAACAGATATAAGGTTGCAGGTGGAGCTCTTTTGGGGGTCTCTTGAGGATTGAAGGAAGGGTTCCTGGTAGCGGGATATACCCTGTCCTCCAGGGAAACATCTGGGGTACTAGGCTCTCTGGGTACGCTGACCTTATATTTGGAGACTATAAGAGCAGAACTGTGTTCTATGAGGGAAACCCGCTGACATGCATGCTGGAGAATGATGAAGTGCTAGAGGGGACAGAAGCCCTGGTTAAGGTGCTGAAAGAAGCTTATAGGGCAAAGGAGGTCATGTTCAGGATAGTCTCAGACAGCCAGGAAGCATCTTCAGTCTTGGTTTCAGTCGAGCAGAGAGCACTCAATGCTCTTAAAGATAGAACTGGGATCAGAGCATACTGGCTTGCAGACCCAGAGAAGTATATAGAGGATCTGCCAGCTGAGCTGGAAACAGGGTTCATTGTGGTCAAGGGGGCAGAGCAGCTAGCTGTAGGAGTGATATATGAGAGGAAAGTTATAGCTGCAATCCAAAGGGTGAGTGGAGTCTATAGAGTTGGCGGTATGGAGCTGCTTAAGCCACGTGGCAGAGACGTCATAGACTACATTAAGGCTAAAGATGTACCTAAGCTTGTCGAGTATAGGGCGGAGGGGCTCAGAGACTACATTGTAGAGCAAATTGCAGCGAGCATCGAAACTTAATAACAGGCTAACCCTGACAGTGCAGGTGCTATCTTGGTCAGCATAGAGGAGCTAGCTGAGCTCGGTAGGAGAGTAGATCCAATAATAGAGAGATACGTGGAGAAGGCGGGGGAGTTCAAAGACTTACTCCTCTACCAGCTTAAGCTAGGTGGAAAGAGGATTAGGCCTGCAGTGACCATGCTGAGCTGCGAAGCCTCTGGAGGTAGGGCAGAGGACGCTCTGGTGACAGCAGCCCTACTCGAGCTTGTACACAACTACACTCTGGTATTAGATGACATAATAGATAGAGCTGACCTGAGGAGAGGAAAGCTCACAGTGAGAAAGAAGTATGGTGACAACATAGCTATATTGATTGGAGTATATTACAGAGAGGTCATTGAGGACATGGTGCTCAGCACGAAAAAACCCATCGAGGTGAGTAAGGTTGTCTCAGACACGATCAAGATGATAGCTGATGGAGAGAGGCTTGACATACTATTTGAGCAGGCAGGAAGAAGAGACCCATATGTTTTGGAGAACAGGTACAGCAGCGTAAGTCTCAGAGACTACATGGACATGGTGAGCAAGAAGACTGCAGCTCTCTTCGCAGCATGCTGCAAGCTAGGTGCCATGATGGCTGAAGCTGATGAATCTACCATAGAAAAGCTCACTAGATATGGCTGGGAGCTTGGGGTGGTGTTCCAAATAGCAGATGACATAATAGACCTGTTCAGCGCAAAAAGCGGTAAGCAGCTTGGCAAGGATATAATAGAGCACAAGCTCGGAAACATCTGTATACTAGCTGGGCTAGATAAGCTTAAGCCAGAGGGCAAAACGCTCATCTTAGAGAAGCTTAGAAAGGAGAGAGTAGGGGAGAGAGACGTCAACCAGGTCATATCACTCCTGAGAGATGCTGGCGCCAAGGAGATGGCTCTTGAACTCGGTAGAAAGCATGTTAAGGCTGCCAGAGAAAGCTTAGCTGACATACCAGATAGTAGAGCTAAGAGGATCCTGATGGAGATCCCAGAGCTCGCACTAGAGAGGACATACTAGGCAGGTAGCAGGTGGAGAATGGAGACTATAGTCGTTAAGGTTGGTGGATCAGCCATAACATGGAAGGACAGAGCTAAGGCAGCTAGGATAGATGTGATGGAGACTATCGCAAGAGAGTTGAAGGAGGCATCTAGCAGAGCTAGGATACTACTAGTCCATGGAGCAGGGTCGTTCGGACACCCAATAGCTAGGAGATATGGGATAACAACATCATCTGGTAGAGCACGTGGGGTAGCTGAGATTAGGCTCTCACTGCTTGAGCTCAGCTACATGCTTTTGAGCAAACTGAGTGATGCTGGAGTCGAAGCCACTCTGCTGAGCCCTATGGGGCTCATGGTAGCTAGAAGAGGGCGGATTGCCAAAGTCCTCATGGAGCCTATAGTGAAGCTCTTGGATAGCGGCATAATGCCTGTGCTCCATGGAGACGTCGTCTCTGATATTGAAGGAGATTTTACGGTAGTTTCTGGAGACCAGATCGCGTCTAGGCTTGCAGTGGAGCTTAAGGCCAGTAGGCTGGTGTTTGGAGTGGATGTGGATGGTGTTTTAGATGAGAGGGGGGCTTTAATCAGGAAGCTGAGCTTAGGTAAGATACCAGAGTACACTAGGCGTCAGGGTATACCTGACGTCACGGGAGGGATGGCTGGAAAGCTTATGGAGGCTAGAGCCGCCTTGGAGGCTGGCATACCTGTCCTGGTGGGGAGTGCAGTCAGGCAAGGTGTGCTATTGAAGATGATGTGTGGGGAGCCTGTCGAGTGTACTCTCGTCACTCTATAGCTGGCTTCCAGTACTTTATGTCGTTTATTGAGCCAACCCTCTCCTCAGGAGGCTTCCAGACAGCCTTGACCATCATCCCAGGGTAGATTTCATCTGGGCTTACCTCACTGACCCTGTGTATCATGCCACCAGTCACGCCATTGAATGCTATAAGTGCGATGATCTCAGGTGAGTCCAGCTTATTGCCGTCTGCATCTACTTTGAGTACCGTGAAAGCCTCTATGTAGCCTTCATCTGGTAGCTCAACCCACTCATCTAGCTCACTGAAGCATTGCTCACAGTATATCCTTGGTGGGAGGTACGTTAGCTCACACTTCTTGCAGTGGGTTGCTACTATCCTGCCATCTTTTAGTTCTCTGAAGAACCTCTCACCTGCCTTTCCTAGAGTGTACAGGTAGTCTGCCTCCATATCACCAAGCCAATATTTAGCTCTACCTGCTTCAGCTATCTTCTCAATAGACATGCTTACACCTCGATTGGCTTCCAGTACTTTATGTCGTTTATTGAGCCAACCCTCTCCTCAGGAGGCTTCCAGACAGCCTTGACCCTCACCCCGAACTTCTCCCCTCGCATCCATGCTGGAAGCTCTTCCTTACTGACCTCACCTATCCTATGGAGGATCCCAACATTAGGTGGTGTGTCATCTAAGTCTATGACAGCTACTATAATGGGCTCCTTAAGCCTTTTGGCGTCAGCTGAAAGATAGGATATTGAGTAGGTAGCTATTCTCCCTGTATCCCTCACATAGATCCATTCATCAGTTGGCCTGAAACAGAGCTCACAGTACATCCTGGGTGGCACAAGTACCCTGCCACACTTGCTGCACTTCCTGCCTAATAGCCTCCCATTCTTTAGCTCCTCTAGGAATCTAGTTATGGCAACTCCAGCTGACCAGGCGTACTTGGCTTTAGGCCTCCAGAAGGCTGTGAGAACCTGCTTCTCCTTGATGTCAGCTTCCTTCAGAGGCGTACCAGGGTAATTGCTAATCTTCACACTCAGCTAAACCACCACACCCCCTGCTGCCATCGCTACTTAAACCTTCTACGCTTCAAGTTCCATTCTCTTGAGGAGTACTTCCTCCTCAGCTCACCTGCTCTCCTGGCTTCCCAAGAGGTGAGAGGCTTCTGCTCAAAGCCTACGCCTAAGACCTCGGTGAATCCAGCTAGAACACAGTCAGCTACCTCTTGTCTCGAAACCCAGCGGCCTAAGATCCTGGATATGGAGGATATCCTCGTGGAGAGCCTCTCAGCTGCCTCCTTAGGTGAGCTAAATGGGTGCCTTAGGACAGTAAACATCTTCACTAAGTCGGTTGAAACGAGGAGAGTCCCATGCTGTAGGAAGAAGTCTCCTCTTATCAGCTGAGCGCTACCTGATATTTTGGCTGATCCAACTCTTATGTTCGGGCACTCCCTACTACTTCCCATTGAGACTGATGGCTTGATGCCAAGAAGCTCTAGTCCAGATGTTATAGACCCTATTATCCTCTGGTATATGCCTATGGTATCAGATGCTCCGATGGACTTAAAGTCAGCTACTACACTGTATGTGAGCTCACCAGCTGAGTCATGGTAGACAGCTCCTCCCCCAGTTGGCCTCCTGACAGCTTGTATGCCAAGCCTCCTGCAGGCTTCGAGATCTATGTACTCCTCCATGTCTTGGAAGTACCCTACTGAGGCAGCTGATGGAAGCCAGGTGTATAGCCTGAGAGTGTTGGGAGCTATCCCTCTCCTCCTAGCGTCCAGTATGGCCTCATCTATTGCCATATTCAAGTAGGCGTCTCCAGGTGGGCTTATGACAAGCCTCCACTTCAAGCTTTGACCCATTGCATAGATCAGATACCTTCTATTCTCGTTATCTTAAAGATGAAGACATCTCCAACTGAAGGCCTTCCAAGATCCTGAAACTCCTCCATTGAAAGCGATATTATGATATCTGGAAGCTCAGGCGTCCTGTTCAGCTCAACAGGGAGGCCCATTGCTCTGAAGACCTGAGCTGTTGCTCTAGCAACGCTCCTTGCAACCTCCTCTTCCTCACTTGAATAGTAGCGTTCCTCACTCTCCTTAAACTCCTTAAGAGCAAGCTCCACCCTATTGCCAAGAGACTTGACGTTGATGACAGCATACCTCTTTTCTATGCTAGACATCACACACCCCTTCCAGCTTCCCTAGCCTAGCTTAGCTTATAAGCTTCCTCAAGGCTTTAGCTATCCTCCTATCCACCCTCCATGCACCCTTCTCCGCATCTATGACTTCAAAGTAGCTCTGCTTATAGCCTGTTATGTTATAGAGCCAAGGAAGCACCTTCTCCCACAACTGCCTAGCTGAAGTCCTGAACATGAAGAAGTTTATAACATCACTTTCTGTGAAGTCGAAGCTGGAAGCTGGATCGAGCTCCACACCCCTACTTATCAAGAATATTATCAGAGAGTTTGCTGTCCGAGGAATAGCTAAACCTCTCCTTCCGAGAGGGTATGCTTTAGCAGCCCCAGTACTGCTGTCAGCTTCCCCTCCTGAAGCTGCCTCCATCAAGACAGCTAGCCCTCCTGCCCACAAGCTGCCTGCCAGCACTTCAGATGCAAGCTGAGAGCTGGATGGAAGCTTTGATCTTATGGATCTGCTGACATGGAGGTATGCTATAGGCCCTTCTCTCACCAGCTTAGCTACATCTAAGTCTGCCATAAGCTCTATCGTCCCTGTTATCTGGCGTATCCCTCTGCTGCTAACTCCCCTTATGATGTCAGCTACACACACCTTGCTTTCTCCCTTGGTAACATGAGCTGCCAGCACCTGAGAAACCTCATGTACTGTCCTTGTGTTCTTGAACACAGCTAGCACGCTACCTATGCTCTGGAGCACACGTAGGTATGGCTCTGCCTCAGGAGAGCTTAAGCTTGCTGCAGCAGGCCACAGCCCTCCTAGGACACGGCGGATAACCTGGCTGCTACATATTGAACAGAGAAGCTTCTCACCAGGCTCTAGCTCTATGCCACAGATCAGACACCTATCCTCAGGGAGTAGAAGAGACATGCTGCACCCTGCACATTGTATCATGAACTATGTATTTAAGAATTTTGTATCATATAAGGGAGGTGCAAGCTACTGTAGCCTAATTAGGTAATTTTTATATCCAGCATCAGGAGAGAAACTGGGATTAAGGTATGCCACTTGATGAGAGGCCATGGTTTAAGTTTTATCCTGAAAGGGTCCCTAGGAGCATAGAGTATCCGAAAAAGACGCTACACCAGGTGCTCAGAGAGAGTGCTAAGAGAGTACCTGACAAAGCTGCCCTCATCTACTTTGGTAGGAAGGTCACGTTTAGGGAGTTAGATGAGCTGAGTGACAGGTTTGCTGCCGCACTAGCCGGCATGGGTGTGAGGAAAGGTGACAAGATAGCTATAATGCTTCCAAACTGCCCTCAGTTCGCGATAGCATACTACGGTGCATTGAAGGCTGGCGCAGCCATTGTCCCACTCAACCCCCTGTATACTCCTAGAGAAATAGAGTATGTTTTGAATAATTCTGAGGCAAAGATCATAGTTGTACTTGATCAGATCTATGACAGAGTTAAGGAGGTCAAAGACAAAACTAAGCTTGAGCATGTAGTGTATACTAGCATAGTGGACTTTATGCCTCCATTCACCAAGCTTCTGGCTGGAGTCTTTAAGGGGCTGAAGCCACTGAGGATACCTGAGGCAACAAGCTTCCTAGAGCTGCTCGGAAAGTACCCGCCTAAACCACCTGAAGTTGATATCAAGCCAGATGAGCTTGCGATGCTCCTCTATACTGGAGGTACCACAGGAGTGCCTAAGGGAGTCATGCTCACACACTTTAACCTCCTAAGCAATGCAGTTCAGACATGCAGAGTAGGGTACATAGATGAAGATGCAGTTGTTCTCGGGGTGCTCCCACTCTTCCACTCATATGGCCTCACGACCGTGCTGAACTCAGCGATATACATGGGTATTACAGCCGTAATACTACCTAGATTCTCACCTGAAGAAGTCTTTAAGGCCGTCAAGAAGTATAAGCCTACACACTTCCCTGGTGTACCCACAATGTACATTGCACTACTGAACCACCCTGCACTAAGCAAGTATAGGGAGCACATGAGGAGCATAAAGTACTGCATATCAGGAGCAGCCCCACTTCCAGTGGAGGTAGCTAAGAGGTGGAGGGAAGTCACTGGAGGCATGATAGTAGAGGGCTATGGGCTATCTGAGGCGAGCCCAGTGACGCATGTCAACCCACTTGATGACATAAGGAAGGTGAAGCCTGGCTCAATAGGCATACCACTACCGGACACAGATGCTAGGATAGTAGACTTGGAGACTGGTGAGAAGGAGCTGCCTCCAGGAGAAGTCGGGGAGCTTGTAGTGAAAGGGCCTCAGGTAGGCTTAGGCTACTGGAAGATGCCTGAGGAAACTAAGAATACATTCAGAGAAGGATGGCTCTATACAGGTGACATAGCTAAGATGGATGAAGACGGCTACTTCTACATAGTAGACAGGAAGAAGGATATGATAAATGTAGGTGGCTTGAAGGCTTGGCCTAGAGAAATAGAGGAGGTTCTCTACCAGCATCCTGCAGTCAAGCTGGCTGCTGCAGTCGGGATCCCAGATGAGTACTATGGTGAAGTTCCTAAGGCCTTTGTAGTGCTTAAAGACGAGTATAAGGGTAAGGTCAAGCCAGAGGAGATAATAGAGTTCTGCAGAGAGAGATTAGCCAAGTATAAGGTGCCGAAGCAAGTAGAGTTCAGGGAAGAGCTGCCAACCACGCTAGTAGGGAAGGTACTCAGAAGAGTGCTTAAGGAGGAAGAGCTGAGGAAGAGAGGCTAACCGTTCTGGCTCTCCGCCACTTTCGATGCTACAAAAGCATCCTTATGCTACAAATCCAACACTATACATTTCTCCCCCTACTTTTTGGCTGGTCTCCTTGAGCCTACCTGCTAAGCTTAAGCAGGCTATCGAGCTTAAGGAGGGGGAAGTAGGCTACCTGTGTAGCTATACTCCAGAGGAGATTCTTGAGGCTTCAGGTAGGAGCTACAGTAGGATACTGGGTTCTGACGTCACCTACTTAGCTGACTCAGCTATCCCGACTTTCACATGTAGGTTTGCTAGGAGATGTCTAGAGCAGGTGCTTAGTGGAAGGTTTAGAAGGATAGTTGGAGCCTATACCTGTGACACCATGAGGAGTATAGCGAGTGTAGCAAGCTGGAGAGGAGTAGACACATGCTTCATCAACATTCCTAGGGATGCTAGCAAGAAGAGGAGCTCAGAGTACTTTGTCAGAGAGCTTGAGAAGCTGATGGGGTTCCTCAAGACATCAGAGGAGAGGGTTGAGGAGGCTATTAGGGTCTGTGAAGAGGATAGGAGAGCTGTCATGAAGCTTGCTGAGTTCAGAGCAATGGATGAGCCACCAATCACAGGATTAGAAGCCTATCTAGTTGAGCTGAGCGGGATGCTTATGCCGAAGGAGGAGCACTTGGAGCTTGTTCAGAAGCTGCTAGATAAGCTACCCTCCAGGAGTGGAGTCCCCGGAGCTAGGGTAATGGTTATCGGAAGCGTCCTGACGAATATAAGGATGCTGGAGGCTATTGAGAGAGGAGGCTGTGTCGTCGTATACGACGACCTCTGTACTGGATGCAGGTTCTATTTGGGGCTAGCACCAGCTTCAGGCAAGCCTCTGGAGAGGATAGCTGCCAGGTACATTGAGAGAGCTAGATGCCCTTGTATCACGCCATTCTCTGAGAGAGCAGGGTACATCATGGAGCAAGCTAGGAAGTTCAGGGCTCAGGGAGCTATATTTCTGCTCCAGAAGTTCTGTGACCCACATTCATTCGAGTATCCAGCGCTCAAGAGGATGCTTGAGTCTATTGGTGTTAAGACCATGCTTTTCGAGACAGAGGAGGGGGCAGCTGAGGTTGAGAAGCTCAGGATAGCTGCTGAAGGCTTCGTGGAGAGGCTTGGTGGCTGAAATGAGAGCTAGCAGGCTAGCTACAGCCAGGGAGATATCCTATGCCATAGGAGCTAGAGTACTTGCTGCAAAGCTCTACAAGGAGCAGGGTAGCAGGAAGGTAGCTTGGGTGACAGCCCTAAGCCCAGTTGAAGTCCTCTATGCAGCAGACTTCATGCCGCTCTATCCAGAGCAGTACTCTGCTGCATGTGGTGCATTCAAAATGTCACTTGAGCTAGTGGAGAGAGCTGAGAAAGCAGGCTATCCACAGGACCTATGCTCCTATTTCAGGTGTAATATGGGGCATGTCCTCTCTGGAGATGGGCCTTTAGGAGGGCTTGCTAAGCCAGATTTCCTCCTTCTCTCAGGTAACTTCTGCTTGACTAGAGTGAAGTGGTGGGAGATCCTCTCAGAGGAGCTTAAAGCCCCGCTCTTCCACATTGACATCCCCTTTGTAACAGAGGAAGACAGGTGGCACCTGGAGTATGTCACGTGGCAGATTGAGGAGCTGATCTCTCTCCTAGGTGAGCTTGGGGCAGAAGTCACACAAGACAGCTTAAGGAGGAGCGTCGAGCTCTCAGATGAGGCCTCTAAGCTCTGGAATGAGGTCATGAACCTGAGGAAGGCTAAGCCATGCCCCATGGGCGCCAGAGACGCGTTCACAAGCATGTTCTTGATCGTGACGTGTCCAGGCCACCCTATTGCAGTAGTCCTCCTCAAAAGACTGCTCAAGGAGGTCAGAGAGAGGGTAGCTGATGGAAGAGGAGCCTTAGAGGAGGAGAGGTTCAGAGTGATGCTAGATAACATACCGACATGGCATGATCCCTGGATTATCAACTACCTGGAAGAGAAGGGCGCCATATCAGTAGCAGAGACCTACACGTACTCAGTGTGGTCCCCTAGGCTAGACTCCTCTAGGCCTCTCGAGAGCCTTGCCAGAAAGTGCCTTCATGCAGGGCTTAATGAGAGCTTTGAGAGAAGAATAAGGGCTACAGTTAAGGTAGCTAAGGAGTTTGAGATAGATGGAGCTGTGATCCATGCCAACAGAAGCTGTAAGCCGTATTCCTCCTGGGCCTATGAGCTTAAGAGAGCTCTCAGAGAGGAGCTTGAAGTCCCTAGCGCCATTTTTGAAGCAGACATGGTGGACCCTAGGGTGTTCTCGAGAGAGCAAATTAGAGCAAGGCTGGATGCGCTGATAGAGGCGATGGCTGAGAAAGCGAGGAGATGAACATGAAGACTCTAGTAGTCAACCTCTACCTAGACAAAGAGAGATACGGGCGTAGCTTTAGCAGGCTCCTCAGTGAGCTAAGGAATGCAAGTAGCGCATCGCTTGAGCCAGCATACTACACTGAGATAGAGGACATAAGCAAGTATGACTGCGTGGTTTTAAGCGGGACAGAAGGCTGCCTAAGTGAGCCAAACACTGCTAGGAAGTTCAGCAAGCTTGCCTCAGCCATAAGAGAAGCTGAAACCCCAGTGCTCGGCATATGTGGAGGGCATCAGCTGATAGGTCTAGCATACTCGAGGAGGGTAGTCAACCTAGGCAAGCTGATAAAAGGCTTTAAGGAAGTCAGAGCTACGGCTGCTGATGAAGTCTTCGAGGGGCTACCTGAGACCATACTCGTGTATGAGAGCCACAGTGAGTGTGTTGAAATGCTTCCAGAAGGCTTCGTTAAGCTAGCCACCTCAGAGGACACTGATATAGAGGCCATGAAGCTAAGCTACCCACTCAGATATGGCTTCCAATTCCATCCTGAGAGACATGATAGAGAGCACCCTCATGGTAGAGTAGTGCTCATGAACTTCTTTAGGATCCTGCGTAGATGAGAAGACCCTTACATGAGGCTTATCTGCCTTCATACTACCTTAACAGCTAACTGAGCCAGTAGAGCTTGAGGCAGGAGACGGAAGCTAAAATTAGCGTGCAGCTACATCTCTGAGGAGCTAGTTGACAACTCAAGTGAAGGGCATGTTAGGAAGCCGCCGACATGAGACTTAGCAAGCCTGTGGTAGAATAGGGCATGGTTTCTTATCATTGAGTATGTTGTATCATCTACCTTCCTCACTACCTTAGCTGGGACACCTACCACAATAGATCTAGGAGGCACCATCATGCCCTCAAGAACCACAGCACCCATCCCGACTATAGACCCCTCTCCAACCACTGCCTGATTGAAGACTATAGCTTTCACCCCGATCATGACTGTGTCCTCTACTCTGCAGCCATGGACTACTGCACCGTGAGCTATAGTCACATAGCTCCCAACCTCAACTGGAGTATGTGAAACTAGCTTACTGCCCTCATATACGTCTCCGCCATGCAGCACAGCATTCTCCTGTATGTTCGTGAACTCTCCTATCCTTATCTTCGCAACATCTCCTCTGAGAACTGCTCCAGGGAAAACTGAGCTACCTCTCCCAATCTCCACATCACCGACTATGAGAGCTTGAGGGGAGACCATGGCTTCAGGGTGTATCCTAGGCTTCTTGCCATTATACTCGAGGACAGGCATCTACTTCACCTCCTCCAGAGCTATTACGGCAGCTCCTAGAGCTCCAACCACCTGAGGGTCTATCGGAGGCCTTTTAACCTCTACCCCCAGCTTCCTCTCCAGCATTCTAATGAAGCCTTCATTCTTAGCTATACCACCAGTCACCATCACATCCCTCTCAACACCAACCTTATACACTAGAGAAGCTATCCTCCCAGCTATCGAATCGTTTACCCCAGCTGCTATGTCAGCTATATCCCAGCCCTCAGCTATGAGCCCTATGACCTCAGTCTCAGCGAATACGCTGCACTGGCTTGTTATTTTAGCTGGCCTCCTAGCTTTAAGAGACAGAGGGCCAAGCTCCTCTACACTAACTTCTAATGCCTGAGCCATTATCTCTAGGAAGCGGCCAGTACCAGCTGCACACTTCTCATTCATTATGAAGTCTATAACCCTACCCTCTGGATCAACCTTTATAGCCTTGCTATCCTGCCCACCCACATCTATGACAGTCCTCACAGATGGAAGCAGATAGAAAGCCCCTTTAGCATGGCAGGTTATCTCAGATATACATCTATCAGCAAAGGGTATCCTAAGCCTACCGTATCCAGTTCCTATGATATACTTGACTTCATCTACCCCGATGCCAGCCTTAGACAGAGCTTCCTCGAAAGCCTCTCTAGCTGTCTTCTCAGGCCTAGGAGAAGACCTCACGATGCTATATGAAACTACACCACTACTATTCAGTAGGACCGCTTTGCCAGTGAGGGAGCCCACGTCGATGCCAGCCACAAGCACAAGGATCCCTATAGCTCGTGAGCATAGGGTATAAAAGATCCTGCCCCTAAAGCCATCAGGAGCATAGAACCAGCTCTGCTAAAGCACCTCAGAAGCAACTGATAGTATACTTGACAGCCTCCTCTAGATCTCTCAGAGACAGGCAGCCAATGGACACTATCTAGTTCCAGTAGCCTCTACTTACTCCAGCCCTCTTCCTCATTCTTGACTTGGCTTTAAAAGCCATAAGGCTTCGCCTAGGCTCTGAGCTTATCACAGCATCCCTATGTAGTGCTAGGATTATCTGTAGGCCTCGTCTTCGCTAGCAGCATGGTGTTTGCTGCCAGAATCATAGCTGATGCCATGAAAGGCATGTAGTGTGCGATGTCATATAAGAGGCCTCCTAGGACTGGCGCTGGTATGGCTGCTGCCGTACGGTATGCTGTTATCTTGCTGAACTCAGCTACTCTCTGCTCTTCTGGTGTCAGAGCTGCTATGAGCTTGTTGTATGATGGGATCCAGGTTGAGATCGAGAGGCCTATGGCTGCAAATGCTGCCAGAGCTGCTTTATATGAAGTCGATACCGCCAGGATAGCTGCTGCCACAGCCCCTAGAGCTTCTGAAGCCAGCAAAGTTGGTATAGCACCAGCTCTATCTACAAGAACTCCACTAGCCATCTGGGAGAGAAACCAGCTTATATTCATCACACTCGCCAGAGCACCTACCTGCAATGGAGTCGCTGACAGCTCCTTTGACACGTGAGCATATACTATGGGCATCCAGACCATCCAGCCAAATCTGTCCATTGAGGAAAAGAAGTAGATAGCTTTCAGCCTCCCTAGTGGAGCTAGGCTAAGCCTCAGAGGCGCCTGATTAACCCTCTCCTCTCTTATAGCTAGGGCTGCAATGGAAGCTATAGCCATGAACACTGCAGCAGACGCCACTCCAAGCCTCAGCCCAATCTTCTCTGCCATAAGGCCACCTAAAGCTGGAACCACGATATTAGGCACTACTCTAAATGTCGTTATGAGAGCATATGCTGTCCCCATCCTCGAGGAGGGAGAAGACTCAGCTACAACTACAGACCTAATAGGAACTCCCAGGTAGAATGATAGCTCAAAGAGCATCAGGCTAGCTGCTATATGAGCTAGGCTCCTAGCCTGAGAGCATAGGACCGCCCCTACTGTGGCTGAGATGTAAGCTATCACGAGCAGGTCTCTTTTCTCAAGCTTACCTGCTATATGCCCAGTAGCTACCAGAGCAAGAGAGGTGAAGGCTGTCGAAGCTGCTGAAGCCAACCCTAAGCTGCTGACCTTAACCCCTATAGAGACAGCTAAGACAGGGTATAAAGGCCTGAATATGTTGTAAGCTACACCAGAAGCTACACCTATGACAGATAAGACAGCTATGTTCCTCCTATCAAAGCCTGAAGCCCTCATCTCACTGCTGCAGCTAGAGCAAGCTAAAATCTCTTAAACATTACGTACCAGCTATACGCAAGGAAAACCTAGAGAGAGCACTATGTAGCATGACCAAGCTAGCTCACGCAGGAGACGTTAATATAGCTAAAGCTGGTGGCTAGGAGGCTAAAACACAGAATCAGCATAATTAGAGATATGATAGCCATGCTATAACTGGCGATAGCATAGTCCCTCTCAAGCTCTCCTCGGATATATTATCAGGTAGCCTCCCTCTTTCTCCCAGCGATAGCTGCTTAGGTGGCTCTCTGGCTTCAGCTGGAATCCAGTAGTGTATATGTAGCTTTAAGGAGGCCATCAGCTCAGACAACAGGCTCTCTTGTAGCAGAGGAGAGAGATATAGGGGGAATCAGGCTGCGATAGGGTATGTGGAGATTCTGTAAGATTTAGGGTGAAGCTAGTGGGTGATTAAGCTACCATGCTGGCACTAGAGGCTATTAGTTGCCTTAAATTAAATGATACTAAACCGCAAGCATTTCACTTAGAAGTTAGGAAAGGTAGGCAGCAGGCAAGCTGATATCATTAGAGCTGTAGCATATGGAGCTTACCAGTCTTGCAGCTGGCATCACCTTGCTTCAGTTAGATGGCAGTAGGCTGCTGAGTTTATAGGTTTATGAAAGTGGGGTCTGGGGCCCAGGTATGAGTGATGTGGTTGAGTTACTTAGTAGGCTGATAGAAGTAGATACGACTACAGCCAACCCAGATGAGGGATATGTGAACAGAGGTGATTATGGGAGGGCTTTAGATGTACTCTTGTCTTGCTGTAGGGATTGGGGGCTTGAAGCTAGGTACATTGATGTCGGAGACAGGAGGGTTGGGCTTAAGCCTCATTTGCTTGTCAGGGTAGGGAGCAAGGGAGCTACTCTCCTGCTGCTTACGCATTTTGATGTTGTCCCAGCTGACGCTAGAGAGTGGAGTACGCCTCCCTTTGAGGCTAGGGTCCATGATGGGAGGGTCTATGGGCGTGGTGCTGCTGATAATAAGGGAGCTTTGGCAGCTTGCCTCACTGCTCTGGGTGAGCTTGCTGGCGAGAGCCTTGAAAACACTATTGTGCTTCTTGCAGCATGCGATGAAGAATGTGGTGGGCCATATGGTGTAAGGAGGATTGCTGAAGTGCTTGCTGAGAGTAAGCTTGGAATTAGGCCAGATCTATGCTGGGTTGTAGACGCTTACTCAGAGTATATTGCTGTAGGAGCTAGCGGCTCCATAATCCTCAAGGTTGAAGTTGAAGGGAAAGGAGGCCACTCAGCCTATCCCTATAGAGCCCTGAACCCGATATATCCTCTAGCTCAAGTAGCCCTTAGGATTGAGGAGTGGGGTAGAGAGCTTGAGGAGCATGAGCTCTCAGAGCACCCGTGTATGGAAGGCTACACTATGGTGCCTGCTCGAGCCTCAGTTACAGCGTTCGTAGCAAACCCCTCTATGGCAGGTAACATCATACCTGAGAGAGGGGCTCTCAAGCTTAACCTCAGAGTTCCACCTGGACTTGACATGAGGAGGCTTGAGCTGGAAGCTATTAGGAGGATAACGTCAGTTGTGGGGAACAGGTGGAGCAGCTATAGGGCTAGAGTCGAGGTTGAAGAGGCATTTAAGCCATACTACACTGACTTAAGCAGAAGCCGAGAGGCATCTTGGCTTGTCTCACTCCTAAGAGAAGATAAGCCTGAGCTTCAGTGTGCTGTCGAGCTGGCTTCGAATGATGGATGCTATTTCAGCTGGCTTCCAGTAGTGTGCTATGGGTGCATCAGAAGAGACTGCAACATTCATGCACCAGATGAGTTCGTCTACATAGAAGATCTAGAGAGGCTGAAGGATGCTGTGAAGAAGGCTGCTCTAACTGAGCTCAGGTAGGGGTATAGTTAGCCTCTGAAGGTTCTATACTCTGCAGCAGCCGTGCCATGTCATCTTGGGACGCCTTCTTTTGCCACCCTGAATTGTCTAGCACACTTCTCACATACCTTAGCCTTGTATGAGTAGGCTGCTGAGATGAAGTACAGTAGGCTTGCTATCACACCTCCTAGCGCACTAGGTGGGAGGTTCAGAGGGACTGCTAGGAGGACTCCGGTTACAGCTGAGGTTATTGAAAAGGCTACCGAGAAAATCATCATCCTCTCAAGTGTATGGGTGATCTGGTAGGCTGCTGCAGCAGGAGCAACTAGAAATACTATGGTGAGTATTGAGCCCACTACTCTCAAGCATACAGCTGAAGCGAGAGCTATCAGAGCTAGCATGAGAGTGTGGTATAGCTTGACGTTTAGCCCCATTGCCTCAGCTACCTCAAAGTCGAATGTTATGAACTTGAACTCCTTGTATGCTAGCGCTATGGCTGAGACAGTCACTGCTGTAGCTAGAGCCAGCACCGAGATTTCTTCCATGGAGACTCCTAAGACATCTCCCACTAGGAACCTCCATGCTACAACCATATACTCGCTTGTCATGGCTATCAGGAGGACTGCTATAGCTGTGGTGAATCCAAATGACATTCCTATGATTGTTTCCATCCTCCCTTTCTCCCTTAGCCCAATGCCCGCTACTATAAGCGAAAACAAGACTGCAGCTATAGCGCCACCGACATATGGTGGTGCTCCAATCAGGTAGCCTGCTACTGCTCCAGCTAGGGCTGTGTGAGCTACTGCAGCCCCCATAGAGGATAACCCTCTTAGGACTGTGAAGCAGCCTACTATGGCAGTGACCACGCTTGCTACCGACGCTGCTAGTAGAGCCTGTATTATAAGGCTAAGCGTGAGTATCACCACAGATGATTATCTTCCTACCTTCATGCATGACCACCTTATATCTCTCACCATACATGTCAGCTACCTCAGGAAGCTCCAGGACTTCCTCTGGGGGCCCATATGCTATGATTCTCCTATTTAGTACTAGAAGCTTATCTGTAGCCTCTAGGAATGGTGTAGCATTATGTGTGACTAAAACTGTTGAAATTCTCTTCTCAGAGAGCTTCTTAAGCAAGCCTATGATGATGCTCTGAGTATGTGAGTCTACTCCTGAGAGAGGCTCATCTAGTAGCAGGATCCTAGGGTCTGAGGCTAAAGCCCTAGCTATAAGCACCCTCTGCTGCTGCCCCCCAGAGAGGTGGCCGAACGGCTCATCCCACATGTCTAGCACCTCTAGTGCTCTAGCAGCCTCCCTAGCAGCCTCTATGTCCCTTGTAGTGAAAGATCTTAGAGGGCTTAGCTTAGGCACTCTCCCCATTAGAACTACATCTCTCACTGTGACTGGGAGAGTAGGGTCTATTCGCTCTCTCTGAGGGACATAGCCTACTAGCCTTCTGACTCTAAGCGGGACCATAGCTGGATTTAAGCCTAGTACCCTGACTTCACCTGCTAGAGGCTTGATTATGCCTAGTATGGCCTTAAGTAGAGTTGTCTTCCCAGCTCCATTAGGCCCCATGATGCAGAGGAGCTCTCCGCTATCTAGCTCTAGAGAGATGTCTTCTAGAACTATGTTCATGGGTGGATAGCCGACATAGAGGCTTCTGACCTCTATGGCCTTCAAGCTCCCATCCTCTGCCTAATTAGGATAGCGGATAGAGCTAGGTTTAGGGCTAGCATCATGAGTATTATAGTGTGCTCTAGGGTGAAGCTCTGCTCTGGCTGTAGGCTAGCTGTCCTTGACGCCTGTATCCCAGCTAGAAGCGATGTGATCGTGTACTTCATGAACTCAGTATATGTGTCAGACTCTGAAGCCGGTATGCCCCACATGTAGACTACTGGAATCCCTGTCTGCTCTGATATAGCTCTAGCCACCCTGTCTTCATCTCCACCTTTAGCTGTAGCTAGCACAATGATCACCTCAGCCTTCAGCTCTAGGGCCTTGCTAGCTGCCTCACTGACCTCCTTTGGAGATGGCATGTGCTCTTCTCCACCATGGATCACGGTTGCCACAGGTTTTAAGCCTAGGGCCTCGACTAGAGGCTCAAAGTGAGATGCAGCTAGGACTACTCTTGCTCCACTGGCTCTATGGAACTTGACCTGACTATGCGCCCACCTGATAAGCTCAGAAACCTCCGCCTCAAACTCTCTGAGCCTCAATTCATAGTACTCTGAGCCTTCTGGATCTATGCTAGAGAGAGCTTGAGCTATGACACCAGCTATGACAGCTGCATTCTTAGGGTAGAGCCAGAGATAGTGTGGGTTTCCATTCCTGACGTATGCTCCAGCTGAGATCCAGTCGCTCCAGCCTACTCTAATCCTTCCACCTGAGCCTATGCTTGCTAGGAAGGGTTCAGTTCCGATTGTGAGAAGGACGTCGCATCCTCTGACAACCTCTATGTCTCTTGGTGTAGGAGCATACTGGTGGGGGTCGCTGCCAAACGGGACTAGTGTATAGACGGTAACACGGCTTCCACCTACTTCTCTAGCTATAGCCGCTAGAGGAGGTATTGTAGCTACAACAGCTATCTTGCCTTGAGGCTGAGGTGCACTGAGCAAAGCTACCAGCATGAAGAGAGACATTATAGACATGCTTTACTAAACTGGTGAAGCTGCCTTTAAAGCTATCGGGTTAGAGAGCAAAGCCGAAGGCAGCTAGGAACTCCTCTATCCTCCTAAGCTCAATGAGGAAGTAGGCTCCCTTCCTAGCCAGCTTATAGGCTGTGTGTTCTCCAGCAACCTCTTCTATGAAACCCTCTCCTTCAGGTAGGCTTGAGCCTAGCATATGATAGGATTGCCCTATACATTATGCGTGTAGGCCTGGCTTCACCTCCCTCATCCTCTATAGTCTCCAGGATGTCACTGAATATCTTCACTCTACTTCTGAGCTTCCCCTTGGACCGTAAGCCTCTCTACCCTCATCAACATAGCTAGGAGGCTGCTGAAGCCAGCTAACCTCACTATTCCTGCCAGCATGAGCATTAGAGGCATTATCTTAGCCATTACCAGCATCAGGTGGCTCAAAGCGATCATTGCGAATCCAGCTGAGACCAGCAGCGAGTTGAGAAGCCTTCTGGCAAGGTGATTTTGAGCTGCAAATGCTGTGACAGCTGACAGTACGAAGAGGAGGACTAGCTCATAGGCTGGATCGTACTCTCTCGGGAGCAATAGGAGGGCAGGGTATCCTCTAGCCTTCTTGAGGTATGCACAGAGAAGCGTCAGGTAGCCGAATGCTCCAGCTGTAAAGTATATGAGGTATCCTACCCTGACTACTGGGAGAAGCTTGACTGGCGGAGGGTTTCTCGAGGACATAACTGCAGGGAGGATCACGGACAGCTTTGAAATCACATGGGCAAGCATGCCGCTGCCAACTAGGGTGAAGCTCAGGTTGATCTGTAGGAGGTCTCTCCAGCTACTCTGTATCCCTTAAGAGCATAGTATCCGATAGAGAAGGCTATCAGAGAGCTTACTAGCTCAGCTAGAATGTCAGCTACCAGAGGAGCTGGCATCACCCATGGGCTCATAAAGCCTGATGTGGTGTTCATTTAAAGGTTTAGCAGCTTCTGCTATGTAAGTTAGATCTGCTGAAAGGCCTTGGTAAGAGGTCCCTTATGCTGGCTATCTCCAGGCTTCCTCTGGTGTTAGCCATAGCGACCACAGCAGCTGGGCCATGCTCGTAGATGACCTGCCTGCATGCTCCACATGGGAGCGTGGGTTTCTCTGCTTCTGTCACGACAGCTATAGCCTTCACCTCACGCTCCCCCTCTGATATAGCCTTGAAGACTGCGACTCTCTCAGCGCATATGGTTAGGCCATAGGATGCATTCTCAACATTACATCCAGTGTATACTGCTCCACTAGACGCCAAGACAGCTGCACCAACCCTGAACCTAGAGTATGGGGCATAAGCTGCCTTCATAGCTTCTGCTGCAAGCGAGACAAGCCTGGGTAGCTTGGTGCTCACATCAACCTCCCTTGAGAAAACCCTTGTAAGCCATCCTATCCTGATGAGAGAAGGCCTATCTTTGAAGGTATAGGGCTTTAAGTCCAGCACAGGTGAGCCATCCACGGCATCGACCCCTCTAACCTTGAGAGAGCCCCCTTCAACTGATAGAAGCTCCATTACAGTCAAGGCTATCCTGTTAGGTCTGTTAGGATGCCTAGTAGCAAACACGCCCCTAATCTCATGGTCATGGAGAGGCTTAACTAGCAGGCTCTCTTCTCTCGCCAGGTGGAATAGCCATAGGACTATTATATGTGAAAACCCATCTAGGTCTCTGAGCCCATCCCTGTACTCTGGATAGATGCATATTTCGCCCTCAACCTGGCTGTAGTCCCATGGCACCTCCTCAACACGTTTAAATGGAGACTTTATCACGCCTATGGGTGATATCGAGGCTATCATGGTCATCTGGTGAGTTTATCTGCAGCCGCTTTTAAGCATGGAGTACAGGTGTAGGCTATGCCAGGCAGTAGGCTAGAGAAGGCTTTAGGGCTCCTGGAGGAGCTCAACCTAGATGCTATAGTGCTGCTTAACTTAAGCTATCCTCAGGTCGACTTGAACTTCATATATCTGCTTCAGCCTGAGTCAGGGTTATTTGAGGGCTCCTACCTAGTGCTCTCTAGGGAAAGAGCAGTTCTCTACACGTATAGGCTTGAGGAGCCTGCAGCCAAGAGGATAGATGCTGTCAGAAGCGGAGCTGTAGAGATTGAAGTGATAGAGAAGCCTGAAGACGTGCTTAAGCAGCTGAGGAAGTTCAGGAGGCTAGGCATGAATCTCAAGTTCACGCCAGCTAGCACAGCTACGAGAGTAAGGGACATGGGTGTCACTCTAGTTGATGTCTCAGAGGAATTTGACGAGATGAGAATGATAAAAGAAAGCTCTGAAATAGAGGCTATACAGAATGCTGCTAGAGCAGCTGAGAAGGCACTCAGTGTAGTCTATACAGTGGATATCAGAGAGACTACTGAGAGAGATCTCAGAGCTGAGATAGAGTATAGGATGCTGAAAGAAGGATGTGAGCCAGCATTCCAGACCATAGTGGCATATGATGAAAATGCATCAATACCACACTACACGACAGGCTCTAGGGATAGGAAGCCAAGGAGGCTTGCTCTAATAGACCTGGGAGCCAAGTGCAAGTGGTATGTCTCGGATTTAACAAGAACCTTCCTTCTGGAAGAGGACAGGGAGCTGGAAGACCTGTATATGGCTGTACTTGAAGCGCAGTCTAAGGCGATAGACGCAATTAAGCCAGGTATCAAGGCAGGTGAGCCAGATAAAATAGCGAAGGAGACGCTGAAGTCTAGGGGATACCAGCCATACCCGCATTCACTAGGCCACATGATAGGCCTCAATGTACATGAGGGAAGGAGGCTTAAGGAGGGAGAAACATATGAGCTTAGGGAGGGCATGGTGTTTACAGTAGAGCCTGGAGTATATATTCCAGAGAAGCTTGGAATCAGGATAGAAGATGATCTAGCTGTGGGGAAGCAGGGAGCGAATCTTCTCACCTCCTTCAGGAAGGAGCTGGAAGACATAGTACTCGCTTAATGCTAGGGCTACAGCCGTCTCAGAGCCTGCTGCAGGCCTCTAGGAGCTTACCCGCATTCACTAGGCCACATGACATCGTGTTCTGCAGCCCTAGAAGTAGCTGCTGGAGCTCCTGTCTTGAAGATAGTAGCTGATATTGGGCTATGCATTATATAATACCTGAGATAACTCTCAGCATCTATCCTCCGTACAGCTGTAGAGTCTACATCTACTATGTATATGTATGCCAGCTTTGCTTGCCTTAGCTCCTCAAGTGTTATCGGTGGGTTCTTGTAGTAGCTGTCGCAGATAGCCTTCAGCTCCAGGAGCTCCTTCACACTTCTCCTCTCTGGAGGCTTAACTAAGACTATAGGGATCTGTAGGATGTGATATGGAGGGGTAGCTAGAGCAAAAACCTGTGCATGCCTGCTGTACCTCGCTATCTTAGCTGCTACCCTCGTGTACCTGTATGCTATAGGGTCTAAGGCGTTCTCTGGTGGGACATATCCGGTCTCAACCTCGACTATGAGCACTTCACCACCTCTCCTAGCATACACGTCACAGACTAGGCTGCCACCTAGCTCATGCTCGACATCTACATCATATCCTCTGGTGGCTAGATGCCAGGCACATATGGCCTCCATTACGCTGTGATTGCTCTTTAGAAGCCCTCTCCTATGCATATCCTTTAGCTTCCTAATGATCTTCTTAAGCTGGTAAGCAGCCCATGTACCTGAGCTAGGATGCAGCTTGCTGACAAGTATGTCAAGGTCTTCTTCGATATCCTTCAAGAATACCACCTGAAAACCTGGAGCTTTACTTTCAACATGTTATAAAGCTATTTAATGGGAAAAGCTAAAATGGGCTTCGAGAAGATGATAGTGGGCTGGCGGAGCAGGCCGGTGTATGGGTTTCTGCTGAATCTCAGGGTAGCCGCAAGGCTACTCAGAGGCTCAGTGGGAACTCCCTGAGGTCTGAGGACCTTAAGGGAGGCTCATACACCAGGCTTCGACGCCAGCCCTACTTCCCTGACCTTCTAAGTACAGCTTGAAGAGCAGCTGAGACAGCTAGTGAGGGCAGACTAGCACCTAGACTTGGCATGTACTTTACCAGTAGGAAGTAAGTTATCAGCCCTGCTACCCATGATGCTATCGACCTCCAGGCTACGTGTGGAGCCTTCTCATAGAACTCATCTAGCTCCACTCGCCCTCTCCTCACAATGAAGTACTCTGAGAGAGTTGTACCAAACAGTGGGATGAATGTTGCTCCTATCATGAGAAGGAACCACTCATACTCTGCTAGAGGAAGAGTGTAGGCTAATACTGCTGATACTGCTGTGATAGCTAGGACAAGCTTCCACTGCCTTAACCTAGGTAGCATGTTCTGTATCGAGACTGCTGAAGAATAGACGTCTGCAAACGCATTATCTGTCTCATCGACTAAGATAGCTATGAGAGCTAGTGTGCCCATGTATAGCTGTAGTATTGAAGCTGCTACAAACTCCTCTCCTGCCAGAGCAGCTAAAGCTGCACCTAAGGCATAGAACCACGTGTTAGCTGCTGTGTAGCCTAGTAGTGTACCGGTGAAACCAGAGGAGGGCTTCATGCTGAACCTGTTGTAATCAGATATCAGAGGCATCCATGAGATAGGCATCGCTATCACGAGGTCTAGTGCTAGAGGCCATGGCATGCCTCCCTGCCCACCTTCTACAGTCCATGTTGGAGCCTTAAGCACCTGGTATGTTATCCAAGCTGTTGATATGTAGACTAGCCATATAGCGAACTTCTCAAGCCACTGCCTGATGACAGCAAGTGGCCCTCCTATCGCTAGGAGCACTACAAATGCTGAAAAGGCTGTTAGCCACACTAGTGTCAGCCCTGATCCTCCAGCTATCATAGCAGCTGCCTCAGCCATCACCTTGAGCTCGAAGGCTGTCCATCCTACTAGCTGAAGCACATTTAGGGCTGTAGCAATATATGAGCCTGACTTGCCGAACACTGGACGTAAGGAGACCATGGTTGGAACGCCATGTCTAGCTCCTATGACTCCAGCTGCAGCTAGCAGCGTGCTTCCGATTATGGAGCCTATGAGAGAGACTACCAGCGCCTGCCTTAATGTGAGAGATGGAATCATTAGTGCTCCAGCTTGCAGCACTAGTATACCTACTCCGAGGCTTGACCACAGCACGAAGAGGTCTATGCCTCTTAGAACCCTAGCCTCTCGTGGAACCGGCTCAACCCCCCACTCAGGTGGAGCTCTAATCCAGGATCTCCTCTTACTAGGCATAGCTCCCCTCCAGCAGACACCGGAGGGGGCTGAGGTGCGGTAAGGAAGCGTGCGGGCACGCTCCCTACGCCGGCATTACCCGGATCAGGTTCAAGGGGTCGGCGGCGCGATAGCCGCCCTCTCAGCCAGGTTGCCCCCAGCTCCCCCGGTGCCCGCTAGATAGCCTACAGGGGCGTACTTTAAAAACTTCAGGTATGCTATGCTGGTTCTCTGTAGCTGCTGATCTACTGGAATTTGAAAACACCTTCAGCTAAGATCTCCCTTGTTGAGCCATCTCTGTACTTTACTGTGACAGTTGGCTTTGTTATGAGGAAGTCTATGTGGCTTCTGGAAGTGTTTCTTCCACCTGGCATATCTCTATTGCTCCCGAAGGCGACGTGTGCTGTCCCATAGACCTTCTCACTCTCCAAGAACTCCTCTACCACTCTAGCCTTTCTGTTGATCCCTATCGCAAACTCTCCTAGCATACTAGCTTGAGCGTCTGCTTTAAGCACCCTCTGGATCACATCTCTGACTTCTGGCCGGCATTTCAGGCTTTCTAAGTCAGCTTTCCCCCCGCTGGCTCGGAGCTCTATACCTCCCTCAACTAGGCCTATGCCACCTGCAGCCTCAGCTACAAGCTTACCGCTCATACTGCTCTCTATAGGAGCTACTGTAACCTCTCCAACAGGTAGGTTTATCCACATGAGGCTTCTCCAGTCTAGCTGCACATCTGTGAAGAACTCTCTGCCCTCTACTGAGATGGTGAAGTCTGCTCCACTAGAGCTCATCACCCTAACCTCCACTACATCCTGTAGTGTGGTGAGCAGCTCTTGCGCTAGCTGCCTCATCTCAATGTAGTCTTCCTCAGATAGTGCAAGTGCTCCTTCAGCTAGCATATCTAGAGTTACACCTGGACAGTGAGCCAGTCTAACTCTACGCCTTCTCTCAAGGCTTATAAGCTCTATCCTGAACTCCACTTCTTCAGCAGGCCCCCTCAGGAGGTTCATGTAGACATCTGGGTGGCTAGCAATTATGGCTTCCCTCAGATGCAGTGGGATAGTTCTCCTGTACTCTTTAGAGGGCTCTAGAGTGATTAGTCTTGTCCACAAGCCCAATGAGAGAGCCGCTTTAGAGAAGGCTTCAGCTACCTCAGCCTTCTCCTCGTCAGCTACCACCAGGATACTCTCTCCAGGCACAGCCTCGAGGACGAACTTTAAAGCATTACCTGCAGCCTTAGCTGGATCCATGGAATCCCTAGGCCTGCTGTGCTGCAATGATTTAGGCTTTCCTGTCTGAAGCAGTCTTAGGCTATACTTATATCACCTTCTCAATGAAGACTCTAGCTGATGTCAGGTTGCATGCAAGGTTAGCTAAACTTGTTTCAGCTACTATACAGCCTCCTTCAATGGCTGTCTTAGCCATAGCTGTTATTGCAAGTGAATACAGGCTAGATGCCTTAGCTGTTGTGGTAGCTCTAGTCTTCATCGCTATTCTCCCTGTAGTCCCTGTGGTAGCTGGTGTAGCAGGTGATAGAACTGATCTGAGTGTCTCCAAGAGAGAGGAGAGACCCTGTTATCTAGCTGCAGCTCTGGTCTCATACATACTTGCGCTAGCTCTCCTTGATGGAGCTCAGCCGCTTGCTAGGCTTGCCAGAGCTTACCTTATGACTACAGTAGGCATACTAGCTGCCAGCCTCAGGTTTAAGGTAAGCATCCATGTAGCATGAGTTGTAGGGCCTACCATAGCTTTAGCCTTTGAAACTAGAGCATCCTACCTGCTACTCCTACTACTTCCAGTAGTCTGGTGGGCTAGGCTTAAGCTTAAAGCACATGATAGCAGGGAGCTAGCTCTAGGAGCTGCTATAGCAGCCTTACTTACAGTTCTAAGCTACACGCTATAGCTTAAGCTAACTCTACAACATGCTCTAGGGAAGTTGAGGAGAGCACACATGTAGAATGCGACAGATGCTTCTAAGGAACTCTACTAGCTGAAGTATATTGCTCTTAGCCGACATGAGCTATATTAGCTTTAAGTCGCTGTAAGATGCTAGCTAAGCTGTATGCTATCTTAAGGCTGCGAACTCTGCTAGCATGTAGGGTTTAGAGCTCCATATAGAGGAGACAATATGAAGTGTGTGATAGTGAGCATGTGGTGAATAGCTGTAGGGAAAG
>JAVCBW010000011.1:0-8626 GCA_037917675.1 Thermoproteota archaeon
ACTACACCTGGTATATAAGCTTTGCCTAAGCACACAACGCCAGCACATTAGTATGGTAGCACACCTAAGATGACAGCTAGCCTCCTCATCAGCACAGCATGTGCTCACTTATCCAGCTATCATCAGATCACTACATGCTTGTATGGTGATTTCACCCATCTATTCCACCTCAACTTCTACTCTTCCATCCTTGATGTAGACTTTTACTATGCTCTGGACTCTCAGAGCTGTCAGCTTCTCTATAAGCTCTCTCCCCTTGTAGTCTTCTTTAGATGCTATGGCTGCTATGGCAGATACCTCTATGCCTCTGTTTGCTAGCTCCCTCGTGAGCGCTATTATTGTGCCTCCTGTTGAGATTGTGTCATCTATCAGCAGCACCCTCTCCCCCTTGGACACGCCATAGATGTAGTACTTGCCCTTCTCATAGCCTGAAGCGTAATCTATCCCCTTGTCTCCCGGCTTTAGAGGCCTCTTCCTCACTATGGCAAGGGGCCTTCCCTTCCTTGATGCCACTAGCTGTGCTATCGGTATCCCAAGGCACTCTGGAACCACAACCTTATCTACATCTGGTGTAGCCTCGTCTATCTTCTCAGCTATCCACTCATATACCTCTGGATCTGGTGGAGTATAGTGCTCAGTATAGGGGGTGATTATGAACCTGTACTCCTTCCTCCTCTTGTCCTTCACCCACCTTCTGGTAGTTACCTCAGCTGTTGAGTAGTCTTCTCTTATCCTCTCAGCTACCCACCTGTCAAATGACTGGTGTAGGCTCTCAGCTTCCTCTAGGGTTCTGTGGAAGCAGCTGTGCTCTCCCAGGTGGCATGCGTCGCCTACCTGCTCGACTTGAAGCAGGATTGCGTCTCCATCGCAGTCTACGTATATCCTTCTAACTCTCTGGATGTTCCCACTCGACTCACCTTTCATCCATAGCCTCTGCCTGCTCCTGCTGTAGTAGTGGGCTAGCCCAGTCTCTAGGGTCTTCTCGAGCGCCTCTCTGTCCATGTATGCTAGCATCAAGACCTTCCTGGTCTTATACTCCTGTACTATGGCTGGTATGAGGCCTCCTCCCTTCTCGAAATCTAGATCCTTTATCCCAGCCTTCCTCAAGCTCTCACCACTATACCTGCTCTCCTGAGGTAGTCCTTCACCTCTCTAATGGTGTACCTCCTATAGTGGAACATGCTTGCTGCTAGAGCTGCATCTGCTCCTGCTTTGAAAGCCTCTAGGAAGTGCTCTGGCCTGCTAGCTCCACCGCTTGCTATGACTGGTATGCTCACTGACTCAGCTATAGCCTTCAAGAGTGGGATGTCGTAGCCTAAGCCTGTCCCGTCTCTGTCTATTGAGGTCACTAGGAGCTCTCCTGCACCAAGCTCCTCAGCTCTCCTGCTCCACTCCACTGCGTTCAGGCCTGTTGGCTTCCTCCCGCTGTATATGTAGACTTCAGGCCAGAACTCTCTCCCATGCTCGTCCTGTAGCATCAGGTTTCCCCCTGCATAGTTCCTTTTGGCGTCTATTGCCACAACTGTGCTCTGCGACCCGAACTCCCTTGAGATCTCTGCTATTGAGGCTGGCTTCAGCACAGCTAGGGTGTTGACTGAGATCTTGTCAGCTCCGCTCTCCAGGAGCATTCTAGCATCCTCCACGCTACCTATGCCTCCACCTACTGTGAAGGGTATGCTTATCTCTTCAGCTACCCTTCTAGCCACCTCTACCATCGTCCTCCTGCCTTCCACTGAAGCTGTCACATCAAGAAGCACCAGCTCATCTGCACCCTGATCTACATAGTATGCTGCCAGCTCAGCTGGGTCACCTACTCCTCTTAGACCTGTGAACTTCACACCCTTGACTACACGCCCTCTGTCTATGTCTAGGCATGGTATGATCCTCTTAGCTAGAGGCATCCAGCCACCTCCATCGCCTCTCTGAGGGTGATCAGCCCCTCGTAGAGGGCTCTGCCCAGGACCACGCCGTCAGCTCCAACCTCCCTCAAGCTAGCTATGTCCTTAAGCGAAGCTACCCCTCCTGAAGCGACCACACGCAGCCTAGAAGCTCTCTTAAGCAGAGCTATGGTACCTAGATCTGGGCCTAGCAGAGCTCCGTCTCTCTCAACTGAAGTCAGGATAACCCATCTCACCCCCAGCTCCTCCAGCTCTAGCGCGAGTGCCACAGGAGACTTGGCTACAAGCTTCCTCCAGCCCTCTAAGGCGACCTCTCTACCCCTGTAGTCTATTGCAACAGCTACCCTGTCTACTCCAGCTTCATCTATCAGCCTCGCTATGAGAGGTGGGCTTCTGACAGCTAAGGTCCCGACAACTACCCTCTGGACTCCCTTAGCTAGGAGAGCAGCTGCCTCCTCTATGCTCCTGACTCCTCCACCTACCTGTAGTGGTATGCCTGCTTGAGCTAGCTCAGCTATGACCTCTCTGTTGCTGCCTAAGCCCATGGCAGCATCTAGGTCTACTATGTGTATCAGCTTAGCTCCATGCTCTAGGAGCTCCTGTGCTGTTGCTAGAGGGCTGCTACTATAGACTCTCATAGTGTTTGGGTCACCTTGCTTCAGCCGGACTACCTTTCCATACATGATGTCTATGCTTGGTATCACGAGCAAGAGCTCACCTCTTAGCTTCTCTCAGGAAGTTTGAGAGGATCTTGAGGCCTACTTGACCTGACCTCTCAGGGTGGAACTGCACCCCATAGGCTGGTGGCTTCCCTGCTATACTGGGGAACGTCACGCCATATGTCGTCTCAGCTATAGCTATCTGCTCCTCTAGCACTGGGTAGTAGGAGTGGAGGAAGTACATGAAGCAGCCTTCTTCCACACCCTCAGTTAATGGAGTCTGCCTGACATTCTCTAGCGTGTTCCAGCCTATGTGTGGGACCTTCACGTGCCTAGGGAGCCTCACAACCCTGCCCTTGAAGAGCTCTAGCCCTCTGCCAGGCCCCTCCTCGCTCTCCCTGAAGAAGAGCTGATACCCTAGGCATATGCCTAAGGTAGGTGCCCCGCTCTCTAACACCTCTAGCAAGTGATGCCTCAGAGGCTCTAGCCTCCTCAGTACGCTGCTGAAGCATCCTACTCCAGGTAGGACTATGGCGTCAGCCTCCCTGAGAGCTCTTAGGCTGAGGGTGACCTCTGGCTCCCCGCCTAGCCTCCTGAGTGCTGTAGCTAAGCTGTGTATGTTCCCTACTCCAGTTGCTGCTATGAAGACCTTCACTAGCACACCCCCTTTGTAGAGGCCGTGTACCCTGTAGGAGTCCAGGCTTCTCTGAGAGCCAGAGCTAGAGCCTTGAAAGCTGCCTCAACCTTGTGGTGGCTACTGCAGCCGTATACTACACTGACATGTATTGTTGCAGGGATATTGAAGGCTAGACTGCTTATGAAATGTGAGATGAGAGATGCCTCAACCCCCTCTATGCTCTCTGTCTTCAAGTCTACTACTGCATATGGCCTCGTAGCCAAGTCTATGGCAGCTTCTGCTAGAGCCTCATCCATAGGCACCCTTGCATAGCCGAACCTCCTCAGCTTACTCCTGTCACCTAGAGCTTCACCTATAGCCTTCCCTAGTGCTATTGATGTGTCCTCTATGATGTGGTGTACTAGATCTCCTCTAGCCTCTACTGAGAGATCTAGGTGGCTGTGTACACAGAGGGTTGAGAGCATGTGGTCTAGTAAGGGGACTGTAGTTGACACTCTACATCTCCCTCTCCCATCTATACAGACCTCAACCTCCACCCTAGTCTCTCTAGTCTCTCTCTTGACACGAGCAGCTCTCAAGCTATCACCATAGGGAGCTCATTGACTGTAGGGATAACAGCAGCTCTCAGCTCAAGTAGCTTAGAGGCGAGCTTGCCTGGAGCTGGGTGGGTGCTATAGACTCCTATGAAGTAGACTCCAGCTCTTAGAGCCATCTCAGCGTCCTCAGGTGAGCCCCCCACATAAGCTGCTGCAGCAAATGGCTCTAGAGCTGCTAAGCTCTCCTCCAGGATCCTTGGATCTGGCTTCGAGGCCCTGACGCCCACTCTAGCTAGGTCTTCTACAAACACTGTGGCCTTAGGGTTGAAGTATGACATGAGAGAGCCTAGAACCTCATCTGCAGATGCTCTAGACCTACCTGAGACTATCCCAAGCCTCTCTCTAGTCACCTTGCTAAGCCACCTCAGGGTTCTCTCCTCTACTATGAGCTTCTCCCTCTCTATGAGGCCAGGCCTATCCCCGACTACAAGCCTGCCTGCTAGCTTGAGGTACCTGCTAGATCCATAGTAGATCTCGTCGAAGATTGATGCAAGCAGGCTGCCTGCTGACCTCTCAGGATACCCTAGGTACTCCCTGACCTTAGCTAGGAGCTTTAGGCGCCTTGAGCTACACTTGGAGAGGAGCTTTCTCGTGAACTGAGCTACACCTCCAGCTGCCAGCTTTAGGCTAGACTGTAGAGACCTTAGCATTGTAGTGCTGTCAGCTCTGGTTGGTGAGCTCCCTGGGAGGCTGAAGCTCTCTAGTGTAGCCTTCTCCGCGATCTCAGCTAGGGCATCCTCGCTTAAGCCTGCTAGAGCTGACATGACCACCACATAGGCTGTATCCCAGTCTAGGTTATAGAGGCCTGTCATCCTGAGCCTATACACTGCCTTAAGGGCCTCTCGTTCAGGAAGGGATGCTCCAGTTAGGCTTAGGAGAATGAGGTTAGCTGTCTCCACTATAGCCTTGTCATATGATTCTCTTGTGTCTACTAGAGTCCCATCTATGTCGAACATGACTGCATCCACCTTGAGCTCTGAGAGCCCTCTATGGGATCTGCTGAGCAAGCTAGCTGAAGTCACTTGACCACCTCACCTAGAGCCCTAGCAGCACCCTCCAAGGTATCTACTGGGGCTAGTGTGACTCTTATCAGGCTCCTGGAGCCTAGGAGCCTCGAGAACACCCTGACTAAGTACCCCCTCCTCAAGAGGCCCTCATAGGCTACCTGAGGATCCACGTCTGCTCTTATTGAGACGAAGTTTGCTTGAGATGGTATCGCTCTGAGCCCCTGGCCCCTGAGCCTCCTGTAGAACCAGCCTCTGACCCTCTTGACCTCACTCCAGACCTGCTTGAAGTAGCTTAGCATATCGAGGAGAGCTGAAGCATACCTCAAGCTGAACCCTGAAGCTGGATATGGCTGCTGAACCCTCCTAACCTCCTCTGCCTTGTCAGGGTGAGCTACCAGGTAGCCTACTCTAGCTCCAGCTGCAGCAAACGCCTTTGAGAAAGACCTTATGACCAGCGTGTTCTCTAGCTTCAGCGGCAATGCATGTAGCTGCCTGTCTGCAAACTCAGCATAGGTCTCATCGACCACTACAAGCCCTCTACAGGCTTCAGCAGCAGCCTCCACAGTCTCCTCTGGTATAGCTGTGCCAGTCGGGTTGTTTGGTGTATTCAATATAACGAGGCTTGAGTGCTCAGCTAGCTCCACCAGCTCATCTAGGTTCAGCTTAAGGCTCCTAGTTAGCTCAGTATACCTGTAGGAGACCTTGTATGCCATACACCTATCCATGTAGTAGGTGTAGGTTGGGTAGAGTGTAGCTACACCTCCTCTGCCGAAGGCTGCTATAAGCAGGTCTATCAGCTGGTCAGCACCACACCCTATCACTATGCACTCTTTGCTTACTCCTAGGTAGCTTGACAGCTTCTCCACAAGCTCCCCTTCTAGGTCTGGGTATAGCCTGTGATCTACTTCTCTAGCAGCTTCCATAGCGACCCTAGCAGCTAGCTCCCTTGAGACAAACAGGTTCTCATTTGAGTTCAGCTTGGCTATCCTGCTCTCATCTACCCTCAGCCTAGCTGCAGCCTCTCTCAGCGACTCAGCCCTAGCATACTGCTGCAAGCTTTCACCTGCTAGCTGCTATCTCATCTAGTGGAAGCACCTGTCTAGGCTTATAGACAACTAGCCCTTGAGCATACCTTCTGAGAGGTGGGAGTATCTTGAGAAACTCGTCTTCGTCTATCACGGTGTTTATAGCATACCAGCCCTCCTTTGCCAGGGGGCTTATGGTGGGGCTTTTGAGCGCTGGAAGCATGGATATGAGCTTCTCCAGGTTCTCCTTCTTGACGTTCACAAAGATGTGCAGCTTCCTCCTAGCCTCAGTAACCCCCCTTAGCAGGCTGAGGACATCTAGTATCTTCTCTCTCTTCTCTCCCTTGAGTGAGCTCCTGTTAGCTACTAGGACTGCTGAAGAGGACATCAGGACCTCTATGGGCTTGAGGTTGTTCCTCTCTAGAGTTATCCCAGTGCTCATGGCATCTACTATAGCATCAGCATCCTCAGGAGGCTTAGCCTCAGTAGCACCGAAGCTCAAGTAGATCCTGACCTTGCTATTCACACCTCTCTTCATCCAGGGGGTTATGACCTGAGGCTCTGCCTCCGAGAACATCCTCCTATATGCTTGCTGAGAAGCTATCCACCTGCTAGCTATGTTCAGGTACTCAGTGTAGACTATCAGAGCACTCCTCTCTCTAAGCACCTTCTCAAGCAAGCTCTCAAAGCCCTCTACACTCTTCCACTCCCTGCTAACAGCGAGCACAACCTTAACACTCCCATAGCCTAGGTCTAGGAGGACTTCTACGTCAGCCTCTGTCTCAACAACCCAGTCTAGCCCTGTGATCCCGATGTCAAAGAAGCCATCTTGGACTAGTAGAGGTATCTCCTGTGGCCTAAGAACCTTAACTGATATGTCAGGGTCATTGATTGAAGGCTTATATGACCTCTCGTAGCCTCTCAGCTTGTACCCAGCCTCCTCAAGGAACCTCAGAGTCTCGGCTTCAAGTGAGCCCTTTGGGATAGCGAACCTGACCTTCACACTACCCGCATCAGCTCTTGTAGGCGAAGGCTTCGAGCTGTAGGCTGGCGCCTCAGAGCTGCACTTCGAGCTGCATGGGAGCATATAGCTCTCAGAGGAGGCTTCAAAACGACACTGGTAGCCGCTGGCTTCTCGAGCAGCTAGCAAGCTGGAAGATAGGGCAGCTAGGCTAGAGCACCTACTCACAGTGAACACGCATACCTCTACACCCTAAAGCTCTAGCCCTCCTCGCTAGCCTCTACTTAAAGTTTGCCTAGCAGCTAGTGTCTCTGGCAGCTGGTGTATTGAGATGGTAGCTGAGGCTGTGACATTAATATGTACCTGAGGAGAGCGGGCTGTGAGTGAGATTGTGGAGATATGGAGAGCTAGCCAGCTGGGTAGAGAGGTAAGGCGTAAGCTGTTTGAGAGAGGTCTTCGAGCTGAAGCTGTCCTCAGAGAGGTCAGAGAGATAATAGAGGACGTGAAGGCGAGAGGTGATGAGGCTATCAGAGACTTCTATAGGTCATTTTACAGGATACCTAGGGAGACACCTATCGTTATAGGTGAAGAGGAGTTTGAGAAGGCTCTCAGCGAGGTGAGCTCCAGGCTCACTGAGGCCCTTGAGGAGGCTGCTAGCAGGATCAGGGAGGTAGCCTTAAAGCAGCTCCCCCCTAGCCTGTTGCTCCATGACATCGGCGGTGCTCTAATCGGCGTAGCTTGGAGGCCAGTTGAGAAAGTAGGCGTATATGTCCCAGGTGGCAGAGCAGCCTACCCCTCAACAGCCTTGATGACCGTGGTTCCAGCTCTAGCTGCTGGAGTCCAGGAGGTTGTTGTAGCTACTCCACCTGGAGGAAAGGGTGAAGCTAATCCAGCTATCCTAGCTGCACTAAGCATCGCAGGGGTGAGGAAAGCCTATAGGGTCGGTGGAGCCCATGCTGCAGCTGCTATGGCCTATGGTACAGAGACCATCCCACGTGTATGCAAGATCATAGGGCCAGGTGGCCTGTGGTTCACAGCTGCTAAGCTAGCTCTCACTGGAGTAGTAGACATAGAGTTCCCAGCAGGGCCAACTGAGCTCGTAGTCCTAGCTGACAGCTCTGCTGACCCAGAGCTGGTAGCATATGACATGGCAGCTCAAGCTGAGCATGGCCCAGACTCGTTCATAGCTCTCATATCCACCTCAGAGGAGGTAGCGAAGGAAGCTCTCAGCCGGCTTTCTAAGCTCGTAGAGAAGCTGCCTAGAGGCAGCATGGTGAAAGAGGCCCTAGGCAAGCATGGGGCAGCTATCTTAGCTGATAGCATAGATGAGGCCATAGAGCTAGTCAATGAGATAGCACCAGAGCACCTTGAGCTTCTAGTAGAGGACCCCTGGAGCATAGTCTCTAAGGTGAGAAACGCCGGCTCGATCTCAGTAGGGCATGCTACACCACCAGCGCTAGTAGACTACATGCTCGGCTCAAACCATGTTCTACCGACCTACGGCTGGGCTAAAGCTAGAGGAGGGCTAACAGCACTAGACTACATGAAGCCAGTCTACGTGAGCGCTGTAGAGAATCTCCCACATCACCTATATGAGAAGGCAGCTCTGATAGCTAGAGAAGAAGGGCTTGAAGCACATGCCCAGAGCATAGAGGCACGCGTCAACACGGCTAGAGGCAGCTAAAGCCACAGAAGACATGCCTTCACATGCTGCATACAGCCACAGCAGAACATCCTCTACTAGCATGCTTCAAGCCGATGCTTGCTGACAGCACTACCACATAGCTCACTCCACTATCTCCTAGCGCCTCCACGGCTTCCAGCTAGCATGAAGTATAGCACT
>JAVCBW010000053.1:0-36214 GCA_037917675.1 Thermoproteota archaeon
AGTTTCGTCATCAGGTCAGGGAAGCGATTTAGAAAGGTAAATTGAATACTTGAAAGGAATATTGTTCAGCTAAGGGATATGGTGTTATTGAGGTTCTAACGGATATAGCATCAGGTCTAAGCGAAAAGCGTAGGAGACTGAGGAGATTGTTTGAGTATGTTGTAAACGGTAGAATCGATGTTGTAGTGATAAGCTACAAAGACAGGCTTACGAGGTTTGGATTCAGATACTTAGGAGAGTTCTTTGTTCTCATGGAGTCAGGATTGAGGTCGTTTTCGGCGACGAACCCAAGATTTACAGCAAGAGCTTATCGAAGACTTGATCACCATAGTAACCTCATTTGCTGGAAGGCTGTATGGTATGAGGAGCCATAAAAAGAGGAAGGTAGTTGAAAGTGTCAAGCAAGCGATTAGAGGCTGTTAAGCTTACAGCAAGGTTTAAACTCGACGGAAAATTAGATGTAGCCCTCTTTGAAACCTATAGGTCAATAGTTAACGAGCTATTAGATTATGCTCATTCTGAAGGAACTACATCATTTAAGAGGATGAAAGCTGAGAAGTACCGTGAATTAAGACGAAGATATCCGAAGTTGCCATCCCACTACACTTACACAGCTTGCCAGATGGCTTGTTCAATATATAAGTCGTTCAGGAAGCTCGAAAGGAAGGGTAAAGTTAAAGCTGACAAACCTCAGTTCAAGAGAAACGTAGTAATGCTCGACGACCATTTGTTCAGGCTCGATTTGGAAAACTGGACTGTCAAAATTTTCATGCCGAGTGGAAGGTTTGATTTCAAGCTTCTACATGGAGAATACCACGAGAAATTCAAGGAGTGGAAAGTTGGTCAGGCGTGGTTAGTCAAGAGGGGCGACTATGTTTACTTAAACGTAGTATTCTCGAAGAACATCGAAATAAGAGATTGTAAGGATGTTATAGGAGTGGACGTGAATGAAAACAACGTTACCATTGCAACTAATCACAGTCTCGTGCTGTTTGAGACAAGGGAAAGAGTAGTTAGAACTGCTTACTTCTTAAAGAGGAAGGGGATTCAGAGCAAGATTAGGTGTAGAAGAGTTAAAGCTAATGTCTTAGCGAAATATCGTAATAGGGAGAGAAACAGAGTTCTCGACATTTATCATAAGGTTGCCAATGAGACTGTCAAGGTCGCTTCAGAAGGGAATTCAGCGATAGCCCTGGAAAACCTCAAAGAAATAAGAACGAGAGTGAACTATTCAAGGGAGTTGAATGGAAGACTACACAGGTGGAGCTTCAGAAAGCTCCAGCAGATATTGGAGTACAAGGCTAAGCTCAAAGGTATTGATGTCGTATACGTCAATCCCTACAAGACCTCAAGCCTCTGCCCGACATGTGGGAGAAGGCTAAGCCCGAACGGGTGGAGGCTGCTAAAATGCGAGTGTGGTTTAGTTGCAGATAGAGATGCAATCGGTAGCTGGAATATTAGACTAGAGGTTTAGAGATTGATGTGGGAAGCTCCGCTTACCCCGAAAGCCCTCCCATGAAACCCGAGGAGGGAAGGCTCTCCACCACAAACGTAACAGAAGCCATGAAAGTGGTAGAGAGCCAGAACGGTGGTATATACCTGGAGAGACAGATGCAGCAGTGATACTGCTCCATGGGCTCCACTCTAGGAAGGAGAGGCTGCTCCCTCTGGCAGCTGAGCTCAACGAGGCTGGCTTCAACATACTCATGTTCGACTTCAGAGCACATGGGGAGAGTGGAGGAGAGTATACTACCTTTGGGCTGAGAGAGCTACTTGACCTGCTTGGTGCCCTAGACTACCTGCTGAACAGGACAGATGTGAGCTCAGAGAGGATAGGTGTATTAGGCTTCAGCATGCTGCTTCAGTAGCAATAGAGGGTGCAGGAGCATCAGACCGCTTCAAGGCTGTGGTGGCAGACTGCCCATTCGCAACCTTCATGGGGGCGTAGACTGGGGTTTCAGCGAGTCCACTGGGCTCCCATCTCTCCTGAAGGAGCCTGTCGTGTTCTTTGGAGGGCTGGCTAGCGGCATAGAGCTAGAGGAAATCAGGCCAGTAGACTACGCTGCGAAGATGAGGAGGAGCCAAGCTCTCTTCGTGATATGCTCTAAGGGAGACAGGATAGTAGACTATAGGGATGGAGTGCTACTCTATGAGAGGAGTGGCTGCAGCATGGAGAGGAAGGTGCTTTGGTTAGATGATGACGCACCACACTGCGGGAAACTAGCACAGCATCCAGGGGAGTATCTCAGGAGAGCCATCGAGTTCCTGAGAGTAAACCTGCTAGGCATGCGGCTACAGCACTAGATCCTCAACTTGGGAGCAGAGGCTCAGGCACAGTAAAATTAAAAACTGGGAGAGATGCTGGTATGCTAGGTGGGGGCGTAGCTCAGCAAGGCTCGGATCCCTGGTATGGTAGAGCGGCGGGCTCCAGACCCGAAGGTCGGGGGTTCAAGAGGCTTCTGGAACTCCCCTCGCCCCCACCTAGAGAAGCTTGGCAGCAGCCTCCTCTACTTCCCTGGGGGCTATAGGCTCTCCTCCACCTATCTTGTTGAGGCCCTCTACTCTGCATGGTGGCTTGACATGCTTCCTGACCTCCTCTATCAGCTGCCCTAGGCTCAGCTCTACAACCAGCACTGCCTTAGCTTCCTCAGCCAGCCTAGAGAGGGGGTGAGCTGGAAACGGGAAGAGTGTTCTAGGCCTGAAGAGCGCTGCCTTCAGCCCCCTAGAAAGCATCCTCCTCACAGCTTCCTTAGCTGACCTCGCAGCTGACCCTATTGCCACGATCACCAGCTCAGGGCTCTCTGAGCCATAGTAGTCTATGTCGCGGAGCTCAGGCTCTCTAGACTCCACCTTCGCCACTATCCTCGTGACTAGCTTCCTATGCACCTGTGGGTCAGCTGTCTTCCTATAGCCTCTGCTGTCATGTGTCGAGCCAGTGACCATGACATTGAAGCCGTCTCCCAGCCTAGGCATCGGTGGGACTCCAGCTGGCTCTCTTGAGCCAAAGAACTCTACTTCACCTGGCTTAGGCCTAGGTGGCTCAGGCACCTCAAGGCTATCTGGGACCTGGACCTCCTCTCTCATGTGTGCTACAGTCTCATCTGAGAGCACTATGACAGGAACCCTCAGCTTGCATGCTATGCTGAAGGCCTTAGCTGTGAGCTCAAGCATCTCCTGAGGCGAGTAGGGAGCTAAGACGACCACAGCCTGGTCTCCATGCCTACCCCACCTAGCCTGCATTATGTCACCTTGCCCACACTTCGTAGCTTGGCCTGTAGCTGGCCCAAGCCTCTGTACATCTACTACAACAAGTGGAGTCTCTGTCATGACAGCATAGCCTAAGGCCTCTTGCATGAGGCTGAATCCTGGGCCGCTTGTGGCTGTCATAGCCTTAGCTCCAGCCCACGACGCCCCTATCACAGAGCATATCGCAGCTATCTCGTCTTCAGTCTGTATGTATACTCCACCTAGCTTTGGAAGCCTCTTAGCCATGTAGCTCATTATCTCAGACTGTGGGGTTATAGGGTAGCCTGCAAAGAACCTGCATCCTGCTAGTATGGCGCCCTCAGCACAGGCATCATTCCCCTGCATGAACCTCAGCTTCAACATGCTCACCTCATGGCAGCCCATGCTCAAAGCTGTAGTAGACCCTGTTGAACTCAGCTGAGAGCTCCATGACCTCCCTCCTGACCTTCTCAGGAGGCTCTCCATGCCAGACCCTAGAGAACAGCTCAGCTACCTTCTCCATCTCCCTCTCCCTCATCCCTCTCCTCGTCAGCTCCTGTGTCCCTAGCCTACCTCCCAAGTCTACTATCAGGTGTGCCTGCTCAAGCCTCCTAGCCTTCTCAGCGTAGTCTTCTCTGGCCTCAAGCTTCACCTGGTGGCTACAGGTATAGCCTAGCTCCCTGAAGAGGACAGGTATACCGCTCTCATCAAGTGCCTTAGCTAAGGCTCTAGCATTCGAGACAACCTGCCTAGCATAGCTCCTCGAGTACTCTAGCATCTCAGCTAAGGTATATGCTAGAGCAGCTATCCTATGGAGGTGAGGGTTGTCTACCAGCTTATGTGGTATGTGCTCTGATATCTGCTCTCCTAGCTCTAGGCTTGATGTAAGCAGGATCCCACCCTGTGGGCCTGGTAGCGTCTTATGGGTGCTTCCAGCTAGGATCTGAGCTCCCTCCTCTAGTGGAAGCTGGAACTCTCCTCCAGCTATCAGCCCAAGGACATGTGAGCCATCATATGCTAGGACTGCCTCGACTTCGCTACATGCTTCAGCTACCTCTCTGACTGGGTGAGGGAATAGCATGATTGACCCACCGAGGACCACTAGCCTAGGCTTCTCTCTCCTCACTATGCTAGCAGCCTCCTCAGCTACTGGAGTATACCCTCTGGTAGGAAGGTATATGGCCTCTAAGCCTAGCAGGGAGGGTATCTTCTCCCTCTGGAAGCCTGGGTAGCCTCCACTCAGAGGCTCCACGACAGCTATCTTGTCTCCATGCCCACATACGCCTGCAACCATAGCTAGGTCTGCTATGTGCCCTGAGATAGGAGATACGTCAGCGTAGCTGCACTTGAAGAGGCTTCTAGCAGCCTCCTCACATATCCTGATAGCTTCTCTAGCCCACCTGCTCCCCATGTAGTAGTCTTCTAGGGTGTAGCCGTGTGTTGAGTAGGGCATCAAGCTAGTATACCTGTGAGCGAGATCTCCTGAGAGCATCTTCCTAGCCTGAGAGCTCATCACGTTCTCTGATGGGATCAGGGTCAGGGAGCTTGCTCTCATGGCTTCATGCTCGCCTACAGCCTGCTTGAGCATGTCAGCTGCTCTCACACCGCTCACCTAGACCACCTCAGCAAGCCTCCAGCCCTCTTCGAGGGCCCTGAGGTTCAGCTCCAGGAAGGGGAGCTCCTCCTCCCTGACTGCAGCCTTCAGGGAGCTCAGTGAAGCTATGTGCTCTCTAGCTGAGACGAATGCTGCCATCACCATGTTAGCTAGCACTCTCCTCCCAGCTGCTCTGACAGCAGCCTCCTCAGCATCAACTGCAACTGCCCCTGGCATAGGGCTCTTGGAGCTCACATAGATCCTCTCAGCCCTCAGCTCCATCTTCTCTAGTAGAGGAGGGAACATACACACTAGGACTCTAGGGCTCTCACAGAACGGGAACGTGACTGGCTCATCAGACACTACGACGTCAGCCCACGACGGAGTTCCTCTGACTTCAGCTCCATATGACCCTGTGAAGGTGGCATGTAGGCCCTCTATGACTGCAGCATGCGCCAGGACACGGCCAAGGAACTGTATCCCCTGCCCCCCGACTCCGACAGCCTTTATCTCAAGCCTCACCTCAACCCCCTCACACTCTCTATGAAACCAGGCCTCCTAGCTTGAGCCCTCCATGACCCTAGGGGAAGCCTGTCTTCTCTTGGGCCCTGCATGACATCCCTGAACTCAACAAGCTCCCTGAGCTTCTTCATGGCTTCAACTGGGCTCCTAACCTTAAGCATCAGCTGGAAGTGTGTTGTGCAGGTGGAGACCACCTCAATGAACCTGAATCCATCAGCCTGCAGAGCCTCTGACATGAGCTTCTCTAGGTGTCTAGGGTAGGCTACACACCCTCTGGCAACATAGCTTGCTCCAGCTGCAGCAAGCGTCCTGACCACGTCTATCGGGTTCTCTGGGTTCCCATATGGTGAAGTAGCTGTGATGAAGCCTCTCGGTGTCGTGGGTGCAAGCTGTCCTCCAGTCATCCCATAGATCATGTTATTGACCATTATAGTCAGGATCTCAAGGTTACGTCTCGCAGCATGAACTAGATGCCCTAAGCCTATGCTAGCTAGGTCTCCATCTCCACCGAAGACGACTACCTCAAGCTCTGGCCTGACAGCCTTCACACCCATAGCTGCTGGGATCGAGCGTCCATGGAGTATGTGTATGCTATCAGCCTTGAAGTGTGGTGATGGGATCCAGGCAGCACACCCTATCCCACTGACAAAGACGAACTTAGAGAGGCTGCTGTGGCCTAGCTTTCTAGCAGCTCTCAGGAAAGCTGAGGCTGTGATCCCGCAGCCACACCCAGGACAGTAGGGTGTAGGCAGAGTTTCAGTCCTCAGGTAGGGGTCTAGAGGATGCTTCAACAGGACACCATGACCCTGCTACAAGCTAGCTTAATAGCTAAACCTTTTAACCACATAAGCCATGGAGGTGTAGCTTGAGGGGGAGAGCTCTCCTAGCCTTGAGCCTAGCCTTAAACGCCATAGCATTAGCCTGCTTAGCTGGAGTATACTCAAGCTACACCCAGCTCAGAGAGCATACCATGGAGCTTGCATCAGAGTATGAGAGAGCTCAGACTGAGGTTAGAGCGCTGAGGGAGCAGCTTAACATGACTCTAGCTCAGCTTGAGCACTATAGGAGGCTTGTAGAGCACCTTACACAGCCTCAGCCTAGAGGAGGAGAGGCAGAGGAGATAGCTGGGAGAGCTGAGGTGCAGCTTGTAGCAGTGAAAGCTAAGCCAGACCTCTTCACCTATAGCCTAGAGGGAGTAGTCCTCAAGGCTGTGGTCGAGCTTAAGCCAGGAGAGGGTAGAGTGCTTGTGAGCACAACTCCTCTGATAGGAATAGACCTACAGGCCTCACTGAGGACAGCTGTCAGTGTAGCTGAGCAGGTCACTGGATCACCCCTCTCATCTACAGATGTCGTGGTGACGATAATAGGAGAAGAGGAGATGGAGATCGTAGATGGCCCCAGTGCTGGAGCAGCTCTAGCTCTAGCTATAATAGCAGCTATCAGAGGAGAAGGGATCCCGCCAGGCATATATGTGACTGGGACAATAGAGCCAGATGGCAGCATAGGGCCTGTCGGAGGAGTCCTAGAGAAGGCTGCTGCAGCAGCAGAGGCAGGAGCAAAGGTCTTCATAGTCCCAGCAGGGCAGTCTAAGGTAGAGGTCCCAGTGCCAGTTGAGAGGAAGCTTGCTCCAGGCTTCACTCTAGTAGTCTATAGGTATAAGGTGGTAGATCTAGGAGACTACTTGAGGCAGCAAGGCTATGAGATAAGGGTGGTGGAGGCATCTACAATATGGGACTTGATCAGCATAGCAGGCCTCTAGGCTGATAGCTTCAAGGCAGGCTTAACTGCCTTGTAGATGGCTAGAGCTAAGCCTACTGTCAACAGCACATGGAGCACATTGAATAAGGCTGTCATCGCTAGGATATATCCTATCTTCTCTAGGAACCAGCTTATGGTCTCCTGGGGAAGCGGGAGCTTCACAGCAATGTACTTTATGAACAGGTAGTTTGGTGGAGTCATGGCGAGAGCCCTCACAGCCATGGAGGATGCCATGAGAGCTATGATGCTAGGTAGGCTGCTAGATGGACTTGGCCTCCTTGAGACAAGCCACATCCCAGCTATAGTGCTCAAGACAGCTAAGCCCTTCATGAGTGGGCCAAAAGCTGGGACTCCAGTTGAAGCCATTATCAGCTGGCTGAAGGGATCCATGTTTATTGAGAGGCCGATCACTAGGACTAAGGTAGCTAAGGCAGCAGATGTGAAGCCGAATATGAAGTATGCTACTGCAACAATGACCTCACAGGGGTCGAAGATGAGGTAGCTTAGTGGAGGGAAGTAGAGGATGTGGCCTAGCCCAGCTAGCTCTAGAGCTAGAGTCAGGCCACCGAATACTATAGATGAAGCTATGTCTCTAGGCTTCAAGCAGACACCAGAGAACCCTTTCAGATTTTTCTTTAAAATGTTTCAAAATTGTCTCATTTATGAGAATGACTATGAAGAGCCCCTGACGAGCCCCAGCTTTAGAGCTGTCTTAGCCTTCACCGCCCTCTGATCAGGTGGCCTAAGCTTCTCCATCAGCTTCCTGAGCACACTCAGGAGCTCAGATACCTCTCCGCTTGCAGCTGACATCCTACAGACTGGGATGCCATCCGCAGCCTCTGCTATCTCTCGTGTAGCGAGCTCAGCCTGCTCTTCTGAAACAAGGTCTGTCTTGTTCAGCACTATGACCAGCCTATCCTTTGAGACACCTATCTTCTCTGTGAGCAAAGCTAGCCCCTGCTCCAGCTTAGCCTTCAGGAGGAGAGGAGGATCGCTTATGTCAAGCATGAAGAGCAGGATGTGGGCTGCCTTCATGTCGTCTACGTTCAGCTTGAATGAGAGAATGAGCTCTGGATCCAAGTCTAGGGTGAAGCCTATCGTGTCAACGAGGTATATCTCCCTATGCTCATCTAGGAGCCTACCATACTTACTTGAGAGCGTTGTGAAAGGCTGGTCGCTCACAGGCATGCTTAAGCCTGTCAGGAGGTTGAATAGGGTTGTCTTGCCAGCGTTATAGTAGCCTGTTATGCAGACTATCCAGGCGCCATTCTCGAGCTTCTTCCTCACCTGGTCAGACCTTATCCTCCTGTACCTCTCTATCTTCCTCTCAAGAGCCTTTATCTCCTTGTGTAGGCCTCTTATCCTCGACATGTAAGCGTACTCTCCACCACCTCTGAACCCAGCTCTATGCCTGAAGTATCTCCTAGCTGCCTCAAGCTTCAGGTATGGGAACACCTTCCTCTTCAAGGCGAGCATGATCTGGAGAGCTGAGAAGACGTCAGCTGAAGAAAGCTGGAATATCTCGAGAGTTAGCTCAACTCTATCTATCACTCTAGCTGGATAGAGGAGCCTCTCGAGGTTCAGCTTCTGCTTGCTAGACAGCGTATTATAGAATATGACTGTGTCAGCCCTATGAGCTTCAACCTTCTCCCTAAGCTCCTGAGCCTTCCCCTTCCCAAAGCAGTAGTCTGTTGTAGGCTTAAGCCTAGTCTGGATCACAGTGTCGACAGGAGTATAGCCAGCTACCTCAGCTAGAGCACGTAGCTCACGCATCCTAAGCTTGTAGAAGACGTGGTCGTGTGGATCTGTCCTGACCATGCAGAGCACAGCCTTGCTAGGCAAGCAAGATCTCCTCTAGCCTACGCTTATCAACTGGGACCTCAGGCTTCGTGAATAGGTCTCTAGGTGCCTTGCAGGTTGCATCCACAATCACTTTCGACTGAGCCTCTTCAACGAGGACTCTCCTCCCACCTATATTAACATACCTCAGGTTGCTCCTATCTAGGCTAGAGCCTCTCACCTCCCGGATGACGTGGATGTCCCTAGCTGGGTTAGCTCTCTGAGCTACTGCTCTAGCCACCTGCTCATAGTCCTCCACATCTATGTCGTCATCAACCACTATCACGCTCTTAAGAGACTTGTGAGCTGATATAGCTGCTAAAGCAACTATGAGAGGCTGCCCCTCATACTCCTTCTCAATGCTCACTGCAACCTCAATCCAGTGGGCTCCAGCTGGAGTCATGGCTACCCTAGCCTTCTTAGCATGCTTCCTCACCTCTCTGAGTATTATGGGCTCGACTGGAAGCCCCATGAGAAGCTCATGCTCTCTGCCACCAGGGAGTATAGCCTGGTAGAGTGGGCTGTCAGCTAGGTGCATCAGCTTGACATCTACTACTGGCTGCATCCTAGCTACATCAACACCCATTATCTCATAGAAGGGGCCCTCCTTAGCTCTCGACCCAGGCTCAATGACCCCCTCTAGAACTATTTCAGAGTGAGCTGGGACATCGAGGTCAACTACCTCACAGCTTGCCACCTCAAGTGGAGACCTCTGGATCGCTGCAGCAAGCTCCAGCTTATCTACCCCCATAGCTGGAGAGGCAGCAGCCAAGGCCATAGATGGAGGGACTCCTATCGCTATAGCTACCTCAATAGGCTCACCTGCATCCTCTCTAAGAGATATTATCCTGTGGAGCTCTCTGCCTTCGACAACTCTCATAGCTAGCCTACTGCGTCCAACAGGCATCATCCTGTGATATGAGGCAGATACGTAGCCTTCAGGGTGCTTAGCGAACACCACTCCAGCAGTGATGTATGGAGCAGGCTCACATGGATAGTGCCTCAAAACTGGAAGCACACCTGCTACATCAGGCGCCTCCAGGGTCTCTCCGCCGAAGAAAGGTTTTCCCCTCGTGATGGATCCCCTGCTTGCTAAGGCCTTAGCAAGCACGTCCTGAACTGGCAGATTTGGAGATATGACCATAGAGATAGCCTTCCTGCTAGAGTACAATCCGCCTACTACAGGAATCCTATGCTCTCCCCCCCTGTGTGCCGGCCTATGGAAGATGCATGCTTTCCTGCCTTCAAGCCTGCTGATCACGTAGGGTATCTCGTATTCTGTTGAGATCAGCTCTCTGAAGTCTCTCACGGCACCCTCTCTCCTCATCCTAGCTACCGCTGACCTCAGAGAAATGCATGCTGCATCCTCACCTGACATGTTCTGGAGGGGGGCATGGAAAGGTTTAAGTATATTGGCTGTCAACCCTTACGCCAGCCTTCGACGGATGCCATACATGTAGGGTGGCACATAAGGCACTACTAGTGGAGGTGGCTACCTTGCTGACACAGCTTTCATATGAGATAGAGGTGCCTCTAGACGCACCATACTTAGACGAGAGTCTGCATAAGAGGCTTCTCAGAGAGTTCCCTGGGAGAGTAGAGTTCACGAGAGACCCTCCGAGGTGGGTGGTGAAGATCAAGAGCAAAGCTGACGCTGACAGGCTGATCAAGCTGCTGAGGAGCATGAGCTACCCAAAGAGCCTGCTGAAAGAGCTCTCCTATGGGCTAGAGAGCATAGTGTTCCTAGACATAGAGAGGGGCATACTTAAGGCGAAGACTCTAGCCACGAGAGGGGCAGCTGTCGAAGTTGCTGCGACAATAGACGGAGTACCACTCTCGATAGCTAGACATAGGCTTAGATGGGGGCTTAGAAAGGCACCGAGAGTGAGAGTCCTCCTACCTGAGGGAGTGAGCATAAGCGAGCTGCTATAGCAACATACCCTATAGCTGGGAGCCTATCTGGCTCCGTGGCCTCTGGGCTAGAGCGCATGTATCTCTGACTCTATTGCTGCTGGCCTAGCTGAAAACAGCTCTAGGCTAGACACTATGTCAGGTGGCCTCCTGCAGCTCTCTACCTGGCTCAGTGTAGGCGTCTGGAGCTCGACTAGAGGCCTTGGGCTGATGGCTTCCATGGCTTCCAGTATGGCTTCAGCTAGCTCTCTGGTCTTCACAACTATGATGTCAGCTAGCTCAGCTGCTTCAAGGGCTTCTACCATGTTAGATGCCTCTACTGCAACCTTCAAGCCTAGGCTCCTCGCTAGCTTAGCTCTCTCAGCTGCCTCCCTTGCTCCTCCAGAGAGCTTTGCGTGAAGAGAGGATATGAGGGCTACATCCTCTCTGAACCCTAAGCCACCACCATCTTCAACAGCTCTACACTCCAGCTCATATAGCCTATATGGGATTTGGAGCGGGAGAGCTATAGCTGATGGAGCTAGCTTAGCCCTCTCAGATCTCACCTTGGTAGCTATGCTACATGCCCTAGATAGTATGAGCCTGATAGCTGGCTCTATAAGCAGGAGAGCTCTAGAGCATCCCTTAAGCTCAAGCAGTGGCCTCCCTCTCCTCACGAGCTCTGAGTCTCTAGCCTTCATATCAGCTTCGATGCCTAGCTTTGAAGCTAGGCTTGCAGCTACACCTATACCTGATGCTACAATGTCCTCTAGTGGGGTGATCTCTAGCACACACCTCTTAGATGGAGCTGAAAGCTGAGCTGCCCTCGCAGCTAGCGGTAGAGAGCGATCTAAGCTAGCTACATCCATCCTGGATCTTCCTCAAAGCCTCTTTGACCTCAGCTAGCTCGCCTTCTATTCGAGACAACCTCTCTTCTAGAGAGCTCTTGAGCAGGGCTAGCTGGGCTGCAAGCTTGAGCAGCTTGAAGCTAGCCTCCCTAGGGAGCTTCCCTTCCCTCCTCAGCCTGCCTATAGCTGAGGCAAGCTCTCTTGGTGTGCATCCAGCTCTCCTCGACGCCTCCTCCATGTCATCTGAGTGAGCAAGCGTATCTGCTAGATCACCTAGAGCTGAAGCTGCCTCCAGTGCCCTAGATAAGGTGTCTGCTACAGCCTCTCTGACAGCATACTCTAGCTCCTCACCCTCTAGTAGCATGTAGTAGTCTGGGAGCTGGATGACCTCTACACCAAGCCTCTCAGCTACAGCTTGAGCAGCATCGTCAGCCAGCCCCTTGCAGACGAGCAGAGGCTTCATTCCTAGGAGCAGAGCGTTGACATACGCCTGCCTGACATCTGAGACGCCAGCTCTGCCAGCCTTGACCTCGACAGCATACCTAGAGCCCTGAGAGCTCTCTGCTATGATGTCTACTTCACCAGCATCAACTTCACCTAGCTTTATCTTCCTCGAGACCTCTAGGACTCTGAGCCCAGAGCTCTCTAGGACTTCAGTAGCTATCCTGAGAGAGCTCTCTCCTCTCCTAGCCAGCTCCACCACCTACATGTAAGGTGAGATGAATGCCTCAATCAATGCTGCAGCAATGAAGAGAGGTAAGGTCCCTGCTGCAGCTAGCGCTATAGACTCTACTAGCTCAGATGGAAGAGAGCTGCCTCTCCTCAGGGAGGCTAATACAGCCCTGCTTAGCCTGAGCCCTAGGCTACAGCAGATTATGAAAGCTGGGACCTCTACTACTCCATGGGGTATGAGCTTGAGCTCTATAGGCTCACCTGTTATAGGCTTGAGGAACCCTACTGCAAGCCCTATGACATAGCCGTTTACAGCTGAAATCAGGAGGGGAGAGGCAACCAGGATCCCCGATGAAGCTGACGCCAAGCCTACCTGCCAGTTATGTGACATTATGAGCATGGCTAGCCCTGAGCTCTCTAGGATGCCTAGAGGCCCTCCTGATAGAAGAGACCTGATAGCTTCAGCAGCCTGAGCTGAGATGGCTCCTGCAGCTACAGCACCCCTATGGTAGCCTACCAGCAGCAGTACAGCTAGGATAGCAGCTGAGATAGCTGCCTCCGGCACCAGCTCTCTGGCAGCTCTAGCTAGGGCGCTAGCTGAGGCCTTAAGCCCACCAGCTAGGGTGTCTAGTACTCTGCTGCCAGAGGGGGGTGGAGCAGGGAGCTCTCCATGTAAGAGCATGTAGACTGACATGACAGAAGCCATCCTCGAGGGATTCAGGTATAGAGCTAGGAGAGCTGTGATCGATAGTGAGAGCCCTGGAGCCAAAAGGTCTCCTACTGATAGGAGTGCTGCTGAGGCAGCTAGCAGAAGGAAGTATATGGCTCTGATCATGAAGGTCAGCATAGGCTCTCTAGTGAAGAGAGCTACTGAAGCAGCTATAGACTGCAGCACATCGAAGCCATCTGCAGCAAAGCAGTAGGCATAGGTGTAGGCTAGCTCCACCAAAGCATACCAGGCCATGGAGGCTATGATGGCCCAAGCTGACTCAGCTAGCAGCTGAAGCCACACTCCAGGAGGCTCTCCAGCTAGCTTTGAAGCAAGGTAGGCTAAGGCGAGAGCTGCTGGGAGGAGCTGAGCTGATAGCTTTGTGAAAGCTATCATCAGAGGCTTTAGAGGGCTCCTCAAGACAGCTGTGAGAGGCTCTCCTGTCTCAGCTTCCTCAGATCTGAGGAGGCTCCTCAAGTAGAGGGCTGCAGGCATCCAGGAGAAGGCTTCAGCTAGCCCCATGGCCACAGCAGATGCCAGAGCTATGGCAGCAAGCTCCCTTGACTTAGCTGCTTCAGCTATAAGCTGGAGGAAGCCTCCTCCAGCTGAGATCATGGGGGCAAGCTTGAAGAGGAGTTCAGCTAGCAGGATAGTGGAGGCCACACTTGCTATAGCTGAGGCCCCCCATCCTGAAAGCTGGAATACAGCTAGCCTAGGGTTGGAGAAGCCCCACTTGAGCCCTACCAGCACAGAGGACAATGAGCTAGGCCTTCTCACGTGCCCTCACCCCAAGCTCTGCTACAGCTTCTCTAGTAAGCCTCCTCAGCCTACGGTATGCTGAGGGATGCCTCCTCTCACCCCTGATAGTCTCAACTAGATGCTGATAGAGAGACTCCGTTAGCCTCTTGAGTGCGAGCCTAGCTGAAGCCCTATCACGTGCTATCAGAGGGAGCACAGGGGCTCCACGTGCCCCTATTGCCTCAGCTACAGCCTCAGGGGGATGTGCTCCAGGCAGGTCCTGCTTGTTAGCACATATGACAGTAGGGATGTCTCCAGCTGACGTAAAGAAGCTGTATATCATCCTAGCTTCAGGCCAGCTCCCAGCATCAGTTGAGTCTACAAGGAGCAGCAGAGCATCCATACCATTAGCTAGCTGATCCCACATGAAGCGGAACCTCCTCTGCCCTGGTGCACCAAAGAGAAGGAGGAGGATCCTTGGAGTAAGCTTCACCTGCCCCAAGTCGAATGCTACAGTTGTAGTAGACTCGCCTCCAGTAAGCGGGGTCTCTGACAGGAGAGGGGTACTGTCGCTTACAGACTTGATGAAGGTCGTCTTCCCAGCTCCAAAGGGCCCTGCTACAACAACCTTAAACCTGAACAACATGAGCACCAAGATGCGAGCCCACCGCCATATATTACTTTGGCCTCCACAACTTAAATCAGCCTCCATGCTAGGGTTATAGGTGTAGCCTAGAGATGGCTGAGGAAATAGTGAGAGAGAAGCTCAAGAAGTACAGGGAGATACTTGAGATGGGGATTAACCCGTTCAAGGAGACCAGGTTTGAGAGGACACATACAGCTAGCGACATAAAGAGGGAGTTCAGCTGGGTGAGCCCAGACAGGCATTCAGATAGCCAGGTGAGGGTAGCTGGGAGGATAAGAGGGAAGAGAGTGCATGGAGGCTCAGCCTTCATGGATCTAGAGGACGCTACAGGCAGGGTGCAGCTCTACTTCGCCAGGGACAAGCTCGGAGAAGAGAGCTATAGCTTCGCTAGAAAGTATGTTGACATAGGCGACATACTGGGAGCCTGGGGTAGGGTATTCAGGACAAGGAGAGGAGAGCTCACAGTAGAGGTCCTAGGATATAAGCTCCTAGCTAAGTCGATAAGGCCTCTGCCATCAGAGTGGCATGGGCTAAAGGAGGTTGAGGCAAGATACAGGCAGCGATACCTCGACCTCATAATGAACCCAGAGATCAAGAGGAGGTTCCAGCTTAGAGCTAAGATAATAGCTGAGATAAGGAGGTTCCTCGACTCAAGGGGGTTCCTTGAAGTCGAGACCCCGATGATGAGCTATGTGGCGACAGGCGCCTTAGCTAGGCCATTCAAGACATGGCATAATGAGCTTGGTGTAGAGCTATATCTGAGGATAGCTCCAGAGCTATACTTGAAGAGGCTGATAGTAGGAGGATATGAGAAGGTATATGAGATAGGGAAGGTTTTCAGGAATGAGAGCATAGATAGGATGCACAACCCAGACTTCACCATGCTAGAGCTCTACCAGGCATATAGCGACTACAATGACATAATGAAGCTCACAGAGGAGCTCATAGCAACTGTAGCAGAGAGAGCTCTCGGCACCACAAGGATAGCGTACCAGGGCAGGGAGATAGACCTGACACCACCCTTCAAGAGAGTGAAGTTCTATGATGCCATAGAGGAGCATACTGGAGTAGACTTCAGAGGCCTGAATAGGGAGGAGACCCTGGAGAAGGCTCTAGAGCTAGGGGTACAGACAGAGAGGACATATACTAAGGGGCATATACTAGACAAGATCCTAGAGCATAGTGTAGTCCCTAAGCTGGTTCAGCCGACCTTCATATTAGACTACCCAGTTGAGATATCACCTCTAGCTAAAGCCTCAAGTGAGCCTGGGCTAGTAGAGAGGTTTGAGCTCTTCATAGCTGGAATGGAGGTTGCAAACGCCTTCTCAGAGCTAAATGACCCATTCGACCAGAGGAGGAGGTTCATGGAGCAGCTTGAGCTCAGGAAGATGGGAGATGAGGAAGCTCATGAGATGGATGAAGACTACATCACAGCCTTAGAGTATGGGATGCCTCCGACAGGAGGCCTAGGCATCGGAGTAGATAGGCTGGTAATGATCCTAACAGATGCCCCCTCAATAAGAGAGGTCATACTGTTCCCAGTCCTGAGGCCTGAGAAAAAGTAGGGGTGGCCGCCCTCCGGGCTACTCCATTGAAATAGCGCCCTCAGGGCAGCTCTCAACACAGGCCTGGCACTCCATGCAGGCTTCTGGATGCACTACGTGAGACTTCCCCTCCCTTATCTCGAAGACAACAGGGTCTGCAGGGCATACTTCCACACAGGTCCCACAGCCAGTACACTTCTCATGATCGACCTTCAGAGGCATCTAACCACCCCAGCAGCCCTAGAGCAGCACATTAAAAACTTTAAGCGACATCTTAGAGAGCAGACGCTAAAGCAGCCTAGGCACTGCTAGCGGCATGCTAGCCTGAGATATCCCAGAGCGGAGACCAGTAATCCCAGTCATCTGGTACACCAGGATACCTACCATACTCAGGGTCATCTATCCAGTTGACTATGAGATAAGAGTACTGGTCAAAGAAGCTGTTGTCATAGATGACGTTACTGAAGTACCAGCCTCCAGCATAGGTGCCATAAGCTGTTATGCCAAGGCATATCATGACAGGCCTACCGTCACGATCCTCAAAGAGCTCTATCAGGAACAGGTCGCTCCTCCCCATGTTCCTAGCTATCTCATCAAACGAGACAGAGAGGAGCTCTTCTCCAGTGTCAGTTTTCGTGAAGTGGACAGCAACATCATCTGCCCAGACCACAACAGGAGGACAGCCCTCAGTCATATAGTAGTATGAGAGCGCGTTAGTGACTGGGCCTCCAAAGAGGATCAGAGAGCTGCCAGGCTCGAAATGTGAGTTATTGGGAGTATAGGGGGGCTCCTGTGATATGAAGTACTCGTTGCTATCAGCAATCACAACAACAGAGGCATTCCATCCTCCAGGGATGGCGGCAACATAGGCTGCAGCAAGGTTGTCATGGACTGCTCCAGGGATAGGCTTCCCATTCTCCCCTGTCTCAGTTATCACAAGATAGCATACACGGGAGTTGACAAACATGCTCTTGAAGTCACCAAATGTGAGCTGAGACTGGCTGCCGCCATAGCCAGCTAGAGGAGTGAGCAAAGTAACCATAAGCATAGACAGGATACAGAGGTCAATACGCCTACAGGACAAGCAGACCCCAACCCTCTAGCTGAAGGCATTTAACTACTTTAGCTTCACAAACATGTGAGAACGTTCACTAATCAGAGAACCAAAAGCTTAACCTAGGCTCCATAGCATAAGCCATCAGCTAGCAGCTATGCTTAGGCCTCAGCCTCCATTTCATCTAGAGGCTTCATAAGGATGATCCTATTAGTCTTCCCCATAGGCTCCTTTCTCACAACCCCCTTCTCAGCGAGCTTCGAGATAAGTGTGCTCACTCTAGACTTAGAGTAGCCTGTCCTCCTACATATCTCCTTCTGTGTAAGCTCGCCTCCAGCTTCAGCAAGGACCTTGATGACCCTAGCTTCAGCTGAGCTCAGGGAGAAAGGCTCCTCAAGCTCTCTAGAGGCGCCTCCAGCTAAGCCTAGCAGCCTGAATGCTATAGCTGAGGAGGCTGCTCCAGCAGCAAAGAACACTACAGCCATAGCCCAGCTCCACCTCTGAGCTCCAATCTTCCTACATGCGAGGACCAAGTCAACCTTCTCCCCTGGGCTCGATATAGCCCATTCTACAGTCATCCTGACCCCGTCAGCAGTAACTCTGCTAGGAGGAGGAGAGACAAAAGACGTGTTTGGCGTGAAACCTCCCTTCAAGCTCAGAGGAAAGGGGAGGCGGAAGCTCTCTGGGAGAGCTAAGCTGACCCTGATATCCTCAGTGAGAGCAGCACACAGGAGAGTCATCGAGAAAACATGGTACTCACCCTTCTTCTCAATGAGCCCTGAGAGAGAGTACTCTATACGTAAAGTATAGGTCTCACCTAGCTTAAGAGGACGCCTCAACTTAATGATGACCTCACCCTCCTCAGGTACAGCATACTCAAGAGGCCCCTCAGAGTCCTGGACAACAACATCCTCGATATCATAGGCAGAGAGGAAAGTGAACTCACTAACCTCCTCCCTACCCCTGTTAAGAAGCCTAACCTGCAGGCTTATGTCAGCTCCACCAGACTCGCTCATAGAGATACTATACATGTAGCTTACACTACACTGGGGGGCCTCTCTGCTGATACAGTAGGGAGCAAGCATAATAGATAGCACAGCAGAGAGCAGGAAGCCTCTATTCAGCAGCATGTAACACCGCACACTAGCACTACAGCAGGCGTTATAAAAAGGTTAGCGGCATGCCGATGCAGCAGCTAGAAGCAAGCTATAAGCTGATACAGCAGCATAGCGGGTAAGCTTAAAAGATGCAGGAGCCTAGCCTTAAGGGGCTCCATGAGCAGCAAGGCAGCTCCACTACTCATCCTACTGGCTGCAGCCATGCTGCTAGCATGCTCTACAGGCCAGCAGCCCCCTCAGCTACAGGTCTCAGCTAGCCTAGACAGAGAGCAGTACACTTATGGAAGCATACTCCACGTCAATGGCTCTATGACGCGAGGAGGAGAGAAGGCAAGCTCAGCCACCATACTCCTACAGCTCATAAGCCCATCTGGAAGCCTAATACTCACCTGGGCAGTCATGTCAGCTGAATCAGGTGAATTCGAGCTCTCAGCTAGGCTACCTAGTGAGTGGCCTCCTGGAAGACGTGTCCTAAGCATAACAGCTCAGCTAGAAGACCAAGCTAGCACACCACTCAACCTCACATTCAACCTAGGAGAGAAAGCAGGTAGACTCTATACACAAATACTCTCAAACCCAAGCGTAGTCATGACCCTACCTGACATAAAGGGCAAGCAGGCTAGAGGCCTACTCCCAGTAGTAAACGCCTCCCCCTCAGACCAGGCTGCAGCAGGCTACATAGGAGGCCTATGCCAAGCTGAGACAATAGCATATGACACAGACAGCTGGTATATAGACCCTGAGACAGGAGAGCCGACAAGCAAGCTTCAGCCTAGAGCAGGGCTAGTGCTCCTTGGAGGACGCATAGTCAACAGAGCAGTATACTACTATGAAGCTGTGTCGAAGCAGACACCAGTCTACCCTGAAGCCAACAGTACACACATATGGTTCACCCACCAAGCTACAGGTAAGTCAGTAGAGAACACAGCAATATCTTGGAGTGACCTCAAAGAAGAGAAAGCAGACCTCTTCATAATAGAGCTATTCCAAGACAGCCAAGGAAGATACGTGATGATATGCTATGGCCTAGGTTGGAGAGGGACATTCACAGCAGCCCTATACCTTGACAGGGTCATCTGGCCAAACATAGGTAGCTACAACAGCACATGGCATATAACTAAGTGGATAGATGACAGAGACACCTCAGTAGAAGACCCTCTAGCAGACACATACCAGCTGATAGCAGAAGGCTAGGTGGAAGCTTGAAGATAGTAGCATGCATGCCAGCATACAACGAGGAAAAAACCATAGCTAAGATAATACTGCTAGCAGAAAGGCATGTAGACCAAGTGCTAGTATGTGACGATGGGTCAACAGACCTCACAGCAGAGATAGCTGAGAAAATGGGAGCGACAGTCATAAGACACAAGGAAAACCTAGGGAAGGGCGCAGCCCTAAGGACACTCTTCAAGAAAGCCATAGAGCAGGAAGCAGACATAGTAGTAACCCTAGACTCAGATGGCCAACATGACCCAGCAGAGATACCTAAGCTCATAGAGCCCATCCTAGCTGGGGAAGCAGACATAACGATAGGGCACAGGCTCCAAAGCGAGGAGATGCCCCTATACAGGAGGATAGGGAACAAGCTGCTCACAGCACTCCTCAGGAAGGCAGCGAGAGCCCCAGTACTCGACACACAAAGCGGCTTCAGAGCATACAGCAGAAAAGCCCTCCAAGCCATATCAATAGAAGTAGACACAATAGCAGTAGACTCCCACATAATAGTAGAAGCATCCAGAAAAGGGCTGAGAGTAAAGGAGGTACCAGTGAAAACAGCATACAAGGGGCTAAAGCACTCAACACTCAACCCACTCACACACTTCTACACAGTAGCATCATACATACTCAAGCTGATAGCTGGAAGAAAGCCTATAACATGGCTAGGAGTACCAGGAACAATCCTCATAACAGCAGGGCTCCTAGCAGGACTCAGAGTAGTCAAGATATTCATAGAAAACAACTACCAGATAGCAATAGGGACAGCTCTGATAGCAGTAATGCTCATAATCCTAGGCTTCATACTCCTAACCACAGCAGCAATACTATATGCCATAAGAGAGGCACTAAAGCCAACCTAAACAAGGCAAGCCAAAATACAGCAGCCCACGAAAACAGAGCATCAGCCTAGATCCACAAAAAGACATCAGAGAAAGCCAAAAACCCATGAGCAAGCCCTCCATGCCCTATGAGATACCGCGTCTTCTAGCACCCATGGCTATGTTTATTTGGCTGCCTTCTATAGCCTTATGGTGTTAGTTGTGGTTGAAGCTTTGCCCACCTTACTTGACATAGCTGTCAGAGAGGCTGTTGAGCGTATACTAGGGAAGATTAAGGAGGGCAAGAAGATATCTGATGCTGAGATAACCTTGCTACTAGTAGGTGAGCTAGCTAAGAGAATCAATGCACTAGAGAAGAGAGTTGAAGAAGTCAAGGAGGACTTAAGTAGGAGGATCGAGGGGCTTAAGAGTGAGCTTAGCAAAAGAATCGATGATAGTAGAGATGTAATGGCTACCAGGATTACTGCATTAGAGAAGAGAGTTGAGGGGTTAGAGGGAAGAACTGAGGAGCTGGAGAGCGAAGTCAGAGGGCTTAGAGCTGAAGTTTCTTCCATCAAGTCTGATGTAATCATACTGTTAAAGGGCTGGCTAGAGGGGAAGAGAGGAGAGTAACAGGCTTCCTCTCTGCTGTTAAGTTATCCTCTGAGCCAGCTTTCCTCTTGTAGCTGTAAGCGTTGCTGACCTTACTAGAGGTGCTCGCTGCTCTAGGCGGATCTAGCTACAGAGGACTCAGGCCACATACAATCACATGCCCATAACAAGACATACAAAGAGAAGCTGACACATGCATGTAGCATACTAGCATAAAAGCAAGACCACAGGCAGCAGCCATAGCATCATACTCTAGCTTAACGCTAGGAAGCACTGAAACAAGGAAGCCACAGGTAACTGAGTGTATTGGCATAAGAGGCAGAGAAGTCGACAACAACCTGAGACGTGCTTCTGACAGCAGCTCTAGGAGCGTTTAAAGAGCTGGTAGAGCTAGAAAGCTGATGAAGCTGCTGTAGCTACATGAAGGCAGCTAGACAGCAGGCACAGCTACAGAGCTTATAAGATATTAAAGCAAGCTGAGAGCAGGGAGAAGATGTGAGAGAAGACTTTACTGCTACCAGCACTCACACTTACACTAGCCTACATGACAGCAGCAGCTCAGCCTACCCTACTTGGAGTACATGCTCCAAGCCCTAGCATACCACTCCCATAGCATAACAGCAGTCTACTATCAAGTAGAGTGGCCAGAAATCACCTTAACAGTAAAGCTGGCAGCACCACCAAAGCTAGGGCCACTAGGAGACATAGTAGTATACCTAGACACAGATCCAGCAAAAGGATACTACAGCTTAAACCACCCACTATATGGCACAGACCACTACATAGACATCAACAACAAGACACTATATAGCAGAGTAGAGATCATAGAGGAAGACGTCTACATAGCATACTGGCAGCAACCCAAACCCCAGCAGTGAAAGTAGACCCAGCAAACATGACAGTAACAGCTGAATTCAGCCTCCACCACTAAACATAACAGGCGAGCTGAAGATAGCTATAGCAACATACATGCCAAGTGAAGAAGGCTGGCAGCTAGCTGACAGAACCCCCAGTGAGCTAGACCAGCAGCCCCCTATACATCAGCATACTACATAAGAGAACAGCAAGCACCACAGCCCATAGCAGCATGGTACAAGCCAGAGAAGCCATCCTATAACATAACCAACATAACAGTATACTGCATGCTAGCAGACGACCTTACAGGAGTACATGAGGCAGCTGCAATGTACTCAATAGACGATGAAAACTGGAGCTGCATGAAGATGGTGAGAGTAAACACAAGCACATACATGGCTCAGCTCCCAACTCCACCATGGAGAGAAACACTGCTATACTACATCCTATGCTGGGATAGAACAGGGAAGTAGAAGGAAGCAGCAGCCATCACAGCAATCACAGCACCACACATAGCTAGAGCAACCAAGCCAGCAGTAAAAGCAGCCATGCAGCTAGCTAGCATGCAGAAGCCTAAGGCAGCAAGAAAGCTAGCACTAGCACGGCAGCAGCAGGTGCAGCAATCCAGCTAGCACTCATAGCAAACTGGGCTCTAACAGGGACGCCAGTAACCCAGCACATGATAGCATTCCTCTCAAGCTGCCTCTACATAATAGTAGGCATAGAGGTGATCCTACATGCAAAGCAGGATACTACAGGAAGCTAGAAGGAAGGCTACCCCACTACTCTTAGCAGGGTTAATTCTGCTAGCAACACCAGCAGCCCTAAAGCTCTATGACACATACAAGGCAGCAACCCTAGCAACACTCACATTCACCCTGATAGCGAGAGCACAAGCAAGACAGGCTCAAAAAGCCGAGAAGACAGTGAAACTCGCAGGAAGCCTCCAAAGGGACCTAGAGAGCTTCATAAGCTGAGCAAACAAGAATACACACGAATTCAGACAGACATTCAAGCAGGCACTAGCACAAACCCCCTGCCAAGCAAGCTTACAGCAATAGTACTCTATAAGCTAGCAGACAACAGTAAAGTCTACACGATAACACCATATATTGTGGACGGAGAGTACGCTACACTACAGCAGAGCCATCCGCAGAGCCCAGACCTCACAGTAGCCTTAACCAAGCAAGCATGGTACATGCTGGTGAAGCTAGGCTACAAGTACACAGGAGAGCCAGACTATACAGAGCTACGGAAGACTCTCCTGAAAATGATAATAGGAGGACAGCTCAAGACAGAAGGCTAGAAGCAGACCCTCTGCCAGCTGAGAAGCATCCATTAAGCTCAGCTTGCACGTCGAGCTCAACAACAGCTTGACAGCAAAAGCGCCTACAGCTAGCACAAGCTGAAGTAGAGGCAAAGGATATTAACCTCGATTGCAGCAGCCTCACATGAAAGCTGTGGTGCTAGCTGGAGGGCAGGGAGCGAGGCTTAGGCCACTAACCTACTACTTCCAGAAGTGCATGATCCCAGTAGGAGCCAAGCAGAAGCCTCTCCTAGAGTACATAATCAGACTCCTCAGATACCACAATCTAAGAGACATAATCATAGCAGCAGGGTATAAGCATGAGCAGATAATAAACTACTTTGAAGATGGATCTAGATTCAAAGTCAAGATAACCTATGTGGTAGATAGGCCAGGCTATGAGAGCACAGCGCTAGCTCTACTAAATGCCATGGAGCAAGGGCATCTAGCTCCAAACGAAGACATACTCGTATACTATGGAGACATCTTGTCAAACGTCAATTTAACAGAGCTTATCAAAGTACACGTTGAGAAGAAGGCAGCAGCAACCCTAGCTCTAGCAAGAGGCTATAGGATAAGAGTTGGGACAGCGAGAACCATGCCAGATGGGAGGATAACACAGCTAGTAGAGAAGCCTCAGCTAGACATACCAGTTACCATAGGCATACTAGCATTGAACACAACATCACTCCAGGTAGTAGAGCAGCTCAGAAAGCACACTAAACACGTAGACATAATGGCACACCTAATACCCCAGCTGATAAAGCAGGGGAAGCCAGTCTACAGCTACCTGACAACAGAATACTGGCAGGACATAGGCTCAACAGAAAGATACGAGAAACTAGACCACAGCCAAGTAGAAAGGAAGCTAGCACACCTACTAAAAGACTAGCTGCAGAGCCGACACCCTCCATGGCTGAAGCCAGGAGACTCTGGGTTTGTCTCTTAAGCTTCATCCTACCCAGTTCTTTTACAGAGTTGACACAGCCATTCTCGTTCTTTAATCGTCTCTCCACCAAGAACCACTCCCCTCCTCCCATTCTTATACTTACCCTACCAATCTCCCAAAAATCTAATACAACTTCTGCTCTCTTCTTCAATCGAAGGCGTGGATAGAGCTTCTTAGCAACCTCTATAGCCTTACTATCTGCTACCTGCCATTGGTATGCTGTCCTCCACTCTAGTTTTCTCCTTTCAACTCGCATAGAACCGCAACCGAAGAAATTCCATATAAACTCTAATTTATTAGCCATCGCTATTTTAGCTTGTAGATAGTGGTGTGGCTTATCCATGTTGTTCTTTTTGCTATTCTAATACCTCCTTCACCATCAAAAGTCCTGCTAAGTATGCTAAACTACTTCACTCATGCTACTCACATAACTATGTTGTGTCTCAAACCTTAAAAGTCACAATGGGAGCATATCTTTGACGTGTTAGCTTCATTAACTTTTATTACCATGATACCTTCCCAAGCTGCTTTGTATTCGATGAATCTAGATCACCTGCTCCATACCTATGCTCCCTCCAAAACCTAATAACCTCAACGCTATTCCAGTCCTTGGGTGCCTCTCTTCTCAGCTCCTCGTTTAGAAGCACAGCTTTAGCTAGATTCCTCTTCTCCTCCAGCTCCAGCCTACGTAAAATAGCCTCTCTTACAACCTCGCTCCAGTTGATATTTCGAAGAGCCCACATTCTCCTCTTAAGTTCTTCGTCAACTCTAACACTAACTACAGTTACAAATCTATACTACACAGGTCATAACTCATACTTGTATCTTACCAGCGACCTTCTATGTAAGCTACAACAGGTTTGTTAAGGAGCTTAAGAAAGGGTATTTCAGTATTTGAATGGAGAGCTTACCAGTACTCGGGTTTTGAGCTCTCCCTTATCTTCTCAATAGGATCTGTTACGTGCCTCCACAGTCCCTTCCTGAAGCTTACTACAACTATGCCAAGCTCGTCTATTATATAGTCGCTTAAAAGCACTTCATTTATGTCTGGATTCACAACAACGTTACACTTTACTTCCTTCGACCCCTCTACACCTGCTAGCTTAATCCTCACCATCCCCTACTCTAGGTAAGTCTACCTCTCCACCTGCTGTCTCAAACCCCTCTATCTCAAAGTCTTCTGTAGGCCATACTTTCAACGCTATCGCTAGCCTAATTGGCATTGCAATATCTGGCTCTCCACTTTCAAATCCAGAGCTGACTAGAGCTGATGTTTCTAAGCGTACACCTCTCTCCGATGACACGTATAGCTTCACTCTAACTCCCAGCTCCACCACGCTTAATCCTACACATAAAGCCAACCTTTTTCCTCGGGGTTCAGCTTACATAGGCGTTGGTAAGCCTTGGAGCTCATCGGGCACAGTCCCCCTCTTAGGTTCATCAGGGTTTGTCATAGTCCTTATCTCCATTCGTGGCAACCCCCAGAGTCTTCATCTGCATCTTCCACTAGGGATCATCTTCTTAATCACCACACGGTAGAAGGTGCTCGGACTCTGGGGAAAACCACACATCCTAAGGTAGATATTGATTGCTCCACACAGTTGTCTGTCGAGGGTCAATCTACATTCCCTGCATTTGACCACCCGCCCCTTTCGGAGCTTCACTATTTCTCCTCCACACATGGGGCAAGTGGATGAAGTCTTATATGGATTTACAAGCTTGACTCTAGCCTTATAGCCCATATACTGGACTATCATCTTCCAGTTCTGTTTAGTGACATCCCTGTTATGCTTCTTCCTCCTGGTATACATGCCGCTCTTCTCAAGGTTTTCGAAGCCATGTACTGCATTTGGGAACATCCTAGAAAGTTGTGTGGTCAACTTGTGAATAAGGTCCTTAGCCCTACTCGCTTCTCTCCTTCCATGTTCTGAAACTTTAGGTTCAATTGATTGTTTCTTGGATGCTTTGCTCTGAGCCACCTTTCTTTTAATCTCGTGAACTCCATGGATGTGGCAGAGTTTCCTTAAATCTTTTTTATCCATCCATATCTTGTGGAGAATCCATCCATACTGCATTTATTCAGATCCCAGCCAATGAATTCTGTTGGCTCCCTATTTTCTCGACTGGGTTGCCAGCCTTCCCTCTCTTAAGTGTGCTGCCCTTAACTCTCTTCACAATCTTATGCATCATGACAATGCTAGAAAGACATTAAACGAAGGTAATGTCTAGGGTATGGTGAGCTCATGTCTAGGTACTCTCTACCCAGAGAGGGGAAGTCTAGCAGTGAGGTGCTAGCCCTCTTAGATGAGGCTTCTAGAGGCGACATGGATCCTCATAGCGGGCTGATGTGGGCTCACTCCTATGAGCATGGGATCAGAGAGGTCTGGGACGCTGCACACCAGGCGTTCCTAAAGTTCCTAGACAAGACGATGCTAAACTTCACAGTATACCCTAGCATCCTGAAGCTAGAGAGGGAGGTTGTAGGCATAGTAGCCTCTCTGATGAATGCTGGAGAGGAAGCTGTTGGAACATTCACTTACGGTGGAACTGAGAGCATAATGCTAGCTGTCAAGGCTGCTAGAGACCACTTCAGGAAGAGGAGGGGCTCTGATGTAGCTCCTGAGATCATAGTGCCACAGACTGGGCACCCCTCCTTCCTGAAGGCAGCAGAATACCTCCAGCTGAAGGTGGTGTATGCTAGAGTAGACCCTGAAAGCTATAAGGTAGATGTAGGTGATGTCGAGGAGAAGATAAGCTCTAATACAGCCTTGGTGGTTGGCTCAGCTCCAAACTACCCCTTTGGGACAATAGATGAAATAGAGAGCCTAGGGGAGCTAGCTGAAGACAGGAATGTATGGCTACATGTAGACGCCTGTATGGGAGGCTTCATCCTACCATTCTTCGAGAAGCTAGGAGAGAACGTAGTGAAGTTCGACTTCAGAGCCCCAGGTGTATGCTCGATGTCAGTAGACCTCCACAAGTATGGTTATGCTCCCAAGGGGGCTTCAGTAGTACTCTATAGGGAAGGCAGCTATAAGCTAAACCAGATATATGTGAATGCTAGCTGGCCAGGCTACCCTCTAGTAAACACTGCAGTCTTATCGACGAGGTCCACAGGACCCCTTGCAGCAGCATGGGCTGTACTACACTGCCTAGGAGAAGAAGGCTACCTGAGGCTCGCGAGTAAGGTGCTTGATGCAAGGAGAAAGCTTGTCAGAGGGCTTGAGAAGCTAGGCTTCAAGATACTAGGTGCCCCTGAGTCCAGCCTGCTAGCATTCACACACAATGAAGTAAACGTGTCGCTAATAGCTGAGCGCATGAAGAAGAGAGGATGGTACCTTCAGGTACAGCCAGGATCCCTCCACCTAGGATTCCCTAAGAGCATACACTTAACCATCAGCCCAATACATGACGAGAAGGCAGAGAAGCTCCTAGCTGACCTAGAGGAGTGCATAGAGGAAGCTAGGCGTCAGCCTCCTCCGCCTGTAGACAGAGTCTTAGAGCAGCTATCTGGCAGGATAAGCTTAAGGGATGCGATGAAGGCCTTAGGGCTCAGAAGAGGAGAGGCCCCTAGAGAAATGGCCTTGATAAACGAGCTCATACACCTGCTTCCACCAGATGTCGTTGAAAGCGTTTTCAGGGAGCTAGTCAACGAGCTATTCAGACCCTAGCGCGGTTTAGCCTCCTGAAAGAATCCTTCAGCCTCCCATACATTTTTTCAAACTCCCCATAGACCTCACTATACGCTTTAGAGGCCTCTACTCTAGGTGTAAAAACCCTATCTACCACCACACTCCTACAGGCCTCCTCAAAGCTATCATATACCCTTAAGCCGACAGCTGCTATGATAGAGGCTCCAACCAAGGTTACGTTCTGAGGCTCTGAGACCCTCTCAACCCTCCTCCCCAATACGTCTGCTAGGATCTGACACCACGTGTCAGAGAGTGCTGCCCCACCTACAAGCCTCACCCTATCCCTATATCCTAGTAGCCTCTCAACATAGGAATACGCCCACCTGATGTTATAGCATACACCCTCCATGATAGCCTTCAGAAGCTCTCCAACACTACTTTCAAGACCTACATTCAACACTGCACCTCTAACATATGGGTCGTCTATAGGACACCTCTCCCCATACATCCAGGGCAGGAACACAACCTTCCCCGGCAGCTCTCCAGCACCCCTCACAAGCTCCTCTACCCTATCATACCTACCCTCTAAGCCTGTGATCTTCATCAGCCACTCCAAGGCTCCAGCTGCAACCTCCTGCTCAGCTACCAGAAGATACCTACCTGGTATCGCACTCAAGATACTGCCAATGTAATGAGATACATCAACCATCCTCCTAGAGACATGTGCCCCCACCCAGTCGCTAGTACCAACATACACATGGACCTCCCCATGCCTAACTGCCCCAGAGCCTACAGCTGCTGAAGTCAAGTCTCCAGCCCCAACGAACACAGGGACCCCAGCCTCAACACCCAGTTCCCTAGCGACGCTAGGCTTCAGCCCACCAGCAGCCTCAGTCGAATCCCTTATCTCAGGAAACTTCTCAGCTGGCAAGCCATACTCCCTAAATAATGGAGGCCACCACTGAGCTCTCCCCCTCCTAGTGTCTACCAGCCACGTCAAGTTCGCCTCATCATGGCTCGTAACATAGCTTCCAGCAAAAGCACTTATCAGATACCCCTTGATATCAAGGAACTTGTATGTCCTCTCATATACCTCAGGCTCATACTCCCTAATCCACAGCACCTTCGATATAGGATCCTTACCAGTCTTACTAGGAGCACCTCCAGTGATCCTTAAAAGCCTCAGCAGCTTAAAGACATTATAGCCTTTGACCTTCACCAACCCTCTCCACAAGCCCCTCGGGAAGCCTACAGCCCTCTCATCAATCCATATTATCAGGTTCCTCAGAGGATTCCCCTCCACATCTACAGGAGCAACCCCAGCCATATGAGGCGAGAAAACCAAAGCCCTAACCCTACCAGAGAGCTCCCGAGCACCATCTAAAACCATCCTCGAGAGCTCTATCAAGTCCTCCAGGAGCCTATATGGGTCTATCTCCGCCCACCCCCTCCTAGGATACAGTATCTCAGCAGGCTTACAAGCCTTCTCCAAAACCCTCAGAGCCTCAAGATCCACAAGACCTACCTTCAAAGAAGTAGTACCGACATCATAAGCTAAAACACAGCCTCCAGCAGGCAAGCTACCACCTACAGCCACAGCCCTCAAAAACAATACAAGAGCATAACGTTATAAGCTTGATGCTAACAGCAAGACACACCAACGGAGGCCTCTACCATGAAGCCCTGGCTCCTACTCCTAGACCTAGATGGGACACTATGGGACCACCATGACATATCATCCCTAAAGCCCCCCTTCAAGAAAGCTGGCAAAAACACCATCATAGACTCTAATGGAGTAGAAGTCAGAGCATATGAAGACATGATCAACCTCCTAAAGTGGGCTAAGACCAAGAACGCCATAACATCCACCCTAAGCTGGAACATCAAAGAGATAGCAATAGAAGCCCTAAAAACCCTAGAGCTAACAAGCCTATTCGACTACCTAACAATAGAGCCCCACCCAAGAAAAGACCTCATGCTAAAAAAGCTCCTAAAAACCATCAACAAAGAAAGAGGAGTAAAAATACCACCATGCAGAATAGTATACATAGACGACAGAGAAATCCACATCAGAGAAATCTACGAGAACATAGGCACAGTAAACTTCCTAAAAGCCTGGAAAAGCTTCAGAAACCTTCAAGACTGCATCACAAAAATAGAGAAGAAGCTCTCAAACTGCACCGAAACCTAAAGCCTTACGAGACAGCCTCAGACTCTGTGGGTACTTACGAGCACAACACACTTATATCGCCTCCTCGAATCTCACATAGCTCGGTGACTGAAGCGTCAAAGCCTCACAAAAGGGGGTGTAGCGGATTCAGGCTAAGGATGTGGGGTTTCCCCCTAGGGGGTTACCCTGAAAGGAGAAGAAGACCAATGGTATGCTCCCAATAAACCCTGAGAGAGCTGAAGTCGATGTATCCCAAGGCGTATATAAGCCCACAAACGCTCACATACACTGAACCCCCCTACCTACACTAGCATATGAATCGTTAATTGCCCACCTACCACAAGAATAGCCTCATAAGCATCACTAGGATACCTGCTAACACCGGTATGTTAAACCCCACTATAAGCTTCTCAAGAAGACCAACACGCCTATCCACATAATACCTAAGATCCTCAAACCTCCTGTTAACATCATCAAAACGCCTATTCATGTCCTCAAACCTCTTGTTAATATCCTCAAAATGCCTATTCATATCCTCAAACCTCTTGTTAATGTCCTCGAACCTCCTATTCATGTCCTCGAACCTCTTGTTAATCTCCTCAAACCTCCTGTTAATGTCCTCGAATCTCTTGTTGATGTCCTCGAACCTCCTATTCATGTCCTCAAACCTCTTATTTACATCATTGAACCTCCTGTTTACGTCCTCAAACCTCCTGTTTATCTCCTCAAATCTCTTCTCCATCAGCTCCATCAGCAGCTTCAGGTCTTCTTTCGTCGCCAGCTTATCCCATGGAGCTAGCTTCACCAGTACACTATAGAGTATCTCTGGCTTAGCTTCAAGAGCCTCAGCTATAATCTGAGGATGCTCCATCAAAACCCTCTTAACATCCTCCACCAAAGACAAGAGACCCCCAGCAACCAAAGAACCAGCATTTAATAAACATTAAAGAAACAATAGAAGCCTACGATCCCACAACCCCTCCTCACAAAACCAATGAAAACTTAGAATACAGCAAAATAGAAGCTACAGCCACCCAGAGAACAGCAACAGACAACAACACCACATCTCCATACTCCCTTAACACATCAAAGTCATAAAGTAGCGGAGAACCAGAACAAGGCCTTAAGGTTCTCCGCAACCAGGCTTAAGCAGCTGGAGGACTCAGCCAAACTCCTTATAGGCTAGAAAGCCTATACCTCTACAGCCTATAATGGTGCTCTAGCCTTCCAAGTATGATCTCCATAATCTCCTTAGCCCTCTTAGCTCTTGAGAGAGCCTCAGAAGCACTCTCCTCATCATATATGTCCCATGGTGTAAGTCCTCTCAAGGGCTCACCGTATGTTGCTCTACCATGCTCTGGTGCAAGCCTCCTAGCTATGTCAGCAAGCTCCTCAGCTAGCTTCTTCAGATCAGGAGGCAGCATCAGCGAGACCTCCAGTAGCTCATGAGATGGGTCATGGCTCCAGCTTGGTATCCTAAACAAAGCTATGATAGCTTTAGCTGAGCTCTCAGCGCTAAGCTGAGAAGAAGCCACCACACCTCTATAGTCTCCTCGCCTAAAAGCCTCCTCAGCTTCAGCCAGATACCTGGTAGCAAGCTTAACCCTATAAGAAACCTCACCCCTAGGGTTAAGCCTCAACCTCCACAACCCCAATAGGCTTACCATCAGCTCTCTTCCACCCATACTTCCCATCAGGCGTCCTATACCTCACGAGACCAGCCTTCTCAACAAGCTCAACAGCCTTCATCTTCAGCCTCCTAAGCACACCAAGCTCATCATACACCACAATACCATCATAAAGAGCATTAAGAAGCAGCGGAGTAACCTCCAGAACACCCCTCAAGAAGTCAGCTAAATCCACATCCACCAGCGTAAGCGGCCTCCCAACACGCCTAGCCAAAACACTATAAATCTCCTCCCTAGCTCTCAAGCCCCTCAAGCCCCTCACCACAACAAGAACATCAACATCACTACCCTCAGAAGCCTCCCCCCTAGAATAGCTCCCAAAAAGCAGCAAGCCAACAAAACCCTCACCAAAAACCCGCTTCAAGTCCCTGGAAGCCTCCTCCAACACCCTCAAAACATCCCCAAGCATCAACACCAACACCCAACCACACAAAACAATTCCAACACCAGCCACTCTTATAGCTTCCCCCACACATACAACAACCCCTATAAGAAGCATAGAAAAACCCAAGAAACCTCAAAGACAACAGCCTATATCTGTGATAGAAGAGGCGGTGAAGGTAGTCTCCGGAGAACTGGGGATAAAGGCGGCAAGCATCGACAAGCTGGAGGAGGTTGTGGGTAGAGGTGCTACAATGATTATGGCTGAGGAGAGGGAGGGGTGTATGGTATTTGTGGTTAGATCAGCGACTGACAGGGGAAGCGTAACCATTGAACTTCTTGGAGGCAAAGTGAGAGAAATCCTAAGTGATAAAGGCGAAGATGGGGGGTTGCAAGGGAGGCAGCGGAGAAACTCGAAGAAATTAGAGGCAGGGGTAGAAGGGTGCTGGTGGAGTTCTTGTAAAATCAGGATTCAGGGTCTAGTGATTACCAAACATAGAGCTAACATCGAGACTTTGAGGGTAAACCCTGTCGAGGAGGCTGGGTTGAGGTGGAGTTCACGGGGATCGGTGGAGTTTGCTGGAAGGTGCAGGGAATAAACGAGCAGCGTGCTGCTAAGAGGTGCTGAAGCTCTCGAGATCCATGTCCACTAGCGTTATCGCGTCAAAGACGTGGCTGACTCTCCGCTACAATCGAGTAGAGCAGCCTCCTATGCTCCACCAGGTCTGCTAGAGGCACACCCTCATGTAGGATCAGCAAGCCTACATCACTTCTCTCAGTCACCTCACCACGCGTAGCAGAGCCGAATAGCAGCACCACTTTAACATACTCAGGGAGCCTCTCAAGGCTTCTACGCAACTCCTCGACAACCTCTGACACAGACCTCACAGCGACCACCAAGCCTCCTATGCTTCACTTTGACTCCAATAGCTTAGCTACCTCAGGCCTCGCAATCAAGCCACCATAGAGCCACATATCGACCAGAGCATCGACCATAACCTAACCCTGCCTCCACAAAGCCCCACATCAACGTAACGCTACCCACACGCTCCCTCTTCAGCAGCTTCACCAAATCTCCTCTCGTTAGCTCCTCTAGAAATAGTATTAATGCCTAGTATATAGCTTTTCAGGGTTTGTCATGGCTACCGTGAGAGCTTGAAGAGAGCGAAGAAAGACATCGCTTTAGTTGACACAGAGGCATCTATAGCAATATTGGATAGAAGTGTAGCTGACGTTATAGGAGTCAAAGCAACAGGATAAAGAGGGTACTTGCGGCATCCCCCAGACATAAAGTTGAGGATGAGATTCTGACTGAGGTTGTTTCTAGGAATAGAGAGCCTTATGAGTTTGAGAGAATGCTTGAAAGAGAGGCTAGAAGATGACTATGATCGGTGGCACGGTAAATCTTAAATTACACCAGATAATCTCCATCCTCCATTCTACTAGAGTGGGAGAGAACAATGTCTACCATAACGCTAGAACAGGCTGTAATTAACGTACTGGAGGAGGCTAAAGGCATTCTTACATTACATCCGGATCTTTTCATTTTAGTTAATAAGCAAGTTGTAAGAAGACTTTCTGAAGCCTCGAGAAGCTTAAACGATAAGGAATCCTTACTCCTAAGCTCTTCTTTTACAAGCTTTGGCTTGCCATTCGGAGAGCACTATAATAGATTTTTTGGAGGTAAATTTAGGGGAAATGAATGCAGCAAAAGACTCGCTGAGAGGGGGTTGGCTGAGGGAGAAATAGTTATCGCAGCCACAGCTGTTAATGAGTTGAACATTAAGGGAGGAGCTTTTGGTGAGATAAGAGTGAGTAGCAGATTTTTTGGCAAAGATCCGCTTTTAATGCCTTTGAAGAGAATTCAAAAGAGCTTATGCTGTCAACATGTAGAGTGGGATGGAGTGTTGAGATTCAAGAAGAGGAAGGTTGCTGGTTGAGGCTGAGAGGCTTGAGCCATAAAATCCTACCTTTCTACGTTCCTCCCACACTTGTTGTAAGGCAGGCGGTTACCGCGCTAGCCTTTAAAATGGCTACTGGCTGGAGGTTTGAGGAGAGATGGCTTAAGTCTCTGGGTAGGCTTTTAAAGGTTGCGGCTGGGGCTAGATATGCAGGATGCTTTGGCTATGAGCCTCACCCCGTGTTAGAAGTGACTGGCCGCTGTAACTTGAATTGTATCCATTGTGAGGTTAGGGGAGGGGAGGCTGAAGCCGACCCTCCACTAGCCCAAATATACAGGATGATTAATTCAATCGCAACAGTGCCTGAATTCCGGATGCTAGTTCTAACTGGTGGAGAGCCGCTTCTCAGAAAGGATATTTACGACATAGTTAAGTATGCTAAGGATATAGGCTTTGAAGTGACTATAGCAACTAATGGCACTTTGATTTCTAGGGAGGCTGCTAGGAGGCTTTCATCACTAGATATTACTGGGGTTGCTATAAGCTTAGACTTTATGGAGCCTGAGCTTCAAGACAGGTTTCGAGGAAAGCATGGAGCATGGAAGAAAGCCTTAGAGGGTATGGAAAATGCTGTGAGAGAAGGCCTATACCTACAGGTGAACATAGCACTATCAAGGCTAAACCTCCAAGAACTCCCACAGCTTCTAAGATTTGCTGATGAACTAGGCTCGTGCGTAGTACTCCTATACCAGTTTCAACCATTTGGGAGAGGCTCACTAAGGGAGGAAATAGCCTTAACTCCAGCAGAATTTCTCAAAGTAATTGAAGCGGCTTCCTCCTTACAGAGGGAGCTCAAAACACTGGTTGTACCTGTGGGGCTCCCTGAATATTTTGCTTATCTGGCAGGTAAAGCCCCCTTGTTGAGTAAGATGTTCAGAGGCTGCATAGCTGGTAGAGGGATGTTCTATGTGAAATGGTATGGCGATGTTTGGCCCTGCGTCTTCCTTCAAACAAGCGTGGGCAACATACTGGAGAAGCGAGCACTAGAAATATGGAAAGAGAGCGAATTGCTTGCAAAGCTTAGGGATAGAAGCAATTTTGGTGAGCCTTGCAGGTCATGCCAGCATAGGGAGAATTGTGGTGGATGTAGATCAAGAGCGTATCTATTGACAGGCGACCCACTAGCAGCGGACCCAGCATGCCCACTTACTCAACAATCTAAGTTAGTGGGCTGAGACAAATAATGGTCGTATATGTGACATTAATTTGATCTTTTGTAACGTCAAGTCTTTATAGGGATAGGTGGCCTCTATAGGTTGGCTCTTACTCAGGATGTGGGAGAGTGGTGAGAGGTGGGAAGCCTGAAGGAGTGGAGCCTCAGCAAGACGGATGTGGGGAGCCCGGTTCACCCCGAAAGTCCGTCGATGAAACCTGAGATGGGAAGGTTCACCGCTACAAGTGTAGTGAAAGCCACGAAAGCAGCAGAGAACCAGGACAGGGGGAAGATGGGTTCCCAGTGGAAAGCCTGGATCAGGGTTGTTAGACCAAAGTTCTTCCTAGCAGGCATACCCTCAGTTATCTTAGGCACAGCCATCTCTTGGCATTTAGCCAGAATCTTCGACCTATCCTACTTTTTGCTGACCCTCTTGGGCATTATATTTGCGATGGCTGGCTGCTATACATTAAACGAGTATTTCGACTTCAAGAGCTGTGTAGACTTGATTGTTAAAGAGGAGGATATAACTCCTTTTAGTGCTGGCAGCCGTGTGCTTCCTGAAGGCTTAATCTCGCCTCCACTTGTACTTAAAGCTGGCATAATCTTCTGGCTACTAGCTTCAATGATAGGAGCTTACCTCACATTGGTTAGAGGCTGGCTGATAGTCATTTTTGCTCTAGCTGGCATGCTTGCAGGCGTATTCTACACGTCTCCTCCTTTCAAGTGGGCCTACCGTGGAATAGGCGAAGCCTTAATCGGGCTAACCTATGGCCCCCTCATAACTCTTGGAAGCTGCTACGTTCAGCACACCAATCCTTCGCTACTAACACCAGCCATTTTGCCATCCTTAATCCCAGGGTTCCTCATAACAGCCGTAATATGGATAAATGAGCTTCCAGACTATTTCGCTGATAAAGAAGCTGGGAAAAAGAATTTAGTCGTGAGAGTTGGAAGAGAAAAAGCTAGCAACATCTACATTCTCCTCCTAATAGTCCCCTACCTACTACTATCCCTAGGGGTTTTAGTGGGTCAACTTCCACCATCAACCCTAATAGCACTATTAACCATACCAATAGCCTACAGAAACATAGCTACCGTCAGGAAAAAGTATAACAAACCCAAGGAACTCATTCCAGCAATGAAGGGGACAATCCTACTATTCACTTTAACTTCACTTCTCCTATCCTTAGGATACATTACTGGGGTTCACGATTGATAGAACCTCCATAGATAGATGTGAGTCTTGGTCTATCAATCGCTTCCCCATCATCGAGCTTGCTTATCAAGGGCTTCTCTCACAGAACTCCTTTT
>JAVCBW010000061.1:0-35701 GCA_037917675.1 Thermoproteota archaeon
AGCTAGCCATGTGAAGCTGTTGAATATTCAATAGACTAGGCATAGAGTCACATGGAACTACACTGTGAGAGAGGCTGGGAGATCGAGGTTTTAAAGGATATTGGTTCTAGGTTAAAGGAGGATAGGAGGAATTTTCAAAAGCTGCTAAGAATGGTCATGAATAGAGAGGAGATATCTCCACAAGAAGAGTTGGTAGAGGATTTAATGACGATAATCTCACACTTCGCTGGAAAACTGTATGGTATGCGTTCGCATAAGTATGAGAGGGTGGTTGAGGATGCAAGGAAGCTCATATAGGGTCCTTAGCTACAAAATTAAGCATAAATACGATGTGAGGGATTTTCTGAGCCGTTACAAGTATCTTCTGCAGAAAGCGATTGATGAAATTTGGATCAACATGGAGTGGAAAAAGAAAGGGAAGAGACTAATTCCAATAATTCCAAAATCCAAGGAGTTTAAGCGGAATTTAAGAAATAAATTGCTAAAGGATTGGAGCTACACATCACACTACGTTGATTCAGCCATAAAAAAGCTTACTCTATCATCAATTCTTGGAGAAGGAACTACTCGAAGGGAAAGAGAGAAACAAACCTATTGTAAAGGGGAAGTTTGTTAGAGTTAAGGAAAAGCTCTACGTCTTCAGGGACAATAAAGTCAGAATAACGGTGAAACCAAGGAGAACTTATCTCGAATTCGATCTATCGAGAGCTTGGTTTAGGAAGAAGGTAGAAGGCTGCGATTTAGGAGAGCTAATCCTGAAGGAAGATGAGTTGATCATCGCATTCAGGAAAGAGATTAGCGATAAGCTAGAGAAGAAAATTGCGTGGGACATGAATTTACTGAGCATGGATGGATTTTGCGAGAAAGGATGGATTAGGATTGACCTAAGACCCCTATACACTTTGCACATGACATATGTGAGAATATCAGGAGAAGGGTTCAGTTGCTAAGCAAAACGAAGTCTAAAACAGCAAGAAGATTAATGTAGAAATACTTCTAAAGAGATACAGAAACGGGGTTAAGGATTTCTTACACAAGTTAACTACGAAGCTTGCCAAGGAATTTGGGGATTACGAACACGGTTTCGAGGACTTGGATAAGCAGGAGATGTATAATAGTAGAAGAGCACACAATAGGGTCATCTCAAAGCAGAACTGGAGACAGATCGTTCAGCTTATGAGTTACAAGGTGCATGTTAGATTACTGAATCCAAAACTCTCAACGAAGACCTGTCTCAGATGTAGTGGTAGAATGAAGCACCGAAGGGAGCAGGTTTTGGAGTACGAGTGCGGGTTAAAGATTAGCAGGCAACTGGATGCATCCATCAACTTATACCTAAGGATGTGGGTTTTCCCTCCTTCTATGAAGGTTTGGGAGGAAATTATCCTCTCAATCCTGAGAGGGAGTGGGGTTACCCTGAAAGGGGCGAGACCGATGATATACTCCCGATGAACCCAGAGGGAGCTGAGATTGATGTGCTTCAAGGCGGACATATGTCTATTAAAGGCTATGTCCGCTGAGCCCTGCAGCAGGTCAGCTACCTCATGTACCTAACTTGCTCTAGAGCGCTAATCCTGAGCTTGCTGCTCAGCATATAAGCTTGCGCCACCAGCTCTTAAGCTAGTCTAGCTGAGCTCTATGCTAGCTTACAGGTGCTGTAGCTGAGCTGCCTTCAGCCTCTGAGCTGGCATCTCCCTTAGGCTCCCTCTTCTTCTTTCCCTCCTTGGATCTAGCTTCAACTAGCGTATCTAAGTACTCTTTGAAGAAGAACCATGCTGTGAACACACCTATCGAAAGCCCTATGCCAATCGATAGACCTGTCACCAAGGCTCCCTTAATCTCACCTGACAGCGTCGTTATGTCTACTATGAGCGCTGTTGAGAGGAGGAGTAAGATGAACATCACGTAGCCTCTAAGCTTCGCTTCAACCCTGATCTTTTCCACTATGCTATTGAATGCTATAAAGATGAATATGAGCATCAGCGCGACGCTTATGATCCTCGTCCCATAGCTTAACACGTTCTCTACAACCTGCATCTGAGCTTGTGTGAGGAACATTGAGAGGATGCTATATGCTGTGATGAGGGCTATCCCCAGGTCAGCTATAGCTATGAGGAGCCTTTCACTTGAGAAGGGGAGCTTTATCCCAGCATGCTGCTCTATAAGCTGATCTATCTCAGCGAACTTGAGGAGCTTAGAGAGCAGGATGTTCACAGCTTTAATAGCTATCAGAGCTATAGTTAAGACTAGCACTGAGAGCACTACTTTTGGCAGAAGCTGGACTATATCCCTAGCTATCTGCCTCAGCGCCTCTATTATGAGCTGGATCTGAGGCTGCATGCTCTCCATTAGCCTACCTAATAGTGCTTATAAGGCTAGCTTAAAGGTGAAGCTTTCAATGCATAGCTCTCATCACAGCGTATAAGAGGAAGCAAGGCTAGAGCTGCAGTGAGAGCTCTGCAAAGTAAGGTTGCTCTCTGATGCTAAAGCCACGACGTAGCCTTGAGCTCTGCTTAGGTGGCTTTAGGCTCCTATGGCTTTGCTTCAAGGTGGAATGTGACTAGCCTTATGCTGTGGGCATCTACTATGACTGCTGTCCTCTCTGAGTGTGGTATTATCCTCGGGATCCTCCTCCAAGATCCTGTGTTGGCTACCTTCCACTTGTAGTCTATTCCAGCTAGGTGGCTGTGGCCGAATATAACCCACCAGCTCTCTGGGACCTTACAGAGCTTCCTCCAGAGCTTCTCTAATGGGAGCTCTACTCCAAGCTTTCCAAGCACATAGGAGGCTGCTAGGGCAAGTGGGCCTAGCCTGCATGCTGTCTCACCGTGGTGAGCTACAGCTACCACATCTCCTATTCTGAACACAGCTGTATGCCCTACCACATGGAGCTCTCCATAGGTGCCTGGCTTGACATCTGGGTCATGGATCATGCTTGTGACCCAGTAGACCTCATAGGATTCGAGGCCAGCTTCAATTAGAAGCTTGTCTAGGCTGGAGTTGAGTGCAGTATAGAAGTATCTTCTATCATCTAGGAGGTCTCCTACAACTACCACTGTCTTTGGGCTGACATGGCTTAGTGCCAACCTTAGCTCAGATATGAAGCCTCCACCTACATGGAGGTCTGAGATGAATGCTACTGGAGGCTTTAGCTCATAGACCTCTTCTTCCCTGAGCGGGTTAGCCCAGCTAGCTAATGGGGCTAGAAGCACTGGTGTGTTATAGAAGGCTAAAGCTAAGAGAGAGATGGCAGCAGCTATGAGCTTACTTGAGGCCAGCAGCTGAGCAGGCAATTTCACCAAGTGGGACACCGACACCTGAGGCCCATGCTGCCTCTAAGATCTAGGCTACTCAGGTGGTCAAGCTTATATCCCTTGCCTACCATGACTTCAGGGATTCTGTTGGAGGAGGATGCCAGCAGCCCTAAGGCGCTAGTGTCATTTGAATGCAAGCTCATAGAGCTCCTAGAGCATAGGGGTGTTGATGACGCTCTAGCCTACGCTAGGGCTGTAGCTGAAGACTACAGGAGTAGCGGCCTCTCAAGTGAGCTGCCAGCTATCTGGGCTTCTGTAGCTAGAGCTCTGAGGGAGAGAGGCTACATCCAGCTGGCAGCTGCTGTCCTCAAGGAGGCCTTAGAGGAAGCTGAAGACGAAGCCTGGCTTCTTCAGCAGGAGCTTGCAGCCTGCCTAGCTCAGGCTGGAGAGGAGGAAGAGGCTTTAGGCTACTACTTGATGGCTATAAGCCAGAGGGGGAGGCTCACAGGGCTCCTACCAGAGGACTACTCTAGGATAGCTGCTGTACTCGAGTCAGCTGGCATGCTGGATGAAGCCCTAAACGAGTATAGGAGAGCTCTATCAGAAGGCTTCTATACTCTGAGCGAAGATGAGCTTGCCTGTAGGTATATTGACATAGCTCGAGTCTTGGCAAGCATGGGCGAGGAGGAGGAAGCTCTATGGAACTTGGAGGAGGCCTTAAACACTCTGCTGAAAGGCGGGATGTATGAGAGGGCAGCTGAAGTCAGCCTCCAGATGGCCACCATACTACATGGGATGGGGCTTCTCGAGGATGCAGAGCGCCTCTACAGGTCAGCGATAAGGCTTTCACCTGGGTCCTCAGCTTCATCCAGGGCATATGTGGGGCTTGCTAGAGTCTTAGCTGAGCTCGGTAGAGCAGGTGAGCTGCGGGGGCTGCTTGAGGAGGCTCTGTCAGCTGACCTTGAAGAAGAAGATAGGCGTGAGCTAGAGGCCATGTGGAGGAGGCAGCTAAGCTTATGATGCTAAGCTCTCCCGAGGGCTCTCTCAAGTCTTCTAGCAAGCAGCCTAGCTTCAGCTCTGAAGACTTCACCCACCACCATGTCTCCGAGTATGTAGAGGATGAAGCCTCCTCTAATAGCTCTAAAGTAGAGTGTTCCCCTCTCGCAGAAGATAGCTACATCAGTGGGCTCACCTACACCAGCTGCTTCAGAAGCCTCTCTTGCAGTAGACAGGACAGCTGAGGATGCAGCTGACATACCTGAAGCATCAGCTACCTCACCTATGCTAGCATACTTGAGGCCTTCTCCTGTAGCTAGGATCACCCCCCTCACGCCAGGAGATGCTGCAATAAACCTCTCCATCACATCTACTATAGAGCTCAAGGGGTTCACAGCTGGTAGGCTTTCATAGAAAGATGTGAGTTTTGATCTGCCAACCGTTTCCCCGTCATCGAGGCTAATGCCTCTAGTAGGGCATTAGCCTCTAGTAGGGCTTTCGATTCTATGCTTATCTCTAGAATTCCATTTCTAATGATAAAGAGCGTGCTCTTGATGTAAACTGTTCTCCTCGTTATTTTAGGGAAAATCCTTTGCTCTTCTGCGATTATATAGCATTATCCACCCCTTACTAATCCCATAACTGAATCTATTGCTGAATCAATGTAATGTCTCGCAAATTTCCAGTCCTTGAGCAGTCTGTCCCTTAATTCCTTCCTCTCCTCCCTGTTGAGCTCTAGGTGAGCTTTCCTACTCCTAGAATACTTGACGTACTTTAATATCTCCCTTGACGCTGCTTCCTTAATCCTAAAGTACGCTTCAATTAGGTCCCTTGGAGCCTCAACTGGAATCCTATATGCCTTGATTGCCTCTTCCTTCAGGTATCCTCCTAACCTCGCCCTCTGGAATCCTGTACCTCCCGCTCGGTAGCCTGATCGCCTTAATTCACCTCTCTTTGATCTACTTGACCACGGTATGTATGCCTACACCGAGAGCCTCCGCAACTTCACTCGCTCTTAACATCCTCTCCTTTCACCACATATCTACCACAAAATATCAAGATAACTAAACAAGTGTAGATCTATCTAAACCTTAACAGTTATGTCAAGGCGACCCTAGTATACTACCAGCCTTAAAGGCTACTTTATCCAGACTCTTCTACCCTCCTCTATGTACACGAGCCTGGCAGCTGACTTGGCTACTAGGTCTCCCATCCTCTCGAGGTGCTTTGCGACGAAAAGGAGGTCTATGGCGTCATCTATCCTATGTGGTATCCTGACCATGTAGCCTATGAGCTCATTGTAGGTCTGGTTATAGAGGAGGTCTATCTCATCGTCTCTAGCCTTAAGCTCCTTTTCAAGCATTGAGGTATCTCCTGTCTTTATGCTAGCCTCATTTATCTCAAGCATCTCTATGACAAGATTACACATTCTAGGGACGTCTATCAGAGGCTTAAGCAGAGGCTTGTCGAAGGTCTTCTTAGCTATGTAAGCTATCTTCTGAGCTAGGTCGCATATCCGCTCATAGTTGTTCGATATCCTCATCATTGAGGCTATGAACCTCAGGTCTCTTGCAACAGGCTGCTGGAGCGCAGCTAGGCTGAGGCACTCCTCTTCTATATCCATGTTCAGCACATCACTCCTCTTCTCAAGCTCATACACAATCTTAGCCTTCTCTATGTCCTTCTCCTTTAGGGCTTCAACAGATAGCCTGATAGCTTCCTTAGCTATCCCACTCAGCTCTAAAACCATATCCCTTATCTTGTTCAGCCCCCTGTCTAGGGCTACTCTCTCTACGTTCCCTCTTTCCCTCGTTTTATCACCCAAACCTCCCTGTCAGGTACTCTTCTGTAAGCTTGTGCTTGGGGGTCTTAAACATGACGGCTGTCTCATCATATTCCACTAGCACCCCTCTATAGAGGAAGGCTGCATAGTCGCTTACTCTAGCAGCCTGCTGGATGTTATGTGTCACGATAACCACAGTATACTCTCTCTTGAGGGTTAGTATGAGGTTCTCGATCCTTGTAGCTGAGATTGGATCTAGAGCTGAGGTGGGCTCGTCGAAGAGCAGGACCTCAGGGCTCGTGGCGAGGGCTCTAGCTATGCACAGCCTCTGCTGCTGCCCACCTGATAGCTTCCCACCAGGCTGGTCAAGCTTGTCCTTGACCTCATCCCATAGGGCAGCCTTCTTCAAGCAGTCTTCAACGACCTCTCTGAGCTTCCTTCTATCCCTGACTCCAGCGAGCCTGAGCCCTATGGCTACGTTATCGAATATGCTCATGTGAGGAAACGGGTTTGGCCTCTGGAAGACCATCCCTATCCTCCTTCTGACCTCAACTGGATCCACGCTTGGGTCATAGATGTTCTCTCCATCTAAGAGCACCTCACCCTCTACCCTAGCTCCCTCTATAAGCTCATGCATCCTGTTTAAGCACCTGAGAAGCGTTGTCTTACCGCATCCACTTGGGCCTATGATAGCTGTTATCGTGTTCTCTCTTATCCCCATGCTCACGTCTCTGAGGACCTGGTGGCTACCATACCATGCATTAAGCTCTCTGATGTCTATCTTCAAGCTACCGCCTCATAACTCTCCTGACAGCTATGTTCACTAAGAGGACAGCTAGCATCAGGAGTAGTGCAGCTCCCCATGCCTGTGTGTGCCACTCCTCATATGGTGAGGTAGCATAGACGTAGATGACTAGAGGGAGAGCTGAGCAGGGGTCTAGGAAGCCTCCTGCATAGCCTTGGCTCCCGAAGGAGGTGAAGAGCAGCGGAGCTGTCTCGCCTGCAACTCTAGCCATAGACAGCAGTGCTCCAGCTAGTATCCCTGCCTTAGCCTCCTTTAGCAGGATGTGAGCTACAACCCTCCACCTCCTGATCCCGAGGGCGAGGCCAGCTTCCCTTATCTCCATAGGCACCATCTTCAAGGCCTCTTCAGTAGCTTTCGAGACTACAGGTATGACAAGGATGCTCAAGGCTACTGCTCCTGCTAGAGCTGAGAACCCCCACCTTGAGACGATTAGCATGTAGCTGAAGACTCCTGCAACTATGGAGGGTGTGCCTGCAAGAGCATCTCTAGCTACAGCAACCAGCTCAGCTAGCTTGCCACGCCCATACTCAGCTAGGTAGACTCCTGAAGCCACCCCTACTGGCAGGGTGATTGCCATAGAGAGCAAGGTGAGCATGACAGTCCCCTGGATCGCGTTAGCTACGCCTCCTCCAGCCTCCCCCACTGGAGCTGGGAGAGATGTTATGAAGCTTAAGCTGAGAGCTCTAGCACCTCTAGATGCCACAGCATACACTATGCTGAAGAGTGGAGCTAGGATAGCAGCGATGCTAGCTAGGCAGGCTAGCGTGAAGGCTCTGTCAGCTAGCCTCCTCAGCCTAGCTCTCATCTTACACCACCTCTAGCTAGAGCTCTGCCAGCTAAGCTGACTAGGACTGACAGGATGAAGAGTATGAGCCCAGATGCCACTAGAGCAGAGACATAGATGTCGCTTGTCGCCTCAACAAACTCGTTTGCTATGACTGCAGCTAGCGTGTAAGCTGGAGAAAGCAGGCTAGCTGAGATCACAGGTGTGTTCCCTATGACCATGGTTACAGCCATGGTCTCACCTATAGCTCTAGCATAGCCGAGGACTGCTGCAGCTAGAACTCCACGCTTGACAGAGGGTAGCACAACATGCCTTATGACCTCAAACCTAGTTGCCCCCAAAGCATAGAGGCCATCCTTCAGCTCAGCTGGAACAGACGCTATGGCCTCCTTGGAGAGTGATGTTATTATTGGGGTTATCATTATGGCTAACACGAGGACTGCAGTCAGCATCGAGAGCCCCATGGTTCTACCTGAGAAGAGAGGTATGAAGCTGAGCTTGCTGAGAGCAGGCTGAACATGGTCTCTTACGATGGGAGCTAGCACGAATATCCCCCAGAGCCCTATCACAACACTCGGTATGGCTGCTATCAGGTCTATTACAGAAGACAGGATGTCAGCTAAGCTTCTAGGGCAGATCTCAGCTAGGAAAACTGCTGACAGCAAGCTCAGAGGGAGAGCTAAAGCTAGTGCTAGGGTCGAGGAGACTAGCGTCCCATAGATGAAGGGGAGCTGCCCAAACCTCCTATGTCCAGGATCCCACTCAGCTGACAAGAGGCCTGCTCCAGCTTCAGCTATCGAGAGCCTTGAGCCCCTAGCAAGCTCGTAGAGCATGAGGGCTGAGATAGCTACCACAGAGAGAGCAAAGCATAGGGTTAAGGCGAGGAAGCCCATGTCGCCGCTAAGAGGCCTAGCGAGGCCTCGCCGGGGGCGCTTACACAAGGCCTACACCACAGTCCACTCGGCTTCCCGTTTATAAACATTGGCCACAAACTCTATAGAATACAGGGTAATCTATATAGATCACAGGTGCAGCATACATTTAAGCTTCCATGAGGCAAGCTAGCTGTGCTATACTTCATAATGACAACTGGCAGATGTAACCTCTCTTGCAGGTACTGTGGAGGAAGCTTTCCAGAGAGCCTGGTCCCATGGAGGGTGGAGTACAGGCTGGAGGAGCTCCTAGACTTCCTCTCAAGGGACAAGGAGCCTATAGTGGCCTTCTATGGAGGGGAGCCTCTGCTCAACACGAAGCTGATAGAGGATCTAGTAGACTCCATGGAGCCAAGCAGGCTTGTGATCCAGACAAATGGGCTTCTAGCCAGGAGGCTGAGCCCTAGGATCTGGAGGAGATTTGATGCAGTACTCCTATCGATAGATGGCAGAGAGGAGGTCACAGACTACTATAGGGGCCGAGGCGTGTACAGGCGTGTCCTAGAGGCTGCAGCCTACATAAGGAAGTCAGGGTTCAAAGGAGATCTCATAGCGAGGATGACAGTCTCAGAGAAGAGCAGCATCCTAAGAGACGTCCTTCACCTCACGTCACTAGGCGTATTCGACCACGTGCACTGGCAGCTTGATGTAGTCTGGAGTAGAGACTGGGGCTTCGGGAGGTGGCTCAGAGAAGCCTACATTCCAGAGCTCACCAAGCTCACATCAATATGGGCTAGGAAGCTAGTCCAGGGGGAGGTCATGGGGCTGGTTCCCCACCTAGGCGTCCTCAGAGCGCTAGTATTCGAGCCAAACCCTACGCCACCATGTGAAGCAGGTGTAAGAGCATTCGCCATATCGACAAGCAGCGAGATCCTAGCTTGCCCTATAGCAGTAGACGTGGAGTGGGCTAAGCTAGGCAGCATAAGGTCAGCTAGCCCAAGTGAGCTCCCAGGGAAGGTCAGGATAGGGGCTCCCTGCACGGCATGCAGGTACTTTCCAGCATGTGGCGGGAGGTGCCTGTACACTTACATGGAGAGGCTATGGGGTGAGGATGGCTTCAAGCTAGTCTGCAGCTCAGTCAAGCACCTCATAGAGGAGGTCAGGAGGGTGAGGCCACTTGCCCTACACCTCCTAGAGGAGGGTGTGCTGAGCAGAGAACAGCTATACTACCCCAAGTACAATAACACTACAGAGATAATACCCTAGCTCACACTATACCTCTCGACATGGCTCTCAGCAAGCTCATCTGCAGTCTTAGCTTCCTCCTCAAGTCTCAGCTTGACTATGGCTGCAGTCCTGAACCAGTACACCCTGTTAGAGACCACTGTTATCACAAGGTGTCTACCTTCCACCATGTGAGCTAGCTTAACTCCCTCACATGGCTCATGGCTCCTTATAAGCGTCCTGACCCCTATGCTCTCTAGCACTCTCCTCATGGTGGGCTTAGATACAAGCAGCCCAGCTCCACGGCTTGAAGGCAGGTCTTCATCACCCTCCCACGGGTCACTCCACAGCACCTGCTCTATGTGCTCTCTGCTAGGCTCCTCAAGCTCCTCAAGCTTCCTTAGCCCAGCTGGTGGAGCACCATGTAGCATCAGGTACCTCCCCTCTGCTATAGCAGCTATCGGCATAGCCTCCCAGAGCTCAGCTAGCTTCTCATAGGCTCTCTCACCTTCTCTCCCAAACCTATCTGCTAGCTGCCACGGGAGGTCATGAGGATATACTTGAAGCCAGGGGAGCTGCTCATGGTTCCCTCTGAGCAATATGACCTTGCTCGGCTTCTCTGCCTTCAGCTTGAGGACCTCAGCATAGACCTCAGGCTGGTTAGGCCCTCTGTCACCATAGTCACCTAGGAAGAGGAGCATATCCCATGGCTCAGCCTTCCTGAGCAGCACCCTAAGAGACTCGAGGTCTCCATGCACATCACCGAAGACAGCTAGCCTACCTGACTCTGGAAGCCTGACCAGCTTCCCTCTCCTGAGACCCTCTCTCTCCTCCTCCCTAATGGCCTCGCGAGCTTCCTCAACTAGCTCAATGAACTCGCTTGCATCCATGTAGGCACCACAGCCCTCTAGAGCTAGCCTTTAAAGGAGCTAGCATCCTGGAAGCTAATAAGTGTAGAGGCTAGCGGGTTGTGGTTGAGATGAAGATCAGGGTTGGAAGCAGAGTTTACTCCAGGAGCATACCAGACCACATGTTCCATGCTGTCAAGGAGAAAGTCAAGGAAGTCTGCTACTTCGATCCTCAAGCTGGAGAGTGGGTGCTAGACCCTAGGAGAGCTTTAGCTAGAGGATGGAGGCAGCTAGCTGAGCTGGGAGTAGATGAGAGCGAGATCAGGAGAGCGGTTTCAGAGGTAGAGGAGCAGGTGAAGAGGAGGCTAGAGGAGATGGCTAGAGAAGGCTTGTTTGCAGCATACATGCCAGGCTCGCAAGCTCCACCACCTCTCAGGAAGGCTGGAGACTATGCTGTCATAAGCTCAGAGGAGTTGAGGAGGCTTATAGCTAGCCTCGGTCCAGAGAAGGCTATCGAGGAAGTCAGGAGAGCAGCTTCCAGCGGGTACTTCATAGAAAACTACCTCCAGAGGATCCTAGAGCTCCTAGATATAGCTCCAAAGGTCCTAGTGCAAGATGGCCTAGAGGGGCTGGTAGTCTACTTCCAAGCTCTCAGAGAAGAGCAGATGACAGAGCTAGACTTCATGAGGTATGTGGTATACAACGAGAGGTATAGGGGCGAGATAGTCCAGCACAGGATCAGGCTCCTACATGAGCTGAAGCCAGGCGTCTACAGGGCTCCATACTTCATGATACACCACATCAAGAGCTTTGCGAGGAGGCACTCCATAAGGCTAGAGGAGAAGGTGAGCTGGCCCCTAGAGAAGATCGAGGTGAAGAAGAGGGAGTATGAGCTCTACGAATTCCAGAGAGAGGCTGTAGATGCCTGGGAGGAGAACGGGTGCTTCGGCACAGTAGTCATACCGACTGGAGGAGGAAAGACCTACGTTGGGCTAGAGGCCATATGCAGGCTCAGACTAAAGACGCTGGTCTGTGTTGTGACAGAGGAGCTAGCCTCCCAGTGGAGGGAGCTCCTAGCTAGGAAGCTAGGTGTCGCAGTAGGCTCATTCACAGGGAGGAGCAAGAAGCTAGGAGATGTCACAGTCGGCATATACAACTCTGTAGCCAAGTACATAGATAGCATAAGTGACGAGTTCGGCCTCATAGTATTCGATGAAGTACACCATGTTCCAGCAGCAAGCTTCAAGGAGATAGCTATGAGAGCTAAAGCCAAGTTCAGGCTAGGGCTGTCAGCTACACCAGAGAGGAGCGACCAGAACGAGCACCTCATATTCCTATGCTCAGGAGACATAGTCTACAAGATAGGCTATAGAGACCTTGTCAAATCAGGGGTCCTAGCTGAGTTCAGGCACCACATAGTCAGAGTCAAGCTCACAGACAGAGAGAAGGTTCAGATGTGGAGGGAGATGGCTTTCGCAAGAGACGAAGACGAGAGGCTAGCGATCCAGAAGAGGTATGCTCTGCTAGCTGAGAAGAAGACGCCTGCTGTCCTCGAGATCATCGAGGCAGAGAAGGGAAGGAAGATCATAGTGTTCACAGAGTACATAGAGCAAGCTGAGAAGATACACAGGGCGCTCCTCGAAAAGGGCGTCAAAGCAGAGCTCATGATAGGCAAGACAAGGAACAGAGCTGAGATATTCAATGCCTTCAAGAGGGGAGATGTGGACATACTGGTCACAACCAGGGTTCTAGATGAGGGGATAGACGTCCCTGATGCTGATGTGGCCATAATAGCAAGCGGAAGCGGCTCACCAAGGCAGATGGCTCAGAGAGTAGGCAGAGTACTCCGAGGTGCTCCAGGGAAGGTAGCTGACATATACGAGGTCATAGCTGAGGGCACAATAGAAGAGGCTCTCTCAGCTAAAAGGAGGAGAGCCCTCAAGGAGTACATGAAGCCTTGAATATCCTAGATCAGCTGAAGCTTGGGGATGAGCTGACTGCCCCCGGGGCTGAGCAGTGATGGCTCACCGCATCGAGCGACCTACCTTCCTCCTATAAGCTTCCTCAAGGAGCCCCTTAAACAGTGGATGTGGCCTCAGGAATCTCGATTTAAACTCAGGGTGCCCCTGTGCCCCTACGAAAAACGGATGCCCTGGGAGCTCAATGAACTCTACAAGCCTCCCATCTGGAGACATCCCAGAGAAAACGAGCCCATGCTCCTGCAGTACTCCATGGTACTCTGGGTTCACCTCATACCTGTGCCTATGCCTCTCATAGACCATGCTCTTCCCATAGAGCTTATAGACCAGGGTGCCAGGCTTCAATATAGCTGGATAGCTGCCTAGCCTCATAGTGCCACCATACCTCCCCTCCTCAACTAGCCTCCTCTGCTCAGGTAAGATGTCTATTACAGGATGAGGTGTGTCAGGGTCTATCTCAGTTGTATGAGCTCCCTCTAGGCCACATACATCCCTAGCGTACTCGACTACAGCAAGCTGAAGACCAAAGCACAGTCCCAGGTATGGCGTCAAGCTCTCTCTAGCCCACCTTATAGCAGCTATCTTACCTTCAACTCCAGTTGAGCCGAAGCCACCTGGCACTATCACGCCATGGCAGCCTGACAAAACCTCCTCTGGAGGCCTCTTCTCAAGCTCAGTGGAGTCAACCCACTCGACTTCAGCTCTGATCCCCAGGTGAGCTGATGCATGCTTTAATGCCTCAGCTATCGAGATATATGAGTCAGGAAGCCTGTAAGCTCCAGTCGATACATACTTCCCTACCACAGCTATCCTCACAGCACCCCTAGGAGACTTCAGCCTCTCAACAAGCCTCCTCCACTCGCTGAGATCAGGCTCTCTGTGCTCTAGCCTAAGCCTCCTCAGGAGCTTCTCACCTAGCTTCTGCTCCTCAAAGATCAAGGGAACCTCATAAACGAACTCTACATCAGGATCTGATATCACGTTTTCAGGAGGTATGTTCGCGTACACATAGATCTTCCTCCTCCTAACTTCATCAACAGGGTGCTCTGACCTGCATACTATGAAGTCTGGGATGATCCCCTGCTCTCCAAGCGCCTTGATGGCGTGCTGAGTTGGCTTAGTCTTCATCTCACCGAGAAACTCTGGGACAGGGAGGTAGGTGACGAGGATGTGGCAGACGTTCTCTCTTCCCTCAGTGAGCTCAAGCTTCTTAGCAGCTATCAGGAAAGGTATGTTCTCGATGTCGCCTACAGTCCCTCCGATCTCCACGAGCACGACGTCGTATCCGGCAGCAGCCTCCTTAATCCTCCTAATGACCTCATCTGTTATATGAGGGATCAGCTGGACAGTCTTACCAAGGTACCTACCAGCTCTCTCATCTTGAATAACCTTCAAGTAGACTTGCCCTGTCGTTATGTTATTTCCCTTAGGGATGTTCACGTCAAGAAACCTCTCATAGTGCCCGAGATCCTGATCTATCTCCCCTCCATCTTCAGTGACCCAAACCTCTCCATGCTCAGTAGGCCTGAGAGTACCTGCATCAACATTGATGTATGGATCTATCTTTATAGCTGTAACCTTAAATCCTCTAGCCTGAAAGAGCTTAGCGATAGAAGCAGTCACAACACCCTTACCAAGCCCAGAGATCACACCACCAGAGACAAAAACAAACTTAGGCATGATACAAACCTAGGCCCCACCCTTATAAACGTTGAGAGGGACATGCAAGTAGCTCAAGCTCATGGAGGCAGCTAGCAGCTATGTGCAGATGTAGTCACAACTGCCTTCAGAGGATGAGATGAGCAGCCGGTAGAGCTCCTACCACATGGAGCTCTCCTCAAATCTCTTGCTCCGCTAGCCTACTTGGACAGCTCTAGGGAGGATGCTGCTGGACACAGAGCTCCCTGCCTACTCCAGTCCACCTATGGTCCAGATGTGGCATCAAGGATCATCACAGTGAACCCCCTCTCTACGCCGCCTACACTCCTCACTAGGATCGCTGAGTTCTCTAGGCCTCCAGCCCCATACCTCCTAGAGCAAGCAAACACGCAGAGCTGGCAGCCAACACCTGTCTACATCCACTACAGCAGGCCTCTTAGCTGTCATCTCAAGGCGAGTCACATGCATGCTTAAGTTGCTTACGGCCATGGCTCCTCAGCTGCAACTGGAGTACCAGACGCAGGTGCCTGCAAGCTGGCAGCTGAGCTCTCAGCTGCCCATGTACTGCTATGCTCTGAGAGCCTACTTGGCTCGCTAATGAGCTTACAGCAGACAGCTGCCTCCACATTTTTATATAGCCTCGAGGACACCGCTTAGAGTTGAGGCTAGCAGATGTCCTTAAGCTTTGTAGCCAGCTTGTCTCAGGCCATGAGGCTAAGAGGCTTGTCAGAGTCATCTCAGCTTACCATAGGGTTCCAGCTACCCCTGGGTTCGATAGGGCTGCTACCTTCGTGAGAGAGAGGATCCAGGAGCTAGGCTTAGAGGCTGAAGTCTACAGGTTCCCTGCTGGCAGAGAGTATATGGGATGGTTTTCTCCAGGAGGGTGGGTTCTGAGGGATGCTAGGCTCAAGATGCTGAAGCCAGAGGAGAAGATGCTAGCTTCGCTGAGAGAACACCCTACGATGGTGGCAGCATACTGTCCTCCATGCAGCCTTGAAGCTGAGCTCTATGACGCTGGGAGGGGGGACAGGAGGAGCTACTACAGAGGTGCTGAAGGGAAGATTGTGCTAGCATGTGGCCAACACTACCTTGCCTACAGGCTGGCATGCGAGGTGGGGGCAGTAGCCCTAGTATACTACAGAGAGAACACCCAGAGGCCAGGAGCATACCCGTATATAAGGCTGAGAGAGCCGAAGATCCCAGCTGTAACAGTGTCACTTGACATAGCTCTAGAGCTGAAGAGGAAGCTAGGTAGAGGAGAGGTCGTCTTAAGCATGAGAGTAGACTCAGAATACACCAAGGGAGACCTCAAGGTGGTTGAGGCTAAGCTAGGTGATGGCGAGCCTCCAGTCCTCTTGACAGCACACCTATGCCACCCTATGCCAGGGGCAAATGACAACGCGTCAGGGAGCGCTCTGCTGCTGGAGCTAGCCGGGGCTCTCGAGAAGGCTATGGAGAAGCTGAAGCCAAAGGTGGAGGTGAGGATGTGGTGGATCCCAGAGTTCATAGGGACTCTAGCGATGCTCGAGAAGAGTAAGCTGAAGCCTAAGGCTGTCGTGAACCTAGACATGGTTGGGCTAGCATCCATGGGATCTACGCTGATAGTCACAGATACACCTGGATTTGCTCCAAGCTACTTACCGCTCCTAGCATACTACAACCTGAAGAGCACCTTAACTAAGGCATATGAGGGCAGGGCTATGGACCTACCAGCCTTAAAGGCCGTGATGGGCAGATATGTGTGGGGAAGCGATCACCATGTCTTCGCTCACATGGGGTCTCCAGCAGTCCTCTTCATAACATGGCCTGACCCAGCATACCATACCGACCAGGATACACCAGAGAACATAAGCCAGGAAGCTCTAAGAGCCATAGGTGTGGCGGCAGCTGCCACAGCTCTCCAGGCAGCTCTCCTAGACAGGCTTTCAGAGGAAGTCGAGAAGACGGTAGCGCTAGTAGCAGAGTCTCTGATAGCAGAGGAGAAGGCCCTGCTACCTGGGTCACCATATGCCCAGGCTAGGATAGCTCACCTCGCAAGGAAGTACAGTAGAGCAGTAGCCTCAGTCAGAGGGTGGACTCCGAGGGCACAGAGGATCCTAGAGCTAGCAGAGCTAGGGGCAAAGCCCCTGAAGCCTCCAGTAGACCACACAGTATACAGGAGGAAGCTAGATGCACCCCTACCAGTAGCAAAGGTCGCCTGGAGAGCCCCAGTCAGCATGCTAGAAAAGTATGCTGGCGAGGAGAGCTTCACATCGATGGCTGCTGTAGCATACAGCTATGTAGACGGGAAGAGGACAGCATCTGAGATAGCCATGGAAGTCTATGCTGAGGGCCTAGCTAAGGCCCCTGTGATCATAGTAGACATCCTAAGAGACCTCCATACGCTAGGGTACATAGAACCACATCCTAGCATAGAAGGCATCAAGCACCGCTAGGCTATAGTGAAGATATTTAACCAGAGGCTAAGCTGGCTACACTACACTCTCCAGCAGCTTCATGTGAGCTAGAGGGCTCTCTAGATGTCCGACCTCAAACTTTTAAGGTAGCGTGTGGAGTCAGCCTCAGGACGCTTGAGGCCTAGTGGTGCAGCTTGATAGAGTTCGCTAGAGAGGAGCTTACACTCGAGGATACGCTGAAGCTGATGAACAGGCATGTAGCAAGGTGGTTTAGCAGCAAGTTTAGCGACCTTACTCCACCTCAGAGGCTTGCTCTCAAGCCTATCAAGGAGGGGCGTAGCACTCTGATATCATCACCAACTGGGACAGGGAAAACCCTATCAGCCTTCCTCATGGTGATCAGCGAGCTGTTTAACCTAGCTGAGCAAGGTGAGCTGAGAGACGAGACATACTGCCTCTACGTCTCCCCTCTAAGAGCTCTCTCCAACGACATCTACAGGAACCTGAGTGAGCCTCTCTCTGAGATCAGGAAGCTAGCTGGAGACAGCATCCCTGAGGTCAGACACCTCGTCAGGACAGGTGACACACCTAGCAGCGTGAGGCAGAGGATGCTTAAGAAGCCTCCTCACATCCTCATAACGACACCAGAGTCTCTGGCTATAATGCTCAGCACACCAAAGTTCAGGGAGAGGCTTAGGAGCATAAGGTGGGTCATAGTAGACGAGATACACTCGCTTTGCGAGAACAAGCGTGGAGTTCACCTCACTCTCTCACTTGAGAGGCTAGCTGAGCTTAAGGGGGAGAACCCCATCAGGATAGGGCTGTCAGCTACGATACATCCGCTTGAGGAGGTTGCTAAGTTCCTTGTAGGCTACGATGACAGCGGGGAGCCTAGAGACTGCGTCATAGTCGACACGAGCTTCGTGAAGAAAAAGGACCTGCTTGTCACCTGCCCAGTCGAGGACCTGGTGCATACCCCAGCTCAGGTTGTAACAGACAAGATGTATGAGATGCTAGCTGACCTCATAAAGAAGCACAGGACAACCCTGGTGTTCACCAATACCAGGAGTGGAACAGAGAGAGTAGTCTTCCACTTGAAGAAGCTCCTAGCTGGAGAACAGTCCATCTTGAGAGAGGATGAGATAGAAGCTCACCACAGCTCGCTTTCAAGGGAGGTCAGGCTGGATGTGGAGGAGAGGCTGAAGAACGGGGAGCTTAAGGCTGTAGTGAGCAGCACCAGCCTGGAGCTTGGGATAGACATAGGCTACATAGACCTCGTAGCTCAGCTTGGCTCACCGAAGTCAGTGACTAGGTGCCTCCAGAGAGTTGGGAGGTCAGGCCATAGGCTACATGACACAGTGAAGGGTAGGCTGATATGTGCTGACAGAGATGACCTAGTTGAGTGTACTGTCATGGTGAGAGAAGCATATGCTAACAGGCTTGATAGAGCTAGGATCCCAGGGAACTGCCTCGATGTCCTAGCTCAGCACATCGTTGGGATGGCTGTAGTCAGGAAGTGGAGCGTTGAGGAAGCCTACAGGCTGGTGAGGAGATCCTACTGCTACAGGAGCCTTCCTAGAGAGAAGTTCGAGGAGGTCTTGAGGTTCCTGAGTGGAGGCTACCAGACCCTAGAGAAGTTCAAAGTCTATGGGAAGATATGGTATGACCCAGAGGAAGGGGTCTTCGGTAGGAGAGGGAAGTATGCTCGCGTGATATACACGCTAAATGTCGGAACGATACCAGACCAGGTTGCTGTCAGAGTATACACTGAGTCAAAGAGGTACATCGGGAAGCTTGAAGAAGAGTTCCTTGAGAGGCTGATGCCAGGAGACCGCTTCATCCTAGGAGGCAAGGTCTATGAGTTCATATCAGCTAGAGGCCTAAAGGCTAAGGTTAAGCCTACATATGACATGAAGCCTACTGTCCCAAGCTGGTTCTCAGAGATGCTCCCTCTGAGCTTCGACCTAGCATGCCAAGTCAGGGAGTTCAGAGCTAGAGTGATGGAGAAGATCGCAGGCGGAGAAGGCGAGAAGCCGATAGTCAAGTGGATTGAGAGCTGTGGAGCAGATGAGAAGGCAGCTAGAGCAGTCTACAGGTACATAAAGCTGCAGTACATGTTCCAGAAGGCCATGGGAGTCAGGGCACCAGAGTACCCTGACATCCTAGTTGAAAACTATGTGGATGAGCAGGGTAGGAGACACCTGATATTCCATACTCTCTTCGGTAGGAAGGTGAACGACGCCTTGTCTAGGGCATATGCCTACCTCCTAGGTAGGCAGATACATAGGAACATCGGGGTAGCTGTATCAGACAACGGCTTCTCTCTGATAATACCAGCTGAAGTCAGGTTCAGCTGGAGCTTCATAAGAGAGCTTACCTCAGATAACATAAGGAGCATCCTCAAGAAGGCTGTGGAGAAAACTGAGCTTATGGCTAGGAGGTTCAGGCATGTTGCAGCTAGGAGCCTGATGATCCTCAGGAACTACAAGGGGCATGAGATAAGCGTGAACAGGCAGCAGATAAATGCCAGGAAGCTCCTTGAGATATGCAGGGAGCTAGATGGCTTCCCAGTAGTAGAGGAGACATTCAGAGAGATCCTGGAGGACTACATGGACGTAGAGAGCGCAGAGCAGGTCCTCAAGAAGATAGATAGCGGAGAGTGGAGGTATGTCACCATGCCAGAGAGCACTGTCCCATCGCCATTCGCACATAACATAGTTCTCATAGGGCTATCAGACATAGTCTTGATGGAGGACAAGAGAGCTATGCTAGAGAGGCTACATGCTAAGGTATTGGAGGCTCTAAGGGAAGCTGGAGCAGAGGTGGCTGCTTGAGCAGGATAGCTAGAGGGCTTAAGCTTATAGGAGAAACTGAAGCTCTGATGATAGAGGAGCTAGACACCCTGCTGATAGCAGACCTACACATAGGATATGAGCAGGCGCTAGAGAAGTCTGGGATATTCCTGCCGAGAAGCCAGTATCCTAAGCTGAAGAAGAGGATCCTAGAGCTTCTAGATGAGGTAAAGCCTAAAAGGCTGCTGATAGCTGGCGACGTGAAGCACGAGTTTGGAGAGGCTACAGCACAAGAGTGGCTAGAGACCATAGACCTCCTAGAAGCCATCCTAGAGAGGGTAGAGCTCACAGTAGTCAGAGGAAACCACGACAACTACCTCATACCAATACTGAAGAGGAAGGGTATAGCCCTAGTAGACCCAGCTCTAGTAGAAGAAGGCTACCTGATAGCTCATGGCCACAAGCCTATCCCAGAGTCGAAGGCTGACATAGCCATAATAGCACACGAGCACCCTGTACTTGCTCTGAGAGACGAGATAGGTGTAAAGCAGAGATACAGGTGTATGCTCAAAGGCCCATATGAAGGTAAGCTGCTACTAGTCCTACCAGCACTCTCCCCTCTAGCAGGAGGGACAGAAGTCAACACTACACCTAGGGAAGGCTTCCTGTCACCAGACCTAGCCAAGGCTAAGCTCATAGACTTCGAAGCTATAGTCCAGGCGTCAGGGAGGCTCTACGTGTTCCCGCTTTCAGCTCTAGTACACGCCGAGGAGACCTGAAGGCGCATGTCAGCATCCCTAACCTAGGAGGCTGCTCGAATCTGCTCATCGCCCTCATAGGCTGCATCTCATCCCCTAGAAGACTCTAGGATCTCTGCTTGACTCCTAAGCTCAGCGAAGCTTCAAGTATGCTCCAGCTATCTCAGCAGCCTCCCTCGCCTTTATGCCTCCACTTCTCCAAGAGCCTCTCAGGCACCTCCATGCCTCACACGACACCAGCTTTCCTGGATAAGATGCTAGAGGTACTTGAGCCTCAGGTACTCTAGCAGCCTTGGTGGCTTAAGCTCCTCCCCAAGCGCCAGCTTCACCAGCTCTCTTGGAGGGTAGACTGCACCCCACCTATGCACCCTCTCCCTAAGATAGCTCATTACCTCGCTGAACCTCCTTTCCCTCACCTTCTCATCTAGGTCTTTGACTGATAGGGCTATCTGAGCTGCTAGCACCCTGCCTATGGCATAGGTTGGGAAGTATCCTACATACCCCTGTGACCAGTGTACATCCTGTAGCACGCCTTCTCTGTGGCTTTTCGGCTTCACCCCTATCAGCTCCTCCATAAGCTCCTCCCAGGCCTGCGGGAGCTCACTTACACTCAGCTTCTCCTCGAGGATCTCCTTCTCAATCCTGTACCTGAGGTAGACATGAAGCACATACTGGACTTCATCTGCCTCAACCCTGATGAGCTCAGGCCTAACTAGAGTAAAGTACGTATAGATGTCCTCTATAGAGTAGCTTCTGAGGAACGGCAGGTACTCTATCATGTCTCTATAGAATGCCTCTACAAATGCTATGCTTCTCCCAACTACATTCTCCCAGAAGAGTGACTGAGACTCATGTGTTCCAAGTGATGCACCCCTCTGGACTGGAGTGAGCCACAGCACCCTGTCTATGTTCATGTCATAGGCTGCATGCCCGAACTCATGTAGCACAGCAAACAGTGATCTTCTAAAGTCTCTCTCATGGTATCGTGTAGTTATCCTCACGTCATCTAAGCCTAGCCCAAAGGTGACTGGGTGAGGTGAGGTGTCTAGCCTGCCTCGCTTGAAGTCGAAGCCCACGGCCTCAAGCACCCTCATGTTGAGCTCTCTCATCCTCTGCTTGTCATACTCCTCCTTCTCAAGAGGGTGCTCTCGTGGATGCCTCTCAGAAACCTTCCTGAATAGCTCTGATAGCTCTCCTATTATGGAGAAGAGCTTCTCACAGTCTGCTACACTAAAGCCCTCTTCAAACCAGTCTAGTAGAGGGTCATATGGGTGCTTCTCATATCCTAGGAGCTCAGCTTTCCTCTTAGCTAGCTCAAACACCTTGCCTAGGTGAGGTGAGAAGAGCTTGTAGTCGCTCTTCTCCCTGGCCTTAACCCAGACAGAGTAGGCTTCAGTAGCTACCTTAGCTTCCTCCTCAACGAACTCTGATGGAAGCTTCTCAAGCCTCTCAATCTCCCTCCTGAGGACTCTGATGACCCCCCTCTCGAAGTCGTTTCTAGGCTCAGCCCTCCACACAAGAGACTTAAGCTCCTGGCTGGTGAGAGTCCTCTGGATCATCCTCCTCAAGACAGCCCTAGCTTCACCTCTCTCCCTGAAGCCAGCCTCAGGCATATAGGTCTCCATGTCCCATGTCATTAGTGAGAGAGCATGCTCAAGAGCCCAAACCTCCCTGTACCTCCTTAAGATCTCCTTTACCTCAAGGCTCTCAGCAAGCTCCATGCTTACACCAGAGCCCTAAGGCCTCACGTGATATAAGCTTCAGCAAGCCTGCTTGAAAGCTGGTAGAAATCTGGTGCTAGGAGGCTTCTTCACCAAAAGCAGCAAGCTAAGAGAGCAGTGGAGAGCTAAGGCGGCTTGTCTCAAGTGATGCCAGTAGGAGTGGCAGCTTTTCCCTGTCTAGTAGCAGGGTTTTCAGGTGCTTTGGCTTACGCCATGGTGCTGCACTCCACTTGGCTTCAAACCCAACTTGCCTTCCTCCTATCACTGCTACGACGTCTACTTCCGTCTGGTTTCTCCAGTAGAATGCTGGAGCTAGCCTTGCCACATGTGATGCTAGCGTAGACTCTGCTATGGTCTCTTCTAGGACCTCTACTCCAGTGTACCTTGAGAAGACCTCATAGATGAGTGGGTCTGTCAAGTGTATCTTCTTGTTCTTCCTGTAATGTACCTTCCCATCTGGTGACATGTAGTTCAAGACTAGTGCTGTGAACAGTGCCTCCAGGGTTTCTACGTAAGACTGTGCTGTATGAGATGACGCTATCGATGTCTCTCTTGCTATGCTAAGCCAGCTTACTGGTGTCAGCCTGCTTCTCAGGATGTATGCTATGACTTCTCTCATGTACTTGCTGCTCTTTCCTGCTCTGCTCCAGTCTGACTTGAGCCAGTCTAGGTATGCTTTGAGCGTCGCCTGTGCGACCTTACCTCTCGTAGCCTTGTCTATGATGGATAGGGGGAAGCCTCCTGTCTCCATGTAGCTGGCGAAAAGCCTGCTTATCCTCCCATGCAGCACTCTGTTAGCCTTCATGGCCCTCTCCACATCATCCATGCTGGTTAGCCTCGCTTTAACAACCTTGAGCCCATGTACTCTCTCGATGTAGTCTGAGAAGCTCAGTGGGTGCATCACTATGTCTCTGCCAAGCCCCCTTCTACCTGGGAACAGCTCTCTCTGGCTGAATAGCTCGATACTAGCTGACCCAGAGACCACGATGACATCCCTCTGGAGCAGCTTCCTATCTATCCTCGACTTGACTGCTCTCCACCACTCCCTGACGAACGTCACTTCATCTAAGGCTATCAGTGAGCTTCTGATCCCACGCTCATCTCTAGCTGACAGGTAGCTGTCTATGACCTCTCCTAGCTCCCTGTAGTCGCTGAGCTCATCACAGGAGTAGTAGAATATGCTCCATGGGCTCCACCCTCTTTCTAGAGCTCTGTGTATGAGTATCTTGAGAGCTGTGGTCTTGCCGACCTGCCTTGGCCCAACTAGGAAGTGGAGAGCGAAGGGCTTGAGCTCAAGCCCATCTAAAACAGGTGGAATCCACTTCACCACAGAGCTCTTCCACTCCTCATAGCCCTCATCAGCTTCACCAAACCACCAGGGGTTGTACCACTCCATGCATCCACTGTACAATAGGATATATATAAGAGTTTGCAGCATTGTTGCAAATAACCTCTGGAGTGTCGTTACACTACTGTACCGGTGACAGCGGTAGAGCAGCTGCAGCTCTTTCCAGCTATCCTCTACATGGCAGTTTCAGGTTTAAGCTCCCCACAGGGCTCACAGCTGGCAGCTTTATCCTGCTGATGCAGCTGCTAAGGCTTAAGAGCATCTGGGAGAAGGCTTCCTGATGAGGATCCTGGTATACGAGTGGGCTTGCGCAGGAGGGTACAGGGAGTCTCCAGGGATCTTGGTTGAAGGCTATGCTATGATGCAGGCTGCTGTAGAGGACTTCTCTAGGATAGCTGAGGCAGCTGCAGCCTTGGATCCAGCTCTAGCAGCTAAGGCTCCTGTCAGCATGCAGCTGGCGCCAGCTAGCCTCAAGGAGGCTGCTGAGGCATATAGCCCAGACTACGTTCTGATCATAGCACCTGAGTCAGCTGGAGTCCTGAAGGACCTTGTAAGCGAGGCCATAGACCTAGGTTTAACTCCGCTCAACTGCAGCCCAGAGGCTATAGAGCTGTGTGGAGACAAGCAGAGGACGATTGAGGAGGCTAGAGGAGCTGGGCTAGCTACCCCAAAATCTATCCCGGTGAGCACAGCTGAAGCACCTCAGAGGCCACCTAGCTTCCCTGCTGTAGCCAAGCCCCTAGATGGGGTTGGCTGCGAGTCCCTCTACCTAGCTAGAGACAGGCTGGAGCTTCTTAAGGCTCTCAAGCTGATCAGGCAAGCTGGCTGGCAGACAGCCGTGGTCCAGGAGTATATCAGGGGAGCTAACGTGAGCGTGAGCCTCATAGCCCAGCAAGGGGAGGCTAAGGCTATCACAGTGAACTCCCAGTTCATATCGCTAGCTCCTCCACCAGAGGCTTCAAGCTACAAGGGGGGGTATACTCCAGTTAGGCTCCCTAAGGCGAGTAAGGCAGCTGAGGCAGCTGAGAAGATCTGCGCGAGGATAAGTGGGCTGAGAGGCTATATCGGAGTAGACCTGGTGCTAGCTGAGGAGCCTTACATAATTGAAGTCAACCCTAGGCTCACAACAAGCTACATAGGAGTGAGAATGGTCGCTGACCAGAACATAGCAGAGGCTATGCTGCCTTGGAGGAAGCTGCCTCTGAGGCCAGTAGGCTACTCAGCCTTCAAGAAGCTCAAGCTCAGGAGGAAGCCAAGGCTGAGAGCGCACATAGCAGCTCCACCAGGGCTCAGGGAGGCCATGGTAGCAGTATGGGCTCCAAGCCTAAGGGAGGCACTAGCTGAGCTAAAGAGAGCCTCTACACCATCCTAGCTAGCAGCCTGCTATGCTGTAGCTAGGCTTCAAGCTAGGGCTACAAAGGCTGAAGCTCCGCCTTCAGCTAGAGTGTACCTGCCTCACTGGCAAGCAGGTTGCTGCTGCCACAAGACAGCAGCCTAATAGCCTACACATACCACCTAGGAGGTGAGCTCCTACTGGAATCCCACAGCCACGCTCCCAGCTCCAGGAGCCTCCTACATGCTTCTAAACATGTAGCTCACAGAGCTAGCATAAGCTCATAGTGCAGCTCTAGACGCAACCTAGGCTCTAGTGGAGGTAAGGTCTGAAGCTGCTACAGGCTTCTCAGCTCCAGGAAGCTGAGCTAGAGTCATGCAGGACCTTTTCTGCTAGATATTGGATCCCAGTGCTCTAGAGGTAAGCTGGCTTAGGCTACACAACCTCTTAGAGCCTAGACCCATGCCTTCTTGAGCTACCTTGCCTACGTGTTCAGAGACATGTTCTCCGGCCTACTACCAGATGAGGAAGGCAAGCGCTAGGGTTCAGGAGCAGCTCTTGAAAGTGATAACAAATTTATAACACTTACATGTTATAGCAATGATTAATGTGGAAATGCTCAGGGTCGGAAAATTTGCAAATTAATTGGAGTTCATCCTTTAACAGTTAGGAGATGGATCTATGGTGGAAAGATAAGAGCGGTTAAGGTTGGGAAGGAGTATAGAATTCCATACTCAGAATATTTAAGGCTGACAGGAAAGGAAGATGTGAGAAATAAAGTTGTAATATATGCGAGAGTGTCATCGAGAGATCAAGAAAAAGATTTGCAGACGCAAGTGGAGTATTTTGAGGAAGTACTGTGAGGAGAACGGTTACGAGGTTATAGATGTTCTAACTGATATCGCCTCGGGATTGAATGAAGACAGAAAAGGTTTGAGTAAACAATTCGAAGATCTTACGATGTGACATTACAGATAAAAAGTATCTAAATAATAAACAAAAAAGATTGTTAAATTTTGTTGTAGAATGTTATAATAAGCTACGGAGAACCAGAACGGTATGTGGATGGAGGCTACGTCTGTAGCAGCGAGTGATAGGCTAAGCTGGCTAGTCACCTCGATAAGCTGCTGGTGGCAGCTGAGAGCATAGAGGAGCAGGTGGTTGGCACACAGAAGATCTTACGATGTGAGTGGTGCGTAGTCTTCAGAGTGCTCTTCAGAAAACTATATTTTACATGTAGTGTAGGAGAGAGGAGGATGAGGGCCAGGCGTAGCAGCTTGATAGCTCTAGGCCTAGACATCGGGGGGGCAAACCTGAAGGCTGTAGCAGTAGCATCTGACAGCACAGTGAAAGTTGTCAGAGTCAAGTCGAGGTACTTCCCCATATGGAAGGCTGGTAGGGAGAAGCTTAGTGGTGAGCTAAGGAAGCTGGTGGGTGAAGTCTGCCCTAGTGGCTTTGATATAGCTGTGATAGCGATGACAGCTGAGCTATCAGACGCCTACTGGTGTAAGAGTGAGGGTGTCAGGCATGTCATAGAGTCTACGAGGCAGGCTATAGGGGAGAGCTTCCTGGTAGCCAACATACATGGCGGCTTCTATACTCCAGAGGAGGCTGAGGAGAGGCCTCTAGAGGTCGCTGCAGCAAACTGGCCTGCCTCAGCCTGGCTGGTAGGCAGAAAGCTACCTAATGCAGTCCTAATAGATGTAGGCTCGACTACAACAGACATCATACCAGTAGAGAATGGGGTGGCAGCAGCCCTAGGTAAGACAGACCCAGAGAGGCTAGCTACAGGAGAGCTAGTCTTCACAGGAGCTCTCAGGACAAGCGTTAGCGCAGTAGCTAAGTGGGTTCCAGTCAAGGGGAGGATGACAAGGACTTCACCAGAGTACTTCGCGATAACAGCAGACGTACACCTCATATTAGGCCACATAGCTCCAAGCCAGTACACATGTGATACACCAGATGGAAGAGGTAAGACGAGAGAAGAGGCTCTAGCTAGGCTGAGCAGAGTGCCCTGTGCAGACCCAGAGATCCTAGAGGAGTGGGAGATAGTCAGGCTAGCTAGGTTCATATATGAGAAGCAGCTACAGCAGATAACAGAGGCGATAATCCAGGTTTCATCGAGAAGCAGGCACCTGGCATCGAGGGATACGCCAGTTGTGACATGCGGGGTTGGGAGGAGCTTCCTAGCGGAGCCAGCTGCCAGAAGAGCAGGCTACCACAAGATAACGCCAATAGAAGACCTATATGGCCTACATGCAGCAGAGGCTACTCCAGCATATGCTCTAGCACTCATGGCACTAGAACATAAAGCAAGCTACAGACAGCTATAAAGCTGCTATCATGCCAGCGTACAGGGTGCTCAAGAGCCTATATTCCACAAATGGCTGAGGCAGCCAGCTTTAGCTGCAGCTTCTAGCTGCAGCAGGCACAGCCCCCAAAGGAGGCCTGAGCTTACAGCCTTGAATTAGGCGGGAAGACTTTTCAAGTGAGGCTCTATGGCATGCTATCTGACGGGAGAATCTAACAGGGTGGTCTAGTGAAGGTTAGTAGAAGGAGGTTTCTGCTAGCTGCAGCTGGGGCTGCAGCTGTAATCCTGGGATATGAGGTCTTCAAGGCCATTCCAGAGGAGAAGCCTCATCAAGCTAAGAAGCCTGCCTCAAGGAGGAGGCCTATTGTAGCCATGGTTAAGGGCGGCGCTCCAGCTGTCAAGAAGTCTATTGAGCTCATAGGTGGGCTTAAGGTGGATGGGAGAGCTGTCATAAAGCCCAATGTCGGCTTCCCTCATGGGAGTGCTGTCACGTCACCTGTAGTCGTAGCTGAGCTAGCTAGAGCACTCTATGAAGCTGGAGCTAGCGAAGTTGCTGTAGCTGAGAGCTCTGTGAGAGGATCTGATACCAGATGGTGCTTTGAGAAGACTGGATACTATAGTGTCCTTAAGCCTCTTGGGATCGAGGTAATAGACCTCAGGGAGCAGGATGACACCGTCACAGTTAAAGCTGAGGGGACCTTGAGGCTCAGGGAGGCCTCTGTATATGAGCTGCCCTATAGAGCTGGCTTCCTGGCTTCTGTCGCTAAGATGAAGAGGCATATTAGCGCTGATGTCACACTTGGAATAAAGAACCTGATAGGATGCTTCCCTGACAGCGAGAAGGGGAGGTTCCATAGGATAGGCCTCCACGAGTGCATAGCTGACATAGCTTACATCCTCAAGCCCAACCTGGTAGTGATAGATGCTACAGAAGCCATGACTGAGAGGGGGCCGACAGGAGGCACCATGGTCCCAGCGGACACGGTGATAGCTTCAAGAGACCCTCTTGCAGCAGACTATATTGCAGCAAAGCTCCTGTTCCAGCTGGAGGGGGTCGAGAACCCAGGTGAGAGAGCTGCTGAGGTAAAGCATTTAAGGTATGCACAGCAGCTTGGCTTAGGTGTCATGGGAAGCGAGGTAGAGGTCAGGTTTGCTCAGCTTCCATAGCATTAAGCTAGGGCGTAGGAGCCTACTGAAGCTTGCAGCAGCCTTCATAGCAGCAGCATCGCTAGGATCCTTAGCTAAAGCTCTCCCGCGAAAGAGGGTCGTCAGGCCACCTGGCGCCCTGGTTGAAGAGGAGTTTCTAGCTAGATGCTTGAGGTGTAGCCAGTGCATCCAGAGCTGCACTACTGGCACCCTGGTAGCCTGCACGCTAGCAGAAGGCCTCCTGCTGTGGGGCACACCAAGGGTAGATCCGCTAAAGGCTCCATGTGAGGCTTTCGCTGGCAGGTGTGAGAGGAAGAGGCCTTGTGTTGAGAGCTGTCCAACAGATGCTATAGTCTACACACCAGTAGTCAAGATAGGGTCGGTGAAGTGGATAAAGGAGAGCTGCCTAGCATACCAGGGGAAACAGTGTCTAGTATGCCTAGAGGTATGCCCATCTAGAGGAGCTATAAAGGTGAGAGGAAGGGTCCCAAGATTCGACAGCAGCAGGTGTGTAGGCTGTGGCAGATGTGTCAACGCCTGCCCAGCTCAGCCTAAGGCGCTGTACCTCACACCAGAGGGGGAAGTAAGGGTTGCCAAGCCTTAGCAAGCTCAGAGTAGCTACAGCAGCTGTCTCACTTGCCCTCTACACGGTGGCGGTAGCTAGGAGGGCTCTGAGGGGGGTGCTAGCATACCTCAAGATAGGAGCACTATGCTTAGCTTGCCCACTAGGCATACTCCAGGCTGCCTTAGCCTCTCTACACCTGACTGCCAGAATGGTTGCTGCTTTAGCCACATCTATGCTGGTGCTCCTAGCTTTAGGCAGAGTGTTCTGTGGATGGATCTGCTCTACTGGAGTAGTAGTGCACTTAGCCTATAGGCCAAGAGGCAGAGGAAGCCTACTCTATGCTCCAGCTATCATGCTAGCCATAGCTGTAGCAGCCCTTCTGCTTCATGCTCCAGTCTTCTGCCTAGTATGCCCAGTAGGCCTCCCATTCAAGATCATATCAACATACCTGTCTGGTGCAAGCTTGCATGCCATGCTACTGGCTTTCCTAGCATGGCTCATGCTGGCAGCTATACTAGCCAGGAGGGGTCTAGCATTGTGCAGCTTCCTCTGTCCAGTGGGCTTCCTCATAGGGCTGCCTTCAGCAGTCTCTATTCTAAAGACTGAAGCTGCTCCAGGCTGCACGGGATGCCGCCTATGCGAGAGGGCATGTCCATCTCAGATACCTCTGCCATCAGCTACCCTCCTTGATAGAGCTAAGTGCACACTCTGCTTAAAGTGCATGGAGGCATGTAAGAATGTAGAGCTCACTCTAGCTGGGAAGCATATTGCTGGAGGTGAGCAGCCTGATAGCAGTTAAGGTGGGAGGCTGCCTGATGGCTTACCCAAGGGGGCTTCGTGAGGTAGCTGCTATCCTAGCTGAGCTAGCTGAGGTCTTTCATCTAGCTATAATACCAGGTGGCGGGAAGCTAGCTAGGGAAGTCAGGAGCATCCAGAGAGATCATAGCCTATCAGATAAGGTAGCTCACTGGATGGCTGCTCTAGCACAAGACCAATATGGGCTGATGCTAGCTGAGCTCACAGGCCTCCCGACAGCAGAGTCACTAGCTGAGCTAGCTGAAGGCAGCGCTGTCCTGCTGCCATACAGGGTGCTCAGAAAGCTAGACCATGTTCCTCACAGCTGGAGTGTGACAGGAGATAGCATAGCAGCAGCTATAGCAAGAGAGCTTAAGGCAGTGAAGCTTATCCTAGTGAAGTGCATTCCCCTAAGGAGATGCATTGAGGCTCCACCAGATGAGCTAGAGGCCCTCAGGGTGGTAGACAGCTACTTCCCAGCTGCAGCCAGAGGGCTAAGGGTATTGGCTGCATCAGGTGTCTTCCCAAGCACCATAAGGGAGGCAGCTTACCTAAGCTAACAAGAACCTCCTTGATGCCTTCCCTATGTCAGCATGCTCCAGCTCACCATCTGGCTTCTCGTGCTGAGCTGACTCGCAAGCTCCTTGGCAGCAGGCTGGTAAGGCTTATATCTCGTGGCATGGCACCAGCTTCCTCAGGTGGTCTTGGCTAGCAGAGGAGTTGTAAGGCTGAAGTGGATCCTAGTGATGGAGGCCCTGCTAGCTGGAGTCTACTTGTCACTGACTAAAGGGCTCTTCGTCATATTCATGGTGTCCAGGGGACTTGGAGCCTGGGGGGTCTCTGCTGTCGCTCTGATATCGTCTGCTATCGCTACTCTAGTCAGCGTCGTGCTGTTTAAGTGGCCTTCCCTGCTAGCTGGAAGAGTTAAGGTGAAGCTCGTCTTGCTCCATGGGCTTGAGAGGGTAACGTGGCTCCTGGTGCCTGCTGCCCGAAGCCACTTTGCGATCGCAGCCTTATATGGCCTCATCAGCAGCCTTCCAGTGGGGACGCTCATCAACCTAGTCATCTACGGGCTCCTCCCAGAGGAGGATGTGATGGACTTGACTGCTAAGAGGTCTGCTGCCTTTAATGTATCTACGATACTAGGGTTCACTGCTGCCACCAGCTTAGCTACCCTGCTTCCTGGAGGAGAGAAGTACAGCTATATGATGTCTGCTGGAGCTGCCATAGGGCTAGCATCCACTCTGCTCGTCTCTCTCCTAGAGATCCCTAGGGATATCGAGGCTAAGCCTACTGGAGCTGAGATGCCTGAGAAGGTCTTCTCAGCATCATACTTCATCATAGCCCAGTATGCTTCAGCTAACCTGCTTGGGATAATCTGGATCCCCTATGTAGTTGACAGGCTGAGGGCCCCAGATTCCCTTGCTGTGGCGATGAACCTGGTCGGTACTATAGCGAGCGTGTTTGCTTCACTATTCTGGGGCGGGAAGCCCTTCAGAGTGCTCAGGCTTAGCCTAGGCATGGATGCTACTGCTCCAATCTTAGCCTGGGCTACTCCAGCTCCAGCTCTACACGTAGCTTTCTCTGCATACTCTTCTTTCTCCTTCACTGGAGCGAACTTCATAGGCCAGTTTCTGTTCGCTAGGTACAAAAGCTGGCTTGGCGCCGTGAAGGCGAGCACACTTGCTGCTGTACTTGGGTCTATAGCCCAGCTGATAGCTGCGCCAATAGGCCTCCTAGCTAGAGGCAGCTATATGCTTGCCTTCACAGCAGCCTCAATAGCGAAGATTGCTTCAGCGATAATAGCTCTAGTAGCGATACCTGAAGTCGCCTTAGTGCCTGAAGATGCTGCTAGAGCATACTCTCTAGTAATATACGAGAAGAGCATCCTAGGATACAGAGTCTCAGTTGAGCTCTCGAGGGAGGTCATCTTAACGTCTCTGAGGCTCCTAGCCTTCGCGCTATCCCTACTGCTGCTCTACACACTATACAGGGTCACAGCTCTAATAGTACATTTATAGCAGCCTTCAGAAGCTGGCATCTACATGGATAGCTGAGAGCTCCAAGGTAGCGCCTGAATTCGTCTGCTGTGTCCACCTAGCTCAGCTACCATATGTGTGAGCTTCATGCTTTCCCTCAGACTCAGCATGCTGCAGGTGTATTAGCCTAGCTAGCTCCCTGACTCTCCTAGCTGTGACTCTCCCAGTGTTCCTGTCCCCCCTCTCACAGGCAGCTCCTCTAACACCTATTATGTCAGCTCCCAGCTCTAAGCATACTGGTATGTGCTCTAGCCTAAGTGCTCCTGCCAAGGCAGCCTTAAGCCCGAGGCTATGTGCCTCATCTACAAACCTCCTGACCTCTCTTCTAGTGAGGTGGTCTAGTAGGCTCCTGCCATCTTTCACTGCTGTGTCAAGCATGGCTATGTCGCACCCAGACCTATATGCCACATAGGGGACCTCCATGGGGTCTAGTGTACCTACCTCATGTGCATCGCTGTATCCTGCTGCAACAACTAGTGACGAGGGCTTCACGATCCTAGCTGCCTTCACAACCATGGACATGAGCTCCATGGCTCTACCTAAGCCATCGAACTTTAAGCCGACCTTCACTATGTCAGCTCCAGCCTGAAGAGCTCCTGCTGCAGCAAGCGAGATCGTCCCAGGCAGATAGGGTGCATCTCCTAGTGTAGCACTGACTTCGATGTCTCTTGGCACAGCGCTCCTGACAGCTGAGATAACCCAGGGGAAGTTGGCGCCTAAACTGCCTTCCCTAGGATTCTTTACGTCAACTATGTCAGCTCCACCCCTAACTGCCTCGATAGCTTCCTCGACATCCACTGAGCTGACTAGGAGCTTAGCCAAGCAACCCCCAAGCTAGCAGGCGCCTATAAATAAATTTAAGCATGCCCCCTGGCAGCTTGCAGCGTTAATGCCGGCTCATGCAGGCTTCCTATGGCATGAGCTTCTTCAAGTGAGGAAGCTGAGAAAAATGGTAGGGGCTAGAAGACGAGGCTCTCGTCAGTCCAGCTTGGGATATACCTGTAGTATTCAGCTGGCTTAGCCTTCTTCAGCCCCCTGTATGTTGGCCTGACCATCTTAACAGCTCTCCTCCTTGGATCCATGTATGTCTTAGCTAGCCCCTTCCTCTCCAGCTCTAAGGCTAGCTTAGCTATATCCTCCAGCTTAGCTCCAAGCCTGAGTGACAGCTCCTCTAATGGCGCATACAGCCCTGGGTTAGCCTTGTAGTAGTCTGCTAAGGCTTCAAGCAGCCTCTCCTCTGTCAGCTCAGCTGGCTTAGCTGGCTCCACCTTGAAGTATGGGAGTGGAGCATTGAGCTCTAGGTCTACCAGCATCACTGGCGGCTTAAGCTCCTTGCTCAGCGCCCTCAGCCCCTGCCTGAACAGTATAAGCCTCATGACCTCGTTTGTCCCACCTATGATTGGGAATATCTTAGCATCACGGTAAAGCTGCTCTACTGGATAAAACTTCATCCAGCCGTCTCCACCCATGACCTGCACGGCATCTCTGGTAACCTCCTCCACGACCTCAGTTACATATAGCTTAGCTAACGTAGCCTCAAGGACAGCATCCTCTCCTCTATCTAGCAGGTGGGCAGCATAGTAGGTGAGAAGCCTAGCTGTCTTCAGCTTAGCTATCATGTCAGCTATCCTGAACTGGTTGACCTGGAAGGCTATGGTAGGCTGATTGAACTGTACTCTCCTCTGAGTATGGTATACAGCATACCTCAAGGCTTCTCTTATAGGCCCTAGGGCGCTGGCTGCAATCAGCGTTCTCTCATAGTTTAAGCCTGAAACCATTATCTTCCATCCATCACCCTCCTCTCCTAGCCTATTGCCTACTGGAACTCTGACCTCATCTAGGTTGAGATAGCCATTCTGAAGCCCATCCCAGCCACACAGTTCATTCACCCTCTCGACGCTAAAGCCCTCCATCCCCTTCTCAACTATGAAGGCTGTCAGGTGCCTATACTTGGCTCTGTCCTCTGGGCTTTCACTTGTCCTAGCATAGAGCATGTAGAGGTCTGCTAGCCCAGCATTCGTGATGAACCTCTTCTTCCCTGTTATCACGTACTCGTCTCCCTCCCTCACAGCTATAGTCTCTATTCCAGCTGCATCAGACCCGAAGTACGGCTCAGTTATCACTATAGCTCCCCTGAGCTCTCCTCTAGCTATCCTAGGAAGCCACCTCTCCTTCTGCTCACCTGTACCAAAGAGCATTATCTGCTCTGCTCCACCGAACATGGTCGTCGTGTACACGTGACCTATCGTACCAAGCCTACCAAGCTCCTCAGCTACAATGCAGGAGCCTGTTGCTCCAAGCCCTAGGCCACCATACTCCTCTGGGATCAGAGCTCCAAACCACCCTCGCTTACAGACCTCATCGAGGAGCTTGAGAGGATACCTCTTCTCCCATAGAGCCTTGATAGCCTCATGCATATGCTCGTCAGCAAACTCCTCAACCTCCTTAGCTAGCTCAACGTGCCTGCTAGACCACCATGGGAATGGCCTCATGTCAGCCACCAGGGCTCCGCCTGCAGCTGCAGCTTAAAAGCATATGCTCATAGCAGCTGGCAGCAGAGCTAGCTTGAAGCTAGAGGCCCTCAAGGAGAAGCTTAAGCTAGTGTAGAACCCCCTACCAGAGGCACCATTAGTATGTCTTCCACCTCATAGCTTCATATCCTGAGCATGCTGGAGGAGAAGAGGCTCCTAGATGCTGCTATAGGAGGTTAGGTGGTCAAGGGGAGACATCATAGTAGATCCTTACGCCCCCCTCTATAGCCTTGCTTCCTCTCAGAGTGATCTGCCCTACCTCTGAGGTCTTCCTTACATGGGTTCCAGTACAGGGTATCGCGTTTACACCAACTATCTCAACTACCCTATATCTTTCAGCCTTCGGAAGCCTACCTAGGTTTGGAGCACCATATATGGCTGATGGCAGCTCCTCTGGTTTCACGAACCTTATCCTCACATCCCTGTCATCAAGCAGCTCATTTGAAACCCTCTCAACCTCCCTCAGATCTAGGCTCTCTACACCTATACCATAGTCTATGAACGGCTCAGGAGGGCCGTGGTTAGCTCCTAGGGTTGCGATGCCTGCTCCAGCAAGCTCGGAGACAGCTCTGTCCAAAATATGGCCAGCTGTATGGGTCCTCATGATCCTATATCTCCTCTCCCAGTCAAGCTCCTGAAGAACTTCGGCCCCCTCCTCCAGCCTACCAGACACCACTCTCCCATATAGCACTATGACTCCTCTGCTCTCCAGCGTCTTCTTGACTTCAAACTCAACGCCTTCGCCTCTAAGCCACCCTCTATCACCTGGCTGACCACCACCTAATGGGTGGAAGATCACAGGCTCTACAACTACATAGCATCTGCTCCCCCTCTTCTCTCTAACGACCCTGATGACCTCAGCTTGAGCAGACCTCACATAAGAATCCTTCAAGTAGAGCTTAGTAGACTCCCTAAGCTCCATGACCACATCTGCTAGCTTCATCACCACACCACACAGATAGCTATTAAAATTTTTAATATACGCTTTGCCTACTGCTTCACTACCTCATATAGCTGCCCTAAACACAGCCTATTTGCAGCGCTCTTTTATGCTGGAAGCACCTAAGGAGTAGTATGCTATGTGTGCTGAAGCTTATTGAGAGGTATTCTCCTGAATGGGTTCACGGTTGATGGACTTTCATAGAAAAACATGATTTTGATCCATCGACTGTTTCCATATCATTGAGGCTGATGCCTCTAATAGGGCTTTCAGGGTAACCCCAGAGCCCACATCTGAAGGTTAAAACCGCTACAACATCTCTATCTAGAACTGTCACATTCGTTAGTTAACATCTACTCTTAATGTAAACTGTCTCCCAGGTGGGCCTTACCGCTATTAGAGTAGGTGACCTAATATCTCACTTATCCATGTACACCACACCTTGATCTTACCTCTCTTAACCCGGTTTAAGACCATATGTCTGTTCACGTTCAGCTCTCCAGCCGCTTCACCGCCCCTCAGCAACTTCTTCATAAGATACCCAGACAGGTATGAATCTATCTAAAATCGTAACAGTTTCGTCTGACAGATACCATGTACACCACGTAGTTTTTAAAGGTAGCTACAGCAGGTTTATTAGGGATTAGAATTGGAGACAGAGCTTAAAGCTAAGCTACTCAAGATGCTCAGAGAAGACGAGGAGTTTAGGTACACTGTAGCTGGCCTCATAGGGCTAGGCGAGATATTAAGAGAGCTAGCAGATCTCAGGTATAGATCCGAGCAGCACGACAGGAAGTTCAATGAGATCCTCGGCAGGCTAGA
>JAVCBW010000027.1:0-8050 GCA_037917675.1 Thermoproteota archaeon
TAGCACGAGAATGAGCACACCAGATGCATATAGCTCAGGCTATCCAAGCATAGATGTAAGTGGGTCGACTGTAGCCATAGTATGGCGTGACCTAAAAGACGGGAACCGCGAGATATACTGCATGTACAGCTTCGATAACGGAGAAAACTGGTCTATTGAAAACAGGCTCACATACGAGGAGCATGACTCTTATTATCCAGATGTAGCTGTGAGTGGAGGCTTCATAGCTGTAGCATGGTATGATTTTAGGACTGGAAACAGGGATATCTACTGTAAGGTTGGTGCTCTCTGGGATGGCTTTGACATGACTTATGTGCTCTTCAGGAATGACGTGTACATGGTCTGTGGACACTGGGAGAGGCCTAGTGGAAGCCAGGTGATCCCGGCAGCAACCTCAGATACAGCTGGAGCAGGAGCGCTAGGCTTAGGGCTAGGATACTATGCCATATGGGATGTAGTACTAAGGTTTGATAGTGACATAGTAGATCCAACCACCTTAAGCTGGAAGGATACATCACATAACCTCATAGTGTTTGGTGGGCCTATTGTGAACTCTGTTTCAAAGAAGCTTGAGAGCACGCTTGGAATAACATTCACTACAGATGGAACCTGGACGCTGACTGTAGATGGCTTAGGCTCATTCAACTACGACCCTGCTAACATGGGGCGAGAGGACCTGATACTGCTATTTCTAATAAGGGACAGTGGCAGGTTTATTCTGTTTGTGATGGGGCTGACGCCATATGGTACTCTAGCTGGCTCACAGTATGTCAGGAGGTTCTTGAACCCATGGAGCTCAGATATGGCTCAGCTGGTAGGGGCGACCAGAGCTATCGTGAGGTGGCAGGCTACAATAGCAAACCAAGTGAACCCAGGAGACACGTGGACAGTACTGGCAGCAGCAGGAGGCTAGCCTCCTACCCTCTTTTTTCTTGATGCCAGTAGCTGAAGCTAAGCTATGACCTTAGCTGCTGAGCATAGGTGACGTGCTTAGCTCCCTAGGCTTTGCTATCTCAGCCTTAGGCTACTCTGCTACTGTATTTGAAAGACGTCTTCATCAGTTTAGCTTGCTCTACCCATTAGCATGCATAGATGTCATGGCAGTATGTCTTCATCTCACTTCATGATCATATATTTGATGCTTGACCTGAAGCTTGAGGCTCTCCTCATGTAAAATGTGAAGGCTGGTGGTGCTAGGCTTAGAGGAGGTTGGTAGGCTGAGGATGTTAGGCTCTAGCTTTAGCCTGGGATCTTCACTTTAAGCTTAGTATGCATGTAGCCATCTACTCTTAGAGTGTACTCTCCTGGCTCTATTCCTATGATAGAGAGGTAGAGGCTAGCGTAGGCTATGCATTGGATGCAGGGTGTGCTCAGAGGCTCATAGGATACATGCACCTTTATCATGCTTCCCTCGATCCTCGTGTCTACTATTGGATAGTAGCATGGATTTGGGAGCTCACAGACAGCCTTCAGGTAGAGTGCTCTCAGGCTAGGCTCCACGCTTACACTGGGCTTGCTATACACGCAGCTTACTCTACAGCTGTAGTATGCTTTGACAGGGGAGCTGAGGACTCTAGCTAGGATCCCTTCTCTCACAAGCCTCTCAGCCTCTCTCCTAGTCTCATCCCTGGTGTGCCCAGCTATAACTAGCAGGGTCTGGCCTGAGAAGAGTGGCTCATGTAGGTATGCTATGCTATACTCCTCTTCTGCTACCAGAGCTGACGCTATTGGAGGTGGTAGCAGGAACTCAGCTATCCTACCTGCCTCCTCATAGGCTAGTGGCCCTCCTAGAGCTATCAGGACCTCTGAGTCTAATGCCTCCTTGAGCTCTCTTGGAGCATAGGGCTTACACTCGTAGCCTAGCCTCTTGAGCTCCTTCTCAAGCATCTCATAGCATAGCTTCATGTCTATGCTGTTAGCTACGACAGCAGCCTTATGCTCAGCCTTAGCTCCAGGCACCACTATGTTCAAGTGTCTTGGGAGGCACCTGAAGGTGACTTGCTCCAGCTTTACGCCTGCTTCAAGCTTAGCCCACTCAACTACAGCATCACATGGGTAGGTGTTCCCAGGAGTACAGGCTGCCTCCTTGATGTCAGGAATCCTACCTAGGATGTCAGCCTTAAGGAGCAGAGCTATAGCGTCCTTGAGAGGCTTAAGAGAGCACTCTAGAGTCGTGTTCACCTTGATACAGGAGTACTTGCCTCCAGCATAGAGCCTAGCGTAAGCTGGAGTAGGCTTCCACTCAAGCATCAAGCCTACTGGAAGCCAGTAGCCTAGGTAGAAGACCACAGTCTCAGCTCTGATGTATCCTCCATCAGCCTTAAGCTTGACAGGCTCAAGCCAGGCCTCAACTCCAATGGCCTTAAGCTTGCTGACAGCACTCCTAGCATCAATACCCTCATCAACTATGATACCGAGATGGCAGCCAGATGGAGGGCAGCCAGATACATCAGCTAGAGTAAGCATGGTGATGAGGAGTAGAGTAGAGGATAGTAGGCTAAGCTTCAACACACCACCACCTAGGTGAAGCCAGCTGTGATTTAAAGCCTCTCATCTCTACCATAAGCTGAAGCATAGGTAGCTGACCCACAGCTTAAGCTCAGCATCTTAGCGTTAGCTTCTATAGCAGCTGCTTTAAGCCTGATCCTGTTAGGGGTGTGAGTATCCTCTTGTCTTGGAGCTCTGCTCTAGGGAGCTTAGCTAAGGCTGCTATAGCAGCTGCTGACGTAGGCTCTACTATGAGCCCCATCTTAAGGAGCCTTCTGAGAGCGCTGCTGATCTCCTGGTCTGTCACCGTGATTGCTAAGCCATCTGTCTCTCTTATGGCCTGAGCTGCCTCACTTAGCCTAGGTGGGCTTGGAACCCTGATGCCGTCTGCGAGCTTAGACTCTCCCTGAGGCCTTCTACCATAGAGGAGCTCGTATAGTGGCGCAACTGAGGCTCCTTGGACCGCTATGAGCTTAGGCATCTTGTCAGCTACCCCAGCTTCCACTAGGTCTCTGAAGCCAGCATAGAGGCCTAGGAGGAGGCCAGCTGAACCAACAGGGCACACCACTAGGTCTGGTATGCCAGCTTCCTCATATACCTCATAGGCTATCGTCCTATATCCTTCTATGAAGAGTGGGCTCCATAGGTGTGAGAGGTAGCAGCTTCCCTTCCTCCATAGCTCTAGGGCCTTCCTGTATGCTTCCTCTCTGCTAGAGGCCTCTATGACCTCTGCTCCTAGAGCTCTGCAGAGAGCCTTCTTCCCAGCTGGGGCGTCAGATGGCATCACTATGGTAGCCTCAAGCCCTAGAGCTGTAGAGTATGCTGCTACAGCTATCCCAGTGTTCCCAGAGGTGTCCTCAACCACACTTCTGTATCCAAGTGAGCTAGCATATCCTATAGCTAAGGCAGCACCTCTATCCTTAAAGCTGCCTGTAGGATTGAGGTGCTCAAGCTTAAGGAGTACTCTAGCAGAGAGCATGCTCCTCTCAAGCAAAGGGGTGCTGCCTTCACCTAGCGTCAAGAGGGGAGTGAGAGCAAGCATGCTGCTATACCTGCTTAGCCCTCTGCCAGCTGGCCTCCAGCTTCTCTCAGCCTCAACCCTAAGAGCTCTACTACACCTAGGGCACTTGACCCTGTACTCTAAGCCAAGCTTCTCACTCCAGCCACACTCGCATATGAGGCTCAACCAGACACCACAAGCCCTCTATATGCTACTTAATTAACCATGACAGAAGCTACTGCCTCGTGCTAGGTGTATGTAGCTGGTAATGCCGTCCATGCGAGCTAAGGCCAGTACTCTGCTGGAGCACTTGGCCTGCTCTTCTCCTCTCCTGTGAGCCTCCATAGCCCTGTTCTCGGCTTTATCAGCTCTATTTCAAGCTCCTCCATCAGAGTGTCGCTGAGAATAACCTCATACTCTCCTGGAACCACTACAGCTCCAGCTTTAACCCACCTTGTAGGCTTCTCAGCTACAACCCTGACCTCTACTTCACCAAGCATGTAAGCTGATACTTCAGCTCCAACCACAGAGTACCTCTCACTACGCAGGTGCTCGAGGCTGAAGCCTAGCCTCCTAGCTAGCCCAAGTGGGACATGTATCTCAGGCCTGTCGCTCTCATATCCGCTGTTAGCTAGCGCTGAGGTCTCAGCCACTCTCCCCTCTCTCCTCAAGGCGACTCTTACCCTCACAACCATCCTCCTTCAGCCTCCTAAACTTCCCAAACCTCCTCCTGAGGTACCTCTGTCTGACAACCCGTAGTGGCACAAGCTTCCCAAACCTACGCAAGACAGCCCCTCAGTAGAGCTGAGGCAGCAGCTTATATCCCTTACCATAGCTACAAGATGCATGCTGCTAGCTTGCCTCTAGGCTGCGTAGTGAAGCCTTAGCTGCAGCAGCTACTCGCTGGCAGCTGAGGGAGGCTGCTTAGCTCTGCCTCTCAATGCCATGGGAAAGCGACTCCACATGGTCTCCACCTACCCTTAGTGTATACAGTGGGATATAGGAGCCTCCCAGCGTCACTGACATGATGCATCCGCTGCTGAGGACATAGGAGTCCCTGAGGTACATGCCGCCAATACAGTAGGCTTAACCACACCAGTGAAAGGCAGCCTAAGTAGAAAGGTATGCTCATCTCTGCTTCACCTGAATGCAACTATGATGAAGCAGCTCTGCTTCCTAGGATCCTCAGTGTAGGATAGAAGTCTTCTTTCACTGACCTCATACATCACGTTAATGGGAGCAGAGTCCTCTACACAGGGAGCTTATCAACGTGGATGTTAGACTCGGTGATAAGCCACATTCCTCCATCACCATGAGTGTTACAAAGCCACGCTAAGGCGATGGTAGCAAGCTGTCAGCTAAAACAGCTTCTCAGTAGATCTCTAGCAAGCAGCTTACAGGAGGCAGAGTATACCTGTAGAGACAATGATTCATCTAACACAGCTATAGAGCTAGTAGATGACTTTTATACTCTAGGATGTGAGGTCAATTGAGCATGCTACCTGTGGTTGTCAACTTCCAGGTAGAAGAGCACTGGCAGCAAGCCATGTCACTGCTAGCTGAGAGGCTTAGAGCTAGCTTGGGGTCGAGGCTGAAAGCTATCATAGCGCTACCATCATCAGCTGAGAGGATGCTGGAGAGCAACGTGCTCATAGTAGTTGAGAGAAGAGAGAGCAGAGACCTAGAGAGGGTGCTAGAGGCAGTTCTAGAAGTTGAGAGGGAGCTGAAGCTAGAAGGGGAAATAGCTCCAATGATAGCATCACAGTCAGAAAGAGACCTAATAGAAGCGTTTGAGGAGGAGGGGTTTGCCTGCTAAGCTCGAGCTCTACAGGAAGTCAAAGGTGCTCCTAGGTGAAGCTGAGAGAGACTTGGAGGTAGGCTGCTATAACAAAGCTGTCAGTGCAGCATACTTCTCAGTGAGGCTAGCAGCAGAGTCTATACTAGACATAAGGACTAAGAGAGACGACAAGATAGCTAACGCTGTCAGGAGGCTCCTAGAGCCTAGGGTTGGCACAGGGAAAGCAGAGGAGGCATGGAAGAAGTACATGAAGCTGTTTGACAGCAGAAAGCTAGCAGACCACAGAGGAAAGCTATACACGAGAAGCGAAGCTGAAGACTGCGTGAAAACAGCAAGAGAGCTAAGGAGGCTCATACTACAGGAGCTATAAGCCATCAGGAGGAGGCTAAAGGAACGTGAAGCAAAGCGGCTAGAAACACACCTGAAAGCATATGCAGATGGAGAGTTTAGTGAGCAATGGAGAAAAGCTTATTAGCAGCTAGCTTTTAGCAGGCTAGGTGTAAAGTTGAATAAAGTTAAGCTAGTCGAGGACTTAACAGAGGCCGCTGAGAACCCAGAGGAAATCAAGAAGAGGATACTAATCCTCTAAGCCTAAGCGCTCACTGAGCCACCTAACAGCATGCCTGCTCTAAAGCAAGGAAGTGAGCTAGAAGCTAACATACCTCTCCCCTGGCGCCCTACATACTGGACATCTCTCAGGAGGATCTCTACCAACATGAGTGTGGCCACATACAGGACATATCCAGACCTTCCCCTCTAGAGGCCAGTCTCTACCCTCATCAACATGCTTCTTAGCCTCCCTATAAAGCTGAGCATGTATCCTCTCAGCCTCATAAGCCCACTTAAAGCTCTGCTCAGCAGACCTCTCACCCTGAAGCCTTGCAGCCTCAATGTAAACAGGATACATCTCCTCAACCTCAAAATCCTCCCCAGCTATAGCAAGCTCCAAGTTCTTAGAAGTACCCCCAGGCCCCCCTGGAGTCTCTGCTGTAGCTACAAAGCTCTCCTCATACTCCCTAAGCTTACTATAGTGATTCCTAGCATGCACAAACTCAGCATACGCTATAGCCTTAAAGAGCCTAGAGACATTCAGAAAACCCTCTTTCTCCGCTGTATCTGCAAAAACAAGATACCTCATATGAGCCATAGACTCTCCAGCAAACGCATTCAACAAGAAGCTCTTAGTCATATCCCTCACAGGCACCACAACCACCCCACCACAAGCAACATAGAAAACACACCGGCAATATAAGGCTTCCTACCGAAAACCAGCAAAACCAACAACAGGACGCAGCCTAAAACACCACCTACAGCGGCCAATCAAGCTCAGAGAAGACACAGACAAGAGAAGTCAAAGCTACTCTTGGATAAGAGTGCATAGAGCTCTGCGGTAGCCGAGGCTCTCTCTGAAAGGACATGTGCATCATAAGGACATGTGCAGCAGCAGCTACCTCGCTGCTGCTATCTGAGTGAGAGTATGGCTGAGAGTATTATGGCTAGTATTGTTAGTAGGGCTAGGGTTCCTGTTGTCTTTTCTCTGTTTGCTAGGCTTGTGGCTGCTATCAGTAGGAGTGCTGAGGGTGGGGTGGCTGCTATCAGTGCTAGGCCGAGCTTAGCTATCCACCTGAGTTTCTGGGGGAGTGCTAGACCTAAGGCTGCTGTTAGGAGGCCTGCTATGGCTCCTGCTCGGAGGATAGTTGATACATGCTTCAGCTTAACCACCCTGTTAGCCTGAGGGCTGCGTACATGAGGACTAGTGAGAATACTGTCCTTATGTATGCTGGCTTAAGCTTCTTTAGCGTTTTTGCTCCGATTGTGGCGCCAGGGGCTACACCTATGGCTAGGCCTAGCACGAGTACTGGGTCGACGAGGCCTTTAGCTAGGTAGACTATGCCGCCTGATGATGCTGTTAAGCCGGCCATGAATGAGCTTGTGGCTACAGCTTCCCTGATGGGGATGCTCATGATGAGGTTCATTACAGGTACTTTTAGGACTCCTCCTCCTATCCCAAGCATCCCTGAGGCTACTCCAGCTGGGAAGGAGGCTGCAGCCCCCAGGTGGAGGTTTCTGAGCGCCCCTGTTCCCTCAGCCTCCTCAGCTCTGAGAAGTGGCTTTAAGAGCACCATTATGGAGACAGCTATGAGGCCGAATCCGAGGATTCTCTTGACAGCACTAGATGGCAGGCTGACTGTTATGTTAGCTCCTAGGATAGCTCCGAGTGTTGCAGTGGGCTCTAGGCTTAGGGCAGCTTTCAGGTTGACTAGCTTCTCTCTGAGGTATATGGAGGAGCTGAAGGCTGAGGTGACGACTATGGTTAGGAGGCTGGAGGCTACAGCTATCTTAGCGTCAACTCCTAGCACAAGGATCATGAGAGGAACCATGAGAGAGCCTCCGCCGATGCCAGCTATAGAAGAAACCAAGCCTACCCCAAGCCCGCTGGCAGCAGCTAGGATGAAGCATAGCAGCCTCACAAAACCACCAGTGAAGCCCTAGATGCCAGCTTTAAAAACAGCAGGCTGACCAGCCTAACCTCTAAAGGCAGTAGGTGGCTGAAATCTAGTCTATCCCTAGCTTCGCCTTGATCTTAGCCACATCAGACTCAATTTTAGAGATTCTCTCCATCACCATAGCTTTCAAGTCCTCTCTCAATCCTTTAATCTCCCACCTCAGCTTCTCTTGGCCTGCCAAAAGCTTCCTCTGGCCCTCTATAAGCTTCCTCTGGCCCTCTATAAGCTTCTCCTGGCCCCCTATCAGCTTCTCTTGGC
>JAVCBW010000040.1:0-7939 GCA_037917675.1 Thermoproteota archaeon
CATACGCGCACCGCCATTTCATGTGAAATTTGTCATAATGGATTTCTGACAAATTTCTCAAATAGCTTATACTGCAGAGAGCACACACCCACATGGTGGTGTCAGATATGAAAACCCTCGAGCTGAAGCCAACCAAGAAGAAGGTCACAGTAATCATGCTCGAGAAGGAGTATGATGAGCCATGGTGGGTCCTCGAGCCTACAGTGAAGCCTGCTAACCCACTCCTAGAGAGGCTAAAGAGGCCGTCAATAGCATTCATAGAGCTGGTCAAGAAGATAGTTGAGGAAAACAGGGTCGACTTAGCAACAGAGGAGCTTGGCCTCAGAAGCGAAAAGGAGTTTTACGAGGAAAACATCATAGCTAGGTTCCTAAAGAAGAGAGGGATACCACTATATCCAGTTGACATGGATGAGGCAGCACGCCTCTACCTGGCAGCTGGCCTAGAGAACAGGAGAGCTATGAGGAACATGATACTAGATGAGCTAGCTAAGCTCCCAGAGGACGACTGGAGAAAGGAATACCTGCTAGCATATGGCCAGTACCTCCAGCAGGAGCTTGAGAAGCAAGAGCATGAGATAACCTACAATGTCCGGGAGAGCTGGATTGCAATGGGTATAATAGACAATGTAAACAAGCTAGATAAGAATGAGGTCACAGTCCTACACATCTCAAGCCCGAGGCACATGAGAGGCCTCAGCGAGCTGCTATCATCACTGAATGTCAACGTGATCCCAATCAGAGCTGAGAAGAGGATCGAGGGGCTACCTGAGGGGGCCAAGGGGAGAGAGGAGATATATGCTGCTGTGAAAGCAGGGAGAATCCAGGTTTTCCCCATAGTCCAGAAGAGAAAGGGGCCTGAGCCACCCTACATCCTGTTCTTCCTAGATACAGATGAGCAGGTAAGCCCATTCGACATCTGCATGGCTTACGACGCAGGCTTTGACATAGTAGTCCCATATGAGAAGGTCACTCCACAGACTGCCAGAAGCCTAGTGCAAGACGCCATCTTCTCAAGAGGCCCTAAGGGAGTTAAGAGGACCAGCTTCTTCATAGGAGGCGGAGACCTCGAGCTCGTCAGGAAGGTAGTCAAGGAGGTAGTTGGAGCAATGTTCCCGCCATTTGAGGCGACAGTGATAGTAGACCCCAGAGGAGCTAACACTACTGCTGTAGCAATGGTGCTAAAGGTTGTTGAGGGAGCCAGGAAGATAGGCTTACATCCACTAGAAGGGAAGAAGGCTGTCATACTAGGTGGCACAGGGAGGGTAGGTGGCTCTGTAGCTGTCCTCCTAGCTAAGATGGGATGTGATGTGACGATAGTAGAGACCTATCCTCCAGCTGACATAGAGTGGGTGAAGGCTAGAGGCAGGGAGCTCTCAGAGGAGGCTGGAGCTGAGATCAAGGCTGTGAAGGCTACGACGCAAGATGAGATCTATGAGATAGTGAAGGATGCTCAGCTGATACTTGCTACAGGAGTAGCTGGAGTCCAGCTGATGGCAGAGGAGACCGTCAGAAAGCTGCCTGGCAAGAAGATACTAGCTGACGTTAATGCTGTGCCTCCACCAGGGATAGCTGGAGTGAAGCCGAAGCATGACATGAAGGAGATATCTCCAGGAGTATATGGGATAGGTGCCCTAGCAATAGGAGACCTGAAGTACAAGATTGAGAGGCATATACTAGTGGAGGCCAAGAAAGCTGCTAAGGGAGTCTATGACCTAGAGAGGATATACTCTGAAGCAAGGAAGATGCTTGAGGCTCCAAAGGTTGAGGAAGTGAAGATACCGAAGGTGATCGAGGTAGCTGCCTCCTCCCCCTCCTAACTTTTTTCAGCTTTCTTAGGCTTCTCTATAAGCTTCCTCTTCAAGAGCACATGTCCCTTACTGTGGTGAGGTACTCTAAGCACTGAGTCACCATACTTCTCTATTTCACGTGCCTCCTCAGCCATCTTTGCAGCTAGCCTCATGAGCTCGTGTGCAGCTGCAACCAGCACAGTATACCTCGTCCACTCCTTCTCTATGAAGCATCCTCTCACAGTAAGCTCAGCAACCTTCCTAGCAGCCTCATATGCAGCTCTAGCCTTAGCTAGCGCATACGGGTTCTGGAAGCCTGCCTCAGCTAGCGCTCTATCAGCATCCACTATAAGCCTAGGGAGCTCGAGCTCAGCCCCCTGCTTCAGCTGCTCTATGACGCCATCTATGCTCTTGAATACAGCATTCAGTGCGCCACTGCAAGCCAGCACCATCAAGACATATGCATTATAGAGAGCCATCTCAGCTGGATCCAGGAACTCTCTTCTAGCTCCAATCATCGAGTCAGCCTCAACTATGATGTATCCAAAACCCTCTTCCTCCATAGCTTTGATAGCCCTCTTAGCAGGCTCATCTGAGATGACTATCACAGGGATCCCAGCGTCTCTAAGCCTCCTCCTCAGGAGAGTAGGGCCCTTGAGCGCTGCGTTAGGCGAAGAGACCACAGCAAGCTTAGGGCTGAACTCTATGAGCTTGCTAGCGACCTCCTCAGCCTCAGCTTCACCGAGCTTCGCTCCAGAGGAAACAACTCTGACTTCTATGTCCATCCTCTCAGCTCTCTCATCTAGCAGGAGCTCAACTATAAGTGAGGTCGCGATGTTCCCTAACTTACCGAACCCAACTCTAACAGGCTCGCTCATCTACACACCTAGGGCCCCAGTGCCTAGACTAGAAAAAGTTTGGTGAAAAGGCTGCCCTAGCGGAGCAGGCTTAAGCCTGCTCCACCACTGCTGCCGAAGCTATCTCACTATACCTCTCCTCTCCCAGAACCCTCTTCGCCTCATCTCCCTTAACTGCTATCAGCAGAAGCTCAGTTAGATCTATGTTCTTCAGCTGATAGCCTCTAGTTTCAACTGCATCCTCGAAGTTGAAGTAGCAGAATGGGCATGTATGCACTATCCCCTTAGCTCCCTCTGGGACGTCAGCTTCAATCCTATAGGCTGCAACCTCTCTAGCTACCTCCCTGAACCCTGACCTTACTCCTCCACCTGCCCCACAGCACCTCGCATTCTCTCTATACCTGCCGTTCTCCATCTCCATCACATTGACCCCTATCTTCCTAGCTATCTCTCTTGGTGGATCATAGACTCCAACATGCCTACCGAGGTGGCATGGATCATGGTATGTGGCTTCAAGCTTCACCTGGTATCTTGGTGTGAGCTTGCCTTCCTTCAGGTACTCTGAGAAGAGCTCTGATGAGTGTACTACCCTAGCGTCAAGCTCTACACCAAGCTTCTCAGGGTAGTCTACCCTGAATGTCCTGAAGCACCCTGCACATGAGGTTACTATAGTGTCAAAGCCATACTCCCTAACCTTCTCCTTGAGGTATAGTGCGAAGCTCCTTACAAGGTCGAGGTCTCCAAGCCTCACCATAACTGAGCCACAGTCTCTCTCATATGGGCCTAGTATAGTGAAGTCTGCTCCAGCTTCCTTGAGGAGCATGGCAGTAGACCTGGCTACAGCCTGCTCTCTCCAGCTTGCCATGCACCCTACGAAGTATAGGATCTTAGCTCCCTCCCTGGCTACTGGCACATCGAGGTCTTTAGCCCAGTCTGCTCTAGTCGAGTTAAGCTCATTCAGAGGGTTGTGCTCCCTCTTGAGGCTTTCAGCAACTATCCTATGCCCCTCTCTGATGAGCCCACGCTTGTTATATGCTAGAGCCCTCATTTTCCCTACTGCCTTCTCAGCTACATCTATCTCCTTAGGACACACCTCCTTGCAGTTCCCACACTGAGTACATGCATTCAAGCCTTCAAGGAAAGCTGTCACCAAGTGGTCGTATATGTTCCTCTTGTCAAATGTCAGCCTAGCTAGCTGAGCCATCACTACAGGCCCACCATATGTGTCCCATGCTGCAGCTACGACTGGGCACATAGCTACACAAGACCAGCACTCTATGCACTCCCTCATCGCCTTGACGTCCTCTATCTCATGCCTGTAGAGCCTCTCAGGGCGCTGAGGAGGCTTATCCCTATGCACGTATGGCCTAACCTTAAGCAGCTTCCTATATCCCCTCTCCAAGTCGACTACAAGATCCTTTACCACCGGGAACAGGTAGATAGGCTCTATCAGGATCTCGCCTGAGTCAGATTCAACCAGCGTCTGGCATGCTAGCCCAGCTTTCTTGTTTATCATCACAGCACAGCTCCCACACTGCCCTGCTCTACACTCCCACCTGTAAGCTAGGCTGCCATCTAGCTTGTCATGTATATAGTTGAGTAAGTCTAGTACCCTCATGCCTTCTGTATAGGGTACCTCATATGTGACGTATCTAGGCTCACTGTCGACTAGAGGATTAAATCTGAATACCTTGACCCTGACCTTCCTCTCAGCCATCTAGCTCGCCCCTGGTGGCGTGACGAGAGTTATCTTGACAGGCTCAAGCCTATACTTGAGCTCTCCTCCATCCAGATACCACACTATGTGCTTCAGCCAGTTCTTGCTATCTGTGTTTGGGTAGTCTAGCCTGTAGTGTGCTCCCCTGCTCTCAGTTCTGATTAAAGCTGCTCTAACGAGGATCTCAGCCACCCTAACCATGTTGGCTGCCTCTAGGGCCTCAATCCACTCCTTGTTGTACCTCCTCCCCCCTGGGTCTGTCACACCCATCTCAGGTAGCATCTTGCTCTTTATAGCCTCCAGGTCAGCTAGAGCCCTCTTCAAGCCGTCTTCACTCCTGAATATCCCAGCATTGCTCCACATCGTCTCGCTTATAGCCTCCTTAACCTCAGCTGGCCTGATGTCGCTTTCCCTAAGGTAGCTAAGTACCCTCCTCTGCTCCTTTTCAACTGCTCTCTGATCTACTAGCTGCCTCTGAGCTCGCTTAGCATACTTCGCTGCTGCCTCTCCTGCCCTCTTCCCATAGACCTGGGTGTCAGCTATGGAGTTTCCTCCAAGCCTGTTTGCTCCATGTAGGCCAGCTGCCTCCTCTCCAGCTACGTAAAGCCCCTTCACTCCAGTCTCACCCCAGACTGTCTGCTTCACTCCACCCATGTAGTAGTGGGCTGCTGGAGCAACCTCCATCGGCTGCTTCGTTATGTCTACGCCTGCAAGCATGAACTGCCTATACATGGTCTTCAGATTCTCCTTAACTCTCTCAGGTGGAAGGTGGGTCACACTCAGATATACTCCACCATGCTCGGTCCCCCTCCCCTCTAAAACCTCTCTCATGATAGACCTAGCTACAACGTCTCTAGGACCAAGCTCAAGCAGCTCATGGTATCTCTTCATGAACCTCTCTCCCTTCGTGTTCAGCAGTATACCTCCCTCTCCTCTAACAGCCTCAGTCACAAGGATACCACGGCAGGATGGAGGCCAGACCATCGAAGTAGGGTGGAACTGGAACATCTCCATGTCCTTCAGCTCAGCTCCAGCATCCAAGGCAAGTATCTTCCCGTCTCCAGTAGCTGAAGCTGGGTTCGTAGTTATCTTGTAGATCCTCCCTGCTCCTCCTCCTGCTAAGACTATAGCCTTACACTTGAATAGCAGGAATTCTCCACTCTTCAACTCTATGCCTAGAGCACCAGCTATCCTCCCATTGCTCTTAAAGAGCTTGCTTATGAAGACCTCTTCCATAACAGGTATGTCACGCCTCCTGACCTCATCTACTAGTGCTGCAACAAGCTCGTGGCCTGTATAGTCTGAGACATAGCATGTCCTAGGATACCTCTGCTTCCCAAACATCCTCTGAGCTAGCTTCCCATCTGGAGTCCTATCAAAGACTGCACCATACTCTTCCAGATCAAATATCCTGTCAGGAGACTCCTTCACGAAGACCTCAACAAGATCCTGGTCATTCAGCCAGGCTCCACCTTCAACTGTATCCATGAAGTGGGCCTTCCAGTTATCTCTGGGATCTACATTACCTAATGCAGCATTATAGCCTCCCTCAGCCATCACGGTGTGAGCCTTCCCAAGTATCTCCTTACACACGACTGTGACATCAACATTGTACTTTGAAGCCTCGATCGCAGCTCTGAGCCCTGCTCCACCAGCTCCAATCACTAGTATGTCGGTATCCACCACGTCGTATCGCTCTAGCATGCAACCACCGCCAGATAGCTGCTACAAACACGCAATAAAAGGTTTTCTATGGGAAAGCGAGCTTAACACTGAGCTAAAGCAGCCATCTTAAAGGCTAGCTTAGAGCCCCCTACACCCTAGAGCTATGAACCCTCAAGATGTCTAACTGGAGAAAGGGAAGCTGATGGTAAGGCTTGAGCTCAGCTGGAAACCTGTGGCTGAAGCTTGCTACCTGATTTAACCCTGAAAAGGCTACGGGAGCTAGGCAGCTGAGGCTAAAGGCTACACCAGAGCCCCTACTACAGCATAGAAGCTAACAGACACCAGCTTATAGGGCGCCATGTGGAAGCCAGAGGCAATCAGCTGCTGGGGAAGCTAGCTGAAGTTCCCTAGCTTGCTTATCTAGGCTGAAATAAAATGGAGAGCTAGGGAGAGTGTGTTGTTAGGATCTCCTCCTCTGGTGGAGGAGGCCTTATAAGCCCCTGCTTCATCAGCAGGTGTGTGGCTTCTCTAGCAGCTTTGATTATCGAGACAGCTCTCTCCCAGAGCTCATTTCTACTAGGCTTCACCCTAGCTACCCCCTGCCTGATAGACTCGAGTGCACAAGCTACAGCTTCCCTCGGGTAAACCTCCCACTCATCCATCCTAGGCACTATGTCATCTTCATGTATGCCTCTCTCCTCAGCGAACTTAGCTAGCTCCCTACCTGCAGCAACACACATCTCATCAGTAATAGTCCTAGCCTTCACATCAAGTACACCTCGGAATATCCCTGGGAATCCAAGTGAGTTGTTGATCTGGTTTGGGAAGTCGCTCCTACCTGTCGCCACTATCCTCGCTCCAGCCTCCTTAGCCTCCCAAGGCCATATCTCAGGTATAGGGTTGGCGCAAGCGAATACTATCGCGTCGTCAGCCATCCTAGCAACCCACTCCTTCTTTATGACGCCTGGCCCAGGCATAGACATCGCTATCAGAACGTCAGCACCCTCCATAGCCTCCGGGATCCCACCAGTCTTCCCTTCAGCATTCGTCTCCAGGCAGAACTTCCACTTATATGGCTCCCTATCCCTCTCAGCCTCTATATCCTTCCTATTAGGGTGTAGGATCCCCTTGCTGTCAACCATCACCATATTCTTCAGCTTAGCTCCAGCTTTCTCGAGGACGATAGCTGTCCTAGTGTTTGCTGCTCCAACGCCTACAACCGCTATCTTAACCTCATCTATCTTTTTCCCGACGATTTTGAGGGCATTGATGAGCCCTGCTAAGACTACTGTCGCTGTACCCTGCTGGTCATCATGCCATACTGGTATTTCAAGCTCTTCTCTCGCCTTCTCGAGAACATAGAAGCACTTAGGCTTCTCGATGTCCTCTAGGTTTATTCCACCGAACGTTGGCTCTATCCACTTTAGGAACGTGATTATCTCATCTGGATCCTTCGTCTTTACACAGAGTGGGAACGCATCTACCCCACCGAGATACTTGAAGAGCAGTGCTTTCCCCTCCATCACTGGCATCGCTGCCTCAGGCCCTATGTCTCCTAGCCCAAGCACTCTTGTTCCATCACTTACTACAGCGACGTAATTCCACCTATTAGTGTACTCAAATGACTTCTCAGGATCCTTGTTAATCTCTCTACAGGGGGCAGCTACACCAGGAGTATACCATATTGCAAAGTCATAGAAGGTTCTTATCGCGCACTTAGGCATAACCTGCATCTTCCCCTCATAGAACTTGTGGTATGGTATAGCGAGCTTAGCTGGCTTCTTAGCCTTCTCAAGAAGCTCCTCAACTGTAGCCTTCTTCACGAAACTCCCCTTGCCTATGGTCTTTATGGTTAAAAAGTTTCAAGATCACTCTAGTGCTTCAGAGGGTTCAGCCGCATCATAGAGGCCTTT
>JAVCBW010000058.1:0-7812 GCA_037917675.1 Thermoproteota archaeon
GTGTTTTCAGCTTGACTTGCATGGGCCCTACTCTACATGTGGGTTCTAGCTTAGCTTCTATTCTGTTTGCTGGTGGGGGGTTGGGGTGGGGTGCTATCTATGTTAGCTGTGTGGCTTGCTGTGTTTTGCTGCCTTGTAGCTGCTGGGGTATGTTGTGTTTCTGAGGGTGTAGTTCTTTTGCTGTCTGTGAGTTCTAGCTTTTAAGGAGCTTTTAGGGTGAGATGCCTGGTTCTCTGCATGATATTCTCTATGGTAGCTGTGTTTTGCTTTCAACAACTATCAGTCATATTTTGGCTCTAGCTTGCCTGTTTATGCCGACGCCTCCATTTCCTCCTGCTCCTCCTCCGAATCCGCTTCCGGAGGGTAGCCTCTCTCTTTTTTTATTGCTCGTGTAAGCTTGAGAGCTCCTCCTGCTGCCTCCTCTAGGAGCCAGATTGCTCTTAGCTTTCTGTTGAATATGAGTGATAGAGCTGCTGTCATGGTGGGGTATTGGCTAGGTTTTAGGTAGATTACTCCTGCTATGCCTGTGAGGTCTCCTTCTACTTCATGTAGTGTCCCGCTGCATGCTGAGAGTACTGCTCTAGCTGCCTTTGGAGCCTCTCTAGGAGGGTACTCTATGGCTATGAAGTATGGGTCTCCTAGAGCTACTCCTGTCAGCATGCTTCTCCTAGTGACTATGCTTTTGCTCCTCATTTCATAGAGTCTTCTAGAGAAGGTGCTGTAGCCTCCTCCAGCCTTTTTCCTAAGCTTACTTGCTGAGACTCTCCCTGTGTATGCTAGCTCCTCTACTATCTTCTGAGTAAACTCGTCTATCTTGACTTCCCTGCTCCTGTAGGCTGGCTCCAAGCTCATGGGGAGCTGGAGGAGCCTAGCTATGCTGGAGGCTGCCTCCCATGGAGAGCTAGGCTCTCTGCTAGCTATGTTAGCCCAGCTTCTAGCCACATACATGAACACTAGCTCTCTGAGCTCTCTAGAGTCTCTGAGCTCCTCCAGCCTCCTCCTCAGCTTACCGAGCATGCTTCTGTCTGCTAGGAACACAGCTATAGCTGTATCAGGCTCTGTGATCGGCTTAAACACCCTGTAGGCATCCTGGCTTAAGCTAGCTTCCTCATTAGTGCTATAGCCTTTGATGACGGCTATAGCCATGGAGTAGCCTAGTGCTGTGAGGTCAGTAGCCTCTAATCCAGCTATCACACCCTTATCCCTGAGCCTCCTGGTCATAGTTGAAGCCCAAGACTTGCTTCTACCATATGCCTCAGCTATCCTGCTGCAGCCTACACCATATAGCAGAGCTCTAAGAACCTTAACCTCACCTTCACTGAGCTCTCCTCTATGGAGGTGATGCCATAGCACTCTAAAGTATAGGTCGAAGCTCCCTTGGATGCCAGCTTCATGAAGCCACCAGAGATCCTTTAAGACCTGGACTGCAGCCTTCCTACCATATAGCTCACCTAAGCAAAGTAGGTCTCTAGGTGGATTATAGAAGCCACCAAGCCTACTGACTCTACTCTCAGAGCACCTACTCCACCAATCGAGGAGAGCAGAAAGCTGCTTCCTGCGAGCTCTACCTTCAAGCTGCCTGCTCAGCTTAAGCTCCCTCTCGGCAGCTAAGTACCCATGGAGCCAAGCTAAGTCATGGACCTCCTCTACAAGCCAGAGGGAAGATGGAATCAAGCACCTGAAGCCTTCTCGGTAGGCAACAAACCTCAGCAGCTCACCTACCCTACTTGAGACCACTATCCTATGATCCACCCACCTGACACCAGAGAACCTCCCCTCTCCAACCCACCTCTGAGAGAACACGACAGAAGGCACCTTAGCCTCCACATCAACCTCCCTAGAGACCTCAGCAGCCACCCTATCAAGCAAACCACGGAACTCACGTTCATTAAGCTGCAAGCAGCATCCATAACCATATATTCAACATCACTTATAAAGGTCACTGAAACATGATATACCATAGTTAAGAGGGTGTCTATGGGGGGCAGCTAGGTGGGAGGCTGCCTATACAGCCTAGCTTAGCTCACCTGCTTGACGAGGCTATGAGCATATACTCAGGGTTCCCAGCCTCACGTCTCATAACACACCTAAGAAACACAGCATTGGTCTCACTAGTCTCAGCATATGAGAAGTTTAGGGGAGCTAGTAGAAACTGGAGAAAGCTCTGTAAGCTAGCCTACTTCCTCGGGATAACTCATGACATAGGAAAGCTGTTTGCGAGACCAGTTAAAGGGAGGAAGTGGAGCCTCCACCATAGGCTGAATCTTGTAACCTGCTCACTTGACCTCGTTAGAGACTACATCGAGTGGTGTCAGCATAGGCGTCTTCTCCCTGAGAAGCTAGATGAAATCTCAGATGAGCTAGAGGAGCTCACTAGTTTTGCTCACAACTTCGCGTCTAGTCACCATCCATGCTTCTTTGAAGAGTTTCTTGATAGCCACGTTTACTCTGGGCTTTACCTAAAAGCTATACCTTATGCTAGTGAGAGTGAAATAGCTGATGTGCTATACATCGTCCGGTCAGCAGACAGGTTTTGCTCTGGTTATGAGAGGGCTATCGTAGAGGTATATGAAGGTACGGTGAAGAGTAATCGATGCAGAGCACGTCTACGAGGAGCTCCTCCGCACGATGGAGATAGAAGGCCGTCGTCTTTCCTTGCGATCTTGGAGCCCTCCTTGCTTACTCCGGTTTCAGCTGGGCTGATGGCTAGAGCTAGATGGGAGATGTTCTTTGATCTGAGGAGGAAGCTTGAGGAGGCTATTGCTCAGACCACTGAGAGGTTTCTGGAGGAGGTGGAGCTGCAGGAGATTGATGTAGATCCTGTCCTATATGCTGATGTATACACGGTCTTCGGTACACTTCCACACCTATTCTGCCTTGAACTAAAGGAGAGGGTTAAGAGTACTCTTCATGACCTTCTAGCAGAGTTCCTGAAGCTCGATGACCTATTCACTGATGTTAAGCCAAGCTTCTTTAAGTCTAACCCAGATGTCTTTGAGAAGCTTGCTGGAGAGACGCTAGTTCACTTCAAGGTGTTTAGAGGGGATGATGGGGGAGACAGCCAGACGCCTGCTTGGCTTGGTGAGCTTCAGCTTAGAGTAACTAGAGTCTTAGGGGCTAGGAGGGCTGGTGTTGATAGATGTGAGTTCTGTGGCAGCCCTATTCATAGGGTTGATAAGAGAACTTTAAGGTTTAGGCCTAGGAAGAATGCTTTCAAGGAGTCTTTTAACGTCCAGTATCACATATATAAGCACGGCCATAGGTGGAAGGACTGCTGCTTTGCGTGCGCTATCTCATCTGTCTATGCAAGGCTCTCTCGTGGAGTAGGAGACTACCTCATTGTAGCTAGCTACCCGAGCATAGATGCTGCTGCTATAGAGGAGCTAGCCTCTACTGTCAAGGAGAGGGTGTTCAATGAGAGAGTTAAGAGGGCTGTTGAGGAGCTAGCTTCACACTATGGTGCTAAGCTAGATGACGGCAGAGACTTCAGGTTTTACCCTGGCTTCACTAGGGTTGTGGAGGAGTTCTTGAGCCAGGAGAAGGTTACTGCTGTGGTTGTCTCCATAGACTTGATGAGGGAGTTTGTTGAAGCTGGCAGAGAGGCTCTTAAGGTTGCTGCAGCAGCTTTAGGAGCTAGCTTCCAGCCTTCAGCTAGCTTCATCATGTACTCTCCTCCAGCTAGCTTGAAGGATGGAGGAGCTCTGAGAGATGTCTTTGAGAAGTTCTCTAAGCTGATCCCGTCTCTAGCTGGCGGAGGGGCTCCTCCGCTACCCGTTGAGCTCCTGTTCTTCGGTACAGGCTCACTCGAGTTCTTCATCCCAGAGTTCAAGCTGGGTTCAGCTAAGGTCATGGGCGTCACCGTAGACTATACTGACAGGGAGGAGAGGGGGGTTCTCGTTGAGCTGATGAAGCTGCTGAGCAGGTACCCTAAGGTAGCTGACACTAAAAGCGGCGTGCACTCACTTTACCTACACTCCTTTGCACGCGAAGACCCCCTCATGGTGTTTGTCTCAAACTACTTCAAGCTCGTAAAGCTAGACCCTCAGAGACTCAATAGGAAGAGCTCTGAGGAAGTAAAGATTGCTGTCAGGCTGTATGAGCTAGCCTCCCATGGAGGAGAGCCTTCTCTCGCTTACCTTGCTAGGAGGGTGCTCTCCTCCATCTTCACAGCCTTGATGCGTAGCCGAGGTCTAGGTGAGTAGGTATGGATGTGGGTGAGCAGGTTTGGAGTGGCCTAGATTTTGTCCGCGTAACCTATGAGCTAGCTAAGAGGTGGGCTGCTAGTAGGGCTGGCGAGGGTAAGAGGCCTATGGACTGGTACCTGGAGTTTAGGGAGGCAGCTAAGAGCTCGAATAGGGTGGAAGCTATGCTTGCTGTGATAGGTAGGGCAGTGAGTGAGGTTGAAGTGAAGCCAGCTGGGCTAAGGGAGGTTGAGAGGTTCCTGAGGTGGCTTGAGAGGTCTAGGGGGCCTAGAGCCATAGAGGACCTCATCTATAGCCTCCCATACCTATGCTCATACTATCAGGCAGCTGAGGGAGGTGGCTAAGTTTGAGCTACCTAGAGTATATCCAGGAGAGCCTAAGTAGGCTGGAGTCTGAGAGCCCCATCTCAGGAGAAGAGTACACTAGGCTCATGTTCCCGACTAGAGAAGCCATAGACTTCAGGGTGGTAAGGTACATTGTGGTGCTCGAGGGAACCACGAAGACCCGTGGCCTAGCTCACTCTGGGACAGCTAGGGTACCTGGGATCATGTCAAACCTCACAATATACAAGTTTGGGGTGAAGTGGGCTGTCCCCTCACCAAACCAGCTCAAAGCATCCATAAGGAACTCAGCTAGGAGGATAATACTCAGCAACAAAGCTTTCAGTGAGCTAGCCCAGAGGGGGTATAGGGAGGTGTGGGATGAGCTCATGAAAGACGGGCTCTTCGAGAGAGGAACCATATACTGCTGTGGAATAGACCCAATATGCCTGCTCTTCGGCTACCTCAGAGCAGAAGAGTACTCCCAGATGTCTAGAGTGAGGATAGACATGCCTCTACCAGTAAAGCTCCTTGAAATGGAGGAGACAGGAGGGAAGCTGCCGCTGGACGAGGACACATTCATGATAAGAGACAGGAACAGGGTAGATCCAAAGAGCTCATCCATGACAGCTAGGCCAGAAGAGATAGAGGAAGCCAAGAAAGCCAAGAAAGCCAGGAAGCCTATGGCTGTCCTGTTCACAGACGAGGACATACCTCCGCTAACAGCTTACAGGTTCCGTGCTGTGCTAATAGACCCCACGCCACCTGAGCTAGGTCTCTTCACAGCAGGAATGGAGATGGGGCTCCGAGACTATGGTGCAACAGGACACAAGACATGTGAGGGCACATTCACTCTATGGGATGAGGAGCCAGACTGGAAGCTCACCTTAAAGACGCCAGAAAGCTACCTGAGCAACGACCACGAGGAGCTCACTGGAGGCAAGTTTGGTGAAGCCATATCCAACGCTAAGCAAGCCCTAAAGCTAGCGCTAGAAAAGCACTCCAAGGAAATGCTAGAAGCCATGAAGAAAATGTTAGAGGCACGTAAAGCCGCAGAGGAAAAGAGGAAGAAGAAGAAGGAAGCAGGGGGCTGAATGCAGCAGGTAGGCATAGTCTACTTCGACATCTATCACATCGAGACAAGAGAGCCTCTCCACGTGGCAAATGAGTACTTGACGCATGCTGAGAGGAAGCCTACACAAAGGTATATACCGCAGTCAACTCTCACAGGAGCTCTAGTATTCGGCTCCACAGTTCTCTTCGGCAGCGAAGCCCCCACCATATACAGCAGAGTACACCTGACACACGGCTACCCAACGAGGGAGTTCAAGCTAAGCGAGCTCCTAGACCCCAGGAAGCCTCCATCAGCCTACCTCCCTAAGGGGATACTGAACCCAAAGTCTATGAGGCTCCCTACAAGAGAAGACAGGATAAGGATGTACTGGGCTGAGTCAATCCAGCCATTCACAAGCTTCCACTTCCTAGCATACTCCACAAGCCAAGAGCTCCTAGATAAAGCTAAGGCAGCACTCGAGTTCATAGCAGACTGGGGCTTAGGAGGCCTCAGAGGAGAAGGATATGGAGCCTACAGGATAAAAGCCTACAGGAGAGCAGAAGCTGAAGTAGATCAGCAAAACACCCAGCACCTGAGAGCTAGAGTACTCACATGGCTCCCAGTAGAGCTCATACCAAATCCAAGCACACAAGCCAAGGCATTCAAAGAACGTGTCAAAAGAGAGGGAGGAGGCCCAGTAGACATAGAAGCACCACAAGACATCATGATACAGCTCCAAGCAGGAGGCTTCCAGCCAACATCATTCATAAACATCTCACCAAAGCCCAAAGCTAAGCCGCCACGAGTAAAATTCATCAGCCTAGAGACAGGCGCACACATCATGATCACAGCCAAAACACCAGTCAAAACAATGAGCTTCAAACACAACGGAACAAAACTAAAGCTCATCGAGCTCCTCCAAATAAAATACGGCATAAACCTACCAGCACAAGCATCCCTACCAGCCCTAGCAGCCATCACCATGGAAGGCAAGCTTGCTTAGATACAGGGCGCTAGGCTTGCTAGGAAGGTAAGAAGGGCCTTCAGGAAGCTGCCCTACTAATGGGTCTAGCAGCCCCCTCGGTCTAACAGCTGACGGACAGTGGTTCACAAAATGCGGGTATGCCATCTTTGAAAATCAAACCCAAATCTAACAGCCTTAAGGCCTACAGCAACACCTCCTACCCCATTAGAAACCCACTCCTGCTAATGCCACCACCTAGAGGCACCATGATGAGAAACAGCCTCTCTTGGCTCTATGTAGGCTACTAAAAACTTCACCCTCTCTATAGCCAGCTCAAACCTCCTCTACTCGCCTCAACAACTAACTATACTTGTTAGGTGCTCTATCCTGAGAGCCCTCTACTATCAGCTCCCTTAGCTTACAGTGCTGGCCTTTAAGCTATTAGAGAGGAGCCTAGCTCTAAAGATCTCAACTCCACTACCCATGGCATAGGCTGACATCACATAAGAAGCCAAGCAACGGTAATATAAGGAAGAGACAAGAGCTATCCAGAATGATGCAGTGAACGCAGCACCTCACCTAGCTCACCTGATAAAAGCAACAAAGCTAGAGCAGCACCTAGCCTACTACCCTATCCTACTCTCCATATGGTATCAGGTATGTGACAGCTATAGTCAGCTAGCTTGAGAAAATGAGAGCTTACCCCCTGAGCTTAAAGCCAACTCAACTTGAGGGAAAAAGCAGGGTAGCCGAGGACACCTGCTCTACAAGATGGAAGCTAAGCTAGAACCCACATGTAGAGTAGGGCCCATGCAAATCAAGCTGAAAACACGTCTAGATGAAGCCACCTCCCAGAGAGCTAGCAGGAAAACAATCCACCCATACTCGCAGCCACACTTAAGCAAACACAGAAAACACAACCTGCGAAAACAAACCCAGCAAACAAAACACAAAACTTAAAAACAAAAACAACACAAACCTAACACCAACCCAAAGCAGCAAAATCCTCAAATAAGAGGATTGAAAGGTACTTCTCGCTCCAGTACTTCGTGAATCCCTGCTCAGAAAGCAGCAAAATCCTCAAATAAGAGGATTGAAAGTCTCTTCTCACCAGCTCAACTACCCGCGCAACCATCGAAAAGCAGCAAAATCCTCAAATAAGAGGATTGAAAGTCAGCTAACTCGAATATTTCGTAAGGGGGCTCCAGATCGAAAGCAGCAAAATCCTCAAATAAGAGGATTGAAAGGATTGGATTGAGAACATTGTGAAGC
>JAVCBW010000041.1:0-7713 GCA_037917675.1 Thermoproteota archaeon
ACTACACCTGGTATATAAGCTTTGCCTAAGCACACAACGCCAGCACATTAGTATGGTAGCACACCTAAGATGACAGCACTACCACATAGCTCACTCCACTATCTCCTAGCGCCTCCACGGCTTCCAGCTAGCATGAAGTATAGCACTCTTCATGCTCAGCATATAGCTCACAAGACTCTCTGGCATCAGCTCCCCTAAACACTTGAACACCATGCGATGCAGTAAGCAAGGTGGCTACAACAGCTGCTAGGTCTCCCAAAGCTTAGAACCTCAAGAAGTAGGGCAAGATAACCTGTGCCTGAGCATTAGGAAAGAGACGTGATGTTTGAGGAAGAAGCTCACTCTGATGATCCAGCATCAGCAGAGTTTAGCTTAATGGAGCATATAGGCCTTAGAGTACTCGAGTAGACCTGCTTGAAGGTGGAAGTGAGGGGGGATATGGCTGATGCCTGAGCTGGGCTCATAGAAGCTACGTGACCTTTTTAAGCTGTAGACCGCTGCCACATAGGGATTAGGTTGAGCAGATTTAGTATAGGGAATCTGAGAGTCTATAACTTTAAGTCTATAGAGTCCTTAGAGCTTGACTGTAGCAGAGTCAACTTGTTCATAGGTGAGCCTAACACGGGTAAGTCTAATATCCTAGAGGCTCTAGGGCTGCTGTCACATGCATATTATAGTTATAGAGCTGGGATAAGAGACTTCATCAGACTTGAAAGCATGGTAGACATCTTCCACCATGGAGACCTCAGCAGACCTATTCAGGTATGCTTTGACAGCAGTATGCTAGAGGTCACGTTTAGGGGAGGAGTGTTTAGAGGCGTGTATTCAGGAGAGGAGAGCAAGGAAGCTGTGGTCTTCGAGTACTCTTATGATGGTAGTGGCAGTAGGTCTCCTGTAGGCGAGCTTTCTAAATTTAAGCTGTATAGGTTTCGGCAGGTAAGCTGCTTCCCATCTGAGGAGGCTAGATTCCTGCTCCCACCTGATGGAGCTAACCTACTGACCATACTGAGAACCAACAGGGAGCTGAGGCATGTAGCTAAGGAGCTCCTCAGCAAGTTCAGGCTTAAGATGGTCCTTAAGCCACATAGCAAGGTAATTGAAGTGCAAACGGAGCTTGAAGACATCGTGGTTTCACTCCCCTACTCTACACTATCTGAGACACTTCAGAGGCTTATATTCCATCTGGCTGCAATGTACTCCAACAGGGAGTCTATCATACTATTTGAGGAGCCTGAAGCACACTCCTTCCCATACTACATCAAGTACCTAGCTGAGAGAATAGCATTAGATGAGAGTAACCAGTACTTCATCTCAACTCATAACCCCTACCTCCTAAGCTCGATCTTAGAGAAGGCCCCTAGTGAAGAGGTAGCCACATTCATAACATATTATGAAGAAGGGAAGACGAGGGTAAGAAAGCTCACTAAGAGAGAAGTAGAAGAAGTGCTCAGCGCAGATGTAGACATCTTCTTTAACATCGAGAGGTTCCTAGAGAGGGCGTAGCAAGTGTACGTTGTAGAATGTAAGCCAGACAAGGTTCTAGTCGTAATTCTGGTGAAGAGAAGAGACATAATACATGCAGGTGACAAGGGGAGGGTAGTCAAGTACCTTGGAAAGCACCCTAACTCGATAGGAGTAGTGGACGAGGACCCAGGTGCATCTTGGCCAGGGGAGATAAGAGAGTATAGGGAGCTTAGAGAGCTGCAGGAGTGTGGCATAAGAATTTTCCTCCATAGGATAGCAGGTAGCAAGCTAATCGTATTATGTCCAAGACTGGAAGAGTGGATCCTAGAAGCAGCAAAGGAGGTTAGCTTAGATGTTCAGGAGTTCAAGCTATCTGAGGACCCTAGGAGGCTACATGAGACAATCAACCTGAGGACTGAGGAATTCCAGCAGCTCGCTAGAGAGATGCTACGAAGAAAGAGCAGGAGACTAAGCTTGCTTAAGAGAGAGCTGCTGGAGAGGGCAGGAGGCTAAGCTGCCAAAGAGGTGCTGGATGAAGCCTGCGGAGAGCAGAAGATCCTAGGAGCAAGAGCTATGAGCTTAAAGCTGCAGTAGTGTAAGTAGTGCTGAGCCCACCATTAAGTTGAGAGCTTAGAGCATGTGGCATAAGCTATGGTCATGGCTGAGGTACAGCCATATACAGCCATATGCCTGTAAGGGTAGTCTAGCAGTTTCTGAATAGATTTCTATGGATTTTTGGATAGGCTTTGATGGATAGCTGGTATGTGCTCTGCTTCCAGGGGGAATAGGGCGAGAGGCTGAGGTGTCGATGTGCCGTCCTGCAGCTGGCGGCGAAAGCCCCGATGGCACTGAGCCAATAGGAGAGGAGATGAAAATCTATGAAGCTGGGTTGAGTATGCTCTTTGGATCCCACAACGGCTACCGACGCTAAAGCTGTGTCCACCTATTAGGGTGGTAGGACTTTCCCTGGGTTGAGTATGTTCTTTGGGTCTATCGCCTTCTTTATCCTCTTCATGAGGTCGATTTCCTCTGGTGGCGTGTGCTCTATGAGATCTTTTACCTTCACCGCACCTACTCCATGTTCTGCTGTTATTGTGCCTCCTAGCTCTGTTGCTAGCGTGAATATCTCCCTCCTTAGCTTAGGGTACCTTCTCCTCCACTCTTCTTCCTTGAGGCTTGTTTTGAGTAGATGCTGGTGTACGTTTCCGTCTCCAGCGTGCCCATACTGGACTATCTTCATCCCATGCTTCTCAGCTAGCTCTCTCGTCTTGTTTACGTAAGTGGCTATCGCTGCTATTGGGACTGCTACATCAAGTATCTCTATGGTGTCTTCCTTTAGCCCCTCGTATATTAGGCTTCTGACCTTAAGCAGCTTCTCCTGCTCGCTCCTATCCTCTGCTACAAGGACGTCTATGGCCTCGTGCTCCTGAGCTATGTCTGCTATGACTGTGCTCATGTTAAGCAGCTCCTCTCTGCTCATCGCCTCTAGGATCACCATAAGATATGCCTTACCCTCTTTCACTGGCCACTTCTCACCTGAAGCCCTTTCCCCTGCTTCTACCCCCTCCTTCTCTACGTATTCTATGGCTAGCGGCGTCACTCCGCTTCTAAGAGCTGGCGGCACGGTTTCTATAGCCTTACTTGGATCCTCATATGGTATTATGAGAGTGCAGTATGCTTTAGGCCTTGGCTTGAGCCTTATTGTGACCTCTGTGATTACTCCAAGAGTCCCCTCACTTCCTATGAAGAGGTGCATCAGGTCGTAGCCTGCTACATTCTTGATAAGCTTCCCACCTAGCTTCAGTACTTCACCTGAGGGCAGGACTACTGTCATCCCTGTCACATAGTTTCTCATGACCCCATACTTTACTGCTCTCGCTCCACCTGCATTGCAGGCAACCATCCCACCTATGGTTGCACCCTCATCACCTGGATGGAGAGGAAACCAGATGTCCTCGTAGCTCTTGAGAAGCTCTATGATCTCACTTAGCGTCACACCTGCACCACATGTCATAGTGAGGTTGTCTCTATCTACCTCAATCCACTTCAGCCTCTCCAGAGAGAGGACTATTGAAGGAGTCAATGGGACTGCTCCACCAGAGAGGCCTGTCCCCCCTCCCCTCGGGACTACAGGAATCTCATGTATGTAGGCTGTCCTCAGCAGCCTTGATACCTCTTCTGTGCTCTTAGGTCTAGCTACAACGATGTCACTGCATGGAGCTGGAGAGACATCTCTTGATGTCTCGTCATATAGGTAGCCTTCGACGTCTTCTGGTGCTGTTAGGATGTTTCCTTCCCCTACTATGCTCTTAAGCTCCTCTATGAGCTCAGGATCCAAGAGGACCCTGAGAGGCTACAGCCTACGCTATTGATAAGCATTCAGGTACATGCTAACTGAATCTCTGTAGCTAGCCTACTCCACTGGCTTCAGCTCTACATCTAATATCCCCTTGGATAAGTCCAGTGAGAAGCCATATGCTCCTGTGAACGGCTTCTCTCTGAACATGAATATGTGGCCTGCGTAGCTTACTACATGGTAGTCTCTGTCAGCTACCTCAGATACCTGATCTCTTAGCTTTGAGAACTCTGGTATGAAAGCTAGGCATATATCCTGGCTCTCCTTTATGTATGATGTGACCTTACAGACTACTTGCACTGACTTCTCTGCATCTAAGATCATCTCCAGCGAGTCTACTGGGAGGACTAGAGTTACAGGCTTGCTCTCGTGCTCCTTTAGCTCCTTTAGCCTTGATATCATGAGGTTAGCATACTGCTCTAGAGCTACCTCTGGAGGGAGGAAGCTTACTGTCTCCTCTATGTCATCTCTCCCAGTAAGCTCTCTGTTTAGCCATAGGAGGAAGCTTGGGCTAGCAAACCTAGGTGGGACCATGAGCATCCTCCTTTGCTTTGCATAGCATGCTAGGATTTGCATCCCTACTGTAGTCGTCAGGAAGCCAGCTGGGACATGCTTCCCTAGAGTGAATGTTATGAGCTGCCCTGGCCTATATCCTCCGAACACTCTGTCGAAGGAGTCTATCCCGCTTGATATGAAGGATGAGGTCTCCTCCTTCCGTGAAAGCATCGCTATGGTGCTAGCTGCTCGCTTAGCCGCCTCCTTGAGGCTCGGGAACCTGAATGGCTTGATGACGCTGAACCTCCCATCTGCTAGGGTAAAAGGCTTAGCTGGGCTCTCAATCTCTACGCCTCTGAGCTTCTTAACCTCCATTATGCGGAACATCCTGCCATCAACTATCTCTTGCTTCAGCTCTACTATGCCATCTGAGAGGTAGTCTAGCTTTGACCTCCCTTCTGTCTCTGCTACTACGACAGCCTTCATGCCAGTTCTCCTCGAGAAGTCACTTAGATGGTGGAGAAGCCTCTCAGATGGAAGCTTAACCACAGACTCTACTGCATCTATGCTATCTATAACCAGGAAGAGCTTTCTCCCTCTCCTCTCGAACTCCCCATATATGAACTGGAGGAACTCAGGTAGCTTAGAGTACCTTATTGCAGCAGCTAGATCACTCTGAGCCACAACCAAGCTCTCTGCCGCGTCTACTACCGAAGTTGGTGGAAGCCACCCTTTAAGCTGAGGATACTGTGAGACAACAGCACTTGGATCCACCCTAGTCGACACGTAGAGGGAGTGCTCTGGCATAGAAAGACACCTCAGGAGCTCCAGGCTAAAGAGCGTTTTACCTGCCCCAGCTGCCCCCTTGACTAGGAGCACTGCGTTACCTGGTATCTTAAAGAATTCGACTAGCTCTCTCGGCAGCATACTATACATGCCATTACTAAGCTTAAGTTAAAGCTTGCTATCCAGCTACATGAGGTGATGCTACTCTATAGCTGCCTCTAGAACCTTTGGCTTCCTGCCAGCGAGCTCAGCTGCTGTGACTAGATTCTTCTCTAGGCTCTCAGCTAGCCTATATGCTTCAGCAAGCCTCCTTCTATAGAGCCTGTCTCTCAAGAGGTGGTGGTCTAAGAGTATCAGCCTAGTTGAAGTCTCCTGGATTATCCTACAGATATTCTTGACTGCTCTCCTGAGGTTTATGAGGTTCAGGGTGTAGGGTATCATGTAGGTTGGTGGGCCATCTAAAACCAGGATATCTGGGTCCTCTCTTATTATCCACTCAGCATAGTCCTCTACTATCGGGCCATTGAGGTCTGATGAGTAGAGGAGCTTTTCTCCACCATGCTCAACTACCAGTGGGATGACCCAGCCTACTCTCGAGTACTCTACTCCATGGAACATAGGCTGTGTGAACCTCAAGGTGGTCTCCTTAAGCCTGAACTGCTTGCCATCAGCAAACCTCACCTTAAGCCTGCTTGACTCCAGCTCAGGTATAACCTTAGCTGAGCTCCACTCCCTCACTCTGGCTTCAAACCACCTCCTACCCTTCTCAAGAAGCTCCACTCTCCTCTCAGCGTAGTCTCCGAAGTCCTGGCTCAACGCGAGCCTAAGCTCACTGAGTGGGTCAGGGTACTTTCTGCGAACAGGATCCCTTAACACGTCACCTAGGCTCTCCTCCCTATAGTGTGCCCATAGACTGCCATAGAAGGCTTCAGCCCTCTTACGCTGCGAGCTGTTTATATACTGGTTTGGGCTCTTAGCTAGAAGCAGCTTGCCACCGTATAGCTCTGGGCTCTTCGTGTAGTGGTCATAGTGGTAGTGGGTCACCACTATGACATCAGCCCTCCTAGAAGCCTCCCTTATAGCCTGCTTGGCTTCAGTAAGCCACCTAGCCTTCTCCTCTGGTGTAGCTGGGAAGGAGGGGTGCATAGCTGACGCACCAGGGTCAACAAGCACCCTAATACATGAGGTCTCAACTAGGATACAAGAAGACTTAGCTCCAAGCGAGTCGAACCAAACTGGAGTAAGCGTGACCTCAGGCATACATGCTAAGAGGAAAGCCACATTTATGAGGTTAACACCTGCTGGGCAAAAGCATCCCCATAGCCACAGCTCAGCTAGCCTTGATCTCAGCCTCAGCTGCCTCAGCAACCTACCTTCTGAGGAGAGCTCCAGATATGCTTCAAGCTAGGTATGTGATGGCCTAGCAGAGGAAGGCTTGTATGATGAGAGCATCATACCAGCTAAGATCAGCATGCCACCCATGAGAACCCCCCTGCTTGGAACCTCACCTAAGAGCACCCATGAGAAGAAGGCTGCGAACGCAGGCTCCATCGAGAAAACTATGGCAGCTGTAGTCGAGTCAACACTCTTCTGCCCCTCAACCTGAAACAGTAGCGCAAGGAGGGTTGCAGCCAAGCTCAGGTATGCTAGCGCAGCCAGCTCCCATAAGCTAAGCTCAGGTATGCCAGATAGCAGAGCTGCTGGAGAGCTCAACACCGCCACAGTAGCTATCTCAGCTGAAGCTAGCGTTATGGAGTCTAGAATCCTAGTGTACTTGCTGACATACACCACCTGGAAGGCAAATGAGACAGCTGAAGCCAAAGTCAGCAAGTCTCCTACATTCAAGCCTCCACTAGGCGACGTCAGGAGGAGCAGCCCTAAGAGAGCTAGGAGAGCCCCCATCTTAGAGTATAGCGTGACATGCTCATCTGCTATAGCCTTAGAGAGGAAGGGGACAATCACTACATTCAAGCCTGTTATGAAAGCTGACTTCGACGCCGTAGTATATGAGAGGCCAGTAACCTGTAGAAGAAAGCCAGCAAAGAGCAAGACCCCAACCTTAAACCCAGGGTAGAGGAGGCTTAGGCTAGCTCTCCTCCACAGGAAAGGAGCTAAGCAGAGGGATGCCATAGTGAACCTCACTGCTATAATCACTAGAGGACTCAAAGTAGCTAGCAGAAGCTTCATAGCAGGGAAGGTAGTACCCCAGATAGCTGACGTAGCAATCAGCAGCAAGATGCCTATAGCTCTCCTCAGCTAGGACACCACACCCCAAAGCACCCAGCTAATATTATTACCAGCCACGCTACTGAGGCTACAGCACACCAGCTACCGAGCAGCTAGAGCACATCTGCCTCAGACTCCACTAGCACAGCCAGAGAGCAGCTTAGATAGGCTTCAGAAGCCTAGCCTCATCTCTAACAGGGATCCCGCCTACACCACCTACCAGCATCCCATGCTTTCTAAAGATAGCCTCCGGCTTAACCTCCCTCAAGCGGAAGCCAAGCTTCTGATAGGCTGCTTTTCTAGGATGGGGGCTTGCTTAGATTCTTTAGATGCTTAGCTTGCTTAGGTGGCTTTAGCTGTATTTGGGGCTTTCTCATGAGGGCGAA
>JAVCBW010000021.1:0-7685 GCA_037917675.1 Thermoproteota archaeon
TGTGGTGTGGTAGAGGTGCTTTAGTTGAGGGTTGGTGTCTTAGGTGGAGCTGGTGACATGGGTTTTGGTGCTGTCAGGTTCCTAGCTGAGCGAAGTGAGGTTGAGGAGGTCGTGGTCTTCGACTTGAAGCCTGAGAGGGCTCCTATAGGTGAGCTAGGTGAGTTCAGGGAGAAGGTTAAGTGCATTAGGGTTGACGCTAGGAAGCCTAGTGAGTTAGCTGAAGCCTTGAGAAAGGAGGGAGTTGACTCTGCTATCGGAGCTATAGGCCCATTCTATGAGTTCGCTAAGCCTGTCATGGAGGCTGCTATCAAGGCTGAAGCACCCCTAGTTGACATATGTGATGACTATGATGGAGCCTTGGCTTCGCTTGAGCTCAGCAGCGAGGCTGCTAGAGCTGGTGTAACTTGCATAACAGGCTTAGGTTGGACTCCTGGGCTGAGTAACCTCCTCGCAGCTAGGGGCTATGGGGAGCTTGACAGCTGCGAGAGCATTGACATAAGCTGGGTTGGGTCAGCAGCAGACTCCAAGGGGCTTGCTGTCGTGATGCATGTGTTCCATGCCTGCACAGGCAAGGTCCCCATGTATCTTGATGGAGAGCTCAAGGAGGTTGAGGCTGGAAGCGGGAAGGAGCCTAAGCTATTCCCAAAGCCATTCGGTGAGGTCAAGGTCTTCTACACAGGGCACCCTGAGCCCATAACGATACCAAAGTACTTGAGAGTCAAGAGAGTCACGCTTAAAGGCGCCCTAGTCCCAGAGTGGCAGAACTCTCTAGTCGCACTATTCGTGAAGCTAAGGCTCACGAAGACAGCTGAGAGGAAGAGGAGGCTATCCAAGCTCATACACAGCATAGAAGACGTGTTCAGAGCTGGAGGAGTCCAGGCAAGCGCCCTGAGAGTAGACATCTCAGGCAAGCTAAAGGGGGAGAAAGCAACTCTAACCTATGGGATGGTAGACAGGATGTGGAGGCTTACATCCATACCAGCTGCCATAGGAGCCATGATGCTTGCCTCACATGAGCTAGAGAAGCCTGGAGTACACCCACCTGAAGCAGTCATCCCACCAGGGAAACTCCTCAAGAAGGTGGCTGAAGCAGGCTTAAAGCTGCTGAAGCTCGAGAAAGGAGAGTGGAGGGAGATAGAGGTCAGCTAGCGAAGCCAAAGCCAGAGGTCAAAGCACGTGTAAAGCCCTATTCCCCCGCTCCCACTAGAACACCACCATCTCCTATGGCCTACCAACACTACAACACATAGAGCTGAGGGAAGCTATCATCCTATCTGCCAGCTCTATAGCTCCAGAGCTTCTTAAGGCCTTCCCTTAAGCGGCTTCCTAGAGTGATGGCTCTCATATCATCTAGATAGCTCTCCTCTCTGACTTGAGTCCCCTATCAAGCTTGCCTTCCTCTAGACTACTCTGGCATGCTTCAGCTTCCATGAAGCTAGCTATAGCCTCATCTCAGGTGAGGGAGCATGGTGTATCCAGGTGGCCCTCGACTTCATCAGCTAGCCTGCTCTCTAGCTAGCTAGAGCCCTAAGCCCCTTATTTGACGAAGCTTAGCACCCGATAGGTCTGAGAGCCTGCAACCTCATATCACAGAGGTTGAGCTAGAGGGAGGAAGCTAGCAGCTGGCCTCAGCTGCCTTCACAGCTATAGGCGGGTGTCGCTGGCTTAGCTTGTAGGCTATGAGGCTTCGCTTGTCCTCTTAGGCTGTGTGAGGCAGCCTCCATGGCGATCTCAGCTAGCTCTCTAGGCCCTAGGCTCTCGTGTACCCCTGGCAGCTCGGTGGCTTCTCCTTCAGGCTTGCTAAGCCAGCTTTGGGCTCCAAGCCTGTGGATCCTCCTGACTGCATTGGCTGCCTCCATTCTCGCGGCTTCCCCAGTTTTAACCTCGTAGGCAGCTAGTGGAGCTCTACCTCTCAGGTCCATTATGACCATGTCTACTTCACCTATCTCAAGCGTCTCCCTACCTCTAGATGAATCTTCAGGGAATGCTCGAGTATCAACTGTTGCTACAGACCCTCCTCAATATGAATGGTCCAACTCTTAGTGCTGATGCTCCGACCTCAGAGTTCCTAGTGATCAACCCGCCTGAGACAACATCACCATTCCTCACTGAAGCTGTTAATGTTCTATCTATAGCCTTCAGGTAGAGCATAGTCTCAGTTAAGTCCACCCTAAAGATCTCGACACACCCTTTCCTCTTGAACTCATCTAGCGCTAAGGAACACCAGGTCATAGTTACCCATGATTCTGTATCTGTCAGAGAGAAACGCCCTCATTCTCCCATCTAGAATCCTCATCAGCCTCCTTTCCCTAATTGGGAGCCAAGCATTAATGTTCTCAGCTAAAAGCTCGCATTTGCCAGCTTCACACGTTCTCTCGTAGCATCTCCTTGGAATTCCAAGCTTATCTGCGAGCTGCCCGTGAGCCCAATCAGTCAGAGGGAACTCACCATATTCTGGTATTGCAAGCCTTATTTCATCACTGTCTGGAACAGCTTTTAAGGTGCTAGAATTGATGATCAGATCTAGGCTATTCCTCTGCCTCTCCAACTCTTCAACTAAACTAACCAAATCCATCTTTCATTTTGTTGCCTGCTTATTCTTTGCTTAATAGGCTTGCAAGTAGTATTAGGATTCCCACTATTATTAAGAACCCTAGAAAATCTCCTTGTTTTTCTCTTTCCTCTGCTTCCTTCTTTAATACTTCACTTAGCTCAACTGCTTCTTCCCTACTTATGGTTCTTGCTTTAAGCTTCTCCAGTAGCATTTTCTTTCTCTCTTCAGACCCAGGGTTCTTTTTCGTTTCCATCATAAGTTTGTAGGCATCTATGAATCTACCCCAGAACTTGTCTGGTACTTCATCTATTTTCTTAGCCAACTTATCTCCTAGCTCATCCAGCTTGTCTGGTATTTCATCTATTTTACCAGCCAACTTATCTCCTAGCTTATCCATTTTATTTGCTAGGTAAAGTATAAGTGTAACCAGTAAGCCGATTATAGCTAGACCGAAAGCTACGATGAGTGAACTAGTGGATAACTGGAACATAAAGATACCTAATTGACGTCATTGAGATATCCTATAAATACCTAACTCTTTAAATACTTAACTCTTACATGCTTTTGTATCCGAAGTTAGGGTAAATTCACCCTGGAAGGAGGCTTATAAGCTTGTCTTTGAACAGATTGGGGGAAAGGCTGCCTAACCCATATTACTGAAGGAGATATAACTAAAGGATTGGAAATGAAGCTGAAGCAGTAGGGGGTATTTGCATCAGGTTTACAGGAGTAGAAATTGGGCTGGAAAATGCTCGATATTAAAGAAAACCAGAAGCTGGCTGCTGGCAGGTGTATGCTGCTGTGGTTTATGGTGAAGGTATATAGGCTTCTTTTGCTTGGGTAGGTGATGGCTGGTAGGAGGGTGCTTGCCTTCCTCATGGTGCTTGTGTTTCTCCTGGCTTTCGGCGCCTTCATAGCTTACTTTACCTTAGCTACTCTCAGGCTGGCGGAGAGCTTGTGGTGGAATGTGTGGGTGTCTAGCTGAGGAGCCTGTTGCACTCGTAGTATGCTGGTAGCTTGGCTTGATGCCCTGCTCTCTGAGCTGCTGCCTTGGAGCTAGGTGGCTGTAGCCTCAAGCTGGGTTAGTTTGTGTAAATGTTTAAGAATCCTGCTCTCTACAGTATGCTGCTAGTAGGCTCTAGTTGCTATCTAGGTGTAGGCATGAGGATGGGGTTGAGGATTCCTAGGCTGAGGGTTCTAGAGGTGAGGTGGAGTAGGGTCATGCTCCTCTTCGCTGGAGGATGCTTCTTTGCAGGGTATACTCTAGCTTTCCTGGATTATGGTGATAGTGGAGTCTACTACTTTCCTGCTAGGCTTTCCTATCATCTTGCCTTAGGCTTTGAGTTCCATGTTGGCAGCTTGATCATAGATAGCATACGTGATGCTATGGTAGCTTACATGGCTTCTCTCCTAGGTATGTTTGTTTGTGTTTCAGCTGTAGGTGCTATGGGCTTCGTGTCTTTTTGTGCTGGAAGTGGTCTACCTGTTGTCTTAGAGTATGGTAGCCTAGGTGTTATTGGGTTCTATTCAGCTTGCTGCCTAGTTGACTTATGTATGCTGTGTCTTGTATCCTCTTCGAGCCTCTCTATCTTCAGCAAGGTTTTATGCTTGTTTAGGAGGGAGAGGCCTGGTGTCGAAGCCTGGGAGATCGACTTCATCCTCTACTCTCTTCCACTCCTCCTCCTATCTCTGCTTTTGAGGGTGGTGGCTGCAAGATGGGTGCTTTAGAGCTCATTCTCCTCAGCTGCATGCTCCTATGTCAGCTTCAGCCTCCAGTTCAGGTTGAGGCGCAAGCTGAGCCTGGAGTTAGAGTTGTTGAAGGGTGGATGGCTACAGTCATCTATGAGAACATGACAGCCTTCATGAACTTGACGCTTGAGCTGGAGAATGAGGCTGAGAAGGCTATGTCATATAGCTTCCGCCTAGAGGGGCTCTATAAGAGAGGAGTTGGCGGCAGCTTCCAGTATCCCATAGTGGAAGCATGCTCTATGAGACATGGGCCTCTGAGAGTATCGGTGGAGAGAAGGGGGGTTCTGGTTGAGGGGAGGCTTGAGGCAGGTGAATCTGACATGATATCAGTTACTGTAGTTGAGAGGCTGAGAGTTGCTGTCAATGAGCCTAAGATATGGAGGACAGTCTATAGGATGGACTTCAGCATCTCAGCTATCCCACCGGTTGCTCCACGCGTCCCTGCGCCAGTACATGAGAGAGTCATGTACCCGCTCTCCTTGAAGGCTGAATGGGAGGAGAGGGCTCCTGTGGAGGTTGAGGGCGGGTTCAAGGTATATAGGTCAAAGGGAGACTTCCGGGCTATATACTGGCTGAGCTTGTCGCTCTATAGAGATAGGCTTCCTTTGAAGTCGGCAGCTGTATGGCTTGCCTTCTGGGCGCTGATGGTTGTAGGGCTCCTGCTCTATAGGAGGAAGGTTCTAGCTCAAGGTAGGCTGGAGGCCTAGAGCTCTCTTGGAGCATAGCTAGATGAGGTTAAATAGCTGGAGGCTCTATGTGCTAGGGATGGTGGTTTGCTTGCCTGTGAGAGCCAGCTGGAGCTTATGTGCTTCGTGTAAGGGTAGTAGGAGGCTTTGTGGTAGGCCTGTTTGCCCTATACTCTTGAGGCTTAGGAGCCAGATTGAGGTCTCAGATAAGGTTGGTGGCTTGCTTCTGCATGGTGACTCTCCTCCCTCTGCTCTCGTTGGTGAGTGGGGCTACCCTAGGGTTAGGGTTGGGCCCTCTGTCGTGCCATTTGCAGACGATGCCTCCCGCTACGATGACCCAGTGAGCTGGTGGGGGAGGCTTAGGCTAGAGGACATAATCAGGCTTAGGTCTATGCAGGTTTACTCTTTTTTCACTGTGAGCGTGAAGCACCCATCTGAGAGCAGGCTTCTCGAGCCTGTCAGGGAGCTTTCGCTCTCCTCTAGGCCTGTCTACACGGAGGCTGAGCTCTCCAGGCCTCCTAGGCTCAAGCTCTGGTTTGATGGGGTTCTGGCGCCAGTTGGGCCTAGTGGGTGGGTTAAGAGCCTTAGAGTCAGTAACCCACATGTCCCGAGGAGGGTCGACCAGCTGGTAGAGGACTCTGATGCTAAGGCTAGGGTTGCTGTAGCTGAGCTCTATAAGGCTGGTGTGTCAGTCTACCATGTAACTAGGCTCCTCCAAGCTGGGCTCCTCGGGCTTAGGGGGGAGAGGAGGCTTGTCCCAACGAGGTGGGCTATAACAGCTGTTGACAGCATGCTCGGTGACGAGCTCAAGAAGAAGGTCAGCTGCTATAGGGAGCTTGGAAGCCCCCTACTGTTCCACGTAGACTACATTGGGAACCACTATGAGATCCTGCTCTTACCAGGCGTGTACACGCTTGAAGTCCTAGAGGTCTGGCTTCCTAGGAGCGTGTGGGTCAAGGGCGGAGAGCCCTATGTGGCTTCTAACATCGAGACCCTGCATGCAAGGGGATTCAGAGTGATGGATGGAGGACACTATGCGATGAGGCTGCCTATCCTAGAGTACCTCAATGAGATCAGGAGGCAAGCTACCATACTAGCTGTAAGGGAGATTAGGCCTGAGTACTATGCTCCAGTTGGCTGCTGGCAGATAAGAGAGAGCATCAGAAACGCCTTGAGGAGAAGGCCTGAGAGGCCTAGGAGCCTGATGGAGGCCCTAAGCCTGATGGCAAGCAGGCTTAAGGCAAGCCTAGAGCTCATCCTCAAAGCCTCAACGATAGCTAGAAACTACAGCAAGCAGAGGAAGCTCACAGAATACATGCAGCTTACACTAAGGTGAGCTCTACTATACTGCCCTCTAAGACCTGACCTGAGCCCTCAGCCTCCTCTCGCGAGGCACATCATCCAGCTCCTAGGCTCTATCACCAGCGTCTTCCCTCCAACAAGCATTCCTGCAGCGTGTTTAAGCCCTAGACTCCTCCTCCCTGAGGTCAGCATACTCTGTCGTCGACCTCCAGCAGCTCCATGGCTCCACCTGAGCATATGGCAGAGCTCAGGTGGATAGGCTCTCCTAGGCTTTAGGATAGCCTATGATAGGTATCGGGGGCTTCTGGCGGCTGCCAGATGAAGCCATAGCTTAGCTGAGGATGCTGGATGCTTAAGCTCTAGAGCATGTTTTTAAGGCGGTTTCCCTTGAGGATGCTATGAGAGGATTAGCTTTAGCTGCAGCTGGTGTGCTAGGGGTCATTGCTCTGGCTGTAGCATCTTCTATAGCATACCACCTGGCCTCAGGGTGGCTGAGCAGCGGGAACCTAGCTGTAGCTTCAGGTGGGGTAGGAGACTTGGCTGCAGTCCTCTGTCTTCTACCAGCTTCTAGGAGAGGTGAGCTCAGAGAGCTGTTGAGAGCAGAGAGAGCTCTGAGTAGAGGCATACTCTTGTCTCTTGTGTGCACTGGTGTACAGCTAGCTGGAGGCTTTCTCACTACACGTGTATGTGAAGTCGAGTATAAGCCTCCTATAGCAGGAGCTTCACCTCTACTCGCGATACCAGTCCTCTTAGCTCTAGCACCAGTAGCAGAGGAGCTGATATTCAGGGGTGCCATACTAGCTGGGCTAAGAGCATATGGGGAGTATAAGGCTCTAGCAGCATCCTCACTGGCATTTGCTCTCCTACACTTCAAATCTGTCCCTAAGCCCATGCTTCCAACCATACTCCTAGTAGCACTGGTGCTAGGCTACTCTGTACTCAAGTGGAAGACCATAGTTCCAAGCATGGTAGCTCATTCACTACTAAACCTGCAGGCTCTAGCAGCACACATGGCAGCCTAACCTGTAGGCCACGCTGATCTCTCCTCTCAGCTCGTGCTCCTCTCTGGCATCCTGCGCCCTGACTCAGCTCCAGATGTGCTTGTAGCTGCTCTCACAGCTACTCTCTAGGCTGCTTACTTGGTGAGGTATCTTTGGGAGAGTATCATGCCTATGGCAGCAGCTGCTGCTGTGAAGGCTGCTAGGTAGGCTAGCTCTGCTAGGAGGGTTTGTGTGTTTAGAGGCAGGATTGTCAGCTGTCTTATGACGTTGTTTAGATGTGTTACTGGGTTGACTCTCGCTATAGCTTGTATCCAGCTTGGCATTAGTGGTATTGGATAGAAGGTGTTGCTTGTGAACATTAGTGGCATGTTAACTAGGTTTACGATGGCCATC
>JAVCBW010000009.1:0-34259 GCA_037917675.1 Thermoproteota archaeon
TTAAGAGAGCTAGCAGATCTCAGGTATAGATCCGAGCAGCACGACAGGAAGTTCAATGAGATCCTCGGCAGGCTAGACGAGCACGACAGGAAGTTCAATGAGATCCTCGGCAGGCTAGATGAGCACGACAGGAAGTTCAATGAGATCCTCGGCAGGCTAGATGAGCACGACAGGAAGTTCAACGAGGTGATTTCTGAGCTCAGAGAGCTTCACAGGGAGGTATCTGAGATAAGAGCTTATGTAGAGAGGACATCACTGACCCTAGAGGAGGAGGCTAGAGAAGTCTTAGAGTATAGGCTTCACAGAGAAGGGATTCAAGTCAAGCTTAAGCCACTCATCAAGCCTGATCTAGAGGTAAACATCTATGGGGCCACGGGAGACCTATGTGTAGTAGGTGAGGTCTCTACAAGAGCTGGCATCAGGGTAGTAAGAGCATTAGACAGGAAAATAGCTACACTCCAGAGGAGGCACCCAGAACTCTTAAAGCCTAAAGTCATCAAGGTGCTATACGTCCTCTGGGCTAGTGAGGAAGCCATCAAAGAAGCAGAGCAGAGAGGCATATGGGTGGTAAAAACCACATCAAACCTAACACAGCTCAAAATCGTAGAGCAAAATAGCATGGAAGCCTAACCCCATGTTACATGGCATGTATAGCTATAGCTTGAGAAAGTTCGGCTGGTGGTAGAGGTGAAGCTAGCTTGCTAGCTGTAGCCGAGTTGAGGGTATGAAGATTGCTGCTGGGCATATTCTTAGAGGCGGAACTTGGTAGAGTAGGCTGTGAATGCTGCTCTGCTTTGTGTTAGGTGGCGTCATGGGAGTGTTGGTGCTACTGCCTTTGCTGCTAGATATGCTGATGCTGCTGTGAATGCTGTTAGCATCAGCTTGTCTGCTAGGCCTCCTGTCTTCAGTGGGCCCTTTAGCCTCTGCTTTGATAGCGGCCATAGCCATGCTACGCCTGTTTTGGTGAGTGAGTCTAGTATGAAGTGGGATAGCACGGCCATGGTGGTGTAGAAGGTGTATGCTGGCGTGATCTCGTGGAGGACGTAGGCTGATGCAAGGAGGAACCAGATGTTGTGGAATGTCTTCCTATGTGATATTCCGGGTAGTGGTGAGAGGATGAGGTCTAGGTCTGGTAGCATTGCTGCAATTGCCACTAGCCCAAGTGAGAAGAGCGCCTGCGGATCCCTTGGGTAGAGCCATATGACTAAGAGTATTGCGAAGGCTACGTGCGTCTTTCTGCTCATAGGTAGGTAAGCTTCTAGATGCATAATAAGGCTTACTATAGCAGCTTAAGGATTAGCTTTAGGTCTCTGAGTATGTGTAGAGTTGCCTCCTGTACTCGATTCGCTGGTGCATCTGGTGGTGATGTAGTATTCTGCTGCGTCTCATGGGTTATGTAGGCTTTCTGAGCTGTGCTAAGCTTTATCTAGATGCTCGCTTGCTGTAGCCTACCTCTCTGGAGGCTTCTCTTGGTTTTCAGTCTATGCTTAGTGTGAGCTCCTCTAGTTAGCTCTTGCAGCTTCTAGTCCATGTAGCTTATTGGCAGCTATGGAGCTCGTTTTCTTTAGCGATGTAGCATGCTGATATTATAGCTGCTGGATGTATTGACGTGTTACAGTGCTTACACATGTGCTCCATGAGCTTGCTGCATGTTAGGCTGTATGCTAGCTTGATTATGCTGCTTGGAGGAGGCTGAACCTAGCTGCTGGCTGCTGTGTTGTCTGCTAGCAGTATGCTATCCTCTGGTAGGCTTAGCTTCTGCTGGTATATAGGTTTACGTCTGTAGGGCTGTTGGAGGTGACTGATGTGAGGAGTGGGATCAGTACTCTGGTTGTGACTGTTGTTTTGATGGTGGTGGGTGTGGCTGGGGCTCTGCTGGCCTATGGTGTGCTGAGGGGGCAGATAAGGCTTGCAGGGAGGAAGATGGCTGGTGTAGCTAGCGCAGCTCAAGTGGAGATCATAGGGCTTGACTCAAATGGGAATATTGTGGTGAAGAACACTGGGACTACTGTGATACCTGATGGGAACTGGGAGGTTGTGGTTGATGGGCAGGTCGTAAACCAGGTTACTAGCCTAGGTAGGCTGGAGCCAGGTGAGACTCTAGGTTTAAGCCCAGGGGCCTTCACGTTCCAGGAGGGCATAACCTATGTTATAGAGGTTAGTGGGCCAGCTGGCGCGACAGCACAGTACGTCTATAGCCCATAGTGGTGCCATAATGCAGACTACTGCCATAGTTGTCGCGCTGATGCTCTTGAGTGTAGCCTTAGCTGCAGCTCTCAGCCAGCCTATGAGGCTGATGGTAGCTAGGGTAGCTAAGTCTTCAACTAGGGTAGCTGCCAGAGTAGAGATAGCAGCATTCAGCCCAGATGGCCAGGTTACAGCCAGGAACCTAGGGCCTGACACCATACCAGCTGGCACATGGCATGTCATCATAGATACAGAGGTCAGAGGTGAGGCTAGGCTCCAGGAGCTCAAGCCAGGAGAAGCAGTGACACTAGGCTTCCAGCCAGTAGACCCAACTACATCACACTTTGTTGAAGTCAGTGGGCCAGCTGGAGTCACTGGGCAAGCAGGCTGGACACCCTGATGAAGGCATGGAGCAGCCTAGCTCCAGGGGGCAGAGCCCCGAAGCTGGGGCGCCCACCTGCTAGGGTGGTTGCTTGGATATGCGTGGAGCTGTGGGGCTGGCGATCCTGCTAGCTGCAGGCATAGCTGCTGCAGCATCGCTAGCTGGAGGCTTAGCTGAGAGGCTCTTCTCAGAGAAGCCTGACCTCACGAGCTTGGTGGCAGGAGACGTGGACTCAAGCTGGGAGGCGATCCTAGCTAGCCTAAGTGACCCTAAGGTCAGGGAGTTCACATCGAGGCATCCTCAGGCAGAGTGCTTCCCTCATCCTCTGAACTCGACGGAGCTCCAAGCCCTTAGGGAAGCCTACCCTGAAGTAGACTGGCCTCCCATCGTCTGGCAGGTGTTCTGGGACTCCTGGAGCCTCCAGCAGCTAGAGAGCAGCTATCCCAGTATACCACCTCACCCATACCTTGTAGCCTATGTTTCAGCAGGTGGTGAAGTCCTGTTGGTGGAGGAGCATGAGAGGTGAGACTATGCTTAGGAGAGGCTATGGAGTCGTTCTTACACTAGGCCTCCTAGCTACTCTAGCCATTGCAGCAGCTATCCTCACCTTAGTGCCCTCTGCCTCTAGGAGCGAGCCAGCAATATATGAGGGCTTCAGAGACGCAACACTCCAGCTTAAGCAAGCTGTCGAGGAGGCAGCTGGCAGCCAGGGGACAGTCATAGAAGCAGAGGAGGCGCTCAGGCAGACATGTCAAGCTGTGAACCAGACTCTAGTAGAGAGAGGGATGAAGCTTGAGGTTTTAGAGCTGAGTGTAGCAGGCCCAGCTAGGACCATAACACTAGCTTACAGAGTGTGGTGTGGTGGAAGCTTCCTCCAGAGCACCCTACAGGCAGCTGGCTCAGGCTCTCTAGAGAGGCCTCTAGAGCTCTCGCTGACACCAGCATGGGCAAACTGGACATATAAGCTTGCAGGAGACACCATACTAGTTACACTACCATCTGGAGCTAAGGCATATGTCCTAGTGGGATATGTGCTCCAGAACCTTGGAGCTGACACGCTAGCTGTCCTCCATGCTGACCCAGATGCTGTGTGGATAGAGGTAGACGGCTTCAGGTATGGGAGCCAGGAGGCATCAACATGGCTATCAGAAGGCGAGTCTAAGGAGGTAGTGGTCCTATGGCTTGTATCCCCAAGCTTGAGGTCAAGCATGCTTCAAGCATGGCCTGAGGGATCAGCTCTAGCTGACACTGCCCTCGCCTTATGGGAGAGGCAGCTTAGGCAGCTGGCAGGAGAAGCTAGCCTGAGAGGTGAGCTGGAGGTGAGTGGTTGAAGGCGAGGCTCTCAGGGATGCTAGCTCTGATGGCAGCAATCACGCTCACAATAGTGCCACTGCAGCATGCATACACCCTACCTGGGCTGCCTCCAGGCTACAGAAGCATGCCACAGCCAGACCCTGGGACACAGGAGTGGCTTGAAGAGAACTATCGCAGCATCATTCCTGCTTTTCCTGCCAGTGATTACTGGCTACAGCCTCCTCCGCCAGGTGGCTGTGGTGTCCTTATAGTGCAGGCAGTGTCATCTCAGAAGCTACCATACTGCTTCTGGCATGTAGTCCTAGAGAAATATGATCCATGCATAGGCTGGTATACTCAAGAGATGACGGCTAAGACAGATGGGAGGAGCCTACCGAAGCCAGAGACGTGGCAGGAGGCAGCTCCAGCAGCTACTCTGACCCCCACAGTCACTATGACGAGGACTAGAGTCGTCAGGAAGACTATTGAGGAGACAGCTTGGTCCACGAGCACAGCTAGAGCTACGAGAGCTGTGAGAGCTACCATAGCTAAGACTGTAAGGACTACTGAGACACCACCTATACCGCCATCACCAGCCCCAAGGCTAGTCGATCTCTCATCTAGGTGCTGGGGCATGGAGGAGTGGCTCCTAGAGGCCACATCTGACATCTATAACGCGACTCTCAGGCTGGAGGTCAGTGGAGTAGAGTTGGAGTCAGGGAGGCAGCCTCCCTACGCTAGGAGCATAGAAGCCTACCTAGATGGGTATCCAATCCTACACATATACGCTAGGCAGCAAGTAGATAGGTGGGCTGAGGGCACAAGGAGGTGCATCAAGCTCACCTTAACCTACCATGCCATGGAGTATGGCAAGGACTCTAGTAGTAGGGTTGTAGCGAGGTATGTGGTTGAGGGGTGGGTTGATGAGCAGGCTAAGAGAGGGCATATCGAAGCTTGGAGAGAGGGCTCCATAGAGGGCGTATATGAGGCAACGCTGGGGAGCATAGCCAGGGGCCTCCATAGGCTCAGCTTCAGAGTCACAGGGCTATACTGGGAGCTCCCGGAAGGATGGGAGGACCTGACTGGAGGCCAGGAGTATGTCTATGGGAGGAAGATAGCTAAGGCTGATATCAGCTTCAAGCTGACTGGAGCATGGGTCCAGGAGCCAAAGCTGGAGAGGCTGGGGAGCTATGGCACAAGCCTCAGAGGAGAGGAGTGGATAAGAGAGGGGTGGCCTCTCAAGTATGGGGTCAAGAAGACCTTAAGCTATAGGCTCACTAGGAAGGTCATATACCTTGGAGAGGACACTGAGAAGAGCATTGAGAGAAAGAAGGTGGTTGAAGCCAGAGCTGAGAGGAGGTATCTTGGGAAGGAGGTGGAGGTCAGGAGGGATGAGAGCATCACAGTCAGGAGATACTATGACTCTCAGAGAAGACGCTGGATAGTCGAGTACACGAAGACCACTAGGATAACGAGGATAGTGACCCACAGGTGGCTGAAGCTAGTGACTGAGGTCACAACCTGGCATATAACAGTCTACATCACGACGCTAGAGCGCTACAGAGTCTTGTGGAAGTGGGTTCCACGAGTCGAGGAGAGGTTCTGCTGGGGGGGTGGGTAGCATGAAGCCTGGGAGAAAGCTAGGGCTCATGCTATGGGTGCCTGCCCTCCTCACCCCCACATTTTTTATGCTCACTGAGCTCACATTCACATGGAGCCAGCCTTGGGCTTCAGCCTCAGGTCTAGACCTCTATACCTGGTGGCTTGTAGACATATACCCAAATTGGACCATCAGGTATAGAGTCACATATCAGCTAGCAAGGTTCAACCTGAGAACTGGAAGCTACGCTCCAGCCCTAGAGCATGGTGAGCTTCTCGCAGAGGAGGCATCTAGGATCCTAGAGCTCCTCAAGATGGGTAAGTGGAGGGAGCTAGCTGAGCTCTATGAGCCAGTGTGGAGCGAGGGAGACTGGAGCAGCCCAGGATACGTGAGGCAGAGGGTGCTCAGAGCTATCTCAGCCTACCTGATGTCTATGGGGGCTGCCCCAATGTACTATACCTCAGCCTTCACTAGGCCTAGAGCCTCAGCTAGCGAGCACACCTGGCGCGCTCACATGGAGGTTGAGGAAGTTAAAGGCATATACGTGGACAGGAGCTATCTCGAGAGGCACGTGCGCTTCAATGAAGCCTCAGTGAGCTCTGAGAACGCCTCCTTCACCCTAGACTGCAGCTTCTACATCTATGCCTCACCATACTTCCCATACATGAGGAGGTATGTGGAAGGAGCTCCTGGATCTATGGGGGTAAGCAGTCAGGCAGAGGCTACAGTGTTCTCTCTGTGGCTTCTCCACCCAGATGGTAGAGCCTCGCCAATAGAGGGGCCTATACACCACCTTGAACTCAGGCTGCATGGAGGCTTGAAGCTAGTGGAGTATAGGCTCTCCTGGATATACCCCTGGTCATTCAGGATGCTACCTAGCCAGCCTACTGGAGAGCCAGATGAGGGTGAGCTGGCTACGCAGCAGGAGTGCTGGCTTCTGTTCTCACCTAGCTACATCAAGCCAGAGGAGCCCACTAGGCTGGAGCTGAGTGTGTGGAGAGCTGAAGCTACAGGGTGGAGCCTCACCATAGATCCTAGAGGGAGAGGCTGGGGGGTTGTGCTAGCTACAGTAGGAGCATGGGGCAGGGTCTATGCTTCACCTAATGCAGTAGAGGTCGCCATAAGGTTCCCTTGGGCACCAGGGTGGCTTGAACCACTCAACATCCTAAATGAGGAGTGGGCTCTAGGCTTTAAGGCTATAGCTGGAGCCGGAGACACTGAGGCCCTGAGGCTCCTAAAAGAGACCCTAAAGCTAGCTGAGAACGCTACGAGCAGAGTGCTCCTCGGAGGCCCGCTCAGAAACCCTGGGTCAGCTCAGCTCCTCGAGAAGACACGTCGCCTCTGCACTGAGATCATAGAGTACAGGCTAGACGAGAGGGAGGTGGAGCTCATCCTGCCCCTATGGGACACGTCTTTCAGAACTGACTTCAGGAGGAGAGGGCACCTGCATAGAGACTACTGCCTGATAGCTCTCACTGGAGAGTACACTTGCCCTCACGCCATGACAGATAGGCTGCCATCTCAAGCTGAAGTGCTGCTCTTAGCCTACACCCTGGGCTTCCAGAGCTGCTACAGGCGCACCCTCCTCATATGGGGGAACACAAGATATGGCACACTAGCAGGAGTGTTCTGGCTCAGCCAGAGGCCATGGAGACACATCAGCTTCCCAGCCTCTATCATAGTCCTAGAGTGGACTGACCTAAACGAGAATAGCATTCCAGATGAAGCAGACAGGTATAGGGTGGTATACCCTAGCATCATGTGTGAGCTTGAAGCTGGCAGGTGGGCTAGCAGCCTGCTGAGAGAAGGTGGCTGAGCTGGAGGTGAGGGTGAGTGGAGTCTATTGCAGCTGAGGGCATGCTGCTCCTGGTAGCAGTAGGGGCTCTGGTAGCAGCCGTCAAGCTATATGCTCCCATAGTCTCCTCGAGAATACAGGAGGTGAGGCTCAGGGAAGCTGAGAGCCTGAGCCTAGAGCTCCAGCAGATGCTTGAGGCTGCCATAAAGCAGGGCCCTAACACAACAGTCTACATGTCTCTTGCCCTCCCAGAGGGATGCATCCTAGTAGGGAACTCAACAGCACTGAAGCTCATCTTGCTCAAGCCTCCTAGGTATGAGGATGCCACCTTGCTGTACAGGAGTGAGCTGACTGAGCTCTGGGTTGAGCCTCATGGCACCTTCCTTGCTTTCGCTGTGAAGCTCTCTCCTGAGCTGGTGGGGGAGGGCTGGAGCCTGAGCTTCAGCCCTCTACCTGGCATCAGTGGCCCATGCCTCTCTAGAGCTGGAGGCTCTCTTGAGGCTTGGGCTAGGAGCCTAGGTCAGGTGGTGGAGGTTGGCTGGGGCAGCTAGGGTGCTTTCAGCCCTCACACTCATGCTGCTCACAGCCCTATCAGGCTGCTTAGGCCAGAGGCAAGCCTCTGAGCCTACACCTACATCTGAGGCTACCTCTACACGTGAAGCTGAAGCTACACCTACCATGACACCTACATCTGCCCCTGTCCCTACTCCTACATCCATCACAGCTACGCCACCTCCATCACCTACGCCATCAGCTACACCATCTGCTTCCGATGTAGCTGTGTACTCTGTCAGCTGCCCTAGGAGGGCTAGGATAGGAGACGTCTTAGAGGTTGAGGTGAACACGTCAGCTGACATGGTGCTGGTTGAGCTCATGGGCCGTAACTACACGGCTGAGCTCAGAGGCTGCGTTTTCAAGGCCTACGTGAGCCTAGCTAAGGCTCCTGAGAGGGAGGCTACCATGAGAGTCTACTGCATTAGAGGTAGGGAAGCTGAGGTCAGGGAGCTTAAGCTCTTCGCATATGACATCCCAGAGGTGGAGCTGAGGGTTGAGCCCCAGAAGCTCACTTTCAGCGAGATCATCATAGAGAAGTATAGGAGGTATCTCGTCAGAGGTCTCCAGCTAGAGGAGGTGAGAGCTGAGGCTGTGGTCGAAGATAGCTCACAGATACTGGCTGTAACCCTATACTATGGAGCCGATAGCACAGGAACTTTGAGTAGAGGTGTCAGCATGGAGCTCTCAGAGGGAGGTACATGGAGCTGTACTCTCCCCTGGGAGCTTGGGCTAGAGGCTCTGAGAGCTGGGCTAGCTGATGATGGAGTACACCTTAGAGCTGTGGCAGAGGACAGGTGGCGTAACAGGGGTGTAGCTGAAGCTAGGCTCATGGTGGAGGTCAGGGAGCTAGTGATAAGGGGAGTCTCCTTCCATGAGCAGATCCATGAGAAGCCATGGTGCATGACAGCCTGCATCCAGATGCTCCTAGACTACTGGAGCTGTAGCCCCCTCCCATCTCAGGAGGAGATAGCAGAGCATGGTGGGTGGGGGGAGCCCACATATGGCTTCATATCCTACCTGAGGTCTCTAGGGTTCACCCTAGAGGAGTACAGGGTGAGCATGCAGGAGCAGAAGGTCGCTACAGCTAGGAGGCTCCTAAGCCAAGGCTACCCTCTGATAGCTGGAGTATTCATCCCAGATCTAGGAGGGCACGCCATAGTCCTATATGGCTATGACAATAGCAGAAAGAAATTCTACACTCTAGATCCAGCAGGGTGGATGAGAGAGGTGAGCTATGCAGAGTTCAGGCTCAGATGCTACCTGCTATATGTGCTGAAGCCCATCAGCATGGGTCTAGGATGCCACCTGACAGGCCATCCAGCCCTCCAAGAGGAAGCTACATGTAAGCTAGAGACTCTGGCGGAGAGGCCAGGATTCTGGTGGAGGTGGCCTAGATGCATAGAGCCATGAGCTTCCTCATCTCTATGAGCATAGTGGTTGGGGTAGCAGCTTATGGCCTCAGAGAGGTAGGGAGGAGAGCTGAAGTAAGGCAGTTGGCTCTGCAGCCTCTAGCTGAGTCCATATTGAAGAAGCTCCTCGAGACTCCTGGAAACTGGTCTAGGATGCCACCTGACCCAGGCCTCTGCATTGAGGGAGAGGAGGGAGCACTCTCATATGTGATAGACCAGGTGAAGCTTAGGAGGCTAGCTTCAATGAGTGAGGAAGAGCTTGAAGAGGCCTTCGGGCTAAAGGGGAAGCATGCTAGGATAGCAGTATACGTCTGGAGCCAGCAGCTAGGGAGGTTCCAGCTCTATGCTGAGGCTGGAGCTAGGGTCAGGAGGGCTGGGGCCTCAGCTAGGAGCCCAGCTGCCATAGGCCTAGGTGAGGAGCTCAGGCAGGCTCTTGTTGAGGTAGAGGTGTGGGGTGGCTGAGCATGCTGGAGCTGGCTAAGCTCAGGCGTGGAGGCCTTTATAAGCCTCTATTGGCTTCTATGCTTGTGCTAGCTGGTCTTGGAGCCCTGGCTGCCCTGGCTGGGCTTAGGCCTGCCCTCGTGAGGCTCAGGCTGAGGAGGCAGGCTCAGCAGGCTGCTGAGCTCATTGCAAGAGAGATCCAGTTGGTGACTGAAGCTCACAGGATTGGAGCCAGCTTAGGCAGGAGGTACATCACGCTACCGAGGTACCTAGTAGACATCATAGAGGTGAATGAGACCCACGTGTGGGCTAGGGCCTCATCAGGAGCTCTATGGGCTTCTGCTGCAGTCGAGCATGGCTCCCAGCTGGTTAAGGGCAGCTATAGGATCTCACCTGGTGCAGTGGTCCTCTGGATTGAGGGAGATGAGGTGAGAGTAGGGAACCTTAGAGGTGGGTGAGTTGGATCTGGCTCCAGCTGAAGCCTTAATTGCATCAGTGATGGTAGCTGTCATGCTACTAGCTGGGCTCTCTGCCATGGAGCCGAGGTGGCATGGGAGCAAGCAGCTTGCTCTAGGGCTCGCTGGATCCTTAACACCGCTTGCTACAGAGTACCTGGAGTCTGACATGGAGCTTGAGGACCTCAGGAGCAGAGCTGGAAGATGGCTTCAGCCATATGAGATGGAGATGAGGCTTGAGGGCGGGGTTAAGCTAGTCTACATGCTCGGGGGCTTCAGGTGTGAGCTTGAGGCTAAGCCTAGCCCCAGGAGGGTGGAGGCTAACGCCATGCTGCCAGTCCAGCTTCCGAGAGGACAGCTGAAGGGCTTCGCCATACCATATAGGAGAGCCTTCTACGCTAGAGACTGGCTTGAAGTCTACCTAGCCTTCATGTTTGAGAGAGGCGAGCCAGCTCCACCTGCCCTCAAGGTTGAGGCTACCTTACTTGACAGTAGAGGCAGACCAGTAGCTATGCTTGGGGCTACCCCAGTCGACATGAGCTATACCCTCTATAGAGTTAGGTGGCTCATACCAGAGGAGCTGAGCCCTGGGAGGTATGAGCTCAGATCCACTTACACTGGCCCTGGTGGCCTCTGGGCTGAGGCTTCAGCTGAGCTCATGGTGGCAGCTGGCATGCCACCTAGCCTGAGTGAGCTTATCCCAGTGAGATGGTGGTGGAGGCTTGGAGAGAAGTGTGAGCTAACCGTGACGAAGCCTGGTGTAGCATTCAGCGTGAAGCATTCGCTTAAGGGCCGCTATGTATCAGGGAGAGCTGAGGGCACAGTAGTAGGCTTCAGCTTTACAAGCCCAGTTAACCTCGCTCCTGGCGTCTATGTGGTGGAGGCAGCAGGCTGCAGAGTTCCCGTAGTGCTCCTCCCCTTCCCAGCTTACGTGCTGATTGAGGTGGGTAGTTGAGAGCTAAGCTAGGTCTACTTGCTGCAGCCACCTCAGCTGTCCTCCTATATTGGGGTATAGTGTGCTTCCATGCTGGGCTCATGCTGCTTAACACACCAGTTGAGCTCGAGGATAGCTGGGTGAGCTATGCTAGCAGCAGGATCCCAAGTGAGTTGCTTGAGCACATTGAGAAGCTGAGCTTCGACAGCGCAGTTGACGTGCTTAACCAAGCTGCGCTAGTTTACCTGGTAATGGCTTTCTTCCCTGCTGCTATAGCAGCTTCATTCAAACATGAGCTGTACAGGGGAGAGGACAGGGAGAGGGAGCTGCTCTACATAGCTCTGCTGCTACCTGCTGCCATAGCAGCTGCCTTTCCTCTCCCAGAGTCCTACTGGTCTAGAGCTAGGCTGCTCCCCTGGCCTATCCCAGCTGTCACAGCTGTGCTCCTTGCATGCGGGCTCAAGCCTAAGGCCTATCCTCTCCCACAGCTGATTGCAGCAACACCAGCTGTCTGGCTGCTAGCGCAGCAGCTGCTTACAGGAGATCAGAGCGTAGTGATGGCAGCATACGTAGTGGCAGTGGCTCTCATAGCTAGCGCTATGCTAGCTGAAGCCTCTACTAGACAGCACTCGAGTAGGATAGTAGGCTGGCTTATTGCAGTAGCTCTACCTCTCATGCTAGCGCTACTAGTGAGCTGGCTGCTTAAGCTCCCCTGTCTCCCAGCGTCCATTTCGGCACCTAAGCATGTTGCAGCAGGAGCTCCTGCTGCAGCCATCACTACAGCAATGGCAGCGATCCTATCGAGAGAAGGAGGGGAGGAGGTGACGATAGGGGAGCATAGAGTGAGAGGGCTCAGGCTGCTTACTGAGCTACTGGGAGTGGAGGTGTCGCTAGCTGAAGCTGAGGAGAAGCAGAGGCAGAAATAGAAGGGCAGATGAGCTATACCAAGCTTCCTTCGAGCCCACCAGTAGAGGGCTTGAGCTCATTGAGGGCTGTGCTTGGAGAACTGTAGGCAGAGAGTATAGGCTAGTAGAGATACCGCCGCCTCCAAGTGGGCTGATGAGAGAGCTGCAGAGCTACATAGAGGGGAGGCTCGGCTCTAAGCCTGTGCGTGAGCTCATAAAGGAGGCTGTAGCCAGAGCTGTGAAGGCTAGAGGCTGGAATCCACCTAAGCAGCTCCTCAGGGCAGCAGCATACCACCTCCTAAAGGACATGGAGGGGCTTGGGAAGCTTACTCCCCTGCTCTGGGACCCTGAGATAGAGGACATCAAGCTCCCTAGCAGAGGGGATAGGAGGCTATGGGTCATGCTCTCAGGGCTAACTGGCTGGCTTCCCACCAACGTGGAGCTAACTGAGGATGAGGCCAGGGAGCTTGTGCTTAAGATGGCTGAGCTATGTGGGAAGCAGGTGAGCCTCGCGAGCCCACGCCTCGAAGGCAAGCTCCCTAGTGGAGAGAGGGTGCAGGCAGCCCTGGGATATGAGATCTCAGAGGGTGGTACAGCATTTGTCATAAGGAAGTATGTGAGGCGTAAGCTCACTCTATGGGACTGGGTGAGGCAGCATGCAATAACACCTGAGGCAGCAGCTTACCTCTGGCTTCTCGTAGAGGAGGGGATATCAGGGCTCATAGCTGGGGAGACAGGGTCAGGTAAGACGACATTCCTCTCAAGCTTGCTCAGGCTCATCCCATGGGACAAGTCTATAATAACTGTAGAGGACACCCCAGAGATAGCACTTGAACACAGGAACTGGATCCAGCTCGTCACTAGGCCTGGCTCAGGGTCAACTAGAGAGATAGGGTTCACTGAGCTCATGCGTGACGTGCTCAGGATGCGTCCAGACTACTGCATCATAGGAGAGTCTAGGGGAGAGGAGACGAGGATCCTAGCTCAGTTCATAGCAATGGGCCGCACTGGCTTTGCTACCTTCCACGCGATCTCAGTCCAAGATGCCTTGAGGAGGCTCCTAAGCCATCCTCTCAGCCTTACTCCAGAGCAGGCAGCCATGTTCAGAGTCATAGTGCTGCTGAGAATCCATGAGGGCAGGAGGCTTGTAGCTGAGATAGCTGAGACAGAGGCTGAAAACATGCTTGTGAAAGCCAGGAGCCTGTTTAAGCTTAGGGGAGGGAGGCTTGAGGGGAGAGTTGAGGACAGCAGAGTCCTAGCGAGAGTAGCTGAGAGAAGAGGATGTAGCATGAGAGAGGTGCTCAGGGATTGGGAGGAGAAGGTGAGGAGGCTCAGGAGCTGATCCCTAAGCCTAGGCTGGCATACAGGATTGCCTGTAGACTCTTCCCTGAGAGCCAGCTGGCTAGGAGCCTAGCTGACAAGATGCCTGAGGATGCTGCTAAGGAGCTGCTGTCCACAGCTCTAGCTGCAGCCTCACTTGCAGCTGCAGTAGGCTACATGGCGAGAGCGCCTCTACCACTGGCGATGCTTCCACTCATAGCTGTCCCAGTGAGCCTGCTAGCACCCAGGTTAGAGGCTAGGTCTCTAGGTAAGGAGCTTGACCACAAGCTCTGGCATGTACTGGGAGCGATCTGGATCCTGTTCACAGCTGGAAAGAACCTCTCCACTTCACTCGAGGCTGCAGCTAGAACCTCAGGAGGAAAAGCGAGGAGGTGGCTGAGCAGAGCAGCTGCTCACGTGAGGCATCTAGGGCCTATGAGAGGGCTTAAGCTAAGCATAGACTTATGCCCATCTAGGAGGCTGAGGCAGCTACTGGAGAGGCTTCTAGACTACTATGTTGGGAGAGGGGAGGTGACCATAGATATGCTGAGGCGTGAGCTAGAGGAGCAGAGCACTCTTATAGAAGAGCAGCTTAAAGCTGCAGCGAGAAGACACATGCTTCTCCTCACAACATACACCATAGTGATGGTTGTCTTCCCAGTTGTGCTTGCTCTAGTATATGTGTTCAAGGCTGTAGCTGAGCTAGCTCAGCTAGACCTGATGCCGTTCATCATGGTGGTAGTGCTCCCTGCACCAGCTTTCATAGCCTTGTTCAGAGGGCAACCCAAGCTCTATAGGCTACCGAGGAAGCTTGTAGCTGTAAGCTGGGCTATAGCTTTAGCAGCTAGCAGCATGATGCTGGCAGCAGGCCTGAGCCTAGAGGTAGCAGGTCTAGCACTAGGCTTATGCTACCTTGTGGTAGCTAGAGAAGAGGAGAAGCTCCACCAGCAGGCAATAGAGCTACCTAAGCTCCTAGAGGACATCAGCGCTGAGCTGGCTGGAGGTAGGACGCTGAGCAAAGCTGTCCTCAGGGTGCAGGCAGAGTACAGCGGACTAAAAGAGGCGCTCAAGAGGATTAAAGCTCAGGCAGAGCTCTCAGCACCCTACAGCAGGACGCTTAAGGCAATGCAGAGAGCAGTGAGGCACGTGGAGACATCAAGCCTCCTAAGGCTGCTTGAGGAAGCTCTGAACTCCGGCGCAAGCCTACAGGAGGCTTTGAGGAGCACATCAGAGTTCGGGAGGAGGCTCAGAGTAATATTCCTGAGGACAGAGGCAGAGAAAAAGCAGCACTACATCATAGTAGTAGCATGCTTCACCATAGCAGTAGCAAGCATCACACTAATCCAAGCACACCTAGGACTACAGGAGCTAATCCCACAGCAGGCAGAAGAGCTAGCACAGACACTAGACAAGCTTATAGCAGCACAGGCGATAGCAGTAGGCCTAGTACTAGGCACAGCGAGAACAGGACACCTGACCTCAGGGCTAAGAGAGGTAGGCATCCTATCTGCCATAACCCTACTAGCACAGATGCTAGCCTGATAGCTGAGGAGGTAGCTGAGCTCACCTCAGAGAGAAGCGTGGAAAAGGATCAAGGTGAAGCTTAGCTGACGTAGACGCTTACATTCTAGCTATATGCCTGCTAGCTGGTGTAGCTGCATGTGAGAGCAGCAAGGCTATAGAAGGATAGCTATAGCTCAGTCTTTATCTCAGCATCCACAGCATGCATCTATACAGGCCCACTAAGCTTGAGGTGAAGCCTCTAACAGGATGCTAGAGCCTACTTACATCTGTTAGATTCTATGTGCTGAAGACTGGAGGTGCAGGTTGATGGCTACAAGATGAGCTAGCCATGACTTTTAAGTGTAGTAGCTGTGTAGCTGCAGTGAGAATATGAGGATGCAGCTTAAGGTGCTGTTTGGTGTCTCCCCATTTCTAGCTGCCTTCATCTTTATAGCCGCCTCCATACTGGCTTACCCTGGTTTCAGCTGGAGGAGGAACGCCTTGAGCGACCTGGGGCATGCTACGAGAAGCAGGTCTGCTGTCCTATACAACTTTGGGATCTTCACATCAGGCTTCCTAATGGGCTTATATGCTGCCACCTGCGTATCTAAGAGGAGACCTGCTACAGCTCTGTGTACTGGGCTAGCTGGATATGTACTTGGGCTTGTAGCTGTGTTCGATGAGGTATATGGGCAAGTCCACGTAGCTGTCTCAACCTTATTCTTCCTGACGCTGTTAGCGAGCTCCATAGCCTACTCAGCTGAGGGCAGGTGGCTCCCTCCAGCAGTGCTAGCTGTGCTCGGTGTCTTTGTGTGGGCTGCCTTCTGGGCTAGTCTGCTAGAGTGTGGTGTTGCAGTCCCTGAAGCAATATCCGTCATATTGGTCTTCATATGGTACCTTAAGCTGGTAGCTGAGGCTAGCAGGTGAGTTTTTAAGATGCCTGCTAGAGGTGAAGCATATGCCTGAAGCAAGCTTATATGCCATACCAGGGCTCTCTGGTGTATGGGTTATTGAAGACATCACTAGAAACAGCTTCTTCATATACAAGGTGAAGAGGGTCTTAGAGTACGTGAGAAGCAGATACCAGGAGATCTGTGTGACAGAAACATATGACTTTGGGCTTGCTCTCATGCTCGATGGGAGAGTACAGTTCACTGAGCGAGATGAAGCAGTATACCATGAGGCACTAGTTCACCCTGTCATGCTAGCCCACAGGAACCCTGAGAGAGTGCTGATAGTTGGTGGAGGAGACGGGCTTGCCCTAAGAGAGGTGCTCAAGCATAACTGTGTCAAAAGAGCTGAGCTTGTCGACCTAGATGAGGCTGTCATAGAGGTCTGTAGAAGACACTTCAGGAAGATCCTCAGTGGAGCATTTGAAGACCCTCGTGTAAGAGTACACATAGGTGAGGGCAGAGAGTTTCTAGAGAAAGCACCTGAAAGACACTATGATATAGTGATACTTGACCTAACAGACCCTCTTGGAGGAGGGCCAGAGAAGCTCCTCTACACCATCGAGTTCTATAAGCTCGTTAGGAAAGCTCTCAAGGAAGAGGGGCTCATGGCGACTCAAGCTACATCACCATTCTACCCCAGAGTATTTGGAAGCATAGTGAAGACTGTGAGAGAGGTATTCCCGAGCATAAGCTACCACCTAGCTTTCGTCCCATCATACTCTCTCCCATGGGCATTCATCACAGCAGGCGAGAAGCTGCCTGAGCTGAAAGCAAGCGAAGTGGCTAGCATAATGAGGAAGAGGGGAGTGAAGCTGAGGTACTTCAGCTCTGAGATGATAGCCTCACTTAGAGCCTGGGTGACTTCACCTGAGCTAGCTGAGATAATCAGAGAGGCAGCTGTCGCCACCGACAAAAGGCCGCTGCCACATTAGCCTGCGAGCTCAAACAGGAGAGACTCGACCTCAGGAGTCAGCTCCGCTCTCTCCTCAAGGTGGTTCAAGTAATTTTCCGTAGTATTCAACCACCTTGAGAGGGCCCTCCCGTTCCATCTGGCTCTATGAGCCAGACTTCACCAGGGAGCGTTCGGGGGGAACGGAGCTCCCCACATCCTGACTTGTAAAGGTTTAGAGTAGCTACGACATCTCTATCGAAGATTAAACCGCAATTCTTACACTTTAACAGCCTCTGCCCATTCGGGTTTAGTTTCGACTCACATATCGGGCAGAGGCCTGAAGCGTAGTTAGTCTTGAAATATCCGACTGGTAAACCATTCCATTTAGCCTTATACTCCATGAAGAACTGCAATTTTCTGAAATTCCATCTGTTTAGCCTTCTTCTTATGCTTTTACCCTTTCTGTTGATTGATCTGTGTATGTACTTTAAGTTCTCCATTACTATCTTAGCGTTGTACTTACCGCTTCACGAATGATTATTGTTGACTTTGTGTAGATAATCTTCAACTCTTCTCTTTCCTCTCCCATAGTACTTTCTTAGGATTTTTCTCATCTTATGCAGTTTCTTGGCAAGTCTTCTTTGATTTTCTCCCTCTTCTTAGTGTTCATCGTGAACTTCTTTCACTTTATAGAATATCCAGTCTTACTGTTTTAATGACCTCCCCATTCCTGAAAACCGAGTATGTAAATTTTTCTCGTTAACATCTATTGTCATCACAGCTTCTGTATCTTTAAATTCGACCCCCTTCTTAAACGAAACTATGATGTGATCTCGTTTGATTATTATTTCACCAACGTCAAGTTCACCGCTCTTCCAAGCTTCAACGAACCTACGCTGGTACTCTCCTAAAACTAAGTTCACAGTTATCCAATCTCTCGGAGCAGTAGCAATCCTTATCTTATCACCTTCAAACTTGAAAATCACTTCTCCAAGCTTCACGAAATCTCTCTTAGCCTCTGGCTTTTCTCTGTCGGTCAAACCTTTCTTCTTTCTTTTCCTGAAGTTGTAGCAATCTTGCAGGCTGAATGGCTGTAGTGAGTGTGATACCTAGGATACCATCCCCTCTTCCACTCTTCGTAAACAGCTTTTCTAAGCTTAGCGTTAAGAAGTTACACCAAGCTCCAAAGCTTTATCTATGCAAAATTCTATAATCTCTCTGAAATCTCTAAACAGCTCGTCTAAGCTCCCATAATATTTGAACTTAACAGACTTAATTGCTTCCATTCTCTTTCAGCTCCTTCTCAACAGTCCCTTTAAGCTTCTTAACCTCGTGACTTCTCATCCCATACAACTTCAGCTACGATGTATCCATTGAACCTAGCTACAACTCTAGCTCTAGGGTCTCTTAGCACCAGTTGAGCCCTTCTCCCTGTGAGAACGAAGATGCCGCTCTTCCTTCCCTCTCTGATCTCCTTCTGAAGCTCCATGGTACTGACCTCCCTATACATCCCTGAGTCAGTCAGCCTGCCTGTAGTTAGGGTTATGTAGTCTGCTAGAGGGCCCATTGGTACATGTAGTATCTCTTCTTCAGGGATGTTATCAGATATCCACTTTGAAAGCTCTATTAGAGCTGGGTCGCTTAGGGAGAAGCCCCATGGGTCTCTGGCTTCAGCTCCAGAAGCTAGAGAGAGCTCAGCTATCAGAGGAGACCTACACTTCATGCCTTTAGCAGCCCATGGGATGCGTCCTGCCCCCGTGAGCACGAGTATGCTAGGCTCACATAGAGCTGACCCCAGAGCTAAGGCTAGTACTACTATAGCAGCTAGCCTCCTCCTCTTAGCTATCTCATCGAGGACTACAGCTGTAGCAAGCGCATTCACCATGGGGGAGTGTAGCATATACCTTGAGCCATAGGTTAAGGCTATCAGGGTAAAGCCTACTGGAGCTGAAGCTGGAATTGAGTAAGCCCTCCTCCTACCTGTGAGAGCAGCTGAAGCCACAACACCAGCTGGAGTCAGTGTTAAGAGCAGTATGTTAGCTGACATAGCAGATGCAGCTAGCCTTATAGCATTGAACCTGTCGACCATACTCAGATACTCGAGGTTTGCTGCAACGTGAGCTCCCCATGGGAGGTATAATGCTAAGGCTATGGCAGCTGATACGCCTAGGTCACGCCACAAGCTTTCACCATAGGCATATAGGATAGCAGCTTGCAGGAGCAGGCAAGCAAAGAATACTAGAGGGATCCCAAGGTGTAGGTATAGGACTACAGCGAGCAGGAGCCCTAGGGCAGCTCTCCTCCTAGCTAGGAGGAGGTAGGCTAGAGGAGGATAGAGGATGAGAGCTACTGCTGTTGGAGCCACTGAAACCTGCCACATCCAGAAGTGAGCTGAGCTTGACAACAGGAGTATAGCTATCAGAGCTAGCCTAGGTGAGAAGAGCCTCCTTGAAACCAGGTAGAGTGAAGCCAGTGAGAGAGGATACTGAGCTACAGCGATAAGCCTCCCAACAGAGATGAAGTCAAGGCCTGTCGCAGCATGAAGCCACCAGATCAGTACATGAAGCAGTGGAGGATAGAGGTTAGGCCTCCCAACTGGAGCATACTCATAGTAGTCCCAGAGGCAAACCTTACCATAGTCACTGAACATCTTTCCCATCAGCAAGTGGTATGGTGTGTCGAGACCTAGAGGGAGCTTACTCCAATCCAGCAGCAGTAGGCTAAGGTGGCTAGCTACAAGCACTATGGCAGCTAGGTCATACAGGCTAAGCTTAGCCCGTAGCCTACACCACCTGATAGCCTCACTCCCTACAACCATCACCTACACCCCTGAGCCCATGGAGCATAGCTAGCTTATAGACGCCACTATGAGCACCCTCGAGTGAAGTCTTTTAAGCCTTATGAACATAGGAGGCCATAGGGTTCGGAAACTGTAGCAGCAGTAGAGGAGGTCTAAGCTTACTTGAGCTGAGCACCAGCTGTAGGCGATGAGCGTGAGCTAGTGTCTACCATGCTCAAGCTGGCATGTAAGCCCTGAAGCTTGATAGCCTTCTCAACTGCAGGCAGCTGTAGTAGCTGAGCTAGACAGCGGCTTTTAAGTAACTAGGTAAGCTTATAACCTTGAGGTAATGTGGTTTTAGGGTTCTACTTGAGAGCTCTAGCGCTGACAGTGCTGCTGCTCGCTGGGCTCCAGCCGACTCTTACAGTCAACCTAAGCTCTGGCAGCGTCTTCCCTGGCAGCAATGTGACCGTATATGCCTCACTTCCATCTAGCCTGCCAGCTGTGTTTGAAGCTTACCTCTACTATGATAGCCAGCTCATCTCTAAGGCTACAGCTACCTCGATGACTGGTGTAGCTCAGCTTACGCTGAGTGTGCCTAGTGAAGCAGAGCCAGGCGCCTATAGGGTTATTGTCACAGCTATAGCTGAGGGCATCAGAGCTAGCGGTGTAGCTAAGCTAACTGTAGCCCCCTCTTTCAGAGGCATAGCTGAGCTGGCTGCTAGAGCCTCCGTGGCCTCGTATAGAGCTGAGAAGCTAGCTGAAACGCTGAGCGGGTACCCTGAGGCTAGGAGGCTAGCTGAGATGAGAGAGCTTGTGCTTAGGGGGGTACACGAGCTCTTTGAAGCCTGCTCTCGTAAGGATGCTGAGGAGGCAGCTGCCCTCTATACTAGGGTGCAGAGGGACATAGAGAGGCTTGAGGGGGAGGTCAAGGAGGCTGGTGGAGCTAAGGCTACAGTCTGGAATGTAGCTAGACGCATAGACAACTCACTTGAGTTCAACCCAGCTATAGCATTCAGGTTCTGGGCTAGGCTAGCTACAGCCTCAACAATCCTCTTAGCCATGTTAGCTGTCCTATTCCCACTCTACTCCATAGGCCCCCTCACCTTTACAGTCCAGGTAGCCAGAGAGCTTGCTAGCAGAGGAGAGGATATCGATAGCATTGAGGTGGTGTCAGCTGTCGAGGAGAGAGCTGCCAGCGTACTTGAGCTAGCTTACTCCAAGATATCAGAGGGCTTGAATGCTAGAGGCCTCTCTACAACGGCTGTCGCAGCAGTCCTAGCTACAGTAGGGCTTCTAGCTGACAACATAGCTGCTGTCATAGGATCCATGCTCCTAGCTCCCCTAATGATAGTCTTCATAGCTGCTACAGTAGGGCTCTCACTGGTAGGCTTTAGGAGAGATGATGTAAGTGGTGAGCTCGTCTTCTATGCTGGAGTCAGAGCTGGGCTCATAGGTGTAGCTGTTGTCGTGCTGATATCATGGCTTACAGCTCTCATATCAAAGGCCTTCGTCCCACTTAAGCTCACAGAGCAGCTTTCAGCTAGGGCAGCACCTAACCTAGCTGACTTCGGGATAGCTCTTGGAGCTGGGCTAGGAGGAGGCATAGCAGCTACTAGCAGGCGTGGAAGCGAGGCTCTAGTTGGAGCAGCTGTAGCCATAGCGCTAGTGCCACCTGCCTCAGCAGTCGGCTGTGGGCTAGCAATGCTGAACTCAAGCCTCCTACTTGGGTCAACAGCCCTCCTGACAACCAACATGATAGCCCTACTAGCATCAGGCTACCTGACAGCAAGGATGTATACAGTGTACCCTGTGCTCCAGCTTGTCTATGCTAGGCTAAAGAGGGAGGTCAGTGAAGCCTACAAGGGTGCTCCACCTGCCTCAGCTCTCCTAGCTTTCGCAACCCTCTTAGCTGAGATCCTCGAGCTAGCTCTGCTCTGGGTCAAGCTGTCAGCAGGAGTCACGGTCTCAAGAGGAGTCACTAGGGCTCTAACTGCCCTAGCTGAGAGGATAGCTAAGCTAGCTACCCCATTCATACTAGCTGTAGCAGCCTGGGCTCTGATATCAACCGAAGCATCATCATTCTTCTCAGCGCCCCTAGCCACCCTGTTCTCTGAGCTCTCTAGGCTTACATCAGCTCTTAATGCAAGATGGCTAGCATCTATCCTCGGGAGCTTTCCAACTGTGCTTATAGCTGTACTCCTGCTGACAGCTGGAGTCTTGAGGTGGGCTTCCTCAGCTAGGCAAGGCTCGAAGAAGAGCTTAGGGAAGCTCCTAGCTGGAGCAGCTCTCCTATGGGCCACTCTAGGATACATTCTTAGAGCACATAAGTACTCACATGTAGCAGCATCATACACACTAGCTCTAGCACTAGGGGTTGCTGTCTGGTCATCTAGGAGGCTCTGGAAAGCTAGAGGTAAGATAGCGGTATATGGCTTCCTCGTCTTCACCCTACTAACCCTGATGGCACACAGCACAGAAGCCTACCAGAGGCTATATCTCAGAGAGGTTGCAGCTGAGCTTGAAGCTAACATGATTATCAGAGAGGCGATAGCAGCCTATGCTGGGATCCCACCTGAGAGAGTTGAGGTCAATGTGGAGCCTACTCCACAAGGCTGGCTGGCTCAAGCCAGAGTCGCAGTAAGTGTCAGTGAGCTGAGCAGGCTTCAGCCAGCTGCCTTCAGTGAGGCAGAGCAGGCATCTGAGCTAGCCTTACAGCAAGACATCCAGCTTGAAGTAGAGTATAAGATTGTGCCAGGAGGATAGCATGCTAGTAGACGCACACACGCACTTCCATGAGATCCCACAACAGGAGAGATGCAAGTATAGTGGGATGTGGATAGTAGCTGTAGCAGATGACCTTGAAAGCTCACTTGAAACACTCAGGCTAAAAGGCAGCTACCTCGTGAAGTGCATCGGAATACACCCATGGAGCATCAGAGATGCAAGCTATAGCCACTTAGATGAGCTAGAGAGGATAGCTTATAGGAGCGAGGTAGATTGCATAGGTGAAGTCGGCCTAGATAGAAGGCGTAGAGGCTACAGCAGGCAGCTTGAGTTCTTTAGGAGGCAGGTGAAGCTTGCCATAGACCTCGGAGCCCCACTAAACCTCCATGCTCTAGATGCCTGGAGAGACGTCCTAAATGTACTAGACCACTATGGAGCTGAGAGAGCCCTATTCCACTGGTACTCTGGGCCTATCAGCCTCCTCCATGAGCTGGAGGAGAGAGGCTACTTCATATCAGTAAACCCATGTGTCAAATTCCAGAGGAAGCACATGCAGGCACTAGAGCAAGCCAGCCTAGAGATGCTGCTGACAGAGAGCGATGGCCCCTACCTCTACAGGGGAGTTAAACTTGAGCCAACGATGGTAAAGGAGAGCCTAAAGGCAATAGCTAGAGTGAAGGAGATAAGCTTAGCTGAAGCAGAGCAGGCTGTTGAAAGAAACCTCATGAGGTACCTTGGTAGATAGCTTCATCAGCCTAACTGCATTCTGGTGGGATGAGGGCGACCTCGAGCCTAGGTAGCAGTGAGCTGAGGCCTCACTGGCCTAGAACTCACCTCTCTTAAGCATCTCAATGACCTCAGCTAGCCTACTGACCACATACTCGAACACTTCCCTCCCCTTCTCCACACTGGCAGTCCTAGCTAGGCCAATAACACCTGTCCTCGCGTACTCACCTATAGTCTTCGCCTCAAACACCGGAGAAGCCTCTGGCATAGGCCCATCTACAATGCTCTCCTCATCTACGAGCTCAGGTGCCAAGTGCATCATTAGAGAAGCCTCCTCCGACCCGGCATGATGCCTCTCTTCAGCCTTGAAAAGCCTCAGCTCACCTGAGACACGCCACCAATCAGCTACCAAGACTGTCATACCGAGCTCCATCTTAGCCTCCAGGGCAAGCTCCCTTAAGACAGCAGAGTTACCTCCATGCCCATTCACAACCAGAAGCTTCCTCACACCCTGCTCCCAGAGGCTATAGAACAGGTCTCTCAAGTAGGCTTTAAAGACATCAGGTGAAACATAGACTGTACCAGGGAAATCCTTATGGTGAGCTGATACACCATATGGCAATGGAGCCAGCACCAAGACACCTGCTCTCTCAGCTACAGCCTCAGCTATCCTCCAGCTAGCCAGGTAGTCTGTTCCAGTTGGGAGAGCAGGCCCATGCTGCTCAACTGAGCCAACTGGAAGAACCACTACATCACAGGCCTCCAGAGCCTCCTCCAGCTTCCTCCAGCTCTTCTCCCACCACCTCAACCCTACCACCAGCTACAGCTATGTGAGCTGCAGCAAGCATTATAAAAACCTACTAGACCAGGCTGCCAGCTAGCAGGTGGCTGACTGTGGAAAGCCTACTAGCACTCTTAAGGTTCTGTTCAGCAGCATTTGGGCTCCTCATAATAGTCGGGATCCTAGAGCTCTTTTATGTAATAGCTGATGAAACGAGGTTCAGGGCAGCTAGAGCATACATATACCTGAAGATGCCTCAATTGAGGCTAGCCTTCCTCGTGCTGATGACTGGAGTCATCTTAGAGCTGATCGGTGGAGCTCTGATGATGCTAGCTTTGATGGACGCTCTACAGAGAGAGGAAATAGCTCTAGCCGTCAATACAGCAGCCCACCTAACAGTCTTCCTAAGCCTCCAGCTCCTCTACTACATATTCTCAGGCAAGATATAAAGCACAGCTAGCTGCCTTCACTCAAAAGCCAGAGCTCACCAGCTGTAGAAAAAGAGAAGCTAAGCTGACCAGAGCCACCCTAGACAGCACTGACTACAGCAGAGAAGCCATCGAAGCCTTAAATCCTGTTGCTACCGACCCCCAATGAACTTCAGGTAAATTTAAATACTCTGGACAATCTACTTTGCCAGTGACATCCCTGAGTCAGTAGCTATACTGAAGATAGGAAAGAAGGGAGCAGTATATATTCCCAAGCGCTTAATGGAGCTCCTAGACATCAGCGAAGGAGACTCCATAATCATGAAGGTTGAGGGGAATAAGCTAACCCTCGAGTTCATACCAGATCCCCTCCTGCTAGCTTTAAAGAGGCCAAAGTAGGCTAAAACTAGCGTAGAGGAGTTTGAGAGAGTCTGAAAGGGAGCAGAGTGATCTATATGGCTCTTAAAGTCCTCCTAGACTCAACCTACATTCTCCCCTCTACTGAGCAGGCTGCTTAGAGGTGTTTTGGCGCCTTTCTGAGCTTGGGTAAGCTTTAATAGGTGGCTATGGTGGGTTTTTATGCTGAGGGTTGCTGTTGCTGCTTGGTTTTGTGTGCTTGTCTTTATGCTGGCTTTACCTTGGCTTGGCTGCTTTAGCTGTAGGGTTTCTGTTTCTGTTGAGGCTGATAAGGACTGTTTCTTCCTGGTGAGGTCGCTGAGCTCCATGTCAAGCTTAGTGGAGGAGGCTTTGCCTTCCTTAAGATTCTTGTGGAGGGGCCTGGGGGCAGCAGCTACAGCTACCCGCTTTACTACTGTATGGCTCCTGGCTCTGTCAAGCTGCTTTACAGGGTGCCTGATTGCTCTCGCTTTGATGTCTTTAAGGTTATGCTCTCGCTTACAGCGACCCTACTTTTGTGATGCTGGTTTCGCGGTGCTATCGTGAGTTTAAGGTGTATGATGTGCTCTCAGCTGAGGGGGAGGTTGAGGACGCCTTCATAGATGTCAAGGTTCAGCTGGATAAGGGCTAGCGTCGAGGCCGGTGGGTCCTTTGCTGTCAGGGTTTCAGCTGAGAACACTGGTGAGCATGGAACCTATGTTGTAGCTGTTGTTAAGGCTGTGCGTGTTGTGAGGAGTGCTGGTAGGCTTATACCTAAGGAGAGGTATGTCGCTTTGGGTGCTAAGACTGGCTTCCTGAACCCCTGGGCTCTTTATCGTGCCATATCCCCTGGGATGCTGAGCCAGGAAAGTACAGGATCCTGGTGGACTTCTATACTAGCTTGCTCTCTCCTGTTAAGGAGTGGGAGGCTTGAAGTTGAGGTTGAGCTCCCTGTCCCAGACAAGAAGGCTAGAGAGGAGATCCTTGATGTCCTGGCTAGAGACCTGCCTCTCGCAAGCGAGCTCTGCTCCTATAGGTGCCCTAGATGTGGGGTGGCTTATAGTCTCCCTGGAGCTTGCTCAGAGTGCAAAGCTGAGCTCGAGCTTAGGCCTAGCCTAGCTAAGGTAGCTGAGGCAGCTAACGGATATGTCGGCGCTGACCTAGCTGCAGTGTGTAGGGAGGCTGCTGTCCTAGCAGCTAGGTCAGGTAGCAGCATAATCAAGCTAGAGCACTTCATGGAGGCTCTAAAGCTTGTCAGACCTACTGCCACGAGAGAGATAAGGACTGAGAGGCCGAGGGTCAGCTGGAGTGACATAGGTGGCCTCTCTGATGTGATCCAGCAGCTAAGGGAGGCAGTTGAGTGGCCTCTGAAGCACCCAGAGGTCTTCAGGAGGATGGGTGTTAAGCCTCCTAAGGGGGTGCTCCTATATGGGCCACCCGGTACAGGTAAGACGTTGCTTGCTAAGGCTGCTGCAAGTGAGAGTGGAGCCTCATTCATAGCTGTAAAGGGCCCTGAGCTCCTCAGCAAGTGGGTTGGGGAGTCTGAGAAGGCTATAAGAGAGGTCTTCAGGAAGGCTAGGCAGTACTCTCCCTCAATTGTGTTCTTCGATGAGATAAATGCTCTCGCACCTAGGAGGAGCGACAACGGCTCTAGAGTAAGCGAGAGGGTAGTAGCTCAGCTCTTAACTGAGATGGATGGGATAGAGGAGCTTGAGGGTGTCGTCGTGATGGCTGCCACAAACAGGCCTGACCTCCTTGACCCAGCTTTACTGAGGCCAGGTAGGCTAGACAGGGTCATACAGGTCCCCCTGCCAGACGAGAAGGGGAGGCTTGAGATCTTAGGGATCCATACTCGAGAGATGCCTCTAGCAGATGATGTAGACTTAGCTATGGTAGCTAGAGCAGCCCACAGGGCCTCTGGAGCAGACTTGAAGGCCAAATGTATTGAGGCAGCGATCCTAGCTCTAAGAGAGTCTCTTGAGGCAAGGGAGGTGAGGGTGAAGCACTTCATGGAGGCTGTCAAGAAGGTGATGGCTTCACGTAAGTAAATTAAGCCCACCTTACATGGGGTTGAGGGAGCATGCTAGGTGTAATCCTCGCAGTAGTCTTGGAGACCTTGGCGCTATGGGTCAGCCAGAAGATGATCCTGCCAGCAGAGAAGGAGAGGAGCCTGCCTTCAGTCCTGGCTCTAGTGGTAGTTGGCTTGCTTGCCTCAGCTGGGATAAGCATGCTGATACCTGTGCTCGGCTGGCTGATCTCAGCTCTAGCTTGGCTCTGGCTCGTGAAGGTGTGGTTTAGGACAGGCTGGCTTAGAGCCCTAGCAATAGCTCTGCTAGCTGTCATCATACTAGCTGCTATAGCCCTGCTAGTAGGCCTCCCATTTCTAGCTGTAGAGAGGCTGAGGTGAGCTGATGAGGCAGTTCACCCTAGGAGTCCTAGCTGGATTAGGCTTATCTCTAGCAGTGTTCTCAGCTCTAGGCTATGTGCTAGCCTCATCTGCTTATGAGCCTGCTTACAGGAGGATAGCTGAGGCTAAGCCTATGCTAGAGGACATGCTAGCTCTACTGGAGTCTAGTGAGGTAGAGGACATGCTATCCTCTTACAGAGAGCTTTACTCTGCTATCCCGAAGGCTGAGGCTATGGTGGAAGCATACTCAGAGGCCTATCCTGTCTTAATTGAGCTATCTAGCTTAGCTCAGGAGGTATATGACATGTCTCATAGCAGGCAGTATAATGAAGTGGCAGCTGCACTCGAGAAGATAGATGAAGCAGCTTCTGAAGTCAAGTTCCTGCTAGCTGCTGCAGGCTTAACAGACCTATATGCTCTAGTTGACTCAGCTAGCATGGCAGCTGAGCTCATGAGGGAAGTCAAGAGGTTCTCTGAGGCTGCAGCTGAGAGCTCTAGGCTCCTTGAGCTCATACCACCTGAGGAGCTCAAGGCCCAGGTTAAGTTTCTCAAGATGATAGCTGAGAAGCTTCCTCCAAGCAAGCTCGAGGACATGGTCAACACCGCTAGAGTAAACCTCAGAGAGCTCTCAGCCTTTGCTGATAGGGCTGAGAGGCATCCTCCAGGGCAAGTTAAGCTCATGCTTGCAGCAGCATGTACAGCTGGGCTAGCTCTGTCAGCTGTATCAGTAGCTTCAGCTAGGCGAGTGCTTGAGAAGCCAGCTGCTCAGAGTGATGTCAGCAGCTAAGCTATATGCTAAGAGAGGCTCTCGGCTAAGGTAGAGTACTACAGCAAGCTCCTCTCGTGCCATGAGCTCTAGAGCTCCATCTAATCTAAGCAAGCTAGGTAGGCTATCAGACGCTAGGAGGAGCCACCTGTATGAGATGCAGCATCAAAGAGGCTGTTCTGCACCTGTAGCACTGGGGAAAGGTTTATACGTGTAGCTTATGCTTGAGCTTGATGCTAGTGGAGGAGGCTATAAGAGAGTATAACTCAGCTAGAAGCCTTGAGGCTAAGGCAAGGCTGATCTCAGCTGGAAGAGGTAGGCTGGAGGTGGAGTTTAAGCTGGCTAGGACCTGTGGCCTCCTAGACTGGATTGAAGACTTAGCTGTGATCCTAGAGGAGAAGCTGAAGATTAAGGTGAGGCTTGAGGAGCTAAGGGAGATGGAGGGAGAGGAGATCAGGGTTCTAGCTGCTTTCAGGCTGGAGGGTGATGAGGTTGGAGGCTATATCAGCTAGAAGCCTTAAGAAGACTTACATAACATACCTGAGGAGAGGGTTCAGGAGAGAGAGGAAGATCGTGAAGGCCTTACGTGGAGTGTCCTTTGAAGTGAGATACGGAGAGGTCTTTGGGCTCCTTGGGCCAAATGGGGCAGGGAAAACCACCACAGTAAAGATTCTAGCAACCCTGCTGCTACCAGACTCAGGGGAGGCTACTGTAGCTGGCTTCGATGTCGTGAGGCAGCCATCTGAGGTCAGGAGGAGGATAGGAGTCACCCTGACAGTAGAGAGAGGCTTCTTCTGGAAGCTGACTGGCAGAGAGAACCTCAAGTACTTCGGGCTTCTAAGAGGGCTCAGAGGATCTACCCTAGACTCTAGGGTGAGAGAGCTCCTCAGGCTCACAGGCCTAGAGGAGCTTGGAGCCTCAGACAAGCTATATGAGGAGTACTCTCTAGGGATGAAGGCTAAGCTATCGCTTGCTAGAGCTCTGCTAGCAGACCCACCTGTCCTCATGCTAGATGAGCCTACTCTAGGCTTGGATCCCTCCTCAGCCAGGGAAGTCAGGGAGCTACTTGTTAAGCTAGCTAGAGAGGAGGAGAAAGCTGTGCTTGTGACAACACATAACATGTGGGAGGCTGAGATGATATGTGATAGGGTTGCGATAATAAGCCAGGGGACCATAGCTGCAATAGGGAGCGTCAGTGAGCTGAAGAAGCTAGCTCCCAAGAAGTCTGTGCTAAAGGTGCTGCTGAAGGCCCCAAATACAGACAGGCTGAAGGATGCTGTAGACTGGATTGGAGAGGAGGATAGCTGGACTGCTGTCAGGGTGTACTGTGAGCCAGGTGGAGAGGGAGAGGCCCTGGCCACCATAGCCTCCATGGTAGCTGAGCTAGGTGGGAGAGTATATAGGGTTGAGCTGTCTGAGCCGACGCTGGAAGATGTTTTCATAGAGCTGACTAAGGGAGGGGCATGTCAGCAATAGATGTCGTTAAGGCAAGCTTATACCTCACATACTCCTGGTATAAGAACAATAGGATAATGCTCTTCACGTCACTGATCTGGCCCTACCTCATGGCTTTCCTAGTCTTGGCGCTGGGCAGCATGTATGGTAGCGTAAGCGAGTTCACTAGGAAAATGGATGTGTCAAACCCAGTCCTATACATGCTGGCTTCAAGCACAGTAGCCTTCTCGAGCATAGCTGTACTTGAAGCTGCAGTCGGCTTCGTCATGTATAATAGGTGGCTTGGGACGCTCCAGTATATAGTGCTCTCTCCAGTAGGCTCTAAGACTCTGATAGCTGTAGCAGGGATCCCAGACTCACTGCTCTCAGCAGTGATCTCGGTTACAGCTGTCGCCCCAGCTGCAGCCTATTTCGAAGGAGTCAACGGAGCCTTGAAGACCATGGCAGTCCTCCTACTGATCCTGGCTGGAATGACCCCTATGCTAGCTCTATCAGTTGTAGCTGCTGCAGCAACCCTCTCTATAAGAGAGGAGACAAATGTCCTAGCCTTCCTAAACCCCATAATCCTCCTGCTCAGCGGAGTCTTCTATCCAATAGAGGTTCTGCCTAGGATCTTCCAGCTAGCCTCACTAGCAGTCCCCTCAAGATATGTGATTGATGCAGCTAAGCTCCTTGCAACATACACTACACCAGGGGGAAAGCTCCTCATGCTAGTCCTCTATCCTCTTGCAGTCCTGGCTGTAGCATATAACCTCCTAGCCCTAGCTGGAGTAGATAGGGCTGTTAGCCTAGCTAAGAGGAGGGGTTTCGAGTGAAGGCTAAGGCTGTGGTGTGGCTACACTTCCTCAGGCTATGGAGATACAAGATCTCATTCATGAACACAGTACTCAACACAGTCCTCTGGTTCACCATATTCCTGCTGGGAGCACTGATGTTTGTCCCAAGAGATCAGCTAGCTGAGAGTGCAGCTCTAGCCTTCTGGGGGATAGTCATGTGGAACCTCATATCTACACCAACATGGGTGATGGGAGGCTGGATGCGCTTCTATGTCTCACAGGGGTTCGTAGAGGAGCATATGCTAGCAGACACATCGACAGCCATGGTTCTAGTAGGGAGGATGATCCCAAACACAGCAGTCTCAACAGCAGCATCAGCTCTCATGTACTATGTGGTGTCAGCTGCAGCAGGCCAGCCTCTCCCACCAGTCAGAAGCTGGCCAACCCTGGTACTGGGACTAGCAGACCTCATGGCAATGGCTGTAGCATACTCCCTAACCATAGCAGCAGCAACGATGGTGACAGGAGCCCCAATGAGGCTAGTGGAGCTAGGGAACTTCCTGGTGTTCATAGTAGGGGGGATAGCAGCTCCAGTAGGAAAGCTACCTACAGTACTCCAGAAGGTAGCGCTAGTAATCCCCTACTCATATGCCTCAGAGACAGCGAGGCTAGGTGCAGCAGGTATACCTCCACATACCCCACATGCACCAGAAGCCTCAACAGCCATAGCCATAGCAATGATGGTGGCAGCACTAGCATCCATGAAGAGAGCTGAGAGAGTAGTGAGAAAGAGAGGAACCAAAGCTATAGGAGGCATGTAGCCACAGGCATAGAGGGCGTATACCCATAGGCATGATGCCAGCTCCACTGAGCCAACTAATATAGGAATCCCTAGAGCTCTCGAGAGTGGCCGTAGGCCCTCAGCTATAAGCCTAGCTTATAGCTGCAGCTACCAACTCAGCTGCTAGCAGCTGAGTCCTCTGCAAATGGCAGCCTGCTACCTCCTTATAGCCCCCTATAGCGATCATATCCTCCTCTAATCTAAGCACTGCACTGTAGTCTTCCTAGCAGTGTAGCTAGCGTTTCTATCAGCAGCTGGTGAGAGATGCTCTCAGCAGTATACAGCTGAGAGGAGCCTTAGGTAGCTCACTCTAGGCAGTAGGGTTATATAGCTAAGTGCAGAAGACTGCTACAAGCTTCTGGAGAGCATCTCTAAGCTCAGCTAGCTCGAACTTCCCTCCATCATCAAAAGCTTTCAGGATGAGCTTAACATCCTCCATTTCACTTATGTTATGGTAGCTCGTGACTGCTTCAACCCAGACTCTTATGATGCCGATCTTGTCCTGTATCTCAGATAAAATAAGTTGAGGGAAGTACCTGGACGCCTTAGTCTTCTCTACTATCCAGAGGCACTCCAGCATCTCTCTCTGGAGGAATTCCGGAGCTCTTGGAGCTAGCTTACCCAAAAGATCACCTCATCCCTATCTTCCCCATCTGGTATGAGCACTGGCTGCACCCTCCTTCTAAGAGACCACTCAACAGTCTCCTTTAGGGCATTCAGCAATCCTCTACCATTCTTCACCTCAAAGGCGATCTGCACGCTATTTGCTCGAACTAGCCTTATGTCTCCTCTCTGGAAGGCTGTAAGGACTTCCACTAGCTCCTCAACCTCCAAGACACTTCCCTCTGAGCTAGATGCTCTCACTAGCTTGGTGACATGGGTACAGGCTGCGGAGGAGGCTGTGGTGGGAGAGGATACCATGTCTTAGACATTGGGCCATGAATGAGAGTCTCCATCACACTCACCAGGCAAACTGCTCTCTAAGGTCACATAAAAACTTAAATAAACAGGGTTTTACGGGTTTCTTGACAGTATCTAATGTGCTTATTGGAAATTAGGGGTAGGTAGTTGTCCCAAGATATGCTGTCGAATCTGGTCAAAAAAGGCATGGAGCTAGCTAGGAGGTACCAGCCTGAGAGGGTGCGGGCTCCAGTTAAGCTTGTGATAGGAGATAAGCTTGAGGTCAGTGGGCATGAGATAGCTATCCCAGAGCAGCTTCTCAGGTATGAGAGGTTCCTTGAAGGCTTCCTTGCTGTAGCTATAGCAGTTCCAGTGGAAGTGAGGTCTATACCTGAGGTCGTAGATATCATGTTCTATAATGGGCTGAAGCAGGAGGCAGCTCCAGAGCTTGTGGAGCTATGGAAGCAGGCTGCTGCCACCCATGTCAGCCCAGATTTCAACCCGCTATATGCACTGCCTAGCTGGGACATGATACTAGGAGGGAAGTTTGTAGAGAGCGTTATAGAGGAGCTATGGAGGGTCAGCGAATATGGCATAAGGCTAGATGGTGCTTCCACCCTACTGCTTTTTACGAAGATGCTTTGGGAGTATGATGCTCCACTCACCTATACTGATATAAGGATACTGAAGGCGCTTTCTCTTAAGCCTACTGCAAGCGGCCGTGAGATAGCTAAGATGATTTCCACACCAAAGTCTACTGTGCTAAACAGGGTAAAGAAGCTTAGGAGCCGCAACTGGCTCAAGATCGTCATAGTTGTAAACTACCCGATGATAGGGCTTGAGCATAAGGCAGTCTTAGCTGAAGTACCATCTGTTGACTTCAAGTCTATTGAGGAAGCTAAAGCCCTGCTTGACACACCCTACACCAGGTATGTAACGATAGTATATGGTGGAAGACCCACCATATATGCTATCTTAACCATGCCATTCCACCTAGAGCAGGCTCTGAGAGCTCTCTTGAATAAGGCTACCAGAGAGGGAGTCCTGTCAAGCTATAAGCTGATCACGCTGCTAGGCTATAACAGCTTCTATAACTTCACAAGCTACATCCCTAAGGTAGGGTGGAGATCTGAGAGCATGGGGTGGGTGATGTGGATGGTCAACTGCCTAAGGAGGAGGGCTAAGGCCCCTATGCACCTCTACTCGTATGAGCCATTCGAGTTCGATAAACTTGATCTCATGATAATCAGAGAGATGCAAAGGGGTCTTCTGAAGCCGAGTGAGATAGCTAGAGCTCTCAGAGTAGATGGAAGCGAGGTCGGTGAGAGGAAGAGGCAGCTTGAGAGGCATGGTGTCATAAGCTATCTCCCTGCTATGGCATTCGATGGACTCAAGGAGTTTCTGGTAGTTCTAGCTCAGCTAGAAAGCCGTGATGTAGCTGAAAGCTTTGCTGCAGGCTTAACCATACTGCCATACTGCAGCTATGCCCTCTGCTCTGGTGACGTAGACGGAGTATTGGCTCCACTAAAGCTACCTAGTGGTGGAGCACTCTCCTACATGCATGATCTCGAGTGCGTCTCCTCTGAGCTAAGCGGAGTAGAGGAGCTGCACTTCTATGTGAGATGGGGCATGGGAGGCGTCCATAGGCTCCTTCCTGTAGAAATGTATAGCCCAGATAGAGGGTGGGTCGGTAACTATAAGATGCTTGCTCAGAAGCTAGACAGACCTTAGTCTTGAGAGAAGCGAGCTAGCAGAGGAGAATCCACTGAGTGCTATGGCTGGTGGCTACAGGCTTCTCAAGTAGCCCATATGCTAGAGAAGGCTTACTAAGGCACCGTGACCTCAGAGCTGCCAGCTAGGTTATGATTTCTCTTAGAATGCCTGCCTAGGCTCTCTGGATGGCAGGTAGCTTTCTTATGTGAAGCTATATGCCTAAGTATGCCTTCTTGACATGCTCGTTTGCCAGGAGCTCCCTAGACTCTCCCTCTAGGACTATCCTCCCTGTCTCGAGGACATAGCCTCTGTCAGCTAGCTCCAGTGCATGCCTCACGTTCTGCTCTACTAGGAGCACAGTTATCCCTTCATCGTTTATCTTCTTTAGCATCTCGAAGACCTGTAGGACAAGCTTTGGGGCTAAGCCTAGTGATGGCTCATCTGACATCAGCAGCTTAGGCCTAGACATGAGTGCTCTACCTATAGCTAGCATCTGCTGCTCTCCTCCACTCAAGGTTCCAGCTAGCTGGTTCCTTCTCTCCTTTAGCCTAGGGAAGAGCTGGTAAACCCACTCTAGTGTGTCATCTTTCCTCCTCCTCGCTTCCCTAGTATAGGCGCCTAGCTCCAAGTTCTCTAGAACAGTCTCAGGAGCTATGGTCTTGCTGGCAATAGCCTGCATATCGATCCTAGGGGGATACGCTACACTCTAGGCCCATTTATCAGGACGCTAGCATACACAATAAGCTAGAGGCACTTAGGATCAGTCTAGAAGCCAAACTAGTAGCCCTAGTGTGGTATTCGGTTTGCTGCTGATAGCTCTCATACTGGTGCTGCCAGCAGGCTTGTGCAGCATAGAGAGGCTTCTCCCCAAAGAGGTGGTGAAGTAGCAGACAGAACTTAAACATTTAAAGCTCAGCGTATTTAGGGGGGAACTTGCTGGAATGCTATAACAGGAAGGTTC
>JAVCBW010000055.1:0-7548 GCA_037917675.1 Thermoproteota archaeon
TGACAGCACTACCACATAGCTCACTCCACTATCTCCTAGCGCCTCCACGGCTTCCAGCTAGCATGAAGTATAGCACTCTTCATGCTCAGCATATAGCTCACAAGACTCTCTGGCATCAGCTCCCCTAAACACTTGAACACCATGCGATGCAGTAAGCAAGGTGGCTACAACAGCTGCTAGGTCTCCCAAAGCTTAGAACCTCAAGAAGTAGGGCAAGATAACCTGTGCCTGAGCATTAGGAAAGAGACGTGATGTTTGAGGAAGAAGCTCACTCTGATGATCCAGCATCAGCAGAGTTTAGCTTAATGGAGCATATAGGCCTTAGAGTACTCGAGTAGACCTGCTTGAAGGTGGAAGTGAGGGGGGATATGGCTGATGCCTGAGCTGGGCTCATAGAAGCTACGTGACCTTTTTAAGCTGTAGACCGCTGCCACATAGGGATTAGGTTGAGCAGATTTAGTATAGGGAATCTGAGAGTCTATAACTTTAAGTCTATAGAGTCCTTAGAGCTTGACTGTAGCAGAGTCAACTTGTTCATAGGTGAGCCTAACACGGGTAAGTCTAATATCCTAGAGGCTCTAGGGCTGCTGTCACATGCATATTATAGTTATAGAGCTGGGATAAGAGACTTCATCAGACTTGAAAGCATGGTAGACATCTTCCACCATGGAGACCTCAGCAGACCTATTCAGGTATGCTTTGACAGCAGTATGCTAGAGGTCACGTTTAGGGGAGGAGTGTTTAGAGGCGTGTATTCAGGAGAGGAGAGCAAGGAAGCTGTGGTCTTCGAGTACTCTTATGATGGTAGTGGCAGTAGGTCTCCTGTAGGCGAGCTTTCTAAATTTAAGCTGTATAGGTTTCGGCAGGTAAGCTGCTTCCCATCTGAGGAGGCTAGATTCCTGCTCCCACCTGATGGAGCTAACCTACTGACCATACTGAGAACCAACAGGGAGCTGAGGCATGTAGCTAAGGAGCTCCTCAGCAAGTTCAGGCTTAAGATGGTCCTTAAGCCACATAGCAAGGTAATTGAAGTGCAAACGGAGCTTGAAGACATCGTGGTTTCACTCCCCTACTCTACACTATCTGAGACACTTCAGAGGCTTATATTCCATCTGGCTGCAATGTACTCCAACAGGGAGTCTATCATACTATTTGAGGAGCCTGAAGCACACTCCTTCCCATACTACATCAAGTACCTAGCTGAGAGAATAGCATTAGATGAGAGTAACCAGTACTTCATCTCAACTCATAACCCCTACCTCCTAAGCTCGATCTTAGAGAAGGCCCCTAGTGAAGAGGTAGCCACATTCATAACATATTATGAAGAAGGGAAGACGAGGGTAAGAAAGCTCACTAAGAGAGAAGTAGAAGAAGTGCTCAGCGCAGATGTAGACATCTTCTTTAACATCGAGAGGTTCCTAGAGAGGGCGTAGCAAGTGTACGTTGTAGAATGTAAGCCAGACAAGGTTCTAGTCGTAATTCTGGTGAAGAGAAGAGACATAATACATGCAGGTGACAAGGGGAGGGTAGTCAAGTACCTTGGAAAGCACCCTAACTCGATAGGAGTAGTGGACGAGGACCCAGGTGCATCTTGGCCAGGGGAGATAAGAGAGTATAGGGAGCTTAGAGAGCTGCAGGAGTGTGGCATAAGAATTTTCCTCCATAGGATAGCAGGTAGCAAGCTAATCGTATTATGTCCAAGACTGGAAGAGTGGATCCTAGAAGCAGCAAAGGAGGTTAGCTTAGATGTTCAGGAGTTCAAGCTATCTGAGGACCCTAGGAGGCTACATGAGACAATCAACCTGAGGACTGAGGAATTCCAGCAGCTCGCTAGAGAGATGCTACGAAGAAAGAGCAGGAGACTAAGCTTGCTTAAGAGAGAGCTGCTGGAGAGGGCAGGAGGCTAAGCTGCCAAAGAGGTGCTGGATGAAGCCTGCGGAGAGCAGAAGATCCTAGGAGCAAGAGCTATGAGCTTAAAGCTGCAGTAGTGTAAGTAGTGCTGAGCCCACCATTAAGTTGAGAGCTTAGAGCATGTGGCATAAGCTATGGTCATGGCTGAGGTACAGCCATATACAGCCATATGCCTGTAAGGGTAGTCTAGCAGTTTCTGAATAGATTTCTATGGATTTTTGGATAGGCTTTGATGGATAGCTGGTATGTGCTCTGCTTCCAGGGGGAATAGGGCGAGAGGCTGAGGTGTCGATGTGCCGTCCTGCAGCTGGCGGCGAAAGCCCCGATGGCACTGAGCCAATAGGAGAGGAGATGAAAATCTATGAAGCTGGGTTGAGTATGCTCTTTGGATCCCACAACGGCTACCGACGCTAAAGCTGTGTCCACCTATTAGGGTGGTAGGACTTTCCCTGGGTTGAGTATGTTCTTTGGGTCTATCGCCTTCTTTATCCTCTTCATGAGGTCGATTTCCTCTGGTGGCGTGTGCTCTATGAGATCTTTTACCTTCACCGCACCTACTCCATGTTCTGCTGTTATTGTGCCTCCTAGCTCTGTTGCTAGCGTGAATATCTCCCTCCTTAGCTTAGGGTACCTTCTCCTCCACTCTTCTTCCTTGAGGCTTGTTTTGAGTAGATGCTGGTGTACGTTTCCGTCTCCAGCGTGCCCATACTGGACTATCTTCATCCCATGCTTCTCAGCTAGCTCTCTCGTCTTGTTTACGTAAGTGGCTATCGCTGCTATTGGGACTGCTACATCAAGTATCTCTATGGTGTCTTCCTTTAGCCCCTCGTATATTAGGCTTCTGACCTTAAGCAGCTTCTCCTGCTCGCTCCTATCCTCTGCTACAAGGACGTCTATGGCCTCGTGCTCCTGAGCTATGTCTGCTATGACTGTGCTCATGTTAAGCAGCTCCTCTCTGCTCATCGCCTCTAGGATCACCATAAGATATGCCTTACCCTCTTTCACTGGCCACTTCTCACCTGAAGCCCTTTCCCCTGCTTCTACCCCCTCCTTCTCTACGTATTCTATGGCTAGCGGCGTCACTCCGCTTCTAAGAGCTGGCGGCACGGTTTCTATAGCCTTACTTGGATCCTCATATGGTATTATGAGAGTGCAGTATGCTTTAGGCCTTGGCTTGAGCCTTATTGTGACCTCTGTGATTACTCCAAGAGTCCCCTCACTTCCTATGAAGAGGTGCATCAGGTCGTAGCCTGCTACATTCTTGATAAGCTTCCCACCTAGCTTCAGTACTTCACCTGAGGGCAGGACTACTGTCATCCCTGTCACATAGTTTCTCATGACCCCATACTTTACTGCTCTCGCTCCACCTGCATTGCAGGCAACCATCCCACCTATGGTTGCACCCTCATCACCTGGATGGAGAGGAAACCAGATGTCCTCGTAGCTCTTGAGAAGCTCTATGATCTCACTTAGCGTCACACCTGCACCACATGTCATAGTGAGGTTGTCTCTATCTACCTCAATCCACTTCAGCCTCTCCAGAGAGAGGACTATTGAAGGAGTCAATGGGACTGCTCCACCAGAGAGGCCTGTCCCCCCTCCCCTCGGGACTACAGGAATCTCATGTATGTAGGCTGTCCTCAGCAGCCTTGATACCTCTTCTGTGCTCTTAGGTCTAGCTACAACGATGTCACTGCATGGAGCTGGAGAGACATCTCTTGATGTCTCGTCATATAGGTAGCCTTCGACGTCTTCTGGTGCTGTTAGGATGTTTCCTTCCCCTACTATGCTCTTAAGCTCCTCTATGAGCTCAGGATCCAAGAGGACCCTGAGAGGCTACAGCCTACGCTATTGATAAGCATTCAGGTACATGCTAACTGAATCTCTGTAGCTAGCCTACTCCACTGGCTTCAGCTCTACATCTAATATCCCCTTGGATAAGTCCAGTGAGAAGCCATATGCTCCTGTGAACGGCTTCTCTCTGAACATGAATATGTGGCCTGCGTAGCTTACTACATGGTAGTCTCTGTCAGCTACCTCAGATACCTGATCTCTTAGCTTTGAGAACTCTGGTATGAAAGCTAGGCATATATCCTGGCTCTCCTTTATGTATGATGTGACCTTACAGACTACTTGCACTGACTTCTCTGCATCTAAGATCATCTCCAGCGAGTCTACTGGGAGGACTAGAGTTACAGGCTTGCTCTCGTGCTCCTTTAGCTCCTTTAGCCTTGATATCATGAGGTTAGCATACTGCTCTAGAGCTACCTCTGGAGGGAGGAAGCTTACTGTCTCCTCTATGTCATCTCTCCCAGTAAGCTCTCTGTTTAGCCATAGGAGGAAGCTTGGGCTAGCAAACCTAGGTGGGACCATGAGCATCCTCCTTTGCTTTGCATAGCATGCTAGGATTTGCATCCCTACTGTAGTCGTCAGGAAGCCAGCTGGGACATGCTTCCCTAGAGTGAATGTTATGAGCTGCCCTGGCCTATATCCTCCGAACACTCTGTCGAAGGAGTCTATCCCGCTTGATATGAAGGATGAGGTCTCCTCCTTCCGTGAAAGCATCGCTATGGTGCTAGCTGCTCGCTTAGCCGCCTCCTTGAGGCTCGGGAACCTGAATGGCTTGATGACGCTGAACCTCCCATCTGCTAGGGTAAAAGGCTTAGCTGGGCTCTCAATCTCTACGCCTCTGAGCTTCTTAACCTCCATTATGCGGAACATCCTGCCATCAACTATCTCTTGCTTCAGCTCTACTATGCCATCTGAGAGGTAGTCTAGCTTTGACCTCCCTTCTGTCTCTGCTACTACGACAGCCTTCATGCCAGTTCTCCTCGAGAAGTCACTTAGATGGTGGAGAAGCCTCTCAGATGGAAGCTTAACCACAGACTCTACTGCATCTATGCTATCTATAACCAGGAAGAGCTTTCTCCCTCTCCTCTCGAACTCCCCATATATGAACTGGAGGAACTCAGGTAGCTTAGAGTACCTTATTGCAGCAGCTAGATCACTCTGAGCCACAACCAAGCTCTCTGCCGCGTCTACTACCGAAGTTGGTGGAAGCCACCCTTTAAGCTGAGGATACTGTGAGACAACAGCACTTGGATCCACCCTAGTCGACACGTAGAGGGAGTGCTCTGGCATAGAAAGACACCTCAGGAGCTCCAGGCTAAAGAGCGTTTTACCTGCCCCAGCTGCCCCCTTGACTAGGAGCACTGCGTTACCTGGTATCTTAAAGAATTCGACTAGCTCTCTCGGCAGCATACTATACATGCCATTACTAAGCTTAAGTTAAAGCTTGCTATCCAGCTACATGAGGTGATGCTACTCTATAGCTGCCTCTAGAACCTTTGGCTTCCTGCCAGCGAGCTCAGCTGCTGTGACTAGATTCTTCTCTAGGCTCTCAGCTAGCCTATATGCTTCAGCAAGCCTCCTTCTATAGAGCCTGTCTCTCAAGAGGTGGTGGTCTAAGAGTATCAGCCTAGTTGAAGTCTCCTGGATTATCCTACAGATATTCTTGACTGCTCTCCTGAGGTTTATGAGGTTCAGGGTGTAGGGTATCATGTAGGTTGGTGGGCCATCTAAAACCAGGATATCTGGGTCCTCTCTTATTATCCACTCAGCATAGTCCTCTACTATCGGGCCATTGAGGTCTGATGAGTAGAGGAGCTTTTCTCCACCATGCTCAACTACCAGTGGGATGACCCAGCCTACTCTCGAGTACTCTACTCCATGGAACATAGGCTGTGTGAACCTCAAGGTGGTCTCCTTAAGCCTGAACTGCTTGCCATCAGCAAACCTCACCTTAAGCCTGCTTGACTCCAGCTCAGGTATAACCTTAGCTGAGCTCCACTCCCTCACTCTGGCTTCAAACCACCTCCTACCCTTCTCAAGAAGCTCCACTCTCCTCTCAGCGTAGTCTCCGAAGTCCTGGCTCAACGCGAGCCTAAGCTCACTGAGTGGGTCAGGGTACTTTCTGCGAACAGGATCCCTTAACACGTCACCTAGGCTCTCCTCCCTATAGTGTGCCCATAGACTGCCATAGAAGGCTTCAGCCCTCTTACGCTGCGAGCTGTTTATATACTGGTTTGGGCTCTTAGCTAGAAGCAGCTTGCCACCGTATAGCTCTGGGCTCTTCGTGTAGTGGTCATAGTGGTAGTGGGTCACCACTATGACATCAGCCCTCCTAGAAGCCTCCCTTATAGCCTGCTTGGCTTCAGTAAGCCACCTAGCCTTCTCCTCTGGTGTAGCTGGGAAGGAGGGGTGCATAGCTGACGCACCAGGGTCAACAAGCACCCTAATACATGAGGTCTCAACTAGGATACAAGAAGACTTAGCTCCAAGCGAGTCGAACCAAACTGGAGTAAGCGTGACCTCAGGCATACATGCTAAGAGGAAAGCCACATTTATGAGGTTAACACCTGCTGGGCAAAAGCATCCCCATAGCCACAGCTCAGCTAGCCTTGATCTCAGCCTCAGCTGCCTCAGCAACCTACCTTCTGAGGAGAGCTCCAGATATGCTTCAAGCTAGGTATGTGATGGCCTAGCAGAGGAAGGCTTGTATGATGAGAGCATCATACCAGCTAAGATCAGCATGCCACCCATGAGAACCCCCCTGCTTGGAACCTCACCTAAGAGCACCCATGAGAAGAAGGCTGCGAACGCAGGCTCCATCGAGAAAACTATGGCAGCTGTAGTCGAGTCAACACTCTTCTGCCCCTCAACCTGAAACAGTAGCGCAAGGAGGGTTGCAGCCAAGCTCAGGTATGCTAGCGCAGCCAGCTCCCATAAGCTAAGCTCAGGTATGCCAGATAGCAGAGCTGCTGGAGAGCTCAACACCGCCACAGTAGCTATCTCAGCTGAAGCTAGCGTTATGGAGTCTAGAATCCTAGTGTACTTGCTGACATACACCACCTGGAAGGCAAATGAGACAGCTGAAGCCAAAGTCAGCAAGTCTCCTACATTCAAGCCTCCACTAGGCGACGTCAGGAGGAGCAGCCCTAAGAGAGCTAGGAGAGCCCCCATCTTAGAGTATAGCGTGACATGCTCATCTGCTATAGCCTTAGAGAGGAAGGGGACAATCACTACATTCAAGCCTGTTATGAAAGCTGACTTCGACGCCGTAGTATATGAGAGGCCAGTAACCTGTAGAAGAAAGCCAGCAAAGAGCAAGACCCCAACCTTAAACCCAGGGTAGAGGAGGCTTAGGCTAGCTCTCCTCCACAGGAAAGGAGCTAAGCAGAGGGATGCCATAGTGAACCTCACTGCTATAATCACTAGAGGACTCAAAGTAGCTAGCAGAAGCTTCATAGCAGGGAAGGTAGTACCCCAGATAGCTGACGTAGCAATCAGCAGCAAGATGCCTATAGCTCTCCTCAGCTAGGACACCACACCCCAAAGCACCCAGCTAATATTATTACCAGCCACGCTACTGAGGCTACAGCACACCAGCTACCGAGCAGCTAGAGCACATCTGCCTCAGACTCCACTAGCACAGCCAGAGAGCAGCTTAGATAGGCTTCAGAAGCCTAGCCTCATCTCTAACAGGGATCCCGCCTACACCACCTACCAGCATCCCATGCTTTCTAAAGATAGCCTCCGGCTTAACCTCCCTCAAGCGGAAGCCAAGCTTCTGATAGG
>JAVCBW010000028.1:0-7489 GCA_037917675.1 Thermoproteota archaeon
CTGACAGCCCAGTAAGGTGAGAAAGCCACCCATATACTCAATGAGAGGAAGAGGAGGAAGCTACACCCCTAGTCACCCTTCAGGTCTACAGTTGCCTCACGTGGAAGAGGAGAGAGGAGACGCCACCCAGCCTCCTAGGCTCCCTGAGGCCACTCTCACTAATTATCCAGCAGCTTCACAAGGCAAGCAGAAGCCTTATAAGCTAGAGGCTCCAGGCAGAAGAGGGAAGCTTGGGAGTAGCATACGTAGAGGGGGAGCAGAGGGCCACTAGGTGAGAGGAAAGTAAGGTTCCTAGTCGACAGCGGAGCAACATACACAGTACTACCAGAAGAAGCATGGAAGAGCATAGGGCTAAAGCCCATCAGAGAACACGAGTTCACCCTAGCAGACGGGACAGTAATAAAGCGAAAAATCTCAGAATGCTACATGATCCTATCTCAAGGCGAAGGACACATGCCAGTAGCCCTCGACGAGCAAGGAGACCACCCATACTAGGCACCATAACACTAGAAGTCCTAGGCCTAGTCCTCAACCCATTCAAACGCACACTCCAACCCATGTGAATGCCCCTAGTCTAACAAAAGCAACAAGCCCAACAGCCACAAGAGCACACCACACACCCTTAAATAAAAATTAAACTATGGTTGTGTAATCGCACACTGAGCCTCTGGTTAGCCTAAGCGTAATAGCTTACAGCGTTTTCATGGCTCCTGAGCCTAAGCTTGCTATGGAAGCCGGCAGAAAGTGGCTGTGACGCTGGCTATAGATGACAGCTACCCTCACCACATCAAGTACCGAGTTCATGTTAGAAGCTGCTTTCACCCACCTTACATACTAGCCTGTAGCATGAGGACATGGGTCTAGTCCCATCTGCACCATCTAGCTCACACCTACCACAATAAACTCTTAAGTAACAGCTCTTGTAACTTTAGTAGAGGGATATGATGGTTAGGAGAATAGAGGCCGAGGGGAAGACCATATACATATGCGAGGCTTGCGGGCTTGGATATGATGATGATGAAGAGACTGCAAAAGCATGTCAAGAATACTGCTCAACCCATAATGCCTGCTCTCTGGAAATAACTAGTAAAGCTACATACACTCCAGGACAAGTTAGATGAGCCACACGACAAGACTCCCTAGCTGCTAGAACATGATACACAGCTTGCCTGCATACATCACCTGAGAGCACCCCACCATGCTCTAACACTAGAGCTCCAAGCAGCTAAGCTAGACCAAAGCCCACAATCTCAGAGGGAGACCAGCAGACATAACAGCCTAAGAGACACCAGAGCCACCAGCTTCAGCCCATATGCAAGAGCTCCATATCAACCCAGCAATGAAGCTAAGTCTCAACCTCAACTCAGCCTCCTCAACTCTCTGATGAGGCCCCCGCCTGAAGGCTGTTAGCGACAGCTTTAGCAGCGAGAATTATAGTCTGCCTCTAGCTCAGCAGGCTGTAGCATTGCTTGTCTGCGGCGTTGGTTGGCTTTTATATGCTGTCTTTACTCTCTCAGCTTCCTTTTAGCTAATATCCTCTTTAGGTAGTCTTGTACTATTGGGTGGCTTGTGTTCAGCTCTAGTGCTATTGCCTTCCCTCTTCTTCCTCTCGATGGGACTTCTACTATGCGTACTAGCCCTAGCTTCTTGAGGGTTTTCGCTATCCCTGTTTCCCCATAGAACCTGTCTGCTGGTATCTTTGTGGCCTTAGACACCTCAGATATCTTGGGTGGTGGCTGCTGGCTAAAGCCTAGCATTGATGAGATGTATCTTTCAGCTATGTACTCTATGGCTTTCTGCTCTTGCTCTGTCAGGTTTAGCTGCGATATCCCTGGTATCGGCTGTATTGGCGTCTTCTCCCTTATTCTAGCTGAGAGCCATGCTGGCATCCTCCATGGTAGCCTGGTAGCTGCCTCTGGGAAGCCGCTATATAGTGCTGCTGGGTGTGTTGCTGCTGTCTCAGCTGCAGCATAGGCTGCCTTCTCGTGTGCACGTGGGATCTCTAGGGCCCTCGCCTGCTCCATGTATGCTTTCCTCCATGATGCCAGCTGTAGGATGTCTCCTGTAGCCTCAGGGTTCATGTTGACTGATAGCGCCATGAGGAGCTCTCCTAGCCTCTCTACGCTTAGGCTTGCTGGAGCCTCCTTTAGAGCTGTAAGCTGAGCTTGAGCTAGCATCCCTGTGTAGGAGAGTATTTTCCTGAAGGTCCTCGCAGCATACCTCCCTCCTAGAGCTGGTGTTGAGGCTACTGTCCCCTGCTTCACTACAGCTATGGTGTCTCCTCTCCTTAAGCCCATCCACCTGACTCTAGATAAGGCTTGCTCAGAGAGCTCAGCTGGCTCCTCTCCTAAGGCTAGCTTAGCTGCCTGCTCTCTAGTCAGTGGGGCTGTAGTGTAGACTAGGAACCTAGGCCAGCTCATCTCCACTCTAGTCTCCCTCCAGTCTGGAAGCAGGGTTCTCAAGACCCACACCTTAGCTCTAGACATCAGGGAGGTTAGCTTGAGCTCCTCTCCCCTCCACTCCACTACAGGGTTTCCTCTAGTAGCCTCTACAACAGCATCTATGGTAGCTTCCTTCAGCAAGATTGCTACACGTATTGTTGCTGCCCCCATCGGATGTACTTGAGCCTGAAGCCTCACCTCAGCACCCTCTAGCTCACTTGGCTCAAGAATACGCCCCATCCTCCTCGATGTAGCTGATAGAGGAGGGAGAGGCCTAGCTAGCTTAGTCCTCCTCCACACCTGCATGCTGTTCACGTAAGCTATGTGCCACAGCCTCCTGGCTTGCGGGATCAGGGGGCCTACCCCCATGATGAAGAGGGGCTTAGGGCTCTGGTAGAGGCTCCACAGGCCTTCAGCTGACGTAAGATGGGTGAAGCAGCCTCTGAGGCTGCTGGTGTAGAGCTGAGGTAGAGGTATGCTCCTGTACACGTGTACTACAGCCTGCATCAGCATGCTACCACAGCGCTTATATATTAAAGTGCCGCCTATCTAAGGGGGTGTCTGGGTGCTCGGTTGACTGCACCCTGCTAGGTGGGCTCACCCACCTAGCCACCCCCTAGACGTCGCTGCAGAGCTTCCTGTACTCGCAGTCTCTACACTTAGCTCTTTCAGCTGGTGGATCTGGGATCAGCTCCTCTCTAAGCATCCTCCTCATCTCAGCTAGCGTCTCCAGGACCCTCCTCTTGACCTCAGCTGTCACCTTGACCTTGACTCTCCTGCCTGTAGCCTTGTACACTATGTATGCTTCTTCAATAGGCTTGCTGAACGCCTCCTCCATGAGCATAGCTTGGGCTACAGCCTGGAGGACATGGCTATTCTCCTTGAGCTTAGGCTGACGCCCAGTCTTCACCTCTACTGGAGCTAGCTTCCCATCCTCATACTCCATTACATCGAGCTTAGCTGCTAGCCCCAACCTCTCTGATGCCAGGTATAGGCTAGTGTACTTCTCGCCTCTACCTGCCTTAGGCTTCCTGCCATGGATCTTTGAGCCATGCTCCATCTTAGCTGTCGGTGGAGGCTTGAGGTGGAGTACTCTCCTGTAGTAGATGACTCTAGGGCAGTAGGTGAACTGCCTCAGCTCCTCTGCTGTGAAGACTACTGCATTCACCTAGACCACCAGGACCTCCTCTTCCTCCAGCTGGGAGCCTGCTACAGCTATTATCCCACGAGAGCACCTAGTGCACACTGGGATTACGTGTAGGTGGCAGCTCACCCTCTTCAGCATCTCCCTGAGCTCTAGTGCAAGCATCTCAGCTCTATTCCTTGATATCCTACCCATGAAGACAGACTTCTGGATCCTCTGGAGCCCATAGTCCATGAGCTTCTCAGCTACTCTCTGCCTCAAGGGGTTATGCTCCTGTGGGATGTCATATGCAACCAGATAGAGCATGCTACCACCTATAGACGAAGGGCTTATACTCCCTTTCCTTCCCTAGGAGGAACCTAGCTAGCCTCCTAGCCTGCCTAAAGACCTCCTGCTCATAGCTCCCCCTCCCGCCACCTACCTTAGTCTCTGTCTTAAGCCTCTCCTGCAGGGATTGAAGCAGAAGCCTCTTAGCCCTCTCGCTTAAGAGCCCAGAGTCGAAGTCTTCTGGTGTCAGCTGCCTCCTTACAGCTAGCGTCACGACAGCTCTATCCACAATAGGCTGCCTGAACTCCTCAGCTAGATCAAGGGTCAAGCTCGGCTTCCCAGAGCGATCTGAGTGCAGGAACCCAGCATACGGCTCTAAGCCGCATACAGCTAAGGCTATAGAGACCCTGAGGTTCAGCACACTATACCCCAAGCTCAGTGCTGCATTCACCACGTCACGTGGAGGCCTCCTAGTCCTCCCCCTGAACCCAAGCTCCTCAGGCAGCACCGTGGCTAGGGTGCCATAGTATATGCTAGCTGCCTCCCCTTCAAGCCCCATGAGCCTAGCTCTAAGAGAGTCAGGAGACCCCTCCTCACCTCTGATCCTAGAGGCAAGCTCCCTGATCCTGGAGGCAGCTCCCCTAAGCACCTCAGCCACCTCACCGCCCCTAGACTTCGCTAAAGCCAGGAGCAGAGCAGCCTTGTTCTCTGTAGCAGCCCAGGCGAAGGCCTTAGCAAGATGCTCTCCACGCCAGTCCATGTAAGCCCTAATCTGCTCCCTCCTCACTAGCACGCTCCCATGGCCGACGAAAGGCATCAAGACAGCCATAGGCCTCCAGCCTCTAGCATAGAACACTGGGACAAGAGCCTCAGAAAGCAGCTTAACAGCCCCATAGCTCACCGTGACATTAGTAGTCACAAGCAGAGCATCAATCCTATCAACTGAAACCTCCCTCTCCTCTCCACCAGCCTTTATAACAAGCCTCCTACCCCTCTTACCAACTCGAGCTCCAGGAGTAGACACAGCAACCAGCACACCACACCACCAGCCACCTACACCAGGCAAATAGCATAGCATTTTACAGGGGAAACACATGCTCCAGAGAGGAGCCCACAGAGGAAAGCAAGCCCCCACAACAGCAGGCAGGCTCCACGCAGCACAGAAGAAAACCTGCCTCCACAGCATAGCTCAGAGAGAAGCCAAGCACACGAGAGCACCCCTCAGCTATTCTAGAAGCCACCAACTACAGCTAGATGCAGCCCAGCAGCCACCAAGACAGCTCTAAGAAAACAAGGCTAAGCCCCAGCTACAGGAGCCTATCTCCAGCAATAAGGTAGGCTACATGCACTAGAGACTGCTGCAGCCATCTTGAGCACATCTGCCCAGCAGCCCCAGCTGCTGTACTAGATTGCTATAGCCACATGCTCAAGATGCAGCACCAGCTCCACGAGCTCACTTAAAGCAGCCTACACTCAGAGGGTAGCAAGTGGAGTCAAGTAGGCGCACAAAGCTCTGGAGGAAGCCCAGAAGGCTACCTAAGCACACTAGAGCACAGATCTCAGGAGCCTCCAGCTAGCTGAGCTAGCCTCAGGACTCTGGCTATATCTCCCAGTCTACTACACCGCGGCCAACTAGAGACGTCAGTGATATCAGCTGGGTGCTTCCATCAGAGCTGAGTGCTATGAGCGGGCCCATAGCTCCTGTCACGGCTCCTGATATGAGCTGAGGCTCCATGCAGACATCAAATTCAGGTGGCAGAGGATGGTAGAAGCCTGTCAGGTCTAATGCATCAAGGAGCTTCAGCCCATACTCGTCTATAGCCTCCTCAGCTACATCTTCAACTTCCCTCCTACACACCTCAGGGTCATCACTTAACGCATCTATCTTCTCCCAGGATGTGACCTTCACCGCGAGCCCAAGCTCCCTGGCTATAGTCCTCTCAGCCCTCTGAGCTTCTGGGAGGCTCAATCCACCTGAGAGGACTACAGCATACCAAGCTCCCTGCTCCACTAGCCTGCTCACATACCCACGTGGCTCACCTCCTCTAGCTAGCCTAGTTACACCAGCCTTCAGCCTGCTCCCAAAGCCAGCTATGTAAACCACATGCTCACTCCCACAGTACCCTCTAGCTCTAGCTACACTCCCACAAGGCAAGCTGCTCAAGTCTAGACTACAGCTGCACCCGAATGGGACACCAGCCCCCTCAAGGATACACCTCACCATCCTAACCCACCTAGAGCTCTCACACAGGCTACAAGCCCACCTGCCACCTCCACTCCAGCCTCCACAGAACCTACAGTACCCTCTCTCAGCCAGCTCCATGAGCACCTCACCCCAAAGCGGAGTCCAGCACTCCTCCCTCTCACACACAAGCCTAAGCCACGGGATATATACACCTGAAACAGGCCTCCACGTGAAGCCACCTATAGCAAAGCCGACACCCCACACTCCAACCACCATAGCAGCCTCCCAAGAGAATTGGATAGAGTTTAACCAGGCAGCAAGCTACTGCAGACAGGAGGCTAAGCCTCCAGCAGAAGCCAGCTCAAGCAGATCACCCAGCTAAAAGAGTGCTAAAATAGAGCTGCCCACAGCAGGCCACAGGAGGAAGCTGCCTGCCAAAGGGGAGGCACAGGAGATTTCAGCTCCACAGAACCGCCAGCAGCATGCAGCTCAGGCACCACCTCTATTGTAGCTCTCAACTACAGTAGGCTACACAGGATACGTGAGAGCATCTGCAGGCATGAGATCTAAGCTGGCTTCTCCACCCTAGCTTCAACTACTCCAAACCCATATGACCTCTTAGACCCCACGTTCACGTACTCAGCTAGCTTGGTTAAGGCAGTAATCCACCTAGCCTCCTCCCCCCGCTCTAGCACCCTAAGCTTACACCACCCTAGGAAGCCTGCTTGAGGAGCACCCTTCCCTATGTCAACGTCTACAGTATAGATGCTATGCATCCTAACCTTGACATGCTCCCTGACCCACTCTATGAAGCTCTCGCTTAAGCCTCCAGCATAGTAGCTCCAGTACTGCATCAGGTTCCCATATATCCTAGATGGCTCAGGGAGCACATAGGGCAGCCTACCCCCCTTCTCCTCAAACCTAGTCGGTGACTTAAACCTCAGCTCAACAACCCCAGCCTCCTCAGCTCCCTCAGCAATCTCCCTGAAGCTAGTTGACTCAACCCTCCCCTCAACCAGCTTAAACTCAACTCCAGCAACCATAAGCTCAGAGGAGAGCCCAGACAGCAGGCGTCTAACATCAGCCCCCACGACCGTAAACCCCATCTCATAGATCTCTCCAGGCTTAAGCAGGAGAGCACTACCCCTATAAGAGGGCTTACCGAGAGGGCGAAGAGGAAGGACAGAAAAAGGCTTCACACTACTACTGTGAGCTAGCTCACCTAGCCTAGGACTAGCCTCAGAGAGAAGCTTAAGCACAAACCCTCTCACATAAACCCCAGTAAACAGCCTAGCAGCCCCCTCAGCTACAGGAGAGCAGAGAACCCTAACCCTACAGACCTCCAACAAAACCCCAAAGCCCACTACAACACCAGTTATAACCATAACCCAGCAGTCAAAAATTCAAGCTTAAACTCCCAACCCCCCTTAGAATTCTAGCTTGCTATCAGAC
>JAVCBW010000042.1:0-7431 GCA_037917675.1 Thermoproteota archaeon
CTAGGAAAGTGATTTACTCTTTATCACAAGCACTCAATCTGAAGAATAAAAATTTATTGGTTTTATTTGCTTGGAGGAGATAAAATGAAGGAGGAAGCGGAAAGCTGGCAAGAGCTAAAAACTTCGGATTGATGAAAGCAAGGGGAATACGTTCTCTTCATGGATTCGGACATGGAGCTGACTGAAAGGATTGTTGAGGAGCGCATCGAGCTGGCTGAGAGTAGTAACGTGGGGGAGTGGGGTGAGTGGCTGTAAGCAGATTAGACTCCAGTTCAGGGATTGCATGATCCTCTCTGGGGTAGGGTCTCCCGGGATGCTTTGGCTAGCAAGAATCCTAGAGCTAAAGCCCGAGAGAAGAACCCTAGCGAAGATGCTAGTGCTCCAGAACCTGCTCAGTGAGGGCATGTAGCGCTGGAGCTAGTGCTGAAAGCCCTAGTGAGGAGAGGCTCAGGAGAGACAGCTGGGCAGAGAGCTGGGCAGGGAGTGGCTAAAGCAAAGCCGAGACCTAGTAAAAGCTTGGATACATGAGATCACGGAGGAGCTACTCCTAGGCATAAATAGCACGAGCCTCAAGCAACGGAGTATATATAATAGTGGCTTGGTTAGAACATATGTGGCAGATAGAATAGCTTAAGAAAGCTGACAAGGGGGTTAGTGGTAAGCTTTGCACGAAGACAGCATGGAGCATCCCCTGATCTCGGTGGTGATCCCGACATATAATAGGAGAGAGAAGGTGGCTTGGCTCATAAAATCCATATTCGAATCAGACTACCCTAGGGACAGGCTTGAGATAATAGTGGTTGATGACGCCTCCACAGATGGGACATGCAAGTACATTAAGAAGCTGTTTCCCCAGGTTAAGGTTATACGTAATGCAGAGGAGAAGCTACTAGCTGAGTCACGAAACATAGGTGTACGGGCTTCTAGAGGCAAGTACATCTTCATTATAGATGACGACAATGTTGTTGATAGGAATACGATAAAAGAGCTTGTAGAGTATATGGAGAAACACCTAGAGGTAGGTGTTGCAGGACCGATAATGTACTTCTTAAGTGATCCAGACAGAGTATGGTGTGCTGGTGTTAAGAGAAACTACTGGACTACAATGACGAAATTGATTGGATTCAACACCAAGGATATAGGGCAGTTCAGAGAGCCATATGAATCTGAGGACTTTCCTAATGCATTCATGGTTCGGAGAGAAGTATTTGAGAAAGTTGGCTTATTCAACTCGAAATTATTCCCTATACACTGCGAGGAAGGAGACTTCTGTCAGCGGGTAAAGAAAGCCGGGTACAAGGTAATGTCTGTCCCCTCAGCAAAGGTATGGCACGACATACCCTTACCAGAGCGAAGTAGAGTGTCTACTCTTCATTTAAAGAGCCCGCTCAGAGGCTATTACACATCTAGGAGCAGGCTCATATTCCGCTGGAAATGGAGCAGAAACCCCTTACAGAGGATAGTGGCATTTACAGCTTCACTAGCAGTAACATCGTACCACATTGTAGCCGTAGTAGGAGATTCCAGCATCACAGATAAGCGAAAGATCATCATAAGCATACTGAGAGGAGTACTCGATGCCTTCAAAATCATAAGCAGAGGAGAGATAGATGATGCTAATGGTGTTGAAAGCTCGATGTAACCTGGCTTTACCCCACAGAAACTAACCAAACACAGCCCAACACTCATAGGCGAGGAAAACAGAAAATGAAAAACCCATAAGCAAAAAGCAAAAAGATGAAAACAGTCTTCAAAACTGGCCAACATCGAGTCTCTACATTAGGCAGGCAGCAGCCAAACAAAAAGTAAATAAATCAATGGTTCACACAAGCCGACAACGACGTGATCACCATGTACAGAAGCCGAAAGAGAAAATATATACACGTACTCTTACTCTTCGCAACAGCACTACTACTCAGGACGCTACCAGAAATAGCAGTGAGAAAATACCCGGTAGGATACGACCTCTTAGCCTACTATATACCAATAGCAACAAGGCTAGCACCAGAAATAAAGGCAAACGGCATAGTAAAGGCAGTGAAAACGATACAAGCCGGAGCTCACAGGCAAGCACCATTATTCCATGTAGCAACAGCTCTAATACTATTAGCCACAGGAGTAAACCCCCTAACCCTATTCAAAGCCCTCTCACCAATACTCTATGCACTCCTAATACTATCATACTACCTCTTCCTAACCAAGGCATTAGAGAAAAGCCACAGACAAGCCATCCTCACCTCCCTACTGCTAGCATTCCACCCAATCTCCCTAAGAATCTCATGGGACCTCTTAAGAAACACTACAGGAATGGCTCTCTTCTTCATACTCTGCATAGTCCTGAAAAACAGTCAGAAAACCCCATTGAGAAAAACAATATACGCAACAATCCTAATGATAACAATAGCATTAACACATCAGCTAGCAGCTACACTAGCAACACTAGCTGTAGCAGAACTCTTACTAAGACAGCTAAGAGACAAGCAGAGCAGAAGAGAAGCACTAAAGACAGCAGTGATACTAGCACCATACATCATATGGGCAGCTAAATACAAGTACCTACAAGCCATATTGAAGGGAGGCCTACTCCATGGTGAACTAGAGCTAGAGCACCGAGGAATGCCACTAGCCTCAACGCTACTGCTATTCCTACTAAGCTACCACATAACAATCCCAATCATCATCCTAGGCATTAGAAAAGAAATCTTCCTAACACTACCGACAATATGGCTCACCTACGCCACATTCTCACCAATAATACCAGCAATACCAGCACCACTCGTCTCAGTAAGATGGCAACTACTCCTAGTATACCCACTAACCATATTCTTCACAAACGGCCTCCAAAAAACACCAAAGAACACAAGAAAGCATACAGTATACGTCTATACGTCAATAGCCATAGCTCTAGGTCTACTCTATGCATCAGGCATCTACGAGCCCCTAACAGGCAAGCCTGCAAGACAATACATCCAAAAGACTCTAGCAGACAAGCCTGAAAGGCAGCATGCAGTAAAGTATGCAGGGCTATTAAGTATAGGGGTCCAGCCAGATCATGCAGAGCTAACAAGCACACTAATCCAGCCAATAGGAAGCTATATCCCAGCAAACCTCGTGAGAACGGTGCTAGGAGACTACAAAACAAACATAACAAGCTACATGCTAGCACTAAAATGGCTCGACAAACACAAACCCAAGAACACACAGCTCGCACTAGAGCCGAGCAAAGCACACCTAGCAAGAACAGCCATAGAAACCCCAAGCATCATGAAGCTATACCCAGAGAGGCAGAGAGACCCACAGAAATACCTGCTAAACTCAGCTACCTCCTCACCGCGATCACGCAACACATACTACATCCCACAAAAACAAGATCCAAACTACACACTACTAAGACAAGCTATCTCCCAGATATATGATAACGGCGACTTTGAAATACTCCACCTACCACCACGAGGCTAACACCTGACAAGCTAAGCTACCAGGCAGTAAGCAAGGTAAGATGGCAGCTTACATCAGAAGGCAGCCTACCCAAGTCTAGACCACTCTAGGAGAAAGGGAGATTAGAGAGCTGGAGCTGGAGCTCCACGAGGCCAAGAGAAGCCTAGGAGCCTAGGCCACTCTGACCTTGCCTCCGTCTTGATAGTGCTTCTATAACCTTATGTGTGTCGAATCCTAGCTTCCTGGCTTCCTCTAGCACCTCTACCAGCTTCTCTAGCTCATTTAGTGTCAAACCGTGTTTTGATAGTTTTGCTATGATCCTGCTATGTCTGCTTGCTAGCTCAGCTACCTGCCTCCTCAGTTCACTAAGCTTTCTCTCAAGCTCTTTGACCTCCCTCACCTTCCTCTCATAGTATGATGGCACCTCCCTAGGGCTTACTCCCATCTCCAAGCAGGTCTGATATAGGGCTAGTGCACTCTGCACCAGCTCTGTAACATCTACTCCTGGTGGTAAAGCTAGTTTACATGCTCTTATGAAGCCTCCTAGCTGCTCTACCTCCACACCCAGCTTCTTAAGCTCCCTCATGAGCTGACAGCCCTCCCATGCCTCCCGGACACTCATCTCCATCTCCCTCAGCTGCCTAGCTACCTCCCTAAGGAGACTCAGCTCATCTTCCACCTGATAGCTTTGAGCAGCCTCATCTAAGCTCCCTGTAGCCTTAGCCTCAAACTCCTCTACAACCTCTCTAGCTACCTCCACAGCTACACCAGCCTTCCCAGCAACCTCCTCGATAGTATGCCCATGTAAGTAGAGGCTTACAATATACTTCTTAAGCCACTGTGGAATCTGCCTCCCACCCATCTTCTCTAAGGAGGCTTGAGGCTGCTGCTTATAAACATGCTGAATGAGAGCACTTACATAATGCTTAGACGCTGAGCGAAAAGACACCTGAATCCAGTGCGGTGAAGCTGCTAAAGTTGAGAGGCAAGAGCCTCCTGCTGCTTTAAGAGGGCTCAGCCACGAGCCTTACTATACGCTTCACTCTCCCCTCCTTCTCAAGTGAATCTAGCACAGCTTGCAGCGTTGCCTCATCTACATTGAGAAGCTTCTGTAGCTCTGATGCCGCCAACTCTCTTCTCCCAGCTTTCCTGAAAGCCTCTGAGACCAGAATGTGCAGGTCTTCTATGAGCTTGCTCCATGCTGCCCGTAGACTCTCCTCCAGCCTACTTATGCTCTCCAAAGCCTCTCCTGGATCGAGGCATTCAAATCCAGTCTCCCCAAGCTTCCTCAGCCCCTCCCTGATAGCCTGCAGCTCTAAAGCCAGCTCAGCAAGCCTATCTGCCTCCAAAAGCGCCAGCAGGCGCTCTGCAGACGCTAGCTGAGACCCCAAGGCACCAAGCTTCCCATAAATCAGCTCTTCAACCATGCGTGAAAGCTGAGTATCAAAGAGCTTCCTTGCCTCCAGCAGAGCCTCCTCTACATTAAAGCTTTCAAGAAGGCCTCTAACCCTGTCCACAGCAGACTGAAAATCTCTAAGCACCTCCTCTAAGCCTCCAATCGACCTATAGACATCTATCATCTTCCCTGCATTCAACAGGATCCTCTGGACCTCCTGCATGCTCTCCATCTTAGACTCCAGCTCATCTATCCTCGACTCCAGCTCATCTAAGCTCTCCTCACTAAGCTCCCAAGCTCTCCTACTCCTCACCCTCTCCACGAGCTCCCCTACACGGCTGCTCTCCAAAATCTCATTGAACAGCGGCTGCCCCACCGCTTTCTGAAGAAGCTCCCCCCACCTTCTAAAGACATGCTCCCTCCTCACCACCAGCCTCCTCCTCTCCTCAACCCTCCTGTTAAGCTCCTCCAGCAGCTTCAGAGAGCTATAGCTCCTCAACCCCACCCTGACTACATCCACTTCACCCTCTAAGCCCTCTAAGCCTCTCCTAGCCTCCTCCAGCTGCATCCTCTCATAGCTACTCAGGTAACTCGACATGCTACTGAGAAAAGCATCTATCTTACTCGCAAGCATCCTCGGAGTCCTCACCGAGTACCTCGCTATATTCCCTACTCTAACACTCTCCACAAGCCCCATCTCCCTCAATATCCTCAAGTACCACTGGATAGTCTTCCCAGATGTAGCTATGAACTCCCTCTTAAGCTGAGAAGCAGTCGACGAGGCTTTCTCAAGCAGTATCCCATATAGCCTCCTCAAAGAGGGAGGCGACGTGAGCCTAACCCTACCATCACAGCTTGCCACAAGCTTCATTCGAGCCAAAGCCTGCAATATGCTCCTGAGAGCCTGACTAGAGATCGGAGAGACCTCCCTCCTCAGCGTCTCATAGTCCACTTCCCCACCATGCTCTATCAGCACACTTATCGTCTTCATCAGCCCCCTGTGAGCCCCTACTGGAGGAATAACAACACCCTCTTCAACAGCCTTACTAACCCAAGCAGAAACCCTCCCAACAATGTTCAGCTCCTCCACAAGCTCATCCACCGTATCCTCCAGCGACGCAAGCAGGTAAGCTAACCTCGGTGTCAGCCTTATCCAAATCAGCCTCCCATCCCCTTGAACAGGCTTATCAGAGAGAACAGCAACCAAATCCACTCCACCACCCAGCTTACCAGCTTCCCCCATACCTCCAAGCCCACCGCCAAACATAAAGCCAACACTCAGCTTAATCTGGCTGCCCCCCACATCAAAGACCATGTCAGCAGCCAGCATATCCCCCACAGCCCTCACATTCCTCCCAAGCCTACTGAGCACCTGAGAAAGCTTATACAACGCTAACTCCGGCTTTATCGAGCTCACCGACACCTCAACAGGTATACTCCCCGCCTCAATTTCCAAAGCCAAGCTCGATACATCCTGAGGCGTAATCTGAGGCCTCCCTTCAACAGCTGCCCTATGAAACACTATATTCGCTACCTGCATCACCCTACCTATATCCCTATCCTCACCCTGCGAATACAGCTGATACAGCAGGCGCACCGCATCCTCTGTAAACGGACTCAAGCTCCCCCTATCCACATCACTCAACCGATAAGCATCAAGCCTCGATACAATCAGCTGCTTAAACTCACCATACGTCTGAGGAGCTACAACCTGGTATATAGAGCCTGGCGGAAACCTCCTAGCCAACGCCCTATCCACCTCACCCTCCCTCCTCAATACCTCCCAGCTAGCTGAAGTCACCGAGAAAACAATGTAAAACGGCCCATTAACACCATCAATCAGCCTCTTCAAGAACTCGATCTCCACCCTACGCTCAAACAAGCCCCTAGACAAAAGCCTCCCCTCCAAAGCATCCACCAACACCAGAACACAGTCCTGCCTCACCCTCCTCAAGAACTCAGCCAAAACCCTGAAAAACACCGGAACATAGTCGACCTCAACACCCTCCCCAACCCTAATCATCACCCTCGGCTTCGACATAACAGAAGTCTTAACCCTAGCAAGAGAAACAGACCAACCCAACTCATCTAAATCATACCCCATCTCCCTAAGCCTCAAGCTAATAGACTCCTCCAGCAGCTCAAAAAACAGCTCAGGCGGCTGAGAGGGAGGCGGAGCCGAAAAGTACACTGGAACAACCCTAAAACCAGGTAAAAGCCTACCCTCAAGCGCCTCCTGCTCCAAAAACCTCAGCAAACTCGTCTTCCCCTCACCAGCCCCCCCTATAACAACCGTCAAGTAAGGATCACCCTCCCTAACAACCTTCCTCAAAAAACGCCTAACCCCCTCAACAAAACCCCTATTCGAAACAGGATATGGAACAACCCTACCATACCTAGGCACACCAAGAGGATCAAACGGATTCGCCACAAAACCATACCGAGAATACATCCACACCCCCACTACAGCTACAACAACCACTTAAAAACATACATAACCAACCCACAAGCCCACAGCACCAAACCAGCCCCACCAAGAAGCCTAACAAACACATGCAACACCCCCCAATCTAGAAAGCCAAAATCCCCACCCACCA
>JAVCBW010000018.1:0-7209 GCA_037917675.1 Thermoproteota archaeon
GAGGAAGCAGCCATAGACAAAACCACATACATCCATGAAAGCATACCAGCTGTGAGCTCCAAGTTCTCCACCTGCTTTACTTCTCTTGATGTCTTCAAGTGAATCTTTTATACATGGTTTTCCAGATAGCTCCACCATCCTTCTAGCTAGCTTGATATTAGGAGTCTAACAGGTGTCTAAGCCCTCTTTTAGCTATCCTAGTGAGCCTCTTTCCTCTGTGATCCAGTCTAGTCATCTCTTTATGTGCTACATCCTTTCTAGTGGCACTATGCCAAGGAGGTTTAAGGCTGAAGCCAGCGTGTTCTTGGCTGCCTTCACGAGCGTGAGCCTAAAGCCTCTCATGTGTCCCTCTGCCTTTATCACTGGGCACCTCTGGTAGAATTCGTTTAGGAGTGTTGCTAGCTTGTGGGCGTAGCTGCATATGTGGACTGGCCTGAGGTCTCTTAGAGCTGACTCTACTGCCTTGGGGTATGCTAGTATGTGTCTTAGGAGGGCTTTCTCAGGGGGCTCTAGTCTCTTAGGCTTGTAGGCTGGCTTCCAGCTTCCTGCCTTCCTCAGGATGCCAGCGCACCTCGTGTGGGCATACTGTAGGTATGGTGCTGTGTTCCCCTCTAGCTTAAGGGCTTCATCGAGGTCGAATACTATGATCTTATCTGGGCTGACTTTGAGCATCTCATACCTGAATGCTGAGACTGCTATCGCCTCAGCAGTTTTCTCCAGGAACTCTCTGCTGGCGTCTGGGTTCCTCTTCCTAGTCTCTTCTAGAGCCTTCTGGTATAATGCGTCTAGCAGCATGTCTGCGTTGACATACCATCCTCTCCTGCCACTCATATGGATGAACTGCTTGCTCTCATCTGCTTCTATCCCCATCTTCCTAGCTGTCCTCCTGCTCAGTGAGACGACCTCATAGGCATAGTGTATGTACTTTTTCTCTCCTCTGCTTAGCATCTGTAGAGCTGCTGCCACGACCTTCTGCTCATAGCTCTGCCTGACATCTATCACATTAATTGAGACATCGACGTCATTGAACCTCGGGTGCCCCCCTACTCCATCCTCTACTGTAGTGGTCCAGAGCAGCTTGCCATTAGGCTGCTCTGAGAAGACCTTGTAGCTGAATGTGTCTTCTAGCAGCCCATGCTTCCACATGGCGTAAGCTATGTCCTTACCAGGGTAGAGCACTGTGCCATCTGACCTCACTAGGATCTCATCTGGGCTCTCAAGCTTGCTGAACTCTGGTAGGTGTGAGAGCTTCAGGAGCCAGCAGCCCTTAGCCTTCCCGTCTTCAGCATAGTACACGTATCCTCCAGCCTTTAGCTTACTGAATGCCTGCTCCCATAGCTTAGCTCTCAGTATGTCACTCTCCCAGTTCAGTAGGTCATAGTATACTCCAAGCCTCCAGAGGGTCTGGAGCTGGCTTCTTAGCACCCTCTCAGCTAGCCTCCTAGCGAAGTCAGCCACCTCGTTGCTGCCCTCATCTATGAGCTTCATAACCTCCCTCCTCTTCTCCAGGAGCTCTGGGTTCTCGCTGTACATCCTGTTAACCTTCACATACACGTCGTCTCCACAGTACTGGTCGAACTTCACTCCCTCCCTCTCAGGTGGGAAGCCTAGGTGCAGAAACCCTACAACTATGTCAGCTACCTGAGTCCCAGTGTCATCTATGTAGTTTGCTACGACCACATCATGGCCAGCGAACCTCAGGAGCCTAGATATGAAGTCTCCTAGACAGGCGTTCCTGGCATGACCTATGTGTAGAGCCTTGTTAGGGTTAACGCTCGTGTGCTCAACCATGATCCTCATGGGCTTGACCTTAGGCCTCCCGTACCCTGGCTTCAAAGCCTCCTTCAAGAGCTCCTCAGCTACTCTAGGCCAGTTGAAGTAGAAGTTTATGTACCCTCCCCTGGCCTCAACCCTCTCTATGAGCCCTCCTTCAGCTACCTCAGCTTCGCTGCAGGCTTGAGCAGCTATCTCAGCAGGGCTCCTCCCTAGCCTGCTAGCTAGCGTGAAGCAGACCTTAGTAGCTAAGTCACCTAGCTCAGGCCTAGGTGGCAGCTCGAAAGTCCTCTCTAAGCTCACACCCTTGAGCACACTTGCCCTCGATAAGATGGCAGCAGCCTCAGCCTCAATCCTCTCTAGCAGGCTCATCAGGATCCACATCTCAAACCAACTTTAAAAACAGTTCCATCATCAGCCTCAGCACCTAGTGCACACACCTGTGGTAGCTGCTGTACAGGCAGTTCATAACCTTTCTCCGACACACCTCCCTCCAACTCTGGTGCCTACATGAGGTGGATGCGTCTCCTTCTCCTCCTCTCCACGATCACCCTGCTGCCAGCTAGCAGAGGAGATGAGGTGCGAGCATATAGTGAGGTAGCTGCTTTCGCTAAGGTCACTGAGGGCTGGAGCACTTGAGGAAAGCTAGGAGAGGAGACGAGATGGTGCTATGTTAGAGCCTTGGTGCTATGAGCACTCGCCCTCCTGGAAGCTCAACTATATCAGCCTCAATGCCATAAACCTCCTTGATGAGATCTGGTGTAAGGATCTCTCTAGGATCTCCTGCTGCAGCTACCTTTCCCTCATGTAGGACTATCAGCTTGCTACAGTAGCTTGCTGCCATCGAGACCTCGTGTGTAGCTGCTATCACTGTGACCCCGCTGCCAGCTAGCTTCCTCAAGAGCTCCATGACCTCAACCTGATATCTGAGGTCTAGGTGGGCTAGAGGCTCGTCTACGAGCAGAATCCTAGGCCTCTGGGCTAGAGCTCTAGCTAAGTATGCTCTCTGCCTCTCTCCGCCACTGAGCTCACTCAGCTTTCTCCCATGGAGCCCCGCTAGCCTGAGCTCAGCTAGAGCCTTCAAAGCCTCCATCTCATCCTCCTGGCTCTCCCACCAGCTTCCAGGTGAGTAGGAGTATCTGCCAGCTAGCACTAGGTCTCCCACAGTCAGGTTGAAGCCTTCTGGGTGCTCCTGTGAGACTAGCGCCAGCCTCCTAGCTAGCTCAAGCCTGCTATACTCACGTATGCTATGGCCATCGACATAGACTACGCCAGAGGTAGGCTCCAGGAGCTTAGCTATGGTCTTAAGTAGAGTAGTCTTGCCAGAGCCATTTGGCCCTATTATCCCAGTGAAGCTCTCCTCCTCCACCTCTATGGTGGCTCCTCTGAGAGCTGGTGTCGAGTCGTAGTAGACTGTAACCCCCAAGACCTTGACTGCAGCTTTACCCATACCTCCTACCCCACTTCATCAGGAGATACATGAAGAATGGGGCTCCTAGCAGCGAGGTTATCACGCCAACTGGCAGCTCAGCTGGCTTAGCTAGCACTCTGGCAGCTAGGTCAGCTGCTAGCAGCATTGATGCTCCAGCTAGAGCTGAGGCTGGCAGCAGTATCCTATGATCTCCTCCCAGGAGCATCCTCACTGAGTGTGGTACCACGAGCCCTATAAACCCTATGATCCCAGTGAATGAGACACAGACCCCAGTGAGGAAGGCTACTATAGCCATCATGAGCCTCCTGAAGGAGGTGGCTTCTACGCCAAGCTGCTTAGCCTGCTCGTCTCCCATGAGCATCAAGTTCAGCTCCCTAGCATATAGGACTGAGACTGCTGAGAGGGCAAGTGAGGGTGGTGCTAGGAGAGCTAGAGTCCTCCAGCTCACCAGGGATAGGCTGCCGAGAGTCCAGAACAGCACCCCATGGAGCCTGCTGCTCCACTTCATCGTGACGAGTGTAGTCATGGATGAGAAGGCTATGTTCACAGCTACTCCAGCTAGCACCATTGCTAGCGGAGTCTCACCTGCAGCTTTCGACAGGAGGACTGTGATGGAGAATGCTAGCAGCCCACCTAGGAACCCTGCTAGAGCAGGGGTGTAGAACAGCAGCAGGCTGCTTGGCTCAACAGCTAGCATGGCTAGACATGCTCCGAGTGCAGCTCCAGATGAGACTCCTGTTATGAACGGGTCTACCAGAGGGTTTCTGAGGAGAGCTTGCATCACGGCTCCAGCTAAAGCTAGGCTTAAGCCTACTACAGCAGCTCCCAAAGCACGTGGAAGCCTGATGTACAGGACTATAGCCCTAGCTTCCCTGCTAGCTGAGAGCCCAGCTAGCACCCTAGCTGCCTCAGCTAAGCTCACCTCAGCTGGCCCAACAGACACATAGCTGACTAAGAGAGCTAGGAGGAGAGCTAGGAGAGCTGACATAGCTGAGACGAGCCTCCTCCTCTTCTCAGCTAGCATCCTAGCCCAGCCTCAAGCGACAGCTGAGCTGCCACAGCAGCATATGCTAGCATGCCTCCCATGGGCTGCTGTGATATATACTTGCTGTAGTCGTCTCCAATCAGCAGGGGAAGCCTCACCCCGAATGCATCGGGGTGCATCATCTTCGCTAAGAGCTCAGCTGCCTCAGCCATCCTAGGCCCAGGCCTTAGGAAGGCGTTCTCAGCTTGGCCTGCTATGAAGTAGACACGTCCATCAGCTACAGCTGGCGTAAGGCTCCAGACTGGGTCTCTCCTCAGCTTCTCCAAGACATCCTCAGGCCTCTCCTCCATCATGGTCGCTGTCACCACGATCACCTCAGGCTTCCTCTCTAAGACCTCCTCTAAGCTGGGGTTAGGCCAACCTCTCATGTCACTGAATATGTTGTAGCCTCCAGCTACCTCAGCTATCTCACTCAGAAACGTCCCTCCTCCAGCTGTGGAAAGCGGGTTAAGCCAGAGCACATACATGACCTTGACCCTGCCTCTGCCAGCAACACTCTCCTCCACCCACCTCATCCTGGCCTCCATGCTCTTAACAACCTCCTCAGCCTCTTCTCTGTAGCCGAGGAGCTGCCCAACAGCCCTGATGTTCTCATAGATCTCACTTAACGTCACACCCTTCTTGAGAGCATAAGCTGGTATACCCTGCTCCTCAAGCTTCTTAGCTAGCTCAGCATGGTAGCCTACACCAGAGTCCAAGAGGACAAGGTCAGGGTTGAGTGAGACTATCTTCTCCAAGCTTGGATCCCACCAGCCTCCTATCACAGAGACCTTCCCGCTCTCGATCATCTCCTTGAGCTGAGGGGGGTAGTCGCAGAAGCTTGTGACTCCAACCAGCCTGTCCTGAGCTCCCAACGCGAACACCATCTCAGTTATGCTGGGGGCTACTGAGACCACTCTAGCAGGCTTAGCTGGCAAAACCACGGTCCTGTTGAGAGCATCTATCGCTGTGAGCGGATACTCCCTGCGTGTGAGCTTCAAGGCTGCCAGGGCTACTGAAGCTACAGCTAGGGCTAGGATCAATATGGTGGCCTGCCTTCTCCTCATTCGCTCACCTTATATATGGGACATGATATCCCACTTATAATGCTTGCGGAGCAAATCTTAAATAGCAAGATACGCCAGACTATTCTGATGCATCTGACAACCCGAATTGGGAGGAAGCTAGCGATATATCTGCCTAAAGCCATAGCTGAGGAGCTAGGGATAACAGGGGGCACCAGTCATCCTTAAGGTTGAGGGAAGACGACTCATAGTCCAGCCAGCTGGGAAGCTCTTGAAGAAAACTAGGGCATGGGCTAAGATCACGTCAGAGGAGATTGAGGAAGTTGGAGAGGAGATCTCAGCTAAGCTCCTCACCTAAGCTTGTGCTAGACACATCCTATGTGCTCCCATTCCTAGGTATTCAGGTAGATGAGCTCCTATCAGAGGAGCTAGCTCAAGTCCTAGAGGGCTTCAAGCTCTACTATCCTACAGCGATGCTAGCTGAGCTCCTAGGAGTATTCTTCAAGCAGCTCAAGAAGGCTGAGGCCTCCCATCTCCTAGCTGAAGTCAAGGAGGGCCTAGACTCACTAGCGTATAGTGGTGAGGTAGAGCTTCTCCCACTTACATCAGAGGTGGCTGAAGAGGCATACAAGCTGATTAAAGCAGGCTGTAGAGACATATTCGATGCCATAGCCTATGCTACAGCTAGATCTACTGGAGCTCTCCTTCTCACATTAGATACAGAGCTAAAGAGGTTCTTGGAAGAAAGGGGGATGCCTCGCACAAGCCTTGTAGACCACAGAAAGCTAGTTGAATTCAGGTAGCATAGCGAAAGCTTTACTAGCAGATAGAGCAGTAGCTTAGAGGGGCACTTGGTAAGCATCAGAACAGAAGGTGTAGTCAAGAAGTTTGGTTATGTAGTTGCACTAGACCACGTTACTCTCAGTGTGAGACATGGTGAGTTCTTCACCCTACTGGGCCCAAGCGGCTGCGGTAAAACCACTTTCCTAAGGGTTGTAGCAGGATTCGAGCTCGTGGACAGCGGCAGGATATTCTTTGACAGCCAGGATGTCACAATGCTGCCACCATATAAGCGTAACACAGGGATGGTCTTCCAAAACTATGCTCTCTGGCCTCACATGACAGTCTTTGACAACATAGCCTACGGCCTCAAGGTCAGAAAGCTCTCTAAGAAGGAGATAGAGAAGAGAGTAAGGGGCGTCTTGAAGCTAGTGAGGCTAGAGGGCCTAGAGAGCAGGAAGCCTCACCAGCTAAGTGGAGGCCAACAGCAGAGAGTAGCCTTAGCTAGAGCACTAGTAATCAACCCTAGGGTTCTGCTGCTAGATGAGCCTCTAAGCAACCTAGACGCCAAGCTGAGGCTTGAGATGAGAGCTGAGATAAAGAAGCTCCAAAAGACTCTTGGGATAACTACGGTATATGTCACACATGACCAAGAGGAAGCGATGAGCATATCAGACAGGATAGCAGTCATGAACAGTGGCAGGATAGAGCAGGTAGGCACTCCAGCAGAAGTCTACTTCAGGCCTAGAAACTACTTTGTAGCAGACTTCATAGGCCAAGGAACATTCCTAGAGGGGGTGGTAGCAGAGGAGAAGGATGGCTTCCTGAAGGTTGAAGCTGAGGAAGGCTTAGTCCTGCTAGCTACCCCATCAGATCCAACAAACCCTCCAAAGCCAGGTGACAAAGTGATAGTAGCAATAAGGCCAGAGAGCTTCAAGCTTACAGCTGGCCCTAATGGCATGAAGCTCAAGGTCTATGACATCCACTTCCTAGGTAAGTCCAAGAGGGTACTAGCTAAGCTAGGCAGTAAAAGCTTCCTAATAGAAGCTGATCCAACGCTAGAAATCCAATCAGGGTCCATAATAGAGGTATCAGTGCCACCTGAGAAGACCCTAGCCATAAAAACCTAACCTAGGCAGATCTCACAGGCCTCAGCTGGCGAGATAGCCATGTAG
>JAVCBW010000060.1:0-7038 GCA_037917675.1 Thermoproteota archaeon
CTCTTCAATTAGATCACCTGTAGTGCTTAGGTAGCTTCTTCCCATACTTCTCTAGGTAGGTTATTTCTTCTATTGGCTTTCTTGGCTTAGGCTGAGGGCTCTCTGCTGGGTAGCCTATTGGGAGTACTGTGAGGAGATGCTTGCCCTCTGGGATTTCTAGGATCTCCTTAGCTTTCTCACGGTCCATGGTTCCTATCCAGCATGTCCCGAGGCCTAGTGCCCACGCTGCCAGCGTCAGGTTGTGTACAGCTAGTGCGCCATCTACCATGTGGAACCTTGACTTCTCTGGGTCTGTTACAACAGCTACTACAACTGGAGCTTGAGCGATGAACCTACCGTATAGGGCTAGCTGAGCTAGCTTCTCCTTGGCCTCCCTGTCTCTCACTATTATGAACTCCCATGGCTGGCTGTTTTTGCTGCTTGGAGCCTGCCTGGCTGCGTCGATGAGCTTCAGGACCAGCTCATCAGGTACATCACGAGGGCTATACCTGCGGATCGACCTCCTAGAGTATATGGCTTCCTCAACCTGCATGCTGCTCCCATGGGTTAGGTGTTTAAAAGGCTGGAGGCTTAAGCTCTCATGCTCACTGTCGGTAGCATATTCTATAAGGGAGACAAGCTTGTTATAGATGAGAGGAGAGGGGTCTTCAAGAAAGCTGATGCTGAGAGCCTCGTTAATAGGGCTGCTGAGGTGGCTGAGAGCATAGGTATGGAGCTCGCCTTAGACGTGATAGTTTCTGCAGCAGAAGCTGCCCCCTCATACCTTGATTTTGCTGCCAGCATGGTAGGGACTGTACTCCTTGACCCTCTATCGAGAGAGGCTGCACTAGAGGGGCTGAGGTATGCTAGCGAGACGGGATTCCAGAGCAAGCTGGTCTACAACTCGATATCCCTCAAGACGAGCAGAGAGATCCTTGAGGCTATGGCTGAGCATGGAGTGAAGAGAGCTGTGCTCATGGCTTTCAGCTATGACCTAGCACTGACTTCCATTGGCAGGGTTAGGGCTGCTGAGGAGCTCCTAGCCTTAACTAGGGGGTGTGTGGAGGAGGCTTGGGTTGACACAGCAGTCTTAGACATACCCTCTGTAGGGGTGGCTTTGAAGGCAGCTAAGCTGCTTAAGGAGAGGTATAGGGTTCTAGTTGGGTGTAGCCCTCATAATGCTGTATCAGGGTGGAGAGCTGCTAGGAAGCTCCCGCTGACAGTGAGGAGGGCGCTTTCAGCCTCCCTCTGCGCTTTAGCTGCATCCCATGGAGTAGACTTTGTGATAGTAGGCCCACTACACTACGTGCTTATCACAGCACCATGCATGGCTGCAGCTATGGCTGCTGAAGCTCAGGTCAAGCTGGAGGAAGGAGGGGAGGTCAGCGAGACGCATCCCAGGTACAAGCTCCCAGGGATAAGCCTAGAGAGCTATAGAGGGCTCAAGCTCTAGCAGACTTCAACCTTAGCATAGAGCTATAGCCTCAGCCTACCATATAAGGCAGCCACCATAGCTCTGGTAGCTAAGAGAGCGAGAGAACATGGGCTAGCGAGGCGCCTCCATCACCAACTGAGACAGCCATCCTAGTCTCTAGGATCATAACCCTCCCCCCGCTCTTCTTAACATGTTTAACAAAGGCATGTGAGTGAATCATGTTGGTCTCGGCTATTCTGCTGTGAGCTGTGTTGCTGGCTCACAGTTTATAGTGCTCTCTTTAGTATCCTGTATATCAGGTAAGCTAGGATGAGGATTATTAGAGCTGGAAGAACCAGCCTGATGACCCTGTATAGTATGTAGGCTGCTATCAGAGCTACTATAGCTAAGAGTATGTCTCTAGCTGACATCTAGGCCACCTAGCTGCCTGTGGAGGCATGTCTCTATATCGTTACTGCTGCCTGCTCCTTCTTTCCTGCTGTTGTCTTGTGTCAGGCTCCTCATTCCTGGGGTGTATGCTGTGGCCTCCAGCTTCATCTGCCTTTAACCGGCTACTGCAATTGAGGGGTGTGATAGGCTCTAGCTGAAGCTGTGGCTGCCTGTGTTGGCTGCTAGGTTGCGTCATGCTTTTCTAGCTCCCTTATTGCCTGGTGTATTTGGAGTGTTTTTAGGGCTTGCTTGTAGAAGGGTATGTCTATCATCTTCCCTTTTATCGATATTGCACCTACCCCCTTTGCTTTAGCCTTCTCGAACTCCTCTACTATGAGCTTGGCATACTCTACTTCCTCTATGGTTGGTGTGAACACCTTGTTTACTGGCTCTATCTGGTTGGGGTGTACTAGGAGCTTTCCGCTATAGCCTAGTTTTCTGGCTAGCTTAGCGTCTCTCACTAGGCCATCTATGTCCATTATGTCTGCCCAGACTGCGTCTATTGGGTCTGCTCCAGCTGCTCTCGCTGCCACAGCGATGTGTGCTCTTGGATAGAGGATTTCTATGCCCTCTTTGCTTGGTGTCGTACCCATTTCTCTCGCGAAGTCTATGGAGCCGAATGCTACTGCTATAACCCTAGGTGCTGACGCTATGCTGTATGCGTTCACGACTCCAAGTGGGGTTTCGACTAGGGCTACTATCGGTGTCTTCTTGAGGCCTCTATCAGCTTCAATCTTCTCTAGCTCTCTGGCCAGCTTCTCTATGTCCTCTCTTGTCTCACACTTCGGGAGCATTATGCCATCTAGCCCAGGCTGTAGCGCTGCCTCTAGGTCTTCTTGAGTTAGGCCTGTGCTCCAGCTGTTGACTCTCACATATATTCCTGCCCTCTTCTCTGCTAGCTCTGGTACCATGTCTCTGATGAATAGCCTAGCTGTCTCTTTGTCTTCCATTGGGACTGCATCCTCCATGTCGAGTATCACTGCATCAGACCTGAGGGACGCTGCCTTATGGAGCATTCTCATGTTGTTTCCTGGGACGAAGAGCATGCTTCTGAGAAGCCTGATCAAGCTGACACCTCCTCTAGCACCCTCTTCACGGTGGGAGCTATGTCACGTGGGCTCTCTACCACTATGGCTCCAGCCTTCCTGAGAGCCTTGAGCTTGCTTTCAGCTGTCCCTCTGCCGCCTTCTATCAGCGCGCTAGCATGTGAGTACCTGACTCCAGACTGGGCTGCTGCACCAGCCACATAGGCTACTAGAGGCTTCTTGAACTCACCTGACTCCAGGAGCTCAGCTGCCTCCTCCTCTGCCACAGTGCCTATCTCACCGAACATCACGACAGCCTTCGTCTCAGGGTCTTCCTGGTAGAGCTTGAGGAGCTCTGGGAAGCTCAGCCCAACTAGGGGCTCACCTCCAATATGGACTGCTGTGCTCACTCCTATGCCAAGCCTGCTTAGAGCCCAGCATATTGTTGTAGTCTGGCCTCCGCTTCTAGACATCACTCCAACTGGCCCAGGCTTGAACACCTCATTTGCCAGCTCAACAGACCCTCCTATCCATCCTGCTACAGCTCTCCCTGGGGTTATCAGGCCGAATGACCCTGGCCCTAGGACCATGGTACCCTTCTTCCTCGCATGGTAGAGGACCTCCATGGTGTCGTGGAGAGGTACTCTCTCAACTGGCATTATCAGGAGCTTTACCCCCTCCTCTATGGCTTCCAGTGCAGCGTCCTTCACTAGGGGTCCTGGGACGAAGGTTATTGAGGCATCTATCCTGCCATGCTCCCTTATAGCCTCAGCTACCGTGTCGTATACTGGAACGCCCCAGACTTCCTCTCCTCCTCGCCCAGGGGTCACGCCAGCTACAACCTTAGTGCCGTACTCTAGCATGTATCTTGTCCTGTTGCTTCCCTCTCTCCCAGTTATCCCCTGGACTAGCACCCTAGTGTTCTCGTCTAGAAGGATAGGCATAGCTTACACCTCTGGCATCGGGAGCTCTATGCTTGCACCACCATTCCCATGGAGGTGGCACTGGACCTCGCATGCCAGACACTCTATGCAGAGCCTCTTAGCCTCATCCTCTGGGACAGCTAGAGCAGGTAGGCCTCCTCTGGCTCTCAGTATGCCTCGCCCATAGAGGCTGCATGCCTTCACACAGGCTAGCGTGCTGCACTCTCTGCACTTCGCTAGGTCTATCATGACTCTGCCTGTCCTGAACTTGAACTCAAGCACCTCCACCACCTCTCAGGTACTCGTCTACCAGCTGCTTCATCCTCTCAGCCAGGTAGTCTACCTCATAGACGTAGTCGCTACCATAGAGCTCAAGCCTTATCGGGAGGTCTCTCAAGCCCTCCTCAAGTATCCTTAGAGCCTCCTTCTCCTTATTTCCCGCCAGCACTATCACCACTGGAAAGCCAGACTTATCTCTTAAGAGCTCTCTGAAGGCCTTCACTATGCCATGGGCATGATGCCACTGCTCCTGGCTTGCTATGACGCATCCTGCCAGGAAGTAGCCTACTATCCCAGGCTGTGACAAGATTATCTTCGCACACCTGTAGACCTTTGAGGCTGTTGGGTTCCCGCTTGTGTCAGCGTAGTTAGCTACCTTGAGCCCATGCCTCACTAGGGCATCTAGGCCTATCATAGCTCCTCCACCTCCTATCCCATGGAAGCCGATGTAGTGCTCTCCCTTCTCCTTAGGCATCTCAATGAAGAAGAACACGCCTCTGTAGTCTGCTTCCTCAACTCTCCAGGCAGCCTTCTCCAGGCGGGTTGGTGGCCTACCCATCTCTCTGGCGAAGTCTATCCCAAGCTCAGGGTGCCTATACACTGAGGCATCGTCTATCGAGGCTCTGCAATCTAAGGCTATTAGGCCGCTGCTGCACTTTGCTAGAGGGTTCACCTCCACTATCCTTGCATCATACCTCCTGAAGACCTCATAGAGCTTCGATGCAACCTCATAGAGCTCTCTGGCATCCTCGTCTGGTGCAGCAGTCAGCTTGATAGCCTTCCTTGCATGGTATGGCCTCACTCCTACCGCTAGGTCTATTGGGATCTTAGCTACCTTATCAGGCTGCCTTCTAGCTACCTCCTCTATGTCGACACCTCCCTCTGGGCTGAAGACCAGCACTGGCCCCCTGATCCTATGTGAGTCATCTACTGTAATCGAGATGTAGTACTCTCTAGTAGCGTCCACCTTCTCCTCGACAAGAACCTTCTCGACTTTGAACCCTCTTATCTCTGAGCCCAGTAGCCTAGATGCAGCAGCCTCAGCCTCCCCGGGTGTGCTGGCGAAGGCTATCCCACCAGCCTTCATCCTGCCTGTGACTAGAGCCTGAGCCTTGACTGCTACAGGCTTACCTATCTCCTCAGCAACCCCCCTAGCTTCGCTTGGAGTAGAGGCAGGAGCTCCACTAGGAACCTTGATACCACATGACTTGAGGAGCTCCTTCCCCTGGTGCTCTAGGAGGCGTACCAAAGTCACACCAGAGTACCTTGGGAGCTCTGCTTAAATAGCTTGCTTCAGGTGCGTGGAGTATAGCCTGGTAACGCCTGGTAACGTTTTAAAGCAAGCTGAGATAGAATCTTAAGGCCTAGCTTTACTCCAGCACATGGCTTGAGGATGAGAGCTTGATGCCTACTCCAGAGCTTTTTCTGCTGATATTTGCTCTAGTGATAATCCTGCTGCTAACTGAGCGATACCACAGGTGTGTTGCAGCTATGATAGGAGCCTTCCTGGTAGTCTTCTTCAGCATCGAGAGGCAGCTGGTTGAAAACGGGCTGGAGGTGCTTGAGGCAATAGACATGGAGACCCTAGGCTTCGTGATCGGCATCATGATCCTATGTGAAGGGCTAGCTAGATCAGGGTTATTCGAGTTCATAGGCCTCAGCATAGCTAAGACTACAGGAGGAAGAGGTGCACTTATGATGGCTTCCTTCATCTTCATGATAGTATTCCTCACAGCTTTTGTTGGGAACATAACAGCTATGATCATAATAGGCTCACTGACCATAGCTATAGGAGAGGAGCTTAAGCTAGACTTGAGGAAGTGGCTTCTAGTAGAGGCTGTCACAGTAGACATCGGGGGGCTAGCTTTCCCTATAAGCTCGATCCCAAGCCTGATAGTGGCATCTAAGACAGGATGGGGGTTCCAGGAGTTCGCCAAGACAACGCTTCCACTGGCCTTAGCCCTGACACTGCTCGCAGTAGCTCTAGCACTCAAGATCTTCAAGCCTAAGAGGACAGGTGAGGTGGAGGTTGAGATAGATCCATGGAGTGCAGTTGAGGACAGGAGAGTATTCTATAGGGCTACATTGATATTCGCGTCTGTAATGCTCCTGCTGGTGTTCAAGGACAGGATTGGCTTGAGCATAGAGCTCATAGCCTTCGGTGGAGCAGCCCTAATGCTAGCCCTGAGTGGAGAAGACCCAGATAGCATATTCAGGAGCATAGACTGGGGCTCAGTCTTCTTCCTAGCGTCATTCTATGTCATAATAGGAGGTATGGAGAGAGCTGGCGTGATGGAGCTGATGGCCTCAGTGACCTCAGGAGCCTTGATGACAGCAGGTAGGCTGGCTGCTGTAGCTAGCATGCTAGTCTGTGCTCTAGCATCAGCTTTCATAGATAACATACCAGTGACTCTCCTGCTGCTCTCTATGTCAGAGAAGATAGCTCAGACTGGAGCCATAGGCATAGAGCCACTCACATGGAGCATACTAGTAGGTGCGATAGCAGGTGGAAAACTAACATCCTTCGGCTCACCCTCCACAGTCATAGCAATGGGGATGCTTAAGAAGGTAGGAGTAAAGGTCACGTCAGGAGAGTATATGAGGACAGCAGCACCATTCATCTTAACATACCTGCTAGCATCCTCAGTATACATCCTGCTATTCCTATGACAGCATGGTGCTCAGAAGCCTGACTGGAGGGGCTCCAAAGCGGGAAGACTCATCACAGCTGAGCTCAGTCTGTGAAGCTATGTCATCGCCATGATACCCAGACAGCAGCTGCTTAAAACACTTGCTGGCAGCATGGTGTCAGGGCGCAGCTTCAAGCTGCTCAGCATGACAGCATGTGAGCTCACAGAGAGAAGTGCAGCAGCCTATCCTATATAGGCTCCACCCACCCTCAGCCAGCCTCTTACCTCTAGTCAGCAGGCTATCTGCCTCTCTTGTGTATGTGGGCTGTTAGCTGGCC
>JAVCBW010000045.1:0-6754 GCA_037917675.1 Thermoproteota archaeon
AGGAGGGCTATGTATCAGGGTTCTAGCCAGCATCAGCTTAACCTTCATCCCAGTAGAGTAGTCCTTGACAAGCCTGTCTGCGTCGCCCTCAAGCCCAAAGAACTCCAGCAGAGCCTTTATCCTCTTCTCAGCCACGTCACCTGGGACATTCTGTAGGTAGGCATAGAACCTCAGGTTGTCTCTCCCACTGAGCCTCCAGTATAGAGCTCTCCCTCCAGTCTCACCGTGAAGCCAGCCTATGCTCCTCCTGACCCTACTAGCCTCCCTGACGACATCATAGCCATTCACCTTAGCAGTCCCAGCATCAGGGATCACTAGCGTGCATAGCACCTTCATGAATGTTGTCTTGCCAGCTCCATTCGGCCCGAGCAGCCCAAAGAACTCTCCTTCATCGACTGTAAGAGACAAGCCGTCTAAGGCAGCTATCCTATGATTCACACCATCCTCCTTCTTCACAAAATACTTCCTCAGCTCTATGGCCTCTATAGCATAACTCATCATAGACCACACGAGAGCAGCATTCCTCTAAGCAGAGGCTTTAAAACAGCATGGGGAAAGCTAGCAGCAGGCATCAGCGTGAGCAGATTATAGAGCAGCTTACATGAGCACTAGCCATAGCCTCTCCTGCATCCACAGAGGAGTTAAGCCTATAAACTTTTCCATGGAGCGAAGCTCGCAAGCACAGTGGAGCTCAGCTCTGAGTCAGGAGGTATACTCTAGCTGAGAGCCTATCTGATACAGCTCAAGCTAGGCTACAGCTGGAGCAGCCATTAGCCCTAGAGGCTACCCTATAGCTAGGGCTCTCTGGGAAAGAGTATTAAGGCTGCAGCAAGCTAGCATCCTAGATGCTACATGGGGATGAAGCTAACTGAGACAGCTCGCAGAGTGCTCGAGAAAAGGTACCTGCTAAAGAAGGATGGTAAGATCGTGGAGACACCTGAGCAGATGTTCAGGCGAGTAGCAAGGTGTATAGCTGGAGTCGAGAGGAAGTATGGGAAAAGCGACAGCTTCATCGAGAAGCTTGAGGAAGACTTCTACAAGCTCATGAACACACTGACATTCCTACCGAATTCACCTACACTGATGAATGCTGGAACTGAGCTCGGGCAGCTTTCTGCCTGCTTTGTGATACCTGTCGAGGACTCCATTGAAGGGATATTTGATGCTTTGAAGGCTATGGCTGTGATCCAGAAGTCTGGTGGCGGGACTGGCTTCTCCTTCTCGAGGATCAGGCCTGAAGGAGATGTCGTGAGGAGCACAGGTGGCGTTGCAAGTGGGCCTGTGAGCTTCATGAAGATATTCAATGCTGCAACAGAGCAGATCAAGCAAGGTGGAAGGAGAAGAGGAGCTAACATGGGGATCTTACGTGTAGACCACCCTGACATCGAGAAGTTCATAACAGCTAAGCTAGACCCAAGAGAGCTCACAAACTTCAACATATCAGTAGCAGCTACAGACAGCTTCATGGAGGCTGTCAAAAAGGACCTCGAGTATGACCTGATAAACCCGAGGACCAAGCAGCCTGTCAGGAGAGTTAGAGCTAGGCAGATATGGAAGCTGATCATAGACTCAGCATGGGCCTCTGGGGAGCCTGGGCTAGTCTTCATAGACAGGATCAACAAGGCAAACCCTACACCTAAGCTAGGGGAGATAGAGGCCACTAACCCATGTGTGGCTGGAGACACACTTGTGTCAACAGCTTGGGGGCTGATACCGATATCCATGCTAGCTGAGCTCAGTGAGGTAGCGCCTGTCAAGATAGCAGTAGATAGGCGGGCTGTAAACAGGCCTGAAGATTGCGTCACTGAGAGCAGCGTGGAGATCAAGAGTGCTGTATCAGTATTTAGGACAGGTGTTAGAAGAGTGGTCAAGGTGGTTACTCATAGTGGCCTTGAGATCAAGGTGACACCTGACCACAGGATTCTCACAGCAAGAGGGTGGGTTAAGGCTTCAGACCTGAGGGCTGGCAAGGATAAGGTGCTGGTGCAAGGTGGGAGAGGCTACTTCTCACAGAGCAGAAAGCTCCCATTTGAAGTCGGGAACAGGACGAGAGGAGCAGATGGAAGAGAGCATGTCTCCAATCTCCCTGAGGAGTGGAGCTGGGAGCTGGGGTTCATACTTGGCATGCTCACAGGAGGAGGCTGGCTAGACTCCACAGATCACGTCTGCTTCTCGTTTCAGAAAGATAGCATAGACCTGCTCCATAAGGTAAAGGATATCGTGGACAGCTGGCATATTGGGAGCGGCACTGTCCTCGATAGAGGACAGGAGTACATACTCTCATATCATAGTAGGCTTCTAGCAGAGTTCTTTGAGAAGCTTGGAGTAAGGAGGGTGGAAGCATACCAGAGAGAGGTGCCATGGAGCATATTCACAGCTCCAGAGGAGGCTGTGAGAGGGTTCCTATGTGGAGTTTTCAGCTCAGATGGCACAGTAAGCTACATCGAGGGAGGAGATGCAGAGGTGAGGTTAGCCTCTACATCGGTCAAGCTACTGAAGCAAATCCAGCTCTTACTGCTGAACCTCGGAGTGCTCTCAAGGATATACGCGGATAGGAAGCCTGAGGCTAGCTTCAAGAACATAGCTAGAGGCAGTGAGAAGAGGAGCTGCTCCTCCAGAAGCTGCCATGAGCTAGCCATCTCACGTGGAGACCTGGTATGCTTCCTCAACACTGTAGGGTTCGCTGCCAGCAAGCTCCAGGCGAGAGCAAGGCTTTTCCTCGAGGAAGCAGAGGGAAAGAAGGGATGCTATCATAGGCTCTATGCTGACTTAGTAGAGAGCATAGAGGATTTAGGTGAGGAGGAGGTCTATGACCTTATAGAGCCAGAGACCCACTCCTTCATCGCAAACGGTATCATAGTCCACAACTGTGGAGAGCAGCCTCTCTTGCCTTATGAAAGCTGCAATCTCGGCTCTATCAACCTGCTGAAGGTTCTTAGGGCTGAGGGAGGCAGATTTGAGGTTGACTGGGATAGGCTTAGGCAGGTGGTTAGGCTTGCTGTCAGGTTTCTAGATAACGTGATTGATGCAAACAGGTATCCTCTACCTGAGATCGAGGAGATGACTAAGGGGAATAGGAAGATCGGGCTTGGAGTAATGGGGTTCCATGACATGCTGATTAGGCTTGGAGTAAGATATGATAGTGAGGAAGCTGAGGAGGTTGCTGATAAGGTCATGAGCTTCATCCATAGGGAGGCGAGGGAGGCTTCCATTGAGCTAGCTGATGAGAAGGGTGCCTTCCCTAACTTCAAGCACTCTATCTATGCTGAGAGAGGAGACCCTCCACTCAGGAATGCTACACTGACCACCATAGCTCCAACTGGAACAATATCCATCATAGCAGGGTGCTCCAGCGGGATAGAGCCTATATTCGCAATCTGCTACACCAGGAGGGTTCTTGAAGGGGCTTTCTTCGAGGTCCACCCGCTCTTCGAGGAGATAGCTAGAGAGGAGGGATTCTATAGCAGAGAGCTGATAGAGAGGATCGCTAAAGCAGGGAGCCTCAGAGAGATAGAGGAGGTCCCTGAGAAGTGGAGGAGGCTATTCATTACAGCTCACGAGATCCCAGCTGAGTGGCATGTCAGGATACAGGCTGCCTTCCAGAAGCATGTCGACAATGCTGTAAGCAAGACGATAAACCTCCCTAGCTCAGCTACAAGAGAAGATGTAGAGAAGGTCTTCATGCTAGCATATGAGCTTGGTGTCAAGGGTGTGACAGTCTATAGGGATAGATGTAGAGAGGAGCAGGTGCTTCAGAAGGGCTTCCCTAGAGCTGAGCTTATGCCTAGGCCTAGGCCTCTTGTCACATCAGGTATGACCTATAAGCTGAGGACAGGCTGCGGCAACCTATATGTGACGATAAACGAAGATGACCTAGGGCTCTGTGAGGTGTTCCTACACATAGGGAAGTCTGGTGGCTGTGCTATGGCTCAAGCTGAGGCAGTAGGCAGGCTAATCTCTCTAGCTCTGAGAGCAGGAGTGAAGCCTGAGGCCATAGTAAAGCACCTCAGAGGAATAAGATGCCACTCACCAAGCCTATACCAGGGGATGCAGATACTCTCATGCCCAGATGCAGTAGGGATAGCACTAGAGAAGCACCTCAAGCTGAGAGAGAAGGAGAAGGGCACAGGCGTAAGGGGTGGAGAGGAGCCTGTGAGCAAGCTGGGGGAGGAGAGCCAGGAGGCTACTGTACACATGGGAGCTTGCCCAGAGTGTGGCGGGCAGATAGTATATGAGGGGAGGTGCTTCGTATGCTACTTCTGTGGATACTCGAAGTGCGGGTGACCTCTCGGCTTAAGTACTACAATCAGCTTCAGGCAGAGGGCTTCTATGGCAGAGGATCTAATCAAGCTGAAGAGAGCTATGTCTAAGCTAGCTGGAAGGCTGAAGCTCGCAGTGCTCTTCAGCTCCCAGGCAGCTGGGAAGGCTGGCAGCCTCAGCGACTTCGACCTAGGGGTTGTCCCAGAGGATGGAGAAGACCTGCTTGATCTCATCTCAGATGTGGCTGCTGAAGCTGCTCGAGAGCTTAAGGTAGCTGAGGACAAGGTGGATATAGCCATACTGGATCCAGCAAAGACCCCATATGAGCTTGTGTATAGGGCGCTAGCTGAAGGCATCCCACTATACTGCAGTAGCAGGGAGCTATTGCTAGAGGCAATGATGAGAGCTTGGAGCCTGCAGGTAGACTTCAGCATATATCTGAGGAAGCACAGGCTTGTAGAGAGCTACATCAATAGGGTTAGAGCTGAGAGATGGGTAAGCTCATAGAGCTACATGCACTCATAGAGGAGAACACTCATAGAATAAGGCAGCTCCTATCTGAGAGGAGTGTAGGTAGCGTGCTCGGAGACTACTACATGCTTAATGCAGTCCTACATATGCTCCAGGTATCAGTTCAGGCGCTAGCGGGCATGGGAGCCCGCCTGATAGCTGAGAGAGGTGAGAAGCCTCCAGGAAGCTATAGTGAGGTATCAGAGATCCTAGAGAAGATCGGTGTGCTCAGCGGAAGCGAGGCTTCAGTGATGAAGAAGGCTATAGGCTTCAGGAACATAGTGGTCCACGGGTACACTAGAGTTTCTCTCGAGATCCTAGAGGAGATTCTGAGTGAGGGGAAGTACGCTGAGCTAGCTAGGAAGATGCTGCTTAAAGCTAGGGAGCAGGGAGTGGACTGCTAGCTTTCGCCGCCACTAGCCTCATGCTAAAGCTTATCTTACATGAAAGCTGCTTCAGTTAGCTGGTGGTGCCTTGGCAGTATACTACCTAGGGACATCTGGCTGGAGCTATGATGAGTGGGTTGGGCCATTCTATGAGAGCAAGGAGAGACAGCTTGAGCAGTACACTAGAGTGTTCAACACAACTGAGATCAACTCCACATTCTACTCTATGCCTGAAGCCTGGCTTCCTCAGGTTTGGGTTAGGAAGGCCCCACTAGGCTTCAGGTATGCTGCCAAGCTGCCTAGGGAGATGACTCATAGGAGGAAGCTTGAGGGAGTAGCTAGCCTGCTTGATAGCTTCCTTGAGCTGATGGAGCCATTGAGGAAGGCAGGTAAGCTTGGGCCTCTGCTAGCTCAGCTTCCTCCTAAGCTCGAGTTCGACGTCAAGCTCCTCAGAGAGTTCCTTGAGAAGCTGCCTGTATCAGAGTACATGTTTGCTGTCGAGTTCAGGCACCCAAGCTGGCTGAGAAGCGAGACCTATAAGCTACTTGAGGAGTTTGGTGTAGCATACACGATCGTAGATGAGCCTCTGCTCCCACCTGTCTGCGTGGTTACAGCAGACTTCACCTACATCAGGTGGCATGGGCACGGTGAGAGGCCATGGTATAACTACCACTATAGGAGAGAGGAGCTTGAGAAGTGGGCTATCAAGGTCAGGGAGCTAGGTGAGCAGGTTAATGCTGTCTATGGGTACTTCAACAACCACTTTAAGGGCTATGCTCCGAAAAACTGCCTTGAGCTGATGGAGCTCCTAGGTCTTGAGCTACACTCTCAAGCTAAGCTCGCTAGGAAGAGGGCTGAAAGCTGGTTTACTGGAGCTGAGAGGCCTCCTAAGCCGATGGCAGCTGGGCTGGCAGCATGGGAGAGCAGATCTCCAAGAGAGCTCATCAAGCTGCTAGTCGACAAGAGGAGATATGAGAGAGGCCTCCAGATACCAAGAGAGCAAGTAGAGATCCTGCAGACCAGTGGGGGAGTCGTCAAAGCTAGAGTCAAGGGGTATAGTGTCTTGATAGACTTAGTGAAAAGAGAGATAAGACATGACTGCGCCGACTGGGGTAGGGTAGCTGCCTACAGTCAGCTTTGCAAGCATATGGTAGCCTTATTCCTAGCTATGCCAGAGGAGGAGAGCATAGAGATCCTGTCTAGGATAGTATCTGAGAAGAGCTCTTGGAAGTTCAGGCCTCTAGTAGAGTAGCAGCACCATAGCTTAGCCTGTAGCTAGCAGACACCTCTCCAGCGTGTACTGCAGCGAGGCGACAAGCATGCCTTAGGAGTAGCGATGAAGCTGTATAGGACAGGGAAGGTAGCGGAGATGCTTGGGGGAAACAGGGTTACAGTAGTTAGATGGATCAAGCAAGGTAAGATTAAGGCTGTAAGAGTTGGCAAGGAGTTTAGAATTCCAGAAGATGAAGTTAAGAGGCTGCTTGGAGGTAAGATCGCCAACACAGCAGTCATCTACGCAAGAGTTTCGTCATCAGGTCAGGGAAGCGATTTAGAAAGGTAAATTGAATACTTGAAAGGAATATTGTTCAGCTAAGGGA
>JAVCBW010000048.1:0-6738 GCA_037917675.1 Thermoproteota archaeon
GCTGTCATCTTAGGTGTGCTACCATACTAATGTGCTGGCGTTGTGTGCTTAGGCAAAGCTTATATACCAGGTGTAGTGACCCCTTTAGGGTGATTTCTTGGGGCGAGCCCTAAGGAGGTGGTTCTTCAAGGCTGCTCTATAGCCTGTGGCTTGCAGGTGAGCTCTCTGGAACGAGCTCTATAGATGTTCTCCTCGTTGTGGACCACCCTAGGGCTGAGGAAAAGCTCATCTTAAAGGAGCTCAGGTCTCTTGGCCTCAAAGTCGGCCTATTGAACCCTAGGGTGAGCCCGGTCCCTATTGGAGGGTTCAATGCGCCTGCTGTCTCGTTAGTCAGGGCTATCAGCATGTTCAATGGGCTTAGGGCAGCTGCAGTCTTTGAGTCTCAGGGCTCTCATGTAATCAATAGCAGCTACACGATAATAGCCTGTGGAGATAAGGCTGTAGGCTATGCTAAGCTGGCTTCAGCTGGCATCCCTATTCCAAGAACCTACCTAGCTTTCAGCGTGGATGCTGCAGCAAAGGCTCTTGAGGAGTTCGGTGGCATTGCTGTAGATAAGCCTCCAGTAGGAAGCTGGGGTAGGATGGTTTCCCTACTGAAGAGTCGTAGCCTCCTAGAGTATGTGGCTAAAGCTAGAGAGGAGATGGCTGGAAGCGTCAGAGGGCACCTCATCCAGCAGTACATCGAGTCTAATGGAAGAGATATAAGGTGTCTTGTGCTCGGAGAGAGGGTTTTAGGCTGTATTGAGAGAGTTGCCAGAAGAGGCTGGAGAAGCAACATAGCGTTAGGGGCTTCAGCTAGGCCACATGAGCTGAGCAGGGAGATAGAGGAGCTTGCCCTGAAGGCTGCAGAAGCTGTTGGAGGCGAGTTTGTCTCAGTAGACTTCCTAGTAGACTCCTCTATCTATGTGAATGAGATCAATGGGACACCTGAGTTCAAGGGGTTCATGGCTGCTACAGGCATGAACGTCGCACGGGAGCTTGCAGAGCACGTTAAAGTGAGGCTGAGAGCATGAGGGTGGCAGTCTTTGGTGCATCAGGCTATACTGGAGGAGAGCTGCTTAGGCTGCTAGCTATGCACCCAGCTGAAGTCGCTGTAGCAACCTCTAGGGAGCATGCTGGCAAGCCAGTGTATACAGTCCACTGGCACCTCAAGGGCTTCTACTCAATGAAGTTCAAGCACATGGAGGAGGCTTTAAGCGAGGACTTCGATGCAGCCTTCCTAGCCCTACCACATGGGGTCTCTATGAAGATTGCTCCAAGCCTACTAGAGCAGGGTATCAAGGTCATAGATCTGAGTGCAGACTATAGGCTCAAGTCGCCAGAGGAGTACAGGAGGTGGTATGGGATAGAGCACCCTCATCCAGATCTGCTAGAGAAGGCTGTCTATGGGCTGCCAGAGCTCCACCGGGAGGAGATCAGGAGAGCTGAGCTTGTCGCCTCCCCAGGCTGTAATGCTACAGCAGCTATACTGGCTTCAGCTCCCCTAGTGGAGCTTGGAGCAGACCTACTGATAGCAGACATCAAGGTTGGTAGCAGTGAGGCTGGAGCTAAGCCTACTAAAGGCACACACCACCCAGAGAGAAGCAGCACAGTGAGGCCCTATTCTCCATCTGGACATAGGCACTCAGCTGAAGCTGCTCAGGAGCTCTCCAGCCTAGCTGGCAGAGTGGTCAGAGTAACCTTGATACCTCACTCTGTGTCAGCTGTCCGAGGCGCGTTTGCTAGCGTCCACACAGAGCTTGAAGTGGATGAGAGCCTGCTATGGAAGAGCTTTGCAAGGTTCTATGCAGGAGAGCCCTTCATCAGGGTTCTGCAGAGAGGTGTGATGCCAAGCTTGAATAATGTTGTTGGAAGCAACTTCGCTGACATAGGCTTCTCATCAGAGCCTAGGATACCGAGGGCATCAGGCTTCTCAGCAATAGACAACCTGGTCAAGGGGGCTGCAGGCCAAGCAATACAGGCATTCAACATCATGATTGGGCTAGATGAGAGGACAGGCCTCTATAATCCTCCACTACACCCATGAGGCTGAGAGCATGCTGCTCATTAAGGCAGGTGGGAGAGTCCTCTCAAATATGAGCGAGATAGCACGGGACCTAGCACTCCACGCTCCCTTTGTGCTAGTTCATGGCGGAGGAGATCAGGTTACCAGCTACTCTCTGAAGATGGGTGTCACTCCAAAGATAGTTGTTTCACCATCTGGAGTCAGAAGCAGGTACACTGATGCAGGTGAGCTAGAGGTATACATCATGGTGGTAGCTGGGAAGCTTAACAAGGAGATAGTCTCAAAGCTGCTAGACATAGGGGTGAAGGCAGCTGGGATATCAGGGCTAGACGGCCCGACACTGATAGCAGAGAGGAAGAAGAGGATAGTAGTAGTGGAAAAGGGGAGGAAGCGTGTGGTTCCAGGAGGATACACAGGCAAGATAATAGCAGTAGACACATCGCTTATGGAGGCTCTCATCTCAAGAGGCTTCAGCGTAGTCTTAGCTCCACTAGCTAGAGGAACTCAGGGGGAGGCTCTTAACGTAGATGGAGACCAAGCTGCATGTCAGCTTGCACTAGCACTGAAGCCAGAGAAGCTAGTCATCCTATCAGATGTCGATGGAGTAAAAGCTGACGGAGCCCTCGTAGAGGAGGTGTCGTGGCTGGAGGCAGCTGAGCTAGCCAAGGAGGTAGGCCCCGGGATGAACAGGAAGCTTCTCATGGCATCTAAGGCAGCTAAAGCTGGAGTAGATGTCGTGATAGCAAGCGGCCTTAAGGAAAGCCCTGTGTCAAGGGCTCTAAGCGGAGAGGGAACCTGGGTGAAGCCCCTATGAGCTTGATGTAAAAGCTTGTGGAGGTGATTACATGCAGGCTTCATGTCCGATCTGTGGTGGTGGAGTTGAGCTCCCTGATGATGTGATGCCAGGTGAGCTTCTAGAATGCCAGTCCTGTGGGGCTACACTCGAAGTCTATGAGCAGGATGGAGTCTTCAAGCTGAGAGAGGCTGAGGAGATAGGAGAGGACTGGGGGGAATGAGGATAGCAGTAGTCTATGATAGGCTCAGAGCTGAAGAGAGGGAGATATCGAGGGCCATAGAGGAGCTAGGCCACAGCATAGTCAGGGTACACCTCAACTCCACACACATGCCTCTAGGTGGAGACGTAGAGTTCAAGATAGCCTTAGAGAGGGCTACAAGCGGGACGAAAGCATACTCCTCAGCCGTGGCCCTAGAGGCTTCTGGAGTAAAGGTGGTCAACAGCTCTCATACCATAGCAAGCTGCTATAGCAAGCTAGTCACAACAGCTAAGCTTCTTAGCTCAGGTATCCCGACACCGAAGACTGCTGTAGCTTTCTCACCAGAGGGAGCCTATAAGGCAGCTGAGGAAGTAGGCTACCCTGTTGTAGTCAAGCCAGTCAACGGAAGCTGGGGCAGACTGGTTTCACTAGCTCAAGACGAGGAGGAGCTCAGGACAATCCTAGAGCATAGGGAGGCAATCCCATCACCATTCTATAGGATCCACTACATACAGGAGTTCATAAGGAAGCCTGGGAGAGATATAAGGGCTTTTGCTACAGAAGACAGGCTGGTGACAGCAATATACAGGGTAGCTGACCACTGGATAACGAACACAGCCCGAGGAGCTAGAGCTGAGAAAGCTGAGCTGACAAGTGAGCTCGAGGAGATAGCAGTAAGGGCCTCGAGAGCAGTTGGAGGAGGGTTCCTCGGCATAGACATAGTTGAGGACCCTGAGAGAGGCCTACTAGTCCTGGAGGTGAATGCGATAACAGAGTTCAGGAATGCAGCTCGAGTAACTGGAGTAGACATAGCGAGAGAGATCGTGGAGTATGCCATAGGTGCCTGAGTTGCTCTCACTGATGCCTTTCCAAAAGGAGAGGGGGCTGAAGCTAGTCAGGGGGAGGGGGCAGTATGTCTGGGATGAAAGGGGGCAAATGTACCTAGATGCCCACACAGGACATGGTGCAGCATTCCTAGGCCACACACCACCTAGGGTAGTTGAGGCCTTAGCCAAGCAGATGAGGGAGCTCATGGTAGCTACACCAGTATTCAACACTGAGGTGAAGGAGGAGGCTCTGAAGGCTCTCAGCAGAATACTCCCAAGGAAGCTCAGCACAGTATATCTACAGAACAGTGGAGCTGAGGCAGTCGAGCTGGCGCTGAAGATAGCAGCCAAGCACACAGGGAGAAGGAAGCTCATTGCCTTCAGGGGAGGCTTCCATGGGCGTACAGCAGGAGCGCTCTCAGTAACCTGGAGCAGACAGTACAGAGAGGGCTTCAAGCTCCTACCAGACGTAGAGTTCGCTCCATTCAACTCGCTAGAGGCAGCAGACCTCATAGATGAGGAGACTGCTGCAGTGATAGTAGAGCCCATACAAGGTGAGGGAGGAGTTAAGCCAGCTACCAGAGAGTTCCTGAGGGAGGTAAGCCAGGCATGCAGTGAGAGCCAAGCCCTACTCATACTAGATGAAATACAGTCTGGATTCGGTAGGTCAGGTGGAGTCTGGGCCCACCAGAAGCGTGGAGTGAGCCCAGACATACTGGTGGCTGGAAAGAGCATAGGAGGAGGCTTCCCAGTCAGCCTGGTTGCAGCCAGAGAAGAGCTGATGGCATCGTTCAAGGGAGGAGACCACGGCTCAACTCACGGTGGAAACCCTCTGGCGCTAGCTGCTGTCAAGGCTGGAGTGGAAACACTCCTTGAGGAAGGCGTGGCAAAGCAGGCTGCTGAGAAGGGCTCTATCCTCATAGAGAAGCTGAAAGAAATAGACTCCAGGGTCATCAGAGAGGTTAGGGGAGAAGGCCTCATGATAGGAGTAGAGCTCAGGTTTGACCCAGCTCCCATTATAGCATACCTCCAGAGTAGAGGTGTACTGGCCTTGAAGGCTGCCAAGACAGTACTCAGGCTGCTACCACCCTACCTCATAACAAGCCAAGACATAGAGGCCATAGCAGCTAGAGTAGAGGAGGCCATAAGGCATGAGGAAGGTAGAAGAGGTATTGCTCCGCCTCCTAAAGGCCTATAGTCCAGCTGGCAGAGAGAAGCAGGCTGAAAGAGAGCTCCTCAAGATCTCAAGGGAGCTAGAGCTAGAAGCTGAAGTAGATGAGGTAGGCAACGTCCTAATGGGAGGAGACTCAAGGGTATGGCTAGTAAGCCACTATGACACGATACCAGGCAGGCTACCAGTAGCTAAGGAAGGAGGATTCATCAAGGGGAGAGGAGCAGTAGACGCCAAAGGCCCTCTAGCAGCCATGATGGTGGCAGCAGCAAAGCTCAAGCATACACCAGTCAAGGTAGCAGCGCTAGTAGCTGAAGAAGGAGACAACAGGGGTGCAAAGCATCTGCTCAATTACCTTAAGGCAAGCTATGTGATAATAGGAGAGCCAACAAACACAACAGGAATAGTAGTAGCATACAGAGGAAGCCTACACCTGCTACTAGAGTGTAGAGCTGAAGCAAGCCACTCCTCATCTCCAGGGAAGTCAGCAGTAGACAAGCTTATAGAAGCGATCCTAGAAGTCAAGAAGATGGCACCTGGATCAAGCTACAGCACACCAAGCGCAGCAGTAACGCTCATAAAAGGCGGATCAGGCTTCAGCATCCTACCAAAGAAGGCTATAGCGAAAATAGACATGAGAGTACCTCTAGGCATGTCTCCAAGCGAGCTGGCTAGCAAGCTTCCAAAGCTCCCAGAAGGCTGCAAGCTCACAGTGACGTCAGCTACAGACCCAGTTTCAGTGCCAGTAGGCAGCCCAGTTCCGAGAGCTCTAGCAAGAGCGCTCCTAAAGCAGGGGCTCAAGCCAAAGCTCCTAAAGAAGCATGGGACAAGCGACATGAACCTACTGCACCCTAAGGTCGAGAGCATAGCAGCCTACGGCCCAGGAGAAAGCAGGCTAGCTCACACAGACAAGGAGAGAGTCAGCATCAGAGACTTAGAGACAGCTGTAAAGACATACATGGAGGCAGCAAGAGAGCTGAGCACACTAGGTGCACGCTAAAATAAGCCAGCAGCATACAGGAGGCTACTCCTAAGACGCTAGCTTCAAGCACTCCCATAGAGCCTGTAAGCTCAGCCTGCTAGCCTATGTAGCTTAAGCTCCTCCAGCAGGCTTCCTGAACCTAAGCAGGTAGTGCAGGATCCCTCTGCGCTCACAGACAAGCTCGAAGCCAGCTTCTCTACACCAGCTGATCACCGTTTTACTACGTGGATAATCTGGGTCTAGCAGGCATTCACCTATTGCTAGCAGTCCACCATCCCTCAGGACACGCTTAGCCTCAAGCAGCGCTCTCCTCCTCTCAGGAATCTCTGGCAAAACTGTGATCATAAAGACTAGGTCAAAGACTCTATCTGGGAATGGCAGATCACAAGCTGATGCTACCACTGCCATGACACTTGACACCCCCTCTCTCTGAAGCCTACTATTGAGCTTCGAGACCATAGCCAGCTGTATGTCAACAGCAAACAGCCTCCCATCTTCACCAACATGCCTTGCCGCCTCAATGGTGAAGGTCCCAGGACCAGAGCCCACCTCCAACACACACATACCCTCCTGTATACCTATCCAGTTAACCACCTGCTCAGGTGGCTGTATCATCCTCCTAACAGGGTTATTGAGAACCCACGCAAAGGCTGCGGGGATAGGAAAGTGTATAAACCAGCGTACAGCCCTAGCTACAACCTGGCAGACAAATCCTATCAAGAACATCCAGAGAATCCACTTCAGTATAGTAGTGATCA
>JAVCBW010000030.1:0-6642 GCA_037917675.1 Thermoproteota archaeon
GACCCAGTAGGCTTCATAGAGGAGAGGCTAAAGAACTTTGCCTCATGGATCTGGGAGCACCTTCCAGATGAAATCAAAGATTTCATAAGCTGGGTTAAGGAGGCATTTGAGAAGCTTAGAGAGTGGGCTAGCAAGGCAGCTGACTGGCTTAGAGAGCAGTGGGGTCAGTTCATCGCTGATCCAGTAGGGTACATGAAGGAGAAGATCGCCATACCAGCAGTAAATGCGTTAAAGGATCTGTGGGGGTTTCTCAGAGACAAGTTTGCAGCTGCAGCGAGGGAGATAGCAGATTGGTTCCACGCGTTCATAGAGGGAGCTAAGGAGGCTCTCGCAAGCTTGGTCATGGGAGTAAAGAACCTTGGGCTTTCGATAGCCCGCTTCATCAAAGAGAAGATTGAGACCCTCGCTAGGACTGTAGCTGATGTAGCCAAGACATTCTTTACAGCTGCAGTCGAGCCGATAAGGAGCTTCTTGGAAGAGCAGTTCAAGAAGGTGTATAAGGGAGAAGAGGGAGGCGGGGAGATCCAAGCGATCCTAGGCATAGGTGGAGCGATGATACCATCATACATGATAGCTCTGCTGATACCTAGAGCCCTGAAGTCGCTTGCACACGTCGTGAAGGAAATAAGGATCAGGTATGAGGGGGCCCTTGAGCTGCTTGGGGTCGGCGGGAGAGTCGTATTGAACTTCCTCACAGCACTACCGAAGGCACTCTATGAGCTAGGCGATGCGATGGAGGATCTGCCGAAGAAGATGGGGGGAGCGTTCCTCACTGGGATAACTCTAGTCGGCTTGGAGCCTCTGAGGTACCCGTTCAGGTACATGTGGAAGCGTTACTTCAGCTTGATAGGGCTGGGGGATGTCCCATTCGAGGTGCCTCCGCTAGCGGAGGCCAGAGCTGTGGTCAGGAGAGGCAGCATAGAGGAGATGAGGGAGAGCTACAGGATGCTGCTGAGCTACAGGGGGTACCCAGACTGGCTGATAGAGAAGGAGGTAGCTGACCCAGACGAGTTCTATATCACGGTACTAGACAGGTTCAATGCTGAGCGTAAGATTCCTCTCGCATTGGTCTATGAGCTTCCTACGCTCACAGACGTCACAAGGATGTGTGTGAGAGACATGTTTGGCGTAGGCCCAGAGGGGCTGGAGAGGTACACGAAGCTAGCGTACAGGCTGGGGCTAGCAGAGGACGTAGCCTACCTGTACTACCTGATGAGGTTCAGGTACCCGTCTCCGAGGGTGCTGTGGAGCTTCACTTCCAGAGGCATAGCCAAGATGCTCTGGCTGTCTCCGCCAGCAGACGAGCTTCGCAGGCTAGCTGAGGAAGCTAGGAAGCTGGGGGCCTTCCCGCCTCGTGCCCCAATTGAACTAAACGAGGAGCCTAAGCTGCTCTTCGATGCGCTCACGAGGTACATGAAGTGGCATGACTACGCTACCTTCAGCTGGGTCGACGGCTACACTTCAGACAACCTGCTGTACATAGATACGCTAGCTGACATCCCCGGCAAGATCGATGTACGCTGGATGCTGAAGTGGGGTGTCTTCCAGCACCTCTCAGCTAGAGGCATAACGATAGATGTGCCTGTAAGCGACTTCACGAAGGCAATGGATGACAGGGCAGAGAACCCAGAGGTGAGCATGGACTTGACATTGATGAGCAGGCTCCTACAGGCTACTGGGCTACACCCATACTACGTCCCAGTCGTGGCTGTAGCTGAGTCCATGAACGCAGTTGAGGCAGAGAGAACCCTGATAAGGACTGGGATAATGAACGTTTACAGGTATGGGGCCTCCTCAGCCAAGTCGCTAGACGAGCTGATGGCCAACATGGTGATGGCAAGCTACAAGGTGGCGTACTTCAACATGGAGACAGGGAAGTGGGAGGAGAAGTGGATCAACCTCCCTGTGATGTTCCTTCCAGCTGAGAGGAAGCTGCTTGAGCTTAGAGCCATCCTAGACAGGTACACGAGGGTGTTCAGAGACACTCTGAGAGACGTCGAGAGGGCATACCAAGAGTGGATCTCTGAAGTAGATGAGATAAAGGAGATAATGTCTGGTGTAGCTGAAGCCATAAACCCGCTTCTGGCAAGGGAGACAAAGGAGGTGTCTGGCAAGGAGTTCAAGCTGGTGGCTGACGAAAGGTTCCTTGAGGTGCTTGCGAAGAGCTGGGAGCCATACAAGATGATATACGTGATAAGGAGGATAAGACGCTGGGTATACAGGATACTGGGCTGGGTCATATACAGGGTGATGTACGGGTGGGTCAGCAAGGACGCAGCAAGGAGCTTCGGGGAAGCCATGACTGAGGTAGCTAAGCTGCCTCCACCGGAAGCTGACGCTGTGATGAAGCTCATAGAGGAAGCTGGGAAGATAGCTGAGAGCGAGAGGGTGTTCGAGTACGTGCCTACGCCAATCAGCCTAGCGACGATGGCAGAGCACCTGCCTAAAGCCAGAGAGTACACGGACAAGGTCTTCGAGGCACGTGGCGTGCCAGAGGAGTGGCAGCCGCTGTGGAGGGAGTACATAGCGATAAGACCTCTGGTAAACGAGGTCAGGGAGCTGCTCAGGGAGAAGATAGACCTGTACGAGTACTTCTTCATCTCCAAGAGCGAACTCAGAAGCTTCCTCAACACCCTGACCAGATACGGCTATGAGAGAGAGGAGATAGACTTCATAGAGGGGAGAGCTGACCTTGAGAGGTCATATAGGGCTCTACGCGACTTGACTGGGACGCTGAGGGAGCTTGTCACGATGTCAGAGTACATCCCAGCATTCAGGAAGGTAGCGGCAATGGAGCTTGAGAAGAGGGTGGCTAGCCTCCCAGCTGAAGCTGAGACAAAGGAGCTGCTTTCATCAGCTTGGAGAGACTACATAGTAGTGAGACCTCTGGCAAACGAGGTGAGCAAGGTGGTGACAGAGATACAGGACATGTATGCTAGGCTGATAACAGACAGAAGCTCATTCCTCGGTGCCCTCTCAGCTCTACGCAGATACGGCTATGAGGACAAGGAGATAGACTTCCTCGCTACGGTAGGGGACTTGAGGCGTGAGTACAGGGCTTGGAGCGACCTCATAGGGACGCTGAGGGAGCTTGTCACGATGTCAGAGTACGTCCCAGCGTTCAGGGACTTGGCTCTAGCTGAGCTGAGGAAGAGGATAGAGGTTCTGCCAGCAGAGGAGGCTGTCAAGGCTGTGGTAGAGAGGGCTTGGAGAGACTACATAATGGTGAGACCTCTGGCAGACGAGGCTAAGAGGACATTCGATGAGGTCATGGACATGTATGAGAGGTTCATGATACCGAGGGAGCAGCTTGAGGCTGCTGTGTCAGCCCTGTTCAGGTTCGGCTACACAGCTGAGGAGCAGGAGGCAATAAAGTCTAGGGCGGAGCTTAGGAGGGCATACAGGGCTTGGATGGAGCTGATCGGCTCCCCGAGAACCCTTGTGACGATGGCTGAGTACGTGCCCAAGGCAAAGGACTTGGCTCTAGCTGAGGTGAAGAAGCGTATAGATGCACTGCCAACTGACGAGGAAACCAAGAGGAGGCTCTACGAGATATGGGAGGACTACATCAGGATCAGACCAGTCTACAACGAGGTGGGCAGGGAGGTCACTGAGCTTATCACAGACTACGCTAATGGCGTGATAACATGGGAGGACTTCGAGAGGCTCCTAGGTGAGCTGAGGAACTGGGGGCTAGATGAATGGGAGATAGACGCATACAAGTTCATAGCTAAGATGAGGAGGATGAGGTATCAGGCTAGGGGGGCATAGCTTTAAAGCACAGCAGAGGATGGTAGCGGGGTGGCTGACATGAGCGAGGAAAGCCCGATAGAATCACTCAACAAGGCTCTGAGGAAGGTTAGGGAGGGCATGGGCAAGGAGATAGCTAGGACAGTTGAGCTTATGGAGAAGGCTAGGTCAGGTGCAGCTGCTCCAGCTGCTAGGAGACCTCATAGGATGAGAAGGTGAAGCCATGAGCTGGCTTGGCCTCACCCACAAGGGGGTAGAGCCCCTGTACAGTGAGGAGTGGAATGCTGTAGTCGATGCACTCGACATACTCTATGGCTACGCGGCTGCAAGCGTCAAGAGAGAGGAGCTTACCAGCCTTAAGATCGACATAATTCCAGCTGAAGACAACACGTATAGCCTCGGCTCAGAGGAGAAGGCGTGGGCTTCACTCCACGCTCACTACGGCTACTTCAAGGGCAACGTGCTTGTCCAAGACAAGCCTGTCCTGAAGGACGGCGACCCGATAAGCGTCTTCGACATCTTGGATGCAGCCTACGGGAAGCTGGATGCCCTGAAGGACGACCTGAAGGCGAGCATAGAGAGGCTGCATGGGAAGCTGGTAGAGATCCATGAGGCGGTACAGGGGTTCAGGAGCCTAGATGTCCTAGCTGAAGCAAGGTACCTGACGGTTCCTGCACTCTACTATGACCTTCAGGTTCTGCCTCAGACTGACATATCACGCCACAAGCTGAAGACGCTGAGCACTAAGACTGATGGAGGCGTGGTGATAAAGGTCTACTGCTATGATGAGGTAGATGAGTTTGATGTAGGAGACCCCTACCATGAGGAGACGCCAGCAAGAAACAAGACGAGCACAGTAAGCTGGGTGGAAGACTTCTTCTACTGCAAGGTTCTTGCGGACAACCCTGAGGCAGTTGACCACGTAATCTGGTTTGTGAGGCTGAAGGGCAGAGGTCTGTAGCCAGCTCAGGCGAGTGAGATGAGGGGAGAAAGCAGCGTCTTCAAGAAGTACATGAGGAAGGAGGGGCAGAGTGGATCAGCTTTAGAGGGCGTCTCAGGTCATGGGTTGTGGGCGAGGCTAGGATGATATGGTATGTGTATCCGATGTGGCATAGGGTAAGCTTTACTCTTATAGCTGAGAGGCATGTAGCTGAGCTTAGGAAGCACCTTTACGTTTACTCGATTGATGAGACAGCTATACCTGCGATACAGCCTGCTACAAGCCCCCTCGTCGTGCTCCACCCGTACTTCTACCCGATGACAAAGTATGGGAGGCACCTCCAGAAGCTGATCCAGAAGGTAAAGGGCTTCATAGGCATAGATGTAGCGGACAGCGATAGGATAAGCAGGCTTGCCGTGGACATGACCCACTATGCTGAGGCCATGGTTGTGCCAAGCCACTGGGCTAGGCAAAGCTACGTCAGCTCTGGGGTCAAGACTCCAGTATATGTTGTGCCACATGGGCTAGACCAAGCATACTGGAGCCAGCCTAAGAGAGAGAGCTTCTTCGCTAGGCTATGGGATCTTAAGCGTAGACGTAAGCTGACCTACCTCCTCTCCTTCTACTGGCATAGCGACTACCGTAAGGGGATGGATCTGGTGGCTTCAGTATACAGGCAGGTCAGGCGTGAGAGGAAGGATATCATGCTGGTAGCCAAGGTGATGAGTGAGGAGGCTGATGTAGCTAGGGCTGTCAAGGAGCTTGGTGGAGTCGTGGTCTCAGGCTGGCTTACTGAAGAGCAGAAGATCGAGCTATATGACCTAGCTGACGTATACCTGCTGTTCTCTAGGGGAGGTGGGTTTGAGCTTAATGGTCTCGAAGCTCTGGCTAGAGGCGAGGTTGTGCTGGCTGCCAGCGGGGGACCTTGGGCAGAGTACCTCCCAGCCTTCTCCATGATCCCATCGAGGAGGTGCCCTTGGGTTCTGAAGGACAATGCGATACACGTCGGGGGAGGCAGAGAGGTCATTGTAGACAAGGCTGTGTCGAAGATATGTGACGTGCTAGACAACCTAGATGAGTACAAGGCTAAGGTGAGGGAGCATGTCGAGAAGAACATCAAAGGCAAGTTTACGTGGGAGAACACAGGCCGCATGCTAGCCAGCATACTGAGGCGGCACCTAGGCTAGCCTCAAGCTAGGGTGGCTAGAGATAAGCTTAGCTGGACAGCAAAGTACAGCCTCGACTCAGGGCTGAGGGAGGCTATTGAGGAGCTGAGGCTGAGGCTCAGAGTGCAGACGCAAAAGCTTATTTATGAGCATGCTAAGGGTATCATGTGGTAGCTATGTGGCTGGAGAAGCTGCTCCTAGTTATTGCGAGTATAGGGGTCACGGTAGCTGTGAAGTGGGGGTACCTTGACCCAGAGTTCGCTAGGAGGATGTGGCAGTTCACTATAGCCGTTATCTTGGCGAACTGGGGCATCATAGCGTGGAGGGGTCTGAAAGCTTGCCTCGCAAAGCTGAAGAAGAGCTGATTAAGGTCTGGCTGCAAGACCACCTCAAGGCTCCGATAGCTGTGCTGAGCGAGGTAACGCCAGAGATGCTCCCAGCAGAGCCCATTATAGTACGCATGAGCGAAAGCGGGACGCTTATACTGACTCCACGAGACATATTCAGGCACCTGATAGACCCAGAGTCACCGCTACGCAGGGAGCTTCTACAGATGATCAGGGAGACAGTAGAGTGGAGGGAGACCCATGCCAAGCGGGGAAAAGCCTAAGATACTGGTGTTCGCAAACGGGGGGTGGGGCGACAGGGCTACAGACGAAGGAAACCTGATGTACAAGCAGATACTGGTGCCAGCTCTAAGGGAGCACAGCGACAAGGTGGAGTGGAAGCTCATAGAGGGAGCCAAGTGCACCCTACAGGGTCTGAAGGAGGTCCTGAAGGAGATGG
>JAVCBW010000025.1:0-112288 GCA_037917675.1 Thermoproteota archaeon
GGGGTGGGAGATAGGGTATATACTTAATCAAGACCCCAATACCTATCAGCCACTGCTCCTCATAGAGAGAAGGCCACAGGGAGGAGGACAGGGAGGAGGACAGGGAGGAGGACCAGGACAGGGAGGAGGACAGGGAGGTGGGTTGGCTTGGGGTTTGACTGTGCTTGAAGTTAGAGTGGTTATTTTTTATGTGGATGTCCTTTCGCCTTGAGGATGTTTATTTCAAGGTATATTCTTATGCCATTCCTGAGGTCTCCGATTAATGCTAGCTTAGTCGTGCCGTCTAGTATTTTTGCGCCTTCGTTGTCTCCTATGGTTACTCCCTCCTCTACTTCCCCTATAAATTCGCCGTTTCTGAAGCAGAGTACTCTTAGCTTGTAGGTTTCTCCTTTTACCAGTATTTCTTTGTAATCTTTGGGTGTTCCTGCTTCGCTTCCTCTCCACCAGAGGTTGTGGACTAGGAGGTAGGTTGCTGTTTCGTCGTCTTCGTCGTCTTCGTCGTCTTCGTCGTCTTCGTCGTCTTCGTCGTCTTCGCTTCTCTCTTGTAGCTCTGCTTGGAAGTCTATTCGCCTGTAGACTGTGAACTCTTCTGTTATGAAGGTCTCGCCAAGTAATAGAGTTATGTTGAAGCTGGCTGTAAGCATTTTGGTTCCTGTCTTGGATTCATTGATGGCGAGATCTAGAGGATCTATGTCACATGTCACATCTGTTACATTAATGAAAGCTTTGACCCCAATTGACTCGAAGAGCCCTTCATATTTCTCAGATATTGAGTATAGGAGGTCACTGAGTTGTGGTACATATTCTGGTACTGTGTCACTTGATATGGAGAAGTATCTGTCTATTGTTTGCTCTGCTGTGTTTTTGAATGTGAGGTACATGTCGGTTAACTCTATGTTTTCTCTGCCATATCTGTTTATGAGTCTGGCGACGCTGACGTAGTGTTCGTGTCTGTATCTTGCTAGAAGTACTATGAAGATGCCTAATAGGAGTGCTGCTGTGATGAAGAACTGTCCTCTTCTCCTCATTAGCCTCCCCTCACGTTGTAGTACCATGCTGTGAATGTGATTCTGATAGCGTGGATTATGTGGTCGTGTGTATGATCTCTTTCCGCTGAGACTAGTGTTTTAATGTATACTATGGTGGCTGCTGGCGCTTTTTCTGGCCTTGGTGTTCCAGCTGAAATTGGGGGGTAGTGTTCGAGGCTTTCACTAGGCCAGAGTTTGGGGTCCATCTCATTGCATATGTCTTCTATTGTTATGTTGAAGCCGATGTTAGGGGGGAGCCTCTCTCTTATGATTTTGTAGAGGTGTGCTTGTGCTTCTAGGCTGTTGGAGCCGTCGGTGAAGTACCTTGCTATGGGTCCTTGGTAGTCTAGGGTGCCTGTTTCATCGAGTTCTAGTAGTATGTCTAGTAGCAGCTGTGGGCTTGGTCTTTCTTCTCCTATTGGGAGCTGGAATCTCTGTCTTGATGCGAAGGCTAGTAGGGCAAATAGTAGGATAGCTGCTATTACAGCTTCGATGGTATAGAGGTATCCTCTTCTTTTCACTGCTGTCACCTCCTTCCCCAGACGTAGATTGTGACCTTTACGGGGATCAGCTCGTTTACCCTATGGCTGCTTATTTCAAGTTCATTTAATGCTTCTTCATCATAGATGTCTATTCTCAGTAGTAGTATCCTTCGGATGCAGGCTGTTGTTTTGTCTAGGGGAAGCTGCCCGCCATAGGCTATGGGTAGTCCTTTGAAGTCTATGGTTTCTGGGTTTATAGGCTCTACTATGATGAGGAAGTCGTAGTTCTGGATGTCTAGTGACCTTTTTGCGTTTGCTACTCTTCCATCTATGATTTCATATCTCCACTCAGCTTCTGGGTCTTCGAGGGTGTCAGCTGGCACTAGGCTGTAGAACTCTGCCTCGCTGTAAGGTAGGTATTGCCATGGAGAGCTGTGGATGAGCTTTGATGCTGTCAGGTTGAGGTGGATGAGTTTTGCTAGTGAGAGTGTGAAGGGGGCTTTATTGTTGTAGTGTGCGTATTCGCTTGGGTCGTAGGCTGCTAGACCGAGGCGGAAGCTCTCACTGTCTAGTGATGGAACGTTGTTTGTCCAGTCGGGTGGGTTTCCTGGGCTTTCTAGGAGGAGCTCTGATATTGCTTCTGCTATGGCTTCTAGCTCTGCTTTCTCTACTTCTGTTGGTGTAGGTCTTAGGATTCTGATTGAGAGAGTGATGTAGGTGAGTAGGGCTATTAGGAAGACGCCTATTGCGAATGTGAAGTCGATGTGTATGACTCCTCTCTTCTTGCTCATGTTTTTCACCTAGTGAACCCTATGTAGCCGCCTTTGACAGAGAGTGTCACGGTGGTGAACTTGGGGCTTGTCATCTTCTCTAGCTCCCCTCCTAGCTCGAATCTCCACTGCTCTGAGTCTTCTGCAGCTAGGTTGAATAGGGGCTGTTCTGATTGTATGTCTCTTCTCGTGTCTAGGTATACTTTTACTATCTGTCTGTCGCCTGATGTAGAGGCTTCGATCCAGTAGCTTTCACCTAATATGTTAGGGGGGGCTTCTATGGAAATGTTTACCCTCCCTTGGGTTGAGGTGAGGGTTTCGCCTATTATAGCTGTTTTAACGAGGTAACGGGAGATGTAGGCGGCTATGAGCTCTGTGTGCTGCCTGCTGAGGCTCTCTTTCTCGGTGTTCAGCATCTGTCTTGAGAAGGTGTATGCTGAATATACTACTATCACTCCTGTGGCTATTACTCCTAGTAGATATGGTAGGATTGATATCCCTCTGTGACTCAAGCTTACCCTAGCTTATGATGCTGCTAAGCTTAATAAATTTGCATGGTAGAGTTAAGTGGGAGAGGCCTTGGAGAGGAGGGGGGTTGCTGAAATCACGTTTACAGTGCTTCTTCTGGGGGTTGTTGCGTTGCTTTCTTTGCTTGCGTTTGGCTGGGGTCTTGTTAACATCTTGAAGGCTAGGGACGCTGTTAGGGTATATGATGCTGAGCGTTCTATTCTTGGTATAGACGATTATGCTGCTATAGCTTTGAATGAAGAAGCCAACTCTACTAAGGTTGTTGAAGTCCATACAGAGGGGGCTTTGGTTAGGTTCCTTCCAGAGCCTCTTGAAAATGTCTCTATTTACCTTGTCTTTGAAACTCCAGGTGATCTAGTAGCATATAATCTGACTGAAGGTGAACCTAGGGACATTACAGAAGCCGTTCCAGGGCCTCCTGAGGAGATTGCGGAGACTCTTCCTGGTGGGGGTGGTGGATATGGGTGCCTGCTGCTGATGTGGTATGAGACGCCCTTTGTAGAGGTGCTTGTGCCATCTAGAGCTGATTTGATTGCAGTTAATGCCATGCAGTTCTTGAGAGGGGCTTATGGTGATGGGTGGGATAAGTATCTTGTCTCTGAGGGGGCAGCTCTGCTTCCAGGTGGCCTAGGCTTTAATGCATCGGAGTCTACTAGTAGGGGTAGCTCTCTAGTGGTTTTCTCTAGGCCATCTGAAGCGCTATATCGGTTCACGTTCTTCACTAGAGCTAGACTCATGGGGTTTTCTCAGGCTACTGATGGCTCAGTAGTAGTTAATATCACTCTATTTGGCTGTAGAGCTAGGTCTGTTGGTGCTCGCTCGATAGCTGTCCCTCCTAATGGCTTGAATGTAGCTTTGAGGAATGGAGGGTACTCTCGACTTGCATATAAGCTGAGCTCTAGCGAGCTCTTTAATGCATACATTTACATTGTGACTGGAGGGGGTGAGGTGTTTAGGGTTTCAGATGTTCGAGCGAACATAGTTGAGATTGAGGTTATGATGGCTGAGATCCACTTTAGAGCTTGGTAAGTAGTTCCTGAATTCAGTTCTAGCTGCTATCGTGAGGGTGGTTGCAATGTATGGTATTTGAGGCATGTATGTTTGCTGGCGTCTCATTTGGCTCCTATTTTCTCTTCTAGCCAGCTTTTCAGTAGCATTATCACGTCAGACTTTATTGAGTAGACTTCTGATCTAAGTCCCTTAGCCTCTGTCTCAAGGCCCTCAACTCTCTTCTCTAAGCCTTCAGCCCTCTTCTCTAGTGCTGTGATCCTGGTTTCTAGTGCTGTGATCTTGGTGGCCATCATGTCTCTGCTGTCATCTATCCTCCTTGCAAGCTCCTCCCTGACCTCCTCAACCCTCTTCTCTAGTGCTGTGATCCTGGTTTCTAGTGCTGTGATCTTGGTGGCCATCATGTCTCTGCTGTCATCTATCCTCCTTGCAAGCTCCTCCCTGACCTCCTCAACCCTCTTCTCTAGTGCTGTGATTCTCTTAGCTAGCTCTCCTACCAGTAGTAGTGTCACCTCTGCGTCAGTAAGTTTCTTACCCTCCTTAACCTTGCCGAGGATACGCTCAACAGCTTCTCTGACAGCTATGTCAAGCAAGGTAGGTAGGACATCAGCCACATATAGCACCATAGAGCAACGAGATGATAGCTAAATAAACATAGCCATGATCAGACAGGCATTTCATGAGGAGCTGACAGGATGTTTTTTAGATGGAACTCTCATAGATTCCTTAGTCTATCTGGGTCTATTTGATGGTAGAGCGCTGTTATGCCTGGGAGATCAGCTAGGGTTCTGGGGTTTCATGAAGCACTATGGGTCTATGGAAGGTATGATTAGGTAGTGAAGTTACCGGCTGGGCAGCTGCTGTAATAGAGGGTGTTGCTAAGGCTTCTTTCAGCTTTCACTCCAGGGGAAGGAGGGCTCTTACTAGGCTGGGGGCTGCTGGTGTATTCTAAAAATAGGCTTTGATGCTGTCCTCTTGGGGGGAGGTTGGAGTTATACCTGTGTGATGTTGGAGGGCTTTATGTTGGAGTCTTATATGAGAGGGGTGTCATCTTAGCTAATAGCATTCCTTTGAGGAGTGTAGGAGCTATACTTGGGTTCTTGAGTAGGTTTGTTCGAGGTAGGGTTTCTTATGGCAGCTGTAGTGGGGTGGTCTTAGGATTTGCTAGAGAGGTTTATAGGGGGTTTGAGGGGGAGAGTACTGACTTCAGTAGGTTTGGCTTCAGGAGGCTTGGTGGCACTCTTGGGAGGGTTGTTGATGCTCTTAGGCTTATTCCACGTGGTAGGGTTGCTACGTATGGTGGGCTAGCTGAGCTGCTTGGGACTCATGCTAGAGCTGTTGCATCATGTCTATCATGGAATCCTTATCCGATAGCATATCCCTGTCATAGAGTTGTGTCCTCTGACTTGACTATTGGAGGATATGCCTTTGGAAGTAGTGTTAAGAGGAGGATTTTGATGAGGGAGGGGGTGAGGTTTCATGATGGGAGGGTTGCTGAGGAGTGTGTCTTCAAGTTTTAGCTTTCTTATGAATGGGAGTGCTGGCGTCATCTTTTCGGCTGCCTATGCGGGGTTGGGTTGCTGGGTGTTTTTGCTACATGTATGTATCTGGTTAGTGACTTGTGTACTTTTTGCTTGTGTACTTCTATTAGCTTGAAGCCTGCTTGCCTTATTGTATCTGATAGGTTTGAGCTATATGAGATGGCTAGGTGGCAGCTTGGCTTCAGGTATTCTATGGCTTTCTCTATGAACTCCTCTACTAGCTCTTGGGGTGTTTGGGCTGCTTTTGCCTGAGCCATTCTGCCATATGGTGGGTCTGTTGCTATTGCGTCGATGGAGTGCTTGTAGGGGAGGCTTCTGGCGTCTGCAACCTCTACTCTTGCTTCTATACCGTATAGTGCTAGGTTCTGTCTTGTTTCCTCTATGGTCAGGAAGTCTATGTCTGATCCTATTGGCTTGGCGCCTATTAGGGCTGCTTCTACTAGTATGCCTCCTGATCCGCAGAAGGGGTCTAGTAGGGTTGCTCCAGGTCTCGCTCTAGATAGGTTGACGAGTACTCTGGAGGTTATGGTGTTCATTGACCCTGGCTTGTATATTGCTTTCATTGCTTGCTGTCTTGCTTTAAAGGAGCCTCTCTTTATGCTTGCTAGGAGCCTGCCTACTATTAGCTTTGAGGACGTGATGAAGCCTTGGATTTCAGCTTGTGGGCTCTTTAAGTCTACTCGACTATGAGGGCTCTGGCTTTTGACTAGCTTGCCGATCTTCCTCTCGAGCTCTGCTGTGCTTATGGGAGGCGATTCCCTTGCTCTCCTGACTCTGACTCGGAAGGTCTCAGCTTCTATGGTTAGTGGTGTTTTGGAGAGCTCTCTGAGTGCATGCTGTGGTTCTGCTTCTACTGTTGCTATATGCTCTAGTATGGCTTTTAGCATCGCTGACCTGGAGGCTAGCCTGCTTACAGCTTGCTCTGGAGCTTCTATCACCAGGGCTTGAGGGAGGTCTTCTATCATCCTGTACTCGATGAGCTCTCCTTCTAGGATCCCCTTGGTTTCTGCTTTGGGGAGAGTATCGTGTTCACCGCTGTATATTAAGGCTAGCCTCATGTCAGTCAGCTCCTGCTGCTACCTGAAGAACTTTCAGCCTAAAGGTTATTACCTTAGAGCTGTAGTGTATGTGGGGAGGTGCTTGGCTAGAGAGGCTTTGTTCTATGAGGGTGGAGATGGAGCTGTGAGGTGCCTTACGTGCGCGAGGGAGTGTGTTATCAGGGAGGGAAGAAGAGGGGTGTGTGGTGTTAGGGAGAATAAGGGGGGAAAGCTCTACCTGCTGACTTATGGGCTTGTCTCCTCATGCTGTGTTGACCCGATTGAGAAGAAGCCGCTGTTTCACTTCTGGCCTGGCAGCTACGCGTATTCTATCGGGACTGTTGGATGTAACTTCAAGTGTAAGCACTGTCAGAACTGGCATATCAGCCAGAGGAGCCCTGAGGAAGTCCCGATGGACTCTCTTCCACCAGATGAGGCTGTTAAGGGGGCTATTGGAACTGGATGTAGGTCTATTGCATACACGTACAATGAGCCGATAATAACCTTAGAGTACATGCTGGATATGGCTAGAGCTGCTAGAGAGAAGGGGGTTTTGAATGTTGCAGTCACAAATGGGTATATTAGGGGGCGTGCTCTGGAAGCTATGGCTGACGCTATAGATGCTGCTAATGTGGATGTAAAGGCGTTTACAGAGAGGTTCTATAGGGAGGTGTGTGGCGGCGTTTCTCTTGAGCCTGTGCTCAGGTGTGTTGAGGAGCTTAAGCGGAGGGAAGTTCATGTTGAGGTCACTTACCTCGTGATCCCAGGTTGGAATGATAGCAGAGATGAGGTGAGAGAGTTCTCTAGGTGGGTTGTTGGGGATGTAGGGGCAGATACGCCTGTGCACTTCAGTAGGTTCTTTCCTAACTATAAGATGATGGATAGGGAGCCTACTCCAGTAGAGACACTGCTTGAAGCCAGGAGGATAGCTGAGAAGGAGGGTTGTCAGTTTGTTTACGTCGGGAATGTGTGGTCTACTGACCTTGAGAGCACTAGGTGCCCGAGCTGTGGAACTGTAGTCATTAGGAGAGTAGGTTATAGCATAACAGATGTCAAGTTGGATGAGGGTAATAGCTGCCTGAAGTGTGGAGAGGAGATACCGGTAGTCGGTGAGATAAGGAAGTCTAGCCGCTGGAGCTTCTGGAGCTGAGTAGCTGCCTAGCTTCATCTAGCATCTCACATACCTTACAGACCTCTGTGGTTGTCGGCTCACCGCAGATCTCACAGGATCTGAGCCTCTCTCCTATGTGGTATACTTCTCTTAGCTTAGGGATCAGCTTGGCTTCAATGTGCTTCACTAGCCCTAGCTTGAGGCCAGGGTGCATGGCTTCCATCTCATTCAAGAGGTCTCTGACCTTCGGCCTGAAACCAGAGACGTAGGGGCATTCAGCTAGCGAGAAGGGTATTTCAGATAGGATCGCATAGGCTGTAGACTCTCTCTCAGAGACCCTTGAGAGGGGGCGTATCCTGGGGATGAGCTTCTCTCGGACTGGCCTGGTGTATGGGCCTAGCTTAGCTAGCGCATATAGGTCTCCTCGCATCAGGTTCATCAGGTATGTTTGAGCTAGGTCATCTAGGTTATGGCCTGTCACAAGCACTTTGGCGCCAAGCTTCCTAGCATAGGTGTTGAGGAGCCTTCTCCTGAGCACACCACAGTAAGTGCATGTTTTCCTGATAGCCTTAGGGGGGATTGCTTTGTCTAGCTCATCTAGGGTGAAGCTGAAGACCTCCTTGAATGAGGCTTCCACTAGCTCTAGGCCAAGCATCTCAGCTAGCTCTCTGGCTTTCTTCACTGTATGAGGCCTGTAGCTAGAGATTCCCTCATCTACTAGCAGAGGAATCACTTCTAAGCTCAGGTCTCTTGCCAGCTTGCATGTCAGGTAGAGGGCTGTTGAGCTGTCTTTTCCACCGGATAGCGCTGCTGCAACTCTTGTTCCAGGTGGTATTGAAGACCTGATTACAGCTTTGGCTCTATCCTCTACATCTCTCATGAAGCATGAGGCACAGAGGCTTACATGCTTGTATCTTAAGGTTATCACTGCTGGGCGGCCACATGTGCAGGCTGGTAGGCTCATCCTCCAGATACCACCTTGATCAGCTTTATCTCGTCTCCATCAGATAGCTCAGCTTCATCTGGGAGGAGCATGCCATTTCTTGCTGCCAGGTATACCTCTCTGTTGATGCCAGCTACAGTATAGAGGTCAGCTAGCTTAGCTCCCCTAGGGAGTTCCAGCTGGATCCTCTTGCCTTCTATCTCAACATATATTAGCATGCCATCTAATCCCTCATGTTCCAGTCTAAAAAGGCTGTGATCGAGAGTGGAGCTAGCCTCTCTGAAATGTGTGTCGTCCTGGGAGCTAGCTGGATAGGAGCTGGGTCTATGGTAGATGGCATGGTTGTCATAGGGTATCCTATGGCTGCTAAGGTGAGGAAGCTTGTAGAATACAGCTGGAGCTCTCTTGATGAAGCTAGTGATGGAGCTAGAGTAGGTAGGAGGTGTGTGATCAGGTGGGGCACAGTGATCTATGAGAGAGCTGAGATTGGAGATGGTGTGCAGACTGGACACTATGTCCTGGTCAGGGAGGATAGTAGGGTGGGTGATGGGACTGTTATTGGGACGGGCGCTGTCCTAGATGGGAGAGTTCAGGTTGGGTGTAGAGTAAGCATACAGACTGGCGTGTATATACCACCTTACACGAAGATTGGTGACGACGTGTTTATAGCGCCGAGGGTATGCTTTACGAATGACAGGTATCCTCCTAGCAGGAGGCTGCTTGGAGTTACTGTGGAGAGTAAGGCTGTCTTGTGTGCTGGAGCCACCTTGGTGTCTGGTGTGAGGGTTGGGGAAGGAGCTGTCGTAGCTGCGGGAGCTGTCGTAGCTAAGGATGTTGAGCCTTATACTGTGGTGGCAGGTGTACCTGCTAGGCGTGTGATGAGTAGAGAGGAGTATGAGGAGAAGAAGGCTGCATACGAGCAGGAGGCCTAGGAGACTGGCTCATAGCATATGCCTAGGCTCCTAGCGTAGCTGTATGCTGTATGCATCTCCTCTGCTGTAGGCCTCCTTGATATATCTGGGTACTCTCTAGGTTTTCTGGCAACCAGGTACTCTGGCCTGTACTGGGACATCACGTTAACTAGTGCATTTGGGCAGTTCTCGGAGATCCACTTGAGGATAGGCTTCGTGCAGCACTCTATGTGGTTTGGTAGGACTAGGTGTCTTATTATCATGTCTCCGTTCTCATGGGCTATCTTGTGGTTTCTTGAGATGATCTCAAAGTACCTTGCTACCTTTGAGAGCCTTTCTGCACATTTGTTGTTTCCATATTTGAAGTCTGGTAGCCATATGTCTATGATGTCAGCTAGGAGCTTCATTGTCTCTATGCTGCAGTACATGTTGCTGTTCCATAGGAGGGGTACGTTCTCCTCTAGGTATAGGAGGGACTCTAGGATTGTATGGAGGTTTGGGGTTGGGTCTCCTCCTACGAAGTTTATGTTGGCTGCCCCCTCTAACCTGAGTGTAGTCTCTATCTTAGCAAGCTGCCTCGCGTCTACTTGGGTAGCTCTGCTCCACTGGGGGCTCCACTCCTGTGATATGTCGTAGTTCTGGCAGAAGACGCACTTGAAGTTGCAGCTGTTGAAGAAGATGGTTCCAGAGCCTCCTCTGCCGAGTAGGGGAGCCTCCTCACCCCAGTGGTGGAACCAGCTAGCTACATATGTCCTGTGGTCTAGCCTACATGTCCCCTTCTCTCCAGCTAGCCTATTTACTCCACACCTCCGCTCACAGAAGCAGCAGTGCTCTAGCATCCTCTTGGAGAGCTCAACCTTGAGAGCTAGCAGGTTTGGGCTGGCCTCAGGGATTTGGCTGATGTCTACTTTCCCCTCCTTCACCCTGGATAGCAGGGCCTGTAGCTCTCTAGAGGCTATCTCATGGAGCTTCCAGAGCTCTTCTTCGCTTACATCATCTAGGTGATCCTTTACAGGTATCTTCTTGCATATCATGAACTTAGCAGGCTTCTCATCTAGCATGACCTGGCGGTACCACCATAGCCTCCTCTGTACTTCAGGATGCTTCCATACAGCTATCCTGTCAGGTCTGAGAAGCCACATCCTCCCTGTCACTGAAGCTGGGAGGAAGTTAAAGGTTAATGTTGTGGAGGAGCATGTGCTCTATCGCTTCCAGGAGGGCATCCAAGCCTGTTCCTGCCTCAGCAGATATCTTGACTACCATGTAGGACTTCTTGAGGGCTTCTTCTGCCTTGCTCACCTTCTTATCCATTCCAGGAACCTGACTTAGCAGGTCCATTTTGTTTAGAGCTATTATGGTAGGCTTATCCATGTGGGCACGTATCTCCTCAAGGAGGTGGAGCTGCCTCTCTAGCTGGTATCCGCAGGTCTCTGAGGGATCTACCATGAAGACTACTGCATCTGCTAGAGACTTTAATGCTGCGAGAGCTTGTAGCTCTATCTTTTTCATCTTGGATGGAGGCCTATCGAGCATTCCGGGGGTATCTATGACCTGTAGCTTTATGCTACGTAGTGTCATGTGGCCTAGTATGAGGCTTCTTGTGGTAAATGGGTAGTAGGCTACCTCTGGATTTGCTGTGGAGAGCTTTCTGACAAGTGTGCTCTTCCCAGTGTTAGGGTATCCTGCTACTACTATGGTTGGTATATCTGGATCTATAGCTGGGAGCTTCTGGAGCTCGCTGGCATACTTCTTTAGGTGGCTCAGCTCCTCTGATATGTCGCTTATCACAGATGCTATTCTCCCTGTCGCCTCTTTTCTGAGCGATATTATATCGGGCTTCTTGCTTGACCCCCTTATTCTCGACATGTACTCTCTGGTTATCTTTCTTATGGTCTGCTCAGCCCACTTAGCTGCTCCAAGGCAGTGTTTTAGCTTCCCTATGCCTGCTATGATGTCAGCTAGCTGCTGGTAGAATGGGTGGATTGAAGATAGGTCTGGGAACCTCTTGTAGACTTTCTCTAGCTCTGATGCAGCTATGGAGCCTACTATCTCCACTCGGAGCCTCTCAACATACTTCAGCCTGTCGAGGCCTCTTAGCTTCTTTGGAGCTGTGATCGGCCTTTTGAAAGCTCTCCTAAAAGCTTTGTCTAAGATCTCCTCAGAGGACTTCACAGAGACTTTCTTGAATGGGGAAGACATGCTACCATCTTGCTAGCCTGGTTATGGCAGCAGCTAGGTTGATGGATAGGAGAGCTATTGAGAGAGCAGCTAGGGAAGCTACTAGAAGCCTTAAGGCCCTTCCTTTGCGTGGAGATCTAGACCAGGCTGCTTCAGTCAGGTACTTCATGAGAAGCCATCCATCTAGAGGAGGTATTGGAAGCGAGTTTATGAGAGCTATCCCGACGTTAACAACGAGTATCCACATGGAGTACACTTCTAGCCTGTGCCAGAGCCAGTGTAAGCTTGCTCTGTCAAGTGACTTTATTGTTGGCGAGTAGTAGTCATAGGGTGACACTACTATGCCTATGAAGCCTCTGTCAGGCAGGTTTGGGTGCTTACCGAGCTTTACTAGAAAGTCTCCTCGAGAAGTCCTTACGATGAGGGTGTCACCAGGCTTTGTCGCTGAGAGGAAGGTATGAAGCTGCTGTGTGGTTCTGACTCTTGTGGTGTTCAGGTATAGGATGACACAGGGAGCTTTTAGCCCTGCAGCTTCAGCTGGAGCCCCATTGACTATGTCCTCGACTAGCACTCCACTTGGCTGTGATAGCAAGAGGCCGAAGAATGATGTTAGAAAGAGCAAGAAGACTGCTGCTGTGACGTAGTTTCCTAGGGGGCCTGCAGACACTATCCTAGCTCTGCTCTTGGGAGGAAGCTTCTCCATCTCCTCTTCATCTGCGTCTATGTATGCAGCAGGTATTATCGCTAGGAGAGCTAGGCCAGCTGACCTCACCTTCACACCTAGGCCTGTTGCCACCAGGCCATGCATTAGCTCATGGACTATAGCAGCTACAGCTATTGAAACAACTCCTTCCATCAGAGGGATGGATACTCCGGGGACAAGTATCTGCACTGCAGGAGGGGCTCCAGCAGGTGCTTTAGCTAACAGCGCTCTCACTATATTTATTGTCGGCTTCACTAGGATCACTATGCATGCTAGCCCTGAGGCTAGAGCTACGTATGGAGCTATCGTTGAAGCGAGCAGAGCTAGCCTACTCAGCTTGCGTCTGGCCATCATGGCCTTAAGGCTGCCTATGGGAACCATCAGGACCAGTGGGTGCACGTCTACCCCGAGCTTAGCTAGCTTCTTCCTTAAAGCTAGGAGGATAGCCCATGCTGCAGTGAATATGGCAGCTGCAGCTATGAGTGGACTCAACTAGACCACTGGCTACTTCAGCTTGATGAACTTCTCTTCTGTCGCCTTTACATCGATGACAAGTATGTCTATGCCATCTCCTGACAGGACGTCTCTTGCTATGGCTACACGCATCGCTTCTTCTGCTAGTCGAGTAGCTTCATCTCTCTGCATGCCCTCTTTGAAGCCCCTTTCTAAGACAGCTAGTGCTAGCTCTGTTCCAGTCCCTATGGCAGCATACTTGTCCTCTAGCACAGAGCCCACAGCATCTAGGCTGTATAGCTTAGGGGAGCCTTCACGCTCTATCCCGGCGACTATGAGCTCTGTCAGAAAGGGCACAAGCCTCCTGCTGTACATTAGGGTTGATAGCAGCTTTGCTGAGCCATAGACAGATAGGGGGATGCCTGCCTCCTGCTCATAGAGATTGAAGTTGAACTTGAAGTACTGTAGGAGCTTCTGGAAGTCTGAGGGGAGCCCTGCGCAAGCTATCCCTAGCCTGTCAGTTATCTTGGCTACCTTCCTTACTGCTCTACTCATTATGTATGGCCCATAAGTCACTCTACGGTCTGCTGCCAGCACAGCTCCAGTTGAGTACACTAAGCCTACTGCCGTAGCACCTCCACCATAGTACACCAATCTTCCACCTGGCTTGGTATGGCCACCTCGAGTTTAAAAAGAGTTGTCTCCTAGCAGTAGTAGAGGTGTGTGGTGAGCTTGGAGGAGTTCCACTGCACTATGGCTCTGAAGTTCTGTGTCGAAGCTAGGAGGCTGATGTCTGAGAAGAGGTATAGTGAGGTAGCAGAGCTATGCTCTAGGATAAGCCAGCTATGTAGGGCGACAGGGCGGAGTGCTTGCGTCGAGGAGTCTCAGATATGTAGCCGGGTTGCTGAGCTGCTTAAGAGTGGAGAAGTAGATGAGGCTATTAGGCTTTGTAAGCTTGCTGTAGTGAAGTGTCCAAGTGGCGTGAGAGCTACACTCTCAGCTTAAACCACACTTACATGTCTTAGCGACCTTGATGCAGCCTCAAGTATGATCTCTGGGTCTTTAGCTGCTATGCATAGGCAGTATGCCTTATCTTCTACCCCTCTAATCCAGTATTCTGATGCTACATTGATCTTCTCTCTTGAGAAGAGCCCACTTTTCTCATAGTAGTACCCAGTGACTCTGCTGGCTTTTACATGAGATATCTCACCAGCCTCAAGCTGCTCTACTCCTGTGATAGCGAGCTCTCTTAATGAGCTTTTTAAACACCTTCTCTATCACTTGTGGGGGGGAGCCTTAAGCTGGCTAGCAAAGTGCTACCTTAGCAATATGAGTGATGTAAGCTCCTTTTTCAGGAGAGCGTAAGACTCTCCTATTGCTATGCTTATTCTCTGCATCTCGAACCCCTCTGGGAGCTCGAGAGACATGCCCAGCGTGGCCCATAGCTCCTTACCATCTTCTCTATGGCATCTTAAGCTGCTAACCATGCGTCGGTAGGATAGCAGGTCAGCTAGCTCATTGTACATGTAGGTAAATAAGGTGATTATCCTCTTCTTCTGCTCACAGTACCATGTTAACCCTATCCCTGGCAGCACCTCCTACCTTAAGCTCGATAGCTTTATGCCCACGTACAGGTCTATGGGGCCTTCTCCTCACTTTGAAGCCAGATTTGGAAAGCTTCTGCTCTATACACTTAGCTATCTCAGCTGGGCTGACAGCTATCTCAGCTGGCTCATAGCTTTCCAGCTTAGCTCAAGCCTTCTACCATACTTTAGGTCTGAAAAATGCAGCCTTCCCCTCCTCTCTTCTCGCCTTGATCTCAGATAGTTCCCATCCACTTGGGACTAGAAGCTCGATGCCGACTACACCGAAGGGGTACATGGTAGCATTAGCTAGCTGTGAAACCTTATTTTAAGCTATGAACAGTAGCTTAGTGGGGGGATGTTGAAGGGAGCTAGGCTTAAGAGCGCTATAGGGATAAAGCTGAAGAGCTTAAGAGACCTTGGGAGGCTTGCTGCAGCACTATCATATAAGCCTCACTCTGAGACACCAGTGGTCTATAGGTTTAAGCTAGATGGAAGCGAGTACCTGGCAGTGCTCTACTTCACACCAGGCTACTATGACTTATCAGCTCTCCCGATACTCTACTACTACAAGCTTAAGGACGGAGAGATAGGAGATGAACCCTTCATAGCATACAAGATAGATGAGGAGGGAGAGGACATAAAGCTGGCTCGAGCCTACGCAGCAGGATATAGGCTCTTCCCCATACTTGAGCTTGAAGCCCCGCATCCAATAATAAGAGAAGCCATCGAGGGGAGAAGGAGGGAGTAGTTGGCTGAGAAAAGAGTGTACTTCGACGCACACATCCACAGCATGTACAGTAGAGCTACAAGTAAGGAGATGAACTTAGATACACTCTCTAGGCAGGCTGCAGCTAAGGGGCTGAACCTGCTTGGCACAGGAGACTTCACACACCCACTTTGGCTTAACTATCTTAAGAGCAAGCTCAAGCCAGTTGAGGGAAAGGGCCTCTATAGCTATGGTGGGATACTCTGGATGCTAACAGCTGAGGTGGCTACAGTATATGAGAAGGGAGGTAAGGTCAGGAAGATACATCACCTACTACATGCGCCAGACTTTGAGATAGTTGAGCAGATTAATGCTGAGCTATCCAGGTATGGTGACCTCACTATGGATGGTAGGCCCACATTCTCTGGGCTGACTTCTCCAGAGCTTGTCGAGATCCTCATGGAGGTCAGCAAGGACATCCTAGTGGTTCCAGCACACGCATGGACTAGCTGGTGGAGCATATTTGGAGCATTCTCTGGCTTCGACCACATTAAGGAGTGCTATGAAGACCAGGTTAAGCACATCTATGCTATTGAAACAGGGTTAAGTAGTGATCCACCAATGAACTGGAGAGTAAGCTGGCTTGATAGCTATACGCTAGTAAGCAACTCAGATGCACATAGCCCTTGGACCTGGAGACTTGGGAGGGAGCTCAATGTCTTCAGCCTCAGAGAAGTCAGCTATTGGAGCATAGCTGAAGCTATCAGGCAAAAAGATAGAAGCAGGCTCCTTTTCACAATAGAGGTCCCACCAGAGTATGGGAAGTACCACTATACTGGACATAGGAGCTGTGGCATCTCTCTACATCCTAGGGAAGCTATGAGGCTCTCTAACGTGTGTCCAAAGTGCAGGAGGAAGCTGACTATAGGCGTGCTACAGAGGGTTGAGGAGCTAGCAGATAGGCCGGAAGGCTATAGGCCTCCTGATGCCATACCATTTAGGCATCTGCTGCCTCTATATGAGGTCATATCGTTCGCTACAGGCGTTAGAGCGCACTACTCTAGGAGAGTAGCTGAAACTGTGCACATGCTAGTCAGGAAGTTTGGCTCTGAGCTTAACACCCTCTTATATGCACCCTACTCAGAGATCAGGGAGGTTGCTGGAGAGAAGATAGCTAGTGTCATCATAGCTATGAGAAGAGGTAGTTTTAAGATAGAACCTGGATATGATGGTGTATATGGGAAGCCTGTCTTTGATGCCCAGCTTGGAGAACAGCAGTGTACCCTCCTGGAGTTTGGTGATGTAGTTGAGTAGGGCAGATCGTGAGCTAGAGCTGCTTAAGAAGATGCTTAGCAGTGATGACCTGGAGGAGATATGGATCAATGGGCCAGGCCTACCTGTCTTCGTCTGGCACAGGAGCAAAGGGATGGTAAACACAGGATATAGCTTCTCTAGAGAGACCATAGTGGCATTTGCTAAGAGCATTGCTAGCATGAGCGGAAGGCCTCTCAGCGAGGACAGCCCACTTCTAGATGCAGCCTTGAGTACAGGAGATAGAGTTGCAATAGCTTTGCCACCTGTTTCCCCGAGAGGCCCTTCGATAACGATTAGGAAGTTTAGGAGGAGGCTTTATAGCATAGTGGAGCTCATCGAGAATGGAACGATAAATGATCTGGTGGGGGGGTTTCTGTGGGTTGCTGTAGAGGGGCTCCGTGTTAGGCCGCTAAACACCTTGATAATAGGAGGGACAGCAAGCGGAAAGACTACGCTACTCAATGCCATGTGCACGTTCATACCTTCAAACGAGAGGGTCATAACTATAGAGGATACGAGAGAGCTCAACTTAAGCTTCATACCTAACTGGGAGCCACTGGAGGCTAAGCCAGGATATGCAGGAGGGAAGGGAGTCACCATGGATGACCTGCTCAAGCATGCTCTGAGAAAGAGGCCGAACAGGGTTATAGTCGGAGAGGTCAGGGGAAGTGAAGCTACTACACTGCTTCAAGCTATGAATATCGGACACCTGGGGTCCATGGGAACCCTACATGCTAACAGTGCTAGAGACGCGATAACTAGGTTGACATCACCACCAATGAGCGTCCCCCCAGAGATGATTGGTGTACTAGACCTGATAGTCTGCTTGAGAGTATGGTATGCTAGAGGAGGCACAATAATCAGGAGGGTAAGTGAGATATATGTAGTGGGGGGGCTCGGTGAGAAGAAGCCTACAATGGATCCAGTCTTCAAGTATGATATAACATCAGACAAGATCATGATGGAAGCTTATCCCTATCTAGCTTATGAGAAGATATCAGAGGTATTGTTGACATCACCAAAAGAGATAGAGAAGGAGGTTGAGAAGAGAGCAAGTATACTCAGAAGCATGGTTAAGAATGGCATAAAAGAGCTATCAGAGACAAGGAGAGTCTTTGAAAAATACTATGAGGGAAGCATCTAGGCCTTTACTGCCCTTATCATGCCTTTCCCGCTAGAATGCCATGCCAGCCAGTGGAATGGAAGGTGAGAGGTGACCTCATTTGATAGCAGGACTAAAAGCCTATAGTAAGCGAAAAAGTGCTTCGCTAGGCGATTCTCTCCACAGTTTCGACTACAATGCCATAGTGAGTTAGAGCTATTGGAATCAGCTGGGTTCTGATAGGGACTCCATGGATCTTCTGGATGAAGAGAGTGTGGTCTACCCGGTTCTCATGGACTTTAGCTTCAAAAGCTAGGACGCAGTCAGCTAGCTCCTCTATTACAGCCTTAGCTCTCGGATGTAGTACAGAAGAGTCTAGTAGAAGAGTTATCATAGGGCCACTCTTGACCTCTAAGGCTAGCTGAGCTACCAGCGTGATGAGTTCGGAGTCGCTTAAGAAGACAGAGAGCTCTGTGAGGGAGTCTACTAAGACATTGCTGGCATAGTTACATGCCTCCTTAACTCCTCTAGCTATCGGAGTAAGCTTTTCATCTGATGAGATGGAGCTAATCTGCTTTATTATGAGTAGATTAGTTTTAGGAAGGGTTCGTGAGACCATCCTCATCTGAGCCCTAACATAATTCATGTCCTTGAATACTGTTACTATGGCAGACTTCAGGCCGATCTGTGCTGCTTTGCTTATCATGGAGTAGGCAAAAGCATTTCTTAGAGATCCAATAGTACCTTCAAGAAGGACAAGAGAGCCTTTAGGAAGGCCTCCCTCTAAGTATGTGTCTAGAACCTCTACCCCAGTAGGAATCTTCTCTATAGGCTTACTCAAGTTCAGGCACCTGCAGCTTACTATTGATAGGTTCTAAGTAGTTTCCGGCTTCTTAGGAGACTCTTCACGCCTGCTACTATCTCTATGATGCGTCGCTTGTATTGCAGCTGTATCTGTGAGCTTTCTAATGTAGGAACCGATGTCGCCTAGCAGTGTGGTAAGGTTCTGTATCATATTGGATAGCTCTCCTATCAGCTCGTTTAAGGCAGTTATGCTCTGGTTCACTCTGGCAACCTCCTCGCTAAAAGACCTGATCTCGCTGATGCCATCAGAAACAGAGTCAAACTTATCACTCAGCTCAGAGAACCTCTTAGCTAAGTGCTCTATTGAAGCTATCGTAGCAGCTATACCACGGTTAGCTTTAGCAATCTCCTCGCCAAGAGACCTGATCTCACTGATGCCATCAGATATGGAGTCAAACTTATCACTTAGCTCGGAAACGCTTCTCGTTAGATCTGAGAGAGTTGATATTAGGAGCTCGTCTGTGACACTTGCCCCTCTAGAGACCACATTTTCTCTTAGGAAAGTCTTTATAGAGTCTTCTGTTATCATGTTAGCTCTAAGCTGGACTATCAGGTACTCTAAATCTCTGAGCTGGTCTAGTATCCGCCCCATATATGTCAAGAGCACCTTGTTGGTAGCAGCTTCAGCCTCAGGTCTGCTCTCTTCAACTGCTTCCTTTTCAGCTTTCTTCCTGAACTGAATAGGCAAATTCCCTCCTCTCTACCTCTATAAGCCTAACTTATATAAGCTTAAAGAGCAGTATATATGAGAAGGGAAGCAGCGCTAACACGTGCTTTAATGCAGGTGCTATGCTTCCATATACGAATTTGCCTGAAAGCAGTCCAGCAGAGATAGCTTGAGCAAGTGAGAAGTAGTAGAAGTAGTATTTGTATCTTGTCATCTGCTCCTGGACTATTGCTGCTATAACCTCTTGGTTTATTGTGGTAACTTCACCTCCAAGTGCCCCACCACCCATAGTGGCCTGTATAGCTAGGATCTGTGGGAGGAAAGTTTTCATCAGAACTAGGACTATTATTAAGAAGACTGCATAGGCTAGGTACATTGTCCACTGGTAAGGCCTCAGCTGGCCCTCTTTCTCCTTTAAGATAGTCCTTATCTGCCTCGAGTCTCTTGCTACGCTTTCCAGGATGTGTCTGACGTCTCCTCCAGCTCTAGAGGCTTCAACTATTATGGAAATAGACCTCTTTACAGGGAACGTTGGGATTCTATGGGTAAATGCCTTTAGTGCCATCTCCAGTGGGACACCCATTTTAATCTGTGTTGATATCCTCTTTATCTCTGGTGTGAGAGCTCCATAGTCTCTTTGGCTTGCTTCAGCGAAGGCATGTGGTATAGACATTCCAGTTGCCTGCATCATTGCTAGGTCTCTGACGAAATCTGGTAGGTGCTCCTCTACACTCCGCATTCTTCTAAACTCTATTTCTTTCAGGGCTGTTATAGGTGTCAAGGCTATGTAGATAGATACCAGAATAATGAGGTGGAATGTATCAGAGTATCCAAACTTGTCATATCCCATAGCCAGTGTGACTATGGCTATGATGAGTGAAACTGCCCCTACAACAACCTTTACTCTAGTGGGTATCAGCAAGATCCCACTAGAGGCTTGCTCCTGGCAACTTTAATAAACTATACTCTCGTTCAGATTATGGGGAGATTTTGAAAAGTGCAAAGAAGGAAACTGCCACAAGCATCAGCAAACTATCTGCTGAAATAAGCTTTAGACCACGTAGTATAGAGGATAGGAGGGTGCTTGAAGTTAAGCCTCTCATAAAGCCGTTCGCTTATGCTGTCTTAAGGCAGCTACCAACAGGGGAGAAGATATATCTTGTGCTAGAGCCTCCATTGAGCAAGGATGAGAAGAAGGTAGTAGAGAAGATAGAGAAGCTCCTCATAGAGTCTATCGACATGGATTTCGAGGTCTTTGTAGATAAAGCTGAGCTAAAGAGCTTTGTTGAAAAGAGGGTTAGAGAGCTCCTCAGGCTGCTTGGTGTAAAGGTGAGTGAGAAAGAGTTCCAGAAGATACTTTACTATGTCTATAGGGACTTTGCAGGGCTGGAGAAGATAGAGCCACTTATGCACGACCCTGATATAGAAGACATATCATGTGATGGCTACGGTAAGGATAGGCCTGTTTTCATATACCATAAGCTGTATCAGAACATACCAACGAACATTTACTTTGAAACAGAGGAGGAGCTCAACAGGTTTCTCATAAAGCTTGCTCAGAAGTGTGGGAAGCACATTTCAGTTGCAGAGCCAATCTTAGATGGAAGGCTACCAGATGGAAGCCGTGTGCAAGCTACATATGGCAGAGAAGTAACGAGGCATGGAGGAACATTTACAATAAGGAAGTTCACAGTTAACCCTCTTACCCCAATAGACCTGATAAAATATGGGACTTTTGATACTAAGTCGATGGCTTTCCTCTGGTATGCCATGGAGAACAAGGTGAGTGTTCTCGTATGTGGGAGTACTGCTGTAGGGAAGACTACAACTCTAAACTGCCTACTGATGTTTGCTCACCCTGATGCTAAGATAGTCACAATAGAGGAGACACCAGAGATAAGGATCCCCCACAAGAATTGGATATCATCTGTTACTAGATCTGGGTATGGCGCATACATAGGAGATAGGAGGATTGGAGAGATAGACATGTTTGACTTACTCAAAGCTGCACTGAGGCAGAGGCCAGATTTCCTCGTCATAGGAGAGATAAGAGGGAGAGAGGCGTACACTCTGTTCCAGGCTATGGCAAGTGGGCACATGGGAATGTCGACTCTCCACGCTGACTCTGTGGAGGATGTCATCCATAGGCTAGAGGGGAAGCCTATAAATGTGCCTAGAGTTATGCTTAAGCTATTAAACCTGATAATATTCCAAAGCAACATAGTACTGCCGAGTGGAAAGATTGGTAGAAGAGTAAAGGTAATACAGGAGGTTGTTGATGTAGATCCCATAACTAGGGAGCTCCTAGTAAACAAGGTATTCTATAGAGACCCTATAGCAGACAGGCTCATCTTCACTGGAAGAAGCTATTACTTGGAGAAGATAGAGGAGGAAAAGGGCATACCACTCGAGAAAAGCCTTGAGGAAATAGAGAACAGGAGGCTTGTGCTAGAGTGGCTTGTCAAAAATGACATAAGAGACTATGAGAGCGTCACTAGCGTAATCAGAAGGTACTATGCTGATAAGGATGGCATACTAGCGAAGATTAGAAGTAGGCTCTATGAGAGCACAGATAGCTCATCTAGCCGTTAGCATGAGGGGAGGGATATGGATAGGAGAAAGAAGGCACATGTCATTAGATTCTATGGGAGGATTGGAGCTGAGCTTATGGAGCTAGATGCAAAATTAGACAACTTATATTTGAGGGGGAAGATCTCGAGTGAAGTTTACCTGAAGGTGAAGCATATAGTTAGGAGGTATGAGGAGAAGGTGGAGAGGTTTTTAGCTGAGGTGGAGGGGCTAGTAGGCTAGCTGATATGGGCAGCTATCTTCTCAGCTACCTCCTTTAGCGCTTTGGTAGCTTTAGCTCTTGGATATCTCTCAGCTAGAACCTCGAGTCGCATTGTAGCTTTCCTGACCACCTTATCATTGGGGACTACACCTATTACTTGAACTCCCAAGATCTCCTCTATCTTATGGACAGCTCTCCTTACAGCTCCTCTCCATCCTATTACGTCATTTAGCACCAGGCCTATAGGCTGCCGCTGAAGCTTGTCTGCAAGCGACTTCAGCTTAAGAGCGGCATCAATACCCCAGGGGTTAAGTTCCTCAACAAGCATATACCTATCTGAGGCAGCCATAGAAGCTATGACTACGCTGTTTATCCCAGCAGGAGCATCTATTAGAGTCGCATCAACGTTACTCTGAGAGGTTTCTAGCAGCTTTTCCGCAAGTATCTTTGGGCTGCTGGTAACTAAATCATGTAGGGCTGTACCAGATGGGACAACAAATAGATTTGGAAGTAGAGGTGTTGGCCTCATTATCTGAGTTAGCTTGATGGCAGGATCTTTTAGAGCGTCTCTGAGCGATAGAGTATAGTTCACCTTGAAGAGCCTAGTCAAGCATGATAAGCCTACGTCAGCGTCTATCAGACATGTCTTCTTTCTGTACTCTGATGCAAGGATATAGCCTAAGCTAGCAGCTACTGTAGTCTTCCCTGTTCCACCTTTACCTGAGACTATGGCTATAGTAAGCAAGTGCTCACCTAGAGACTTCTGAAGACGTCGAGCTCCTCTAGGGGAGACTTTTTCTCTGCCTCCTCTATCATCCTCTTAATCGCTTGTATTTCTCTGAGCATTGCTTCAAGATCCTCCTCAGTAAGCTCGCTTTTCCCACTGAGGTAGATTCTTATTCTGTCAGCTGCTAGGATACCAGCTAGCACCCAGCCTGAGAGAGAGATCGGGTCTAAGCTCATGGTATCCTCTCTACATGTATCAGGTATTTAAATGTCTTAGGCTGCTAGTCTCTTATAAAGAAAACCCATCCTTCTCTGGTCTTGGGATCCCATTCTATCTCAGGCTTTAGGAAGGTAGCGTAGAAAATGCACCCTCTCCAGACTGAGTATTGTGGGTCGCTTGCCATCATGACCCTTGGTACATCTATGTTTTCCTTTCGCAGCTCATATCTGATTTTTGTAGGTGCGCCTACGGCATAGTTGCTGAGCTCAGGGGGGGCTTTCCATGAGAAGTTTCCTCCTGAGAGGATTATCATGCTTGTTACGTATCTTCTGACCTCTATTGCACACTTATCTAGCGACTCCTTCACAACTTGAGCTATGCTAGCGTCTCCTGGTATCCTCCCCCAGGGTAGAGGGGTGTCGAGAGGCCTGTGAAAGCCTCTGCTATAGTATGATTCGAACTCCTGGTGGGAGGGGTTGAAGAAGTATTCTCCTATGAGAAACCTTTGCCAGCTCTCTTTCTCCATCTCTATGCGTACTCCAGCTTCTGGGATCTGAAACACAGCCCTGAACCTTCTTGGGTTCCTTTTTGCCTCTGATATCGCTCTATCTAGGTCTAGGGGGATCAGCCCTACTGCCTCCTTAAACTCCGTGACTATCTTCTCCTCTCTAGCTATATCCTGGTATCCCAGGTCTCTTAGTATCTGTCTTGCCATGTTATCTGCATCTTGTCCTCCTCTATTCAGAGGGATCATCGCGCCATATATTATCCCTCGGCTTATCGGTGTTATCTGAGTGTTCCCGTGCCCTGACTCTATGACTATGCAGTGTATTTGCTTCTGTGAGATAGCTACAGCAAGAGGCTGTGGTATTATCGTAAGCGCCTGCACTAGAGGCTGGCTAGACTCCTCGTTTATCTCGCGGTGTATGTCTATGAGCTTTTCATACATTGAGTTTGGTGAGTTGGCAGCTATCGCTGCAGCAACCCAAAACCCTTTGAAGCCAGGGTAGTGTAGGTCACCGGGTCTTGGAGCATATTTGTTTAAGGCGTATCTGGTTATCTCCTTTATGACAGCCCATCCCTTCTCATCGTCTCTGCTCACTGTCCCGTATCTCATTGGGTAATATAGCTTTGAGAGGTCGCTTATTGACTGGAGGAACTGAGCTAGGTCTGGGCCCACAATCACCTTGGTAGCTGGGGCTCCTAGAGCTTGTTCTACACGTGTTGGTGTGTAGAAGTAGCCTCTATTCTCAAACATGTCTGGCTTGTTACCTAGAGCTGCTGGGCCGAACTTGAAGTATGATGTCCCATAGTCTTCTCCAAACGCTAGGAGCTTTCTTCTTTCAACCCACTCCATGAGCGAGTCACTAGGAAGCTATGCTGAACTAATTTAAAGGTTCTATCATGCAAGTGTGTAGTGGTTAGGTTGGCGAGGGTAGTTGAGATACTTCCTGAGCTTTATGCTATAGTCAGCTATGGTTTTAGCTCTAACAGCTACGTGGTGAAGTCGGATCCGCCTGTGGTAGTTGATACTGGGCTGAGTGAGGTGGTAGGAGAGCTAGTGAGGCTCCTCAAGGCCAGAGAGGCTGTTGTAGTGTTTACACATGCCCACTTCGATCATACTGGAGGCTTTAAGATGCTCTCGAGGAGGATAAGATGCTATACTGTCGCTAGTAGAGAGGATGGTGAAGCTCTTATTAGAGGAGATGAGGACAGGATACTCTACAAGTTCTTTGGTATCAAGGATTATAGGGTTAGTATAGATAGGTTTGTTAGAGAGGGAAGCACGATAGAGGCTGGCGACTATGAGTTTAGGGTACTAGAGACACCAGGGCATACACCTGGCTCAATTTGCCTCTATGAAGAAAGATATAGGATTCTAGTCAGTGGAGATACTGTGTTCACTGGTGGAGGTGTTGGGAGAGTAGACTTTCCAGGTGGGAGCTTTAGATATCTCCTGAGATCTCTAAGGAGGCTTGCATCACTTGAGGTGAGGGCTCTTCTCCCTGGGCATGGGAGCATAGAGACTGAGGATGGAGGTAGTGAGGTTAAGCTGGCTTTAACTATGGTTGAGAGGATGGGAGCTAGCTTCTTTTGACAGCTGCACCATCTACAGCTATGGTAGCTGGCCTCCCCTCTTCTCCATCTACTGTGAATTGCACTCCCAGGATTCTTTCTGCTACAGCTATGTTAGATAGGGTATGTAGCGTTAGGCATGATACTCTTATCTCTGAGCGTCCTGATGCCATAGCCATGTAGGGGATCAGCATGTCACCTAGGTGGCGGTCGACTGGAGCACCTAGCTGGATTTCATCGAGAAGCTTCTCAGCTGCCTCTCTACCTACCTCCTCACTAGGCTTTCCTCTCTTGCCTAGAGCATCTGCACCAAGTATGTTACCTAGCTCATCTACTGCCCAGAGTACTATGCCTGCTCCAGGGCCTAGGTGCTCTCTGTTAGGCCTGTAATCTAGCTTTATCTCCACGTCCTGTATGCCATGAGCTCTGAGTTCCTTTTCTGCTGAAGCAGCTATCCTCTCTGCTACATGTCTAGGTAGCTTGACTGCATGAGCTATCCCAGATACCTTTACTATTCTCCCTCTCTCTGTCCTTGAGATGGGGGCGAGCACACTCACAGGCTCTACTTCAACTTCACAAAGACCTCCTCCTCTAGGATAGTGCCCCCTACGTAATAAGCTAAGGGATACTCTAATGCCCATGACTCTCAGAGCAGGGAGGAACACATGGTGAAAGTAGTCTATGGGAGGCGCCATCGGGACATCTGTGCCTCCTATGACCTTCAGCCTTACTTTAGATGAAGCGAATGCTGCTGCAGGGAGTATAGCTTGGAGGAGGAGAGTTATCGACCCTGCTGTCCCTATGTCTAGGACATATGACCCTCCTAGAACCTTCTGCGGGTAGAATGAGACGTCTTGTGAGCTTATTGAGAGGCCTGTAGCTTTTCCTGCAGTCATCCTTACTAGAGCTTTGGCTACCATGAGGTGCTGTGGCCTCAGCCCAGGCTTTGGCCTTTTGGCTCGTATCTTGAATACCCTAACAGGCTTCCTAGCTGCAGCAGATAGGGCTAGTGAGCTCCTGAATATTGCTCCACCACCTTCATATATGCTCCCATCTATTTCTACAAGCATCTCAGACCCCTGAGGCATGAGGTGAGGTGGTAAAGTGCATGCATTAGTCATCGGGAGGTTTCAGCCACTACACCTGGGGCATGTTCACGCACTTAAGTATGTGATGAGCAGGTGTAGCTACATGATAATTGGTGTAGGGAGTTCACAGTACTCTTGGACTTGGAGAAACCCCTTCTCGGCTTCAGAGAGGATGGAGATGATTGTAAGAGCACTTAGAGCTGAGGGCATGGATCTAGGTAGGATAGCTTTAGTACCCATCCCAGACAGCACGCCTGACCAGCCTAACTGGCCTAAGATAGTCTTAGAGAGAAGCCCTAAGTTTGATGTCGTGTACTCCAATGACAGCTGGACTCGCAGAGAGCTTGAGGCAGCCGGTATTGCAGTGAAGCCTATACCATTTTACCATAGAGATGTGTACTCGGCAACTAGGATAAGGACCCTAATGGCCTCTGGTGACAGCAGCTGGGTAAAGCTTGTCCCGAGAGCTGTCGTTGAGTTTATAGAGGAGGTGAATGGAGTAGACAGAGTTAGAGAGATATGGGTAAGACGGCAGAAGTTAGGCAGCTAAGATCCTGGTAGGACTTCCAGAGCTCCTTGCCTATAGGCTTGGACCACTCTCTTCCCTAGCCCTCCTCTCCGAGCTAATATGATCTTCCCATTTTCATCCGTTAAGGCAGATCCTATGAGCCTTCCATGAGCATAGAAGGATACTTCTGTGTTCATGTGTTCTTCTCCGAGGTCTATTACAACAGAATTCTTTCTGAGCGTAACCCTGTAGTGTATGCCTGTAGCAGGTCTTGCAACAGGCATCACAATGACTTCTTCAGCAAAGCTATAGATTTCATACTCTACGCTTCCAGTCTCGAAGTCTTTGACGAGAACTACTGGCCTAGCGAGGGCCTTATCCCGTAGGCCTGTTGGGAGCTTCACTACTAGTGAGAGGGCATATACCTTCTCTATGGCTCCATCTCGGATGAAGATCACTGTATCCACTACATGAGGTATGATACCTAGCTCTACTCTGCCTATAAACCTCTCTATGGCTTCTATTGGAGAGCCACAGTGCACCACTCCTATCATCCCTATTCCAGCTAGCCTCATGTCTCTGTATACGTCAAAGTCATCATCTGATCTCATCTCATCAAAGCAGATGACATCAGGCCTCACTAGCAGAAGCACTTCACAGGACTCCTTGAATGAGCCATTTATCTTGCCATACTGTGTTATCTCTGGGCCTACCTGGAGGTCTCTCGGCGACTCTAAGGTTTTAACGATTTTTCCAGCCTCTCTGTAGAAGTCTGCTAGAGCGCTCGTGAATGTTGTCTTACCTGCTCCAGGTGGGCCAGCCACAAGTATTCCTTCAGATTTCTCAGCTAGCCTTCTTTTCAGCTTTGAGGAAAGCCTATAGTCCTCTAGCGTGACCTTAGCTATGGGTTTTACAGCAGTGATCTCTATTCCATCAGAGAATGGTGGGAAAGCTATGGCTATACGGTAGCTCCCATACTGTATGACATAGGCATTTCTCTTTGAGACCTCTAGCATGCAGTCAGGGTCTTCTCCAGCCTTCTCTAGGAGCGCGTGAGCTATCGATAATAGCTGCTCTCTTTGGATGGGGGTCTCAGACAGCGCTACAAGCTTTATCCTGCCGGGCTTTCCTACTTTAGCTGTTGGGGGTACACCTTCTTTGAGGTGGATGCTTAAAGTGTCCTTCTTGAAGAGCGTGAAGAACTCGCTGAGATCTGCCTCTGGAGGAAGGTACTTGTGTGGGACTCCAAGCGACTTGAGGATCTGAGATCTTATCTTGTCTGCTGTAAGCACTGTGAGCTCAGGAGTAGAGTCAGCTAGCTTTCTGAGTGAAGCAGCATCAAGCTTCACAGGTACTATAGAGAGCTTTGTAACAGCTTTCTTCTCGATGAGGAGAGGTATGCTCTCAAGCTCTAGGAGTGCAGCTCTAGCAAAGAAATCTCCTCTCCTAGCTTGCTGCTCAAGTTCACCTACCATGAAACTGGATATAACGAGCTCTGCTGGAGTCTCCAATATCCCGTGTTCAAATGCAGTTCGAAGCTTACCTCTCTCTAGAACAGAGCGGTCTACTAGGTACTTTGGCATAAACTCCCCATGCTTAAGCTATATGTCACCTGGGAGCTAACTCTTAAAGGTTACTTGAAGCTAGTTCTTGGGGCTAGAGAATTGGATGACTATAGAAAGTGTAGGAGGTGTGGAGCTATTGTTTCTGGAAGCGAGCTTGTTGAAACTGAAAGTGGACATAAGGCCTGCCCGTATTGTGGATCTACGGTACTAAATGTGATCAGCATAAGGAGCTTTAGGAGAAAGCTTGCCGGTAGGAGAAGCATTGAAGAGGCTCCTGAGAGGGAGGAGGAGAAGCCGGTGAGGCGGCCTATTAGAAAGAAATCTAAGTACCTTCTTGAGTAATCCTTAGGATTATCGCTCTGGATGAGACAAACAGCTTATATGGGTCTGTCTCACCCCTTAGCTCCTCTAGGATCCTTTCCACAATCTTGCCACAGGGGTCTTTTATTCCAACTCTTTCCTCTATGTCCTTGAAGCTTGAGAAAGGCTTGACCTTACGTTCATCTAAAATCTTCCACATCGTTTTCTTCCCTATGTTGGGGAGGAGCTCGAGTTGGTGGAGTTTTATGGTTATTGGGCCACTACTGTTGAAAAATTCAACGAATTTCCTCTCATTTGTCTCAACTATCCTCCTGACTATCGATGGAAGCTCTGATTTCGCAGAGAACGTTAGGTCTTCGTAACGGATTGTGCGTATCACATGCTCTACTTCAAGACGTAAGTCCTTATTTGCTCCTATGTAAACCCTCCTGCCGACTTCGACTCTTATTCCAGGAGACAGAGCGAGCTCTAGGAGTGTGAAGTATTTTTCTCCTATAGCTTGAGCTCTACGCCTCATCCTACTACCAAACACATCTAGAATCACTGAGTAGTCTTCGAGATAGGCTCTTCTCCTGTCAGAGGTTCTTCTCAAGGAGAGCACCACAGCTAACTGGCTTTTATGGCAGCCTTAATTGCCTTTAGAATAGCATCCTGCTTTTCTCCTGTCAGAAGAGGGTAATCTTTGAAGAGGAATACTCTTATCTCATCCTTGGAGAGAGGTACTACATTCACAAGCTGGATTGCATGCTTCTCTGATATGCCTATCTCCTCGACAAGGAACCTCACTAGTTCTCGGGCTTTGTCCGCATTCATCTTAGAGAACTTTCTGACATAGTCTCTTATGCTTCTCTGTGTTGTCTCGAGGTCTTCTTCCCTCGCGTCCCAAACCTTATCAAGTATCTCCTTTACTTCTGGGAGAGAGACTGGCCTCCTGCTACCTTTGACCTCCTCCAATTGCCACACCTACTTCATGAGAGAGATGTGCTCTGACCTGACAAAAAGAGTCTTCTCCTTGCTTCCTAACCTAGTTTTCAGTATGATAGCTCTGCCCCTATACCCAGCTACGACAGCCACCTTCCCATGATACCTGTAGTGGGGCATCCCCCTGTGTACAGCAGGGTTTATCTTGATTACAACTTCATCTCCTATGTTAGGCTTCCTTAATATGGTGGAGGGAGGAGGCATGCCCCTCTCTCTAGGATGCTTTCGAAGCAGGCTTCTGGTTCTTCTTCTATACCCTTTAGATGGCTTGACCAAGCGTCACACCTCACTCCACACTAGCAACGTCTAGGAGCTCACATATAACTTTTTTAGATAGTAGAGAGGAGAGTGAGGGGAATGTCCTACCATCATCTCCAGAGATAAGCTCTCTTATATAGAGACCTCCCTCACACTTAATCCATAGCAGCATTCTGCTGCTGCTCAGAAGGACCCCTCTGCAGGAGTATATTTTCTTACGTCTGAGCCTGTTTGCTCTCCTATGTAGAACTCTCTTTGGTGTCCATTGATGGATGATCTTTCCAGACAGCTCCACCTCAGCTTTCTTGATATCCTCATCTGTGAGGGGTTCGCCTTCTGAGCGAACTATAACTCTGTAGGTCTTAGGAGCTGCAGCCTCAGACTGCTTCATACGCCTTACAGAGCTTGGTGAAGCAAAGGAGAGGTCCCTGACCACTATTAGGCCTTCAGCTCTTTTGTTCACCTCATCCTCCAGCTTCTTTAGGTCTATTCTCCTCCTTTTAGGCTGCATAACTTCTACAATGAATGGGCGGCCTTCACCTAGCATGAGAGCATCAACATCCTCTCGGCCGCTAGCGTGAAATATGGCTCTTGCTCCTCCAGTTGCCTCTAAGATGGGTGGAGATATTAGCATCTCTATGGAGTATGGATAGGTGTAGCCTGTCCAGTTGCATCTGCTGCAGCCTTCTCCTTTGCACTTTCTACAGTACCAGGTTGCCTGGGATATGTTCCTAGCGAGCTTCAGATACCTTCCAGAGATTAGCAGCGGGTTTACTTGGGTTGTTGTAGTCCATGAGATTATATCGAATAGGACTATGACATCTGGAGCTGTAGAGGATATTTGGCATGCAGTTTTGGTAGATAGCTCTTTGTCTAACAGCTTGTTCACATACACTTTGATCGGAGGGTATATTTCAGCGTTATAAAGCGACCTTAGCGTGTCTTCTCTCTCCACTATGTCAGAGGGTATGCGGGTAGCAGATTTCAGAGTACTATACTCTAGTTCACTTAGCTTATTCAAGGCATCCTCGACGAGCTCATGTAGCTTGTCTATGATGCCCATGCATATGAAGCATGATGAGGTAGTGGTTTCTATCTTTAGAGACCCTCTACTCTTTATCCTGCTGGAGCAGTGTTTGCAGAGTTGGATTTTAGCCTGCATCTTATGGCACTGACCTTGTGAGCTTTTCTAGCATCCTCTTAGCAGCTCTATCTGATTTAAAGGCTTTCATCATCCTCTTTGCCCTCTTGTAGTTTGAGAGCATCTCCCTCACGTCCTCTGGATATACTCCTGCACCCCTAGCGATCCTGTTTATTCTAGATCTGTCTATTATCTTTGGGTTCTCAAGCTCTTCTCTAGTCATTGAGTCCATTATGACTAGCCACTTGTCAATCTTCTTTGAGGCTTCTTGAGCAGCCTCAGGTGGGAGGTTCAGGCTTAGGCCTCCTGGAAGTAGCTCTAGCAGCTTAGATAATGGACCTAGCTTTCTTGCTTGCTGCAGCTGTAGTCTGAAGGCCAAGAGGTTGAACTTCTCTGGCAGAAGCTCTGCTTCCTTGAGCTTCTTCATCTCTATATATGCTTCATGAAGTCTTTCAGATAGAGCTCTAAGATCTCCCATCCCTAGAAGCCTTGACACGAACCCATTTGGGTCAAAGGGCTCTATTTCATCAAGCTTCTCTCCAGTGCAGATGAAGTAGATTGGGGCACCAGTCGCAACAACTGCTGATAGAGCCCCACCTCCCTTTGCCGTGCCATCTAGCTTTGTCACAATCACTCCTCCTATGGGTGATACCTCATGGAAAGCTTTAGCTTGCTGGTAGGCGAATTGGCCTGTTGCTGCGTCAACCACCAGGAAAGTGTGGGTTGGCTTTACTTTAGCTGAGATCACTTGCATTTCTTCTATCAGACTCTGCTCATTCTTATGTCTCCCTGCAGTGTCTACTAGGATCACATTGTATCCCTCTTCACGGAGCTTTTTGACACCATGCTCCGCTAGCTCTGGAGCTTTGACGCCCCTCTCCCAGTACACGGGAATTTCGTGCTCTGATAGAAGATCTAGTAGCTGCTGGTAGGCACCTGGCCTATGGTCATCGGCACAGACTACTGCTACCCTGTATCCTTTTCTCTTTAGAAGCACAGCTAGCTTAGCTACTGTGGTTGTTTTCCCGGAGCCCTCTATGCCGACGAATAGCATTATATTTGTCCCCTTAGCTAGCTGTAGAGTAGGCCTCCTTTCACCAAGGATCTCTACTAGGCCATCATAGACAGATTTTAGGACTATGTCTCTCCTAGAGAAGCCTGGAGGGACCTCTGCTGATAAGCTCTTCTCCCTTACTTTCCTCGTGAATTCAGCTACTATCCTTACGTTTACATCAGCTTTTATGAGAGCTCTCTGGATCTCCTTTAAGAGAGCGTTCACAGCTCGCTCGTCTGCAGTTGGTACCCTAAGGAACCTCTTAACTGCATTGGATAGCGACCTCTTAAGGTTATAGAGGCTCACTTAAGGCACCTTATGCCTTAGAGCGTACTTCCATGATCTTCCTCTTGTTCAAGGCGATCCAGTACTCTACTTCAGCTCCAACAGCTATCTTGTCTCTTAGCTCAGGATCTTCTGGAAGCTCGGCTTCAAATGTCTCGAAGGACTCTAGATCCATTAGCTGGACTTCAGACGGCCCTACATACGTTACTTGAGCCACTCTCTTGTCTATAATTGGGATCTCTACCCTAGCGTCTACAGGGAGTATAGCTTCTCTCCTCTTCTTATCGAATGCACCTATTGCCTGTATTCTGACTTTTGCTGCACCATGCTTTCCTGGCTTTGACTTGTCGACTGAGATGATCTGGCAGGCCTCTCCATCTATAACTATATAGTGGCCTTTCTTAAGCTCTCCAGCTGTCTTGTATGTGGTACTCAACTAGCACCCCTGTTTGCTGAGGGCTTTTACCTATAAGACTTTTGTACCCTCGCTCTAGCAGATCTTCCTCCAAACTTCTTTGGCTCAGTTTGCCTTGGGTCTCCAGCTATTATGGTGCGGTCGTACTCTATGTATGCCTCTTTGAGCTCTTCTGATCTTGTCCACTCTACGAGAGCTCGCCCTATGGCCATTCGAGCTGCATCAGCTTGAGCCATGAAGCCCCCTCCTTTAACTGCTACATGTATGTCAAGATTTCGAATAGAGTCCTCGCCTAAGACTAGTTCCGCTATCTTCAGCGGCTCTAGTATCTTTGCTCTAACGAACTCGTTTGGTGCAAACACATTTACTAGGAAGCCGTTTATTCTAAGCTCACCTCTGCCTGGCTTAATTACTGCAGCAGCTCTTGCAGTCTTCCTCTTGGCTGAAGCAAACACATAAGGCCTCTTCTCGGCTTCAAAGCTCATGGATTCCACCCAAGACGCCTAGCTACTTCCTCTACTGTAACATATTTCCCGCTTAACCTCCTAGCACTGGACTTAGGAAGCTTGCTGCCATCAACCTTCTCAACATCTTCAAGGTGCTTTGGAGTACCTATGAAAACCTTCAGCTTCCTTAGTGCTTCTCTGCCCCTGTACTGATCTCTTGGAACCATGCCTCTTATGGCTCTCCAGACTATCCTATCAGGTCTTCGCGTTGCAAAGGAGCCTTTAAGAGGTGAAGCTCTGTCTTTCCTATGGAGCCTAGCCAGGTAATCCTCAAATGTAACATCTGATCTCCCAGATATCACCGCCTTCTCACAGTTTACAACCCACACCCTATAGCCTTCTAGAAGCTTTTTTGCTACAAAGCTTGCCATCCTACCTAATATCAATCCTGATGCATCAACTACTATCACGTCTCTGTCTAGCTGCATGTCTTAGACCTCATATGATTAACTTGATGTTAGGGCCTCTTGGAGGCTCGTCTAGCTCCCACATGTATATATACTTGCATCCGGCTTCCTCCAGCTTTTTAAGGCTTCCCTTGGTAAAGGATACTGCAATCACTGTTATCTTGTGGTCTATTTTACCTCCACCTAAAACTACTCCAGGAACTACAGCTATGTCACCTTCCCTTGTCAAGTAGTTCAGTTTTTCAACATTTACTTCAACCATCTTTCTTCTAGGTCTCTTGACATATCGATAAACTACCTTCCAGAGCTTTGAGTAGTTTTTTAGCGTTCTGAGCTTCTTCTTGGCTAGATACCTATGGGATACCATTGTGACGCACCAGAAGTCTCTCCTATCAGAGTGCGGGGGGTGGGATTTGAACCCACGAACCCCTAAGGGACAGGGTTCATGAGGAGCTCCTCATCCCTGCGCCGTTGACCAGGCTTGGCGACCCCCGCACCACTGAGTGTAGTGGGCGGGGAGTTAAAAACTAATCGCCTAGTGTAGCTGGTAGGAGCCTGCCTTATGCTGGTGGAAAAAGTGCTAGATTGGGCTGTCATATGACTACAGCTTCTAGTATTCCCTTTGTATACTTTTTGAGCTCTTCTAGCTTCTTCACTAGAGTGTCTAGAGCCCTCTCAACTATCTGCTTTGGAGGGATGGCGCCTACAGACTCCAGCTTGAATATGAAGCATGATGGGTCTCCTTTCACCTCTATCGCAGCCTTCGGGCACTTCCTCACGCAAGACTTGCATAGGGAGCATTCCTCCTGGCTTCTAGCTACTATTTTTCCATTTTCTTCTATTAACACGTGCTTCGGGCAGTATTTTATGCAGATGCCGCAGGAATCGCATTTCTCTAGATCTATTGTGATTATTGGCATGTACTTGTATGAGACTGTTGAGACTGGCTGCCACTTAGCATGGTCCTTTCCAGTCCCCAGGCGGGCTACAGCCTGCAGGTTGAGCCTCTCTCCTTTCATTAATGTTACAATGGGTATCTTTTGGGAGACTGGCTGGACATCAGGTGCTGTTGATTTAAGTGAGCTTGAGTAGATAACCTTGTAATCTACATCACTTTTCTCATCTAGGTCCAGGACTACAGTACACTTAGGGCAGCCTCCTCCACCACACTCACATTCTGATGGCAGGTTTAGGGAGTTTATGTCTGCCTTTAGTGGTATGAGGCTAAGCCTATGAGCAATATACTCATCAAAGAAGGCAGTAGTATTCTCGAAGAAGATGACTTCATCTATAGCTAGTGTGGGGACTTCTGTGAGGATCGCCCTCCTGAGGGCGTTAGCTTTAGCAGGAGAGGCTTCCCTCAGAATAAACTTCATTTTGACCCCTTCAATCTCCATCTTCTCGATTCTCATAGCTACCTCCTCTTCTCTTGCTGAGAAGAACCTCAGCCCATGGGTTGTCCTCGAAGACGTCAGATTGTGGAGGGGGCTCCTGACGAGATAGGTCTATGCCTGTAGAGACTTCCTTGTCAGCATGTTCTAGTGGCATCTTATGGGACAATGAGGCTTTTGACTGAGAGGCTTGTGTGCTGGATGCTAGCAGCGATCTCAGTTCTCTCTTTAGTGTGTCAAGCTCTCTTGAAAGGCTCTGGAGATCTTGCATCTGCCTACTGCTCCCAGCTTTCTCTAGGAGGAGAGGGAGGAGGATGGAGTAGTATTTGTTTCTCTCGCTTAGAACCTCGCGTACAACTTCTCTTATCGTGTCTGATAGAATGTTGATGCTGCGAATTAATGCTCCTAGTTGCTCTGCTGTGATCGTCAGCTTTTCTTCGCTAGGCTCTTTTGAGCATGGATGCCTATGTGGGTGCGTTGAGGAGCTTTCAGAAGAAAACTTCTTTAGGACTTCACTTCTCATGGCTGTCTGTGGTGGCTGATCAGCTGTGGTTTTATGCTGTATGTCGTGTCGCCTCTGAGAGGTCCTTAAGGCTATGGAGCTGATGTCTTCTACTGGAGATGTGGCATCAGGGACTACTTCTACTATCTCCACCTTACCTGGATCATCTAGGATTGAGTTGAGCTCTCTCTCTAGGCTATCTAGGTCTGAGGAGACTATTTCAGGGACATACACGATTATCTTGTCTGCTTCCTTCTCTATCTTCCGTATTTCGCTGACGAGCGACGTTAGAGGGCCTTGATCCACATCAAACTCTCTTACAGCGATGACGAGATCTCTGATGCGTCTTCCCTCCCAGCTAGGTAAGCTGAGGTTTATTGGGTCATATTTCCTAAGTAGGCTTCTTCTTTCCTCTAGCTTCCTTAGAGTTATCCTTTGCCTCGTGACTCCACCTAGAGCAGCCATGTTTACACTCTTCTCCCTCTTCTGCCTCCAGCTCTCCTAGTTCCATCATGTGGTATGGGCGTCACATCTTCTATCCTTCTTATCCTGAGGCCTGCTCTAGCAAGTGCTCTAACAGCACCCTGAGCACCTGGCCCAGGTATCCTGGAGCCGTTTCCGCCTGGAGCCCTTATTTTTATGTCAATTACTGTGATGCCAGCTTGCTTTAGATCTCTTGCCACAGCATGTGCTGCCTTCAGGGCAGCATAAGCTGAGCCCTCTTCTCGATCTGCTTTGACGAACATGCCGCCAGAGTATCTGGCTATTGTTTCTCCACCAAGAGGATCCGTTGCATGAATTATCGTATCATTGAACGATGAATATATATGTACTACAGCTACCTTCTCAGGCGTCTTACCTGACATCAGCATCACCCTCCTCTGCTCCTGAGCTCAACCTTATCCTCTTCATCTACTGGCACAAGGTAGCTTGGTGTCTTAATAACTCTACCATTTACCGCTATGTGACGGTGGGTTATGAGCTGCCTAGCATGCCATATCGACTTTGCAAGGCCCTTCTTGTATACGACAGTCTGCAGCCTTCTATCGAGGACATTTGATACAGTTAACCCAAGTATGTCATCTAATGTCGACTCAGGCGGTAATACCCCCAGTTTTGTAAGCTTCGATAGTATCTGGGACTGTAGAGGCTCTCGTTGGTCTTCTGGTAGAGCCTGGAGCTGCATCGCTATCCTGCGATACTTCCGGACTATAGCAGCAGCCCTCCATATCTCTCTCTTGTTTCTTAAACCATATTTTGCTACAAGCTCAAGCTCCTTTTCAAGGCGAGCTTTATCCCATGGGTGCTTTGGAGTTATGTACTTCTTTCTCTGCTTCCTCGGGTCACCCAACTACTACCACCTACTTCTTCTTCTTACTATACCCTACAGTACGCCCTCTTCTTCCTGTTGTCCTTGTTCTCTGCCCTCTGACTTTGAGGCCCAGCATGTGCCTTATTCCCCTCCAGCACCTCATCTTCTTCAAGCGGTCTATATCCATCTTTTCAACAAGCTTAACCCTAGAGCCTACTATGTGCTTGTCTTCTCCTGTTATAGGATCCCTTCTCCTATTATATAGCCAGGAGGGGATTCCATACTTATCTGGGCTTTTCAGCACATCCTCTATCTTCTTTATGTCTTCGCTAGAGAGGAATCCAAGTGGTTTTAGGGGGTCTAGGCCGAGTATGCGTACTACTGCATTTGAAAAGCTGTAGCTTACCCCAGGTAGCTTTGTCAGAGCAAACAAGACAGCCTTATGGCCTTCTAGATCTGTATCGAACATCCTGACTATATGCTTGAGCTTCTCTCCTCCTTCAGCCATATGCAGCCCTCAGCAGCTACGCCGGGGGTGGGATTTGAACCCACGCGGCCACAAAGGCCACGGGCTATCTTCCACATGGCTCCAGGCCCGCCCCCTTCCTGGCTAGGGCACCCCGGCTCCTATAAGCTCACCACACTCTAGGGTATATATCCCTATCCATTAAGACTCTGATGGTCTTAGCTGCTCTACCATACTCTCTCTCTAGGAGCTCTTCTGCAGAGAGTAAGGTGATGGCTAGAGCTATAGCTTCCCCTTTCAATGTCATTACTACAACAAGGTCTCCCTTCTTGATACCTTTAGTCAGCTTACAGATTCCAGGTATCCCAAGGTCTGCTCCATAGCATATTGCATTGACAGCTGTGTCCTTAACGTATAGCTTAGGTAGATGGGATAGAGCTTCTTCCATGGGCACTATAGCTCTCCTTAGGTGAGAGGCATCACCTTCCTCCCTCCACTTCCTTATAGCATACTCTAGATAGTGGAGTGTTGTAAGCCCCTTCTCCTCAGCTAGTGGCCCCACTTGGATTCTCCTAAGCTCCACCATGTGTGCGCCAGCTCCCATAGCCTCTCCGATGTCATGTACTAGCTTCCTGATGTAGGTTCCTGCTTCACATGTCACTCTAAGAAGGACGTATCTTCCCTCTTTCTCTAGGAGCTCTATTGCATATATCTTCCTGACTCTGAGCCTTCGCTTGACAGCAGACTTTAGAGGGGGCCTCTGGAAGATCTCTCCTGTGAACTGTTTCAGTGTACTAGCTAGAAGGCTGTCAGGCACGTCTCTGTGAAGCTTCATAAGGCACACGTAGGTCTTTGGTGTCGTCAGTAGAACCTTGCTTATCTTTGTAGCATGCCCTAGGACTACTGGGAGCAGGCCGCTGGCAGGAGGATCTCCCCTGCCCTCCCTAGAGGGCAGCTAGGGTCCCGCAGTGGCCTACCTTAGCCTTGAATCCGAGAATAGCCTTAATCCAGCTTACTACATCACCTGATGTTGGGCCCCTCGGCTTGTCTAGAGGGATGACACCAGTCTTGAGGAGGAGCTCAGGTGGCCGCTTATATGGAGGGACACCATAGCTTGGATCAGTCTCACATTCACATATTGTAACCAGTTCCTGAGCCACTAAGACTTCACCTGCCTCTTAACTATGTCTTTCTCTGAGAGTATGTTTGCTTCAAGAAGTTTCTTGGCTACTTCCTCGTCGCTTGCATCCTCCTCTATGTCGAGTGCATAGGGGAGAGGCTCCAGGTGCTTTATGTTGCACTTTCTCCTCCTAACACCTGTAAGATTCGGTGGGCCTGTTATCAGCCTGTAGTTCTTGTCGATAACCCTCACTACCACGCATTTCCTTCCAGCTTCTCGGCCAGCTGTCTTAACACAGACCCTACCTACACCAAGCAGATATGCCATGGTCCAGCACCTCGCTAGCTCTGGGCTTCAAGTAGATGAAGACCTTCTGCTATAACCTCCCTCTTAATATTTTCTCTCAGGCACTTTGGGCAGAGGTATCCTCCATAGGGCCTGTTCGGCCTCCTCATGGACTTGGAGAGCTTCCTTATCTCGGCTTTAGGGCCTGTTGGGACAGCATTTAACCTTCCCTTGCAGATGGCGCACTTAGCATAGCTATGCCTCTTCTTCTTATAGTGTATCACAGTGCGGCCACCAGGTGTCCTTACAAATCGCCTCTTCAGGCTCCTAGACCTGTATCTTGGCGCAGGCATCTGCTACACCTCAGGTTGCATGCCGAGTAGCTTATTCAGTATGACAGATGTGGTGAGAGAGAATAACATGTAGAAGCCGATATAGCCAAGCTCCCATCCTGACATGACAGAGCCTCTATGAAAGAGGCCTTGAAGCGGAAGAGGGAATGGCAAAGCTACTATCGGTATCTCTAGGTACATGCCTCTGAGCACATAGAAGACTACGATCATGGGAATCATGAGAAGAGCCGTTGGCATAAGCTGCATCTTAAGAAGCTCCGACTTTATGGGTGCTATAACCCTCTCCCTGCGTTTTACCTGGGCTTCAAGCTTCTTCTTTACCTTTGGATCCTTCTCTCTGAGCGCTTGGAGCCTTAGCTGGTCAAACTCCCTCACTTTGACCATGTACTCTCTAAGCTTCTCTTGGTCTACAAGCCTTCTGTTGACTAGAATCGTGGCAGCGTTTATCAGCAGAGATAAAGCTGCTAGGAACGCCATGGAGTATGGTGGTGTCCTTAGAAGCATCAGTAGATCACTCAGCTGCATAGGTGATGTCACCTCCCAAAGATCCTCCTTACCACAGGATACATTTCTTCTAGCCTCTCTCTCATTAAGATCTCATAGAACGAGTAGAGTATGGATACAGCCAGCAGGATGCCAGATCCAGTTCCCAGAGCTCCTAGCATATCTGCAAATGCTGAGAGGAGCGCTATAAAGATGCCTCCAAGTATCGTCACAGCATTGATGTACCTCCTGAGCCTCTGTGCTATTATCTTGGGTGAAGCTCTGGATCCTGGGATTTGTAGCCCTGACTTCACCAGTTGAGTAGCTACTGAGTCAGCATCCATGCCTGCTGTATAGACCCACATTACTGAGAAAGCTATACAAACTATGATCAGGAGAAGAGTGTATACTAGGGTCTTCACTGGATACGTGAACACTGAGGAGAGGCCTTGTGGAGGAGTTAAGTAGTATGCTAGCCCGCTGACTGGCACTATGTCACCATAGCGGGTATAGTTGTATACTCCAAATATCCTGACCACCGTTGAGGCAAGCTTAGAGCTACTGTACCCGAATTTCTCCCAGAGTATCCTGCTTACTAGGGATAATTCCGCAAAGAAGGCTGCACCGAATATTATAGGTATGTTTGAGACATATAATAGCTTAATGGGGTACTTACCCCGGTATCCTCCGTACCTAGTATATGCTAGGGGAACGTTTATGTATACGTTGAAAGCTACTATGACTATTGCGAATGCTATAAGTGTTGCTATGAAGCCAACCACATTTGGGGCATATGACCGGTTTACTGCTGCAGGGCCCTCTAGGATAAGAGCGGGAAATGCCCCTACAACAACCTCGCCAAGCTCAGGATACTTTACTTTAAGCGGAGAGAAAGACTTCCAAATCACTTCCTGTGCAACAGATGCAAGTATAAAGAGGCTTATACCACTGCCAATACCCCATCTAGAGCATAGCTCATCAAGCATCATCAAGAGGAAGCTACCAATGAAAAGCTGAAGGATTATGGCAGCTGCAATACCTCTTGAAATCTGGACGCCTATCCTGCCAAATCTGCCTGATAGCACATAGACTGTAGCTTCTACCAAGATCACTATTATACCAAGGAGCTTTTGAGCTGCCTGGAATACTTTACGGTCTTCAGGATCACTGAGGTCAAGCTTGATCAATCTTCCCCCTACAAGGATCTCCATGACTATGCCAGCTGTGACTATGGGGCCTATGCCAAGATCGATGAGAGAACCGGCGTTTCCAGCCAAGATGAACCTAAATGAGGCAAAGTAGTCTTTGGCTCGTTCTGAAGCTCCATATATAGGTATTTCCGCTAGGATGAAGTATGCTAGGAGCACTAGTGCTGTCCAGAAGAACTTGGATCTCAGGACTACCCTCTTCTTTGGTGGCTCCACCTCAGGGATGATCTTGACAGCAGATAAAACAAAGCTTCTAAGAGATGGCATGTGGAGTGCTCACCACCTCTATAATGCCACCTGCTTCTTTAACCTTCTCAATAGCAGATTTAGATGCTGCAGCTGCTATGACGTGAAGAGGAGTGGAGATGCTACCTCTACCTAGGAGCTTCCCATAGCCTAACTCTATCAGGTTTACTACAGGCAGGCCTTTTTCATCTCTTTCGGATGGCCTAGCCTTTTTCGCTAGCTCTTCAAGCTGATCTACATTCAGAATGGGCTTCTCAACCTCGGTTTTCTTGGTTGGTGGCTTAAATCCTCTTCTACCTGCACCGAAGTAGTCTGGTGCATGCTTGACTATCCAGGTCCACTTATGCTTCTTAAGGCCAGCTTTCCCGAATCCTCCTCTAGCTCCGCTCCCTCTATGCTGGCCCTGTATCCCATATCCGTGGGTTCTAGAGCCTCTTAGCTTCCTGGACTTCTTCCTAGGTCTTTTCCATGGCATCATAGCATCCTCCTGATCAGCTTGTTTATAGCCTCACCTCTATACCCGAGCTCTCCCTTATCTGTTACATGTCTTTTTGTTGTCTTCTTAAATCCTCCTCTAGGCGGATGGAGCCTGAAGACTGGCTTGATGAACTTTAGCCTTCTGATGTCAGCTTTCCCTGAGTATATTGCATCTGCGAGCTCCTCTATAGTGCTGAACTCCGACTTCTTTCTCAAGTATTCGTCTGTTATCCTTACGTTTCCGGGGCCTCTCCCTCTCTTCGCGATGAGATCTCTTAATGTGTCTTTAGATATCTCTCCATAGGTCACGTAGTCCTTAACTTTATGGAGCATCCCTTTGATAGATGGGGATTCTCTGACCAATATCATGTGGAACTTTCTTGTAAGCCTGAGGAGCCTTAGAGTATGCCTTATATCTGGGTGGACCCCTACAGTCCCTCTTATTCTTATTACAGCAAGCAGCTTACCTAGCTGGTCGCCCATCTCACACACCAGCTAGAACTGGAATGCATGCTGGCTCTTGAGAGCATTATACACAGCATAGGCGAAGTTTATCCTAGTGCTCTTGCTTCCTTTCGTAAATGACTTTATATCCTCTACACCAGCCATCATGAGAACCTTTTTCCCAGACTCTCCTATTACTAAGCCGCTGCCACGTGGTGCAGGTAGGAGATAGACTCTGACGCTCCCAGCTTTTCCATAAGCCTTGAACCTTAGTGAGTGAGGAAGATTACACATACACCCCCATGCTCCACATCCTCTCAGTACAGGTATTATCGATAGCTTTGCTTCTCTCAGAGCTGCTCTTATAGCCTCTCGGAAGTTCCGTCCCTTACCTATCCCTATGCCTACATAGCCGTCCATGTTCCCTACTACAATGCATACTCTGAAGCTTGTGAGCTCTCCTGCGTCAGTTTGTCTCTGTACCATGTCTACGCTGATCAGGTCTTCTTTAAGGTCAGGCAGCAGAGTATCTACTATTTCAGGCTCTTTGATGGGGATTCCAAGCTTAAATATCTCGTCTATCGATGTTATCTCTCCCTCCTGTACCATCCTACCAAGCTTGGTTCTAGGAGCCCATTCCTCTGACATGACTACACCTCTAGCTTCTTTACCTTCTCTAAGACCTCCTCGAATGCTCTAGGCATCTCCTCTGGGAGGAGGCCTAGCCTCAGGTACCCAGAGAAAACTCTCTGGTATTTCTCTGGGCTCTTCTCTTTTAAATGCTTGGCGTAAGATGCTATATCCTCTCCTCGAATCCTATCGTCTGAGGGCAGTATCTCTGGGCTATGAGGAACTCTGCAGCCTGCATCAAGAAACCCCTTCAGAGCAGCATATACTCTGGCTCCAGGTACACTCCGATATAGGCCTATGTCTAGTATAGCCTCTGTTATACCCTTCTTTCTAGACTTTAAGCCTGCCAGGAACCCTGTTAGGTATGCGGCAGGAGTATTTGACCTAGAGTAGAGCCACCCTAACTTCTCAAGCTCCTTTGAGAAAGCCATTACTAGGGTATGGTCTCCTTCTGGACGTGCCTCAACGACTTGCACTCTGATATGCCTGTTGCTCCTCCTTACTACTAGCCTAGGCTTCCCACTTAGGAGGAGCCTATACCTCGCATAGTAGTCTGTCTTACCTTCTCTCCTTCTTCTGAACCTCACCTTGTACCTTGGCCCTCTAGCCATATCCGATCTACCTATATCTCTTTTAGAACCTCCTCTATGATATCTGGCTTCTGAGCCAGCCCCTCTTTTTCAATGAATAGCCTTAGGTGGTTTACGTTTCTGAACATTGATAGCCGCCTATATAGCCAGCGGTATACCCTCCTCGTTATTATACCACGATCCCTCATTTTTCTCAGCTCCCTCCTTAGAGGCCTTATCCTCTGGATCCACCTACGCTTTCTGGGGAGCCTAGCATACATGGAGCCCTTCCTGCTACCAGGGCCTCTTTTCCTCTTCCTCGGCTTCTTAGCGTGTGCAGTACCCGACTTCTTAGGCTTCTTCCGTATTATGCCTCGCTTAGCTAGCTTTCTCATCTCCTCTCTTGTAAGAGCTTCTTCCACTAAGTTTATCCTCTCTGGATCGATCCATACCCTTGAAACACCGCAGCCAAGCACCTCTGCAGCTAACCTCTTCTTTGTAGCTAGGTTACTCCCCAACTTCAGCCACCTCCTTTGGCGGGTTTGCTACTAGAGCTCCCATCTTCTCGGCCTTCTCGTATATTTCAAGCTTTTTCTTAAAGCCTACAGCTCTACCTATAATTACAATGTACTTGTCAAGGTTGTCTTTGACTTTCTCTAGCTCTGAGACATTGTGTACAATGAGGGGTATTCTCCCAGAGGGATGTAGACCTCTTATAGCCTTCATTGTCCTATAGCCTACTTTAACTAGAGCAGGTCTCCCTGATAGAGCTTTTCTATGTGGGTTGTCTAGGCCTCTAGGCCTCTTCCATCTGTCTCTCACCCTTTTGAACTTTGCTGCAGCCAGATTTGTGAAGTTTGGCTTCTTAAACCTCCTCCTGAGCCTTCTGAGCTTCGATGGTGATATGCCTGCTAAGCACACTTTTTGCATGCTATTCTCCCTCAACCACATAGATTCCATCTTGGAAGACTCTCGGATCCTTTCTCTTGATCCTCGTAGCAAGCCTTATGTTAGCAGCTGTTTGGCCTACTTCCTCTGGGGATATCCCAGTTATATATAGGTAGTCTCCTTCAACTCTAATCTTAGTTTTCTCCCCAACGATTTTAGCTACTCTCGGGCTTCTTTCTCCCAGGAAGTTCTCTATTATCACAAGTCTCTTCTGCTCATCGATCTTCACCCTCATCGGGAAGTGTGAGTATGCAATTATCATCTTCTTCTGGAACCCTTCAGTTACGCCTCTTATCATATTCTTGACATGAGATCTCATCGTCTTGACTAGGGATGACGTCTTCTTCCTGACTTTATCTGTGAATATTATGAGCTCAGAGTCTACTTTCAAGACTTTGACGAGCCTAGGGTCATATTTCCTTCTAAGTGAGCCTAGTGGCCCGTTTACAATGATGTGATCCTCATGAACCTCAACCTCAACTCCTTTAGGGATCTCTAGCTTAACTAAGTCTACTAAACTTGTGTCGAGTATTGTTCCCTTAGTAGCAGTAGGCAAGGAGGACACCTCCTATCCCAAGCTTCTTTGCCTCCTCGTGTGTCATGACACCTTGATCTGTTGATACTATGAGTATGCCTATGTCTCTAGCTGGGAGGTACATCTTCTCATATTGAATCCATTCACCCTTCCCAACTGAGAATCTTGGCTTGACAGCGGCTATCTTATTTATTCTCCCTGACAGTTTGACTCTATACTTTCCGAATCTCCCATCTGGTATGTACTCGAATTCAGCAATATACTCCTTTGTCTGGAGGACTCTGAGAACTCTTGTTATAAGCTTTGATGAAACCGTTATCAGGCATTCTGTCTTCCCTAGCGCTACAGCGTTCTGGATAGTTGATAAAGCATCAGCTAGTGGATCCATTCTAGTCAAGGTGCCTCACCCTTAGTTGTATTTTCTCCAGCCCATCCTCTCAGCTACTTCCCTAAAGCACTGGCGGCATAGGTAGAGGCCATACTTTCTAATTATGCCACGTCCTCTTCGGCCGCAGCGTTTGCATTGAGGAGTGTCTAGAGGCTTCCCATGCTCGTCTGTGATCTTTCCCACTGCTAACCACCTATTACCTCTATACCGAAGTTTTTCTTAAGGAAATATATAGCTTCTTCTCTGGTTATCACAGCTTTTTGAGGTATTCTTCTTCTAGCTATCTTACGTCTGGCTATCCTGTATCCAGGTCTTTCGAGAGAGACGCAAACATCCATTCCAAATATCCCTATTTTAGGATCGTATTCTACTCCTGGAATCATCAGATGCTCTTTTATACCAAAAGCAAAGTTCCCATAGTTGTCAATGCTTGACTCCTTTATTTTATTTCCTACTGCCTGAAAAAGCCGTTTAAGCATTTCCTCAGCACGCTGGCCTCTAATAGTCACACAGCAGGCTATAGGCTCTCCCTTTCTTATGCCAAACCCTTTTATGGTCTTCTTTGCGGTCCTAACTGACGGCTTCTGGCCAGATAGTTGCTCTAGGACCTTCTTAGCTCTCTCAAGTGGGTCGCCACTTCTCCCTACGCATATGTTCAAGACTACTTTCGATAGCCGTGGGACTAGCATTGGGTTGCTTCTCCATCTTCCCTCGATTTCAGCCTCTGAAGTCATGGTTCCACCTTTATCAGAGGCTTTTCTGCGCCTACAACCATTATTCTATCCTTTCTAGCATACATGGTTGCTCCATCTGCCCTCAGCTCTACTAGAGGTACTGAATATGGTTGAGGTATTATTCTATGTATTACCCCTTTGACTCCTGCTCTATCTCCTAGGAATATCATGGCTAGGTTGCCTGCTTCAGCTTTTATATGAGCCTTGACCTCCTGCTCAGGGACTGTGATTAGGAGCGAGTCTCCTATAGAGATGCTATGAGGAGGCAAGACTGAGTCAATTATCATGTTTCTGCCATCATGGAGTGTCACCTGGAACCTGCCACTCTTCACGTTGAACTTCTTTATCACCTGGCATATCTTGAGATTGATTTCTGACCTTGGTATTGTTATGAAGTATATTGGGTTGGCTTTGTATGGGACACATCTTAGGTAGAGTTCTTCATCTGGTATTGAGAGGGTGTCCATGAGGCCGACAGGGAACTTGTAGTCTCTCCTAGGCTTTCCATCTACAAGCACTCTTCCAGCTTTTATGACTTTCTTCGCTTCTCTTGCAGTCGAGTATAGCTTAAGGACATCTCGAAGTACAACTAGGAGAGGTATACTCAGAACCATTGGATGTGGTCCAGGAGAAGGCTTTACAATCCACTTGCTTACCTTCCTTGGGATCCTCCAGGTTTTAGGTGCGACAAGCCTCTTGAGAGTTCTTGAGCCTCCCTTCTTACCCAACTTCGCCACCTCTTCGCTCTACGATAGCTTTTCTAAACTCATCTTTTAGATTGAGCTCAGTGACCATGACTTTGGATGGGTGTATTGGTACTAAGACCTCTGAGCCATCGGTTTTCTTCCTGACAATCTTCTCCACGTATATTCGCATCCTCTTCTTGTCTACTCTGGTTATCTTCCCCTCAAACCCTGTGAACTCTCCTCTCATCACCAGAACTTTGTCGCCTGTCCTCAGAGGGATAGACCTGAATCCGTATTTCTCTCTTAGAGCTGGAGATAGTGGGGCAGACAGCAGCTTGTGTCTAAGGTGATATGGCATGTTGTATAATCTTTTCCTCTGCTTTCTAGGCTTAGATGATATGTCTCTTCGCAGCTTCAACTAGACCACCATCGAGCATACTCCAGCTATGGAGGGAAATCTCTCAACTGCTTCCCTTGCAACTGGCCCCTTTACCTCAGTTCCTCTCGGCTTTAGGTCTGCATGCACCAGGATAGCAGCATTGTCCTCAAAGACTATGGTCTCCCCAGTCTTCCTCTTGAATGGCATCTTCTGCCTTATGATGACAGCCTTCTGAACTGTGTGCTCTAGCTCAGGTGTCCCCTCTTTGACTGTGACTACGACAAGGTCCCCTACGGCAGCTGATGCAAGCCTGTTCTTAGTTCCCTTATACCCTGTTACGCCGATGATCTGTAGGAGCTTTGCTCCTGAGTTATCAGCACACTTCACATATGCTCCTATCGGAAGCCCTCTAGCTGTCTTCAGCCTTATTTTCAGAGCTCCCTTCTTCCTCACCGACCTAGACATGTTGTAGTCACCTTTTCTCCTTCTTGCCTATGACTACATGAGCTACAGTCTTAGCTAGTCTCCTACACTCGTGTATTATAACAGCATCACCTTCTTTTATCAAGTGATCTATGCACTGTGGGATGTGAGCATGTATCTTGCTTCTCTTCTTCTCATACCTCTTGAATTTGGGGACATACTGTAGGTAGTGAGTCATCACTGTGCAGGTTCTAGCCATCTTCTTGGAGATGACAACACCCTCTCTCCTCCTCCCTCTGAGAGAAAGACCTCCATGAAATGGACACTTCTTGTCGTTACAAGAGGCTTTAGCATCTGGTGGAGGCTCTATCCTTGACACTATAGCCACCTCCCGTACTTGGCTAGCCTTTTCTCTGGAGCATAAAGTAGCTTATCACCTAGCACCTTGATCTTATCACAGTGGGGTGTCTTGAATATGAATGTGACTCCTTGCTTGGGGATGATCTTCAGTCCACTGTGAGTCTTTATCTTAAATGTATTCTTCGTCTCATCTGCTATTATACCCCGCTTGCCTATTAGGCGGGGGTCACATGCATCAGCTACCTCAACTTCTAATCCTATGAGCTCATGTGCCAGGATATTCCGTGGTGTTATCTTAGCTTTAAGCCCAGTGGGTTTAGCTAATATTTTAACCCCCTCTCTCTAAGAACTGTCAAAACTCTTGCTATATTCTTCCTGATGCTCTTGACAGGTAAGGCTTTCTCTGGGGGGCCACCCATTGATAGCTGTGTTCTGGCTTTAAACAGCTCTAGCTTAAGCTCATTTAGCCTCTTTATGAGGTCTTCCGTTGGCATATTTCTGAGCTCATCCATGACTTTCTTGGTCAAGATCTCACCTTTCTTCCTCAGCTTGCGGCTCTTTGGTGATCATCTGGTCATATAGCACCTTTGCTCTCTCATGATCGATCTCATACTCGTCAGGCAGCCTTTCTGAGCGTAATATCTTCACCTTAACGCCTATAACACCCTGTTTAAGCATAGCTTCAGCTACGCCTTCGTCTACAAGCTCTAGTGCTGGCTGGCCGCTTTTCAGCATGACACCGTCCCTTAGGACTAGCCTTCTAGCTCTTTCACCTGAGATCTTTCCTTTTATCCTTATTTCTGCGCCTAAGGCCCCGCTCTCCATTATCCTCCGCAGGATCAAGCTAGCAGCTCTTCTGGGCTTGTAGCCTCGCTCTATCATCCTAGCAATCCTGTTGGCAGCTATCGAAGCAACCAGATATGGTCTATCTAGCTCTATGGTCTCTATTCTCGGCGAGTTAAGCTTAAACTTCTCCTCTAGCATCCTAGATAGTCTGAGCGCATTTTTCCCATGCTTCCCTATCACTATAGATGGCCTCTCTACAGACAGAACCAGCCTATCCCTTATTGGAGCTCTTATCAGCTGAAGCTTGCTATAGCCTGCTCTCTCAAGTGCCTCCCTGAGGAACTCATCTAAGGCAACTCTCAGATATGACTCTTCAAGGACTCTCCTGACAATGCTTTTAGGCTTCTTTTCCATACTCACTCTCTCTCCCTCTCAGCTAAAAGCAGCTCAATGTGGACTAGCTGTTCTACTCTTGGTGTTGCTCTCCCAAAGGCTCTTGGGAAGTATCTGAGCAGCTTTGGACCTTTGTGAGCAGCTATCCCCTTTATGTACAGGCTGTCTGCGTCAAGTCCCTTGTTTTCAGCACTCCATACCCCGTTTTCCAGCAGTCTTAAGATTATCTTGGAGGCCTTCACAGGATATCTTCCAGACGGAGGAGCTTTAAGCCCCTTCCTGTGGCCGACTCCCTTAACATACCTCTTGAAGGGTATCGGCTTTCTGAGAGCTATCACATCCTCTAGGATTCTCCTAGCCTTCTCCACGCCCATTCCCTTTATGAATCTACAGAGCTCTACACACTCCTTATAGGAGACCCTCTGGTCTCTAACACTGACTCTGACCTCTGTATCTCCCGGCTCAGGTAGACAATAGCCGAAGCTCGGAGACATCGACTCCACCACTTTATGTTTAGAGAGCTGCTTACCTCTTAGCTAGAAGTAGTGTGACAGTATTGCTTTTTAACTTAACTTACCCTATAAACTTGGAGCATAGTGAGGGGGGGCTCTTGAAGCTCCTGAACACAGCATGCGATCCATCATGTGAGTACTTTAGATGTGAGAGAAGAGCAATGGTCAAGCGTAGGGGAAATCCAAGGATAATGTGCGCGTATATTGGAGACGAGTGCATGGCAGGTAGATGCCAATATGCTTTTTGTAAGTACTTCGCACTCCTTCCAAGTGGCGAGTGTAAGAGGAAGATGAAGAGTAGCAGTAAGGTGCCTGCTAAAAGAGGGAGACAGGAGCCTAAGGAAGCGAAACTTGAGGAGAAGGCTCTTAGTATGCTTAGGAAGAAGGTAGGTAGATCAGCTCCAGAGCTTGAGTAATCTATACCCTCCTCTTTTTATACAGCATCGCTAGTACAGCGTTCACAGCTACCAGGACGATGGTCATGGCAGCCATGAAGGCTGAGGTCAGCGCGCTTCTTGGAGGTTTAAGAACTACCTCATATGGCTCTATCTCAGCTCCAGTATACAGCCAGTCTATTCTACTAAACCTCAGAGAATAGGGCTTTGGGCTAACAGTTACCAGCTTGTACTCTGGTGATGGAAGCACTAAGGATAGCTTTGCTACAGCTGGAGCCGGCAGGAACCTGAGGACCGGATTCAAAGATATCTTATACTCCCCATTTCTCTCTTCTGTAATCCCCTTCTTAATCTTCAAGTAAATGGAGAAATCCATCATTAGAGTATAGTTGAACTCTACACCTGTGTAGATCAGATAGAGCACCTCTAGCCTCTCAATAGCAACCCCATCAAGCTCTTCAGAGAATATCCTGTACCTTGAAGATATCCTGATGGTGTTTGTATCGCTGTCATATGCTACATCTATCTGAGAGAGCTCTCCTACCGGAAGGTAAAATCTCTTGATCAGGTTTAGAGCATGAATGTTTGTTATGCTCTCTGCCAGCTTCTCCATATATTCTCGTGGCTTAGCTCCTGCTACAGGAACTATCGCAAGACCATAGTATCCTTCAAGCCCCAATGCTGCCTCTTTAAGGAGAATAAATCCCTGGTACTCTAATGAAGGATCTTGAGCTAAAACGTATAGGGGAAAACGGATAGTTCCATTACATACTGCACTACCATCATCATCTAGGTAGATGTTGACAGCAGGATATATAGGCCTAGGCTGAGCTACAGATAATACCCCAGAGACTATGATGGTGAGAGCTATAGATGCCATCAACTTCACGAAACTACCACCGCAAGCAGTTTTATCATAAGATATTAAAAGCATTGGGCAGGGTATGATGCTGCGTTTGTAGCATTTAAATACTTTGCTACATCTCATGAAGCAAAATTTGAAGTTACTTAGGACTGGGAGAGTAGCAGAGATACTTGGAGCGAACAGGGTTACGGTGATTAGGTGGGTCAAGCAAGGTAGGATTAAGGCTGCGAGGATTGGCAGGGAGTTTAGAATTCCAGAAGATGAAGCCAGAGGGTTACTTAAAGGCAAGATTACCAACACAGCAGCCATCTGTGCAAGAGCTTCTTCATCAGGCAGAAAAAGCTATTTGGAAAAGCAAGTTGAACACTTGAAGGAGTATTGACCAGCTAAGGGATACAATGTCATTGATGTTTTAACAGGCGTTGCATCAGGTTTAAACAAAAGGCGTAGAGGATAAAAAATTGTTTGGTATGTTGTGAATGGAAAAGTTGACGTTATAGTTATTAGCTATGAGGATAAGCTTACAGGTTTAGATTCAGATATTTAGAAGAGTCCTTTAATTCTCATGAAGTTAGGATTGAGGCTGTATCTTGGTGAAGAACCTAAAAGCTTGCAACAAGAACTTATCGAAGACATGATTGCCATTGTAACCTCATTTGCTGGAGGGTTATATGGAATGAGAGGCCGCAAAAAGAAAGAAATGATTGAGATATTCAAATAAGCGGTTAGAGACTGTTAGGCTCACAGCGAGGTTTTAAGCTCTCAAACTTCTTAAGCATCTTTATAACTTTGCTCTTCAACCTCTAGGGTAAGTATTTATCGCTTAGATAGCTTTCAATGTCTTTAAGCCTCCTCCTAACCCATCCTACGTCTCCGTTCTTAAGGCTAGCTTAAGCTCTCCCTCGAGCACTTTTAAATGGTATTCGTAGACGGCTTCAGGGTTTTCAACTATAACCCTTGAAGTAATCCTTAAACCCTTCCCTTTAAGGTATTCTATTTCGAGGAGCTCGTGGAAGAGCAGGTAATCGTTCGATAATGCTTCCTCGAGCGAGTAGGCGTCTTCCTCGTAGGTTTCGGCGGTTAAGTACACATAGACCTCTTCAAGGGAAACGTTAAACTTCCTCCTAACCCTCTCCGATAATTTACCTACCCGCTTCTTAAACCTCTCTCCCATATCATCTCCTGCCGCGATGACACTTACATAACTAGTAATTGGGTGACACAAAAGTTATAGATGTGGCGGCGGCTCGCAAAAGCTATAAATACAGTGGAAAACCGAAACGATTTCTGTGAGAGTGCTGATAGTCTCCACGTATCCTCCACAGAGATGTGGCATTGCAGAGTACACTAAGGCCTTAGCTAGAGAGCTGTCTGAGAAGCATAATGTTGAAGTCGCGGTGTTTGCTGAGAAGAGGGAGTGGATCAAAAAGCAAGTGACATTGGATAGTGGAGTGCTTGTAGTTAGAGGCTGGAGTAGGAATGGTAGAGTAGATTTACTTAGAGCCTTAAGATTACTTGTCTCCTTTAGGCCAGACATAGTACATATCCAACATGAGTATGGGCTCTTTAGGAATAGAGTAGCATTCATATTAAGTCTCCTCTTCCTCAAGCTTTTGAGAATCAAAGTTGTTATAACATTTCACACAGTATGTGATGTTTCGCAGATGATTAGAAAGAGAATAAAGCCTACTTGGGATAAAGTGGTCAGTAAACTAGCTGATGCAGCAGTAGTGCATACTAGGCAATCAGCTAGGCTTCTGAGAGCATATGGGTGGGATAGGAATAAGTGTGCTGTGATAAAGCATGGAGCCATTGAGGTGAGGAGTATTGAAGACGAGGAGAACCATAAAGAGGTGAATATACTATTTATGGGGTTCATAACCCCCAGGAAAGGCATCGAACTCATCATAGATGCGCTTTCGAAGCTTAGAGAAGATGGTGTTGGAAACTGGTTTTTTACTGTAGCAGGCTCCCTCCATCCAGCTTCTCTGAGGAGAGACCTACCATATCTGAGAACTTTGATGGAAAGGACAGCTAAGCTCAACTTAGAGGAAAAAGTAAAGTTCATAATCGAATACTTGAGCCATGATAAAATAGGAGAGCTGCTAAGGAAAGCTGACATAGTCGTGCTACCCTATAGGGAACTATATGGTGCAAGTGGCATCTTGAGGCTTGCAGCATCATATAGGAAGCTTGTAATCGTATCTGATGTCGGAGAGCTCTCAGAGGAGGTAGTGGATATGGTGAATGGGTTAATATTCAAGGCAGGAGACTCAGAGGAGCTTACTAGGAAGCTTAAGCTGGCTATCTTAGATGGAAACCTGAGGAGAAAGCTTGGACGACAGTTATATGCTACTGTAGCTGCTAGAAGCACCTGGAGAAACATGGCTGAGCTGACTATGGATGTCTATGAGAGAGTTCTCACAGGAGGCTAGCATGACAGACTGCAAGGTTTTAATTGTAGCGAGCAAGATAGCTTATGATCAGCTTTGGTGGAAGGTTACCTGTTATCCGTATGCTATGACAGAGATCTAGAGGTGGCAGCAGCTAAGCTTTACATTGAGGAGGAAAAACAGGTTAGGATTGTCCACTTGAACAGAGACCATAGACCCTACCTACTGACCAATGTCCCTCCCGAGAAGCTCAGTAAAATGCCTGAGATAGTTGGGCATAAGGGATTTCTGAGGGTTGAGAAGGTTATCAAGCATGACATTCTCAGAGACGCTGATGTAGTGCTAACTAAGGTCGTAGCAAAGGATCCTCTTGCCATAGGAGGCAGAGCTGAAAGCCTTCGAGAGATCATCAAGAGAATTTCACCTGAAGCTAAGGTATGGGAAGCTGATATAAAGTACAGAAACTGCTACATCTATGATAAGCTCCTAATACCTGGCATGAGATACAAGCTGGCTGGAGACGGGGAGCTCGAGCTGATAAAGCCTGAAATAAGCAGAGACAGGATAGAGCACATCCTCAGCAGGCTTGAAGATAGAGATGATGAGGCGCTCCAAGTTGCAAAGGAGATAGTGACGATTCTTGAGGAGGAAGCTCCAAGCATGGAAGCACTTGCAATGGACATAGAAGTAGAGACCACGCAGTATAATGTGATACCAGATCCTAAGGAAGCTGAGCAGAGAGTAATTGCTATTGGACTAGCATCGAGCGAGGGTAAGCCTCCTAAGATCCTACTGCTAGCAAAAAGCCAAGATCTAGATGAAAGTTACATTGAGCAGAGTAGCATGTTAAGAGAAGCTGAGATAATTACTTATGCCGATGAGAAGACACTGATAATGGAGCTTCTTAGAACTCTCGAGAACACACCTCTCTTAGTCACATTCAATGGAACAAACTTCGACCTGCCTTATCTGAGGCATAGAGCACAGAAACTTGGGATTCCTGAAAGTGATATCCCAATAGTAGCTAAAAGAGATCATTATACTCTTAAGAAGGGAGTTCACATAGATCTTCATAGAGTGTTCAGCAATAAATCTCTAAAGAACTATGTGTATGCTGGGAAGTATAGGGAGGTAAGCTTAGATTCGGTTTCACAAGCCCTGCTTGGAGAAAAGAAGAGGACTCCACCTAAGGAGTTCAAGACAGAAACGATAACAAGAATAGCAGAATACTGTCTCTATGACACACTGCTCACACTTAGGCTCTTCACATATAGGAATAACATGCTACTTAAGCTTCTGTTCCTGTTCATGAGGATATCGAAGCTTTCAATGGAGGATGTAGCTAATACGGGGATATCTAACTGGATAAAAAATATGATGTACTTTGAGCTTAGAAGGAGAGGATATCTCATCCCAACGCCGGAAGAAGTGTTGAATAAAGGCAGAACAGTCACCACAGCTAGGATAAAGGGGAAGAAGTATCTTGGGGCTATAGTCATAAAGCCTAGGCCTGGTGCTTTCTTCAATGTTGCATGCTTAGACTTTGCTAGCCTGTATCCGAGCATAATAAGAAAGTATAGGATAAGTTTTGAGACAATAAATTGCCCTCATCACGAATGTAAGAGCAATAGGATACCTGAGGTAAACCACTGGGTCTGCAGGAAAGTAAGGGGGATCTTCCCTCTCATAATAGGCATACTTAGAGACATAAGAGTTGGATGGTATAAGAGTGCTAGTAAGAATAAGGAGCTTCCAGAAGACAGCAGGCTGTGGTATGAAGCAGTACAGCAGTCTCTGAAGGTGTTTCTAAACGCCTCCTATGGCGTGAGCGGAGCAGAGACCTATCCGCTGTACTGCCCTCCCGCTGCTGAGAGCATAGCGGCACTTGGTAGATATGCCATACAGAGGTCTCTTGAAATAGCTAGTGTAATGGGAGTTAAAGTGCTATATGGAGACACAGATAGCTTATTCATAAAAATCAGGTCAGAAGAAGATGTGGAGAGGCTTGAGAGAGAGATAGAGTCTAAGCTTGGGATGGATCTCGAGCTTGACAAGATTTACAGATATACTGTGTTCTCAGAGAGAAAAAAGAACTATCTTGGAGTTAGTGTGGATGGCGTTGTTGACGTGAAAGGCATGACTGGGAAGAAAAGGAATACGCCCAGGTTTATAAGAGAAGCCTTCCAGCAAGCCTTAGATGAGCTGAAGAAGGTGAAGACTCCTGAAGAGCTTGAGAGAGCCAAGGCCAGGATAATTGAGATAGTTAAGGATGCAAGAAGAAAGCTCGTTGAAAGGAAGCTTGCACTTGAGGACCTAGCTTTTGAAGTTATGCTAAGCAAACCCCTTGACAAGTATGAGAAGACTACCCCACAGCATGTCAAAGCAGCTAAGATGCTTCAGGAGAGGGGGGAAATCATAGCTACCGGGAAGATAATAGCATATGTGAAGACGAAAACAAGAGAGGGAGTGAAGCCTATAGAGCTAGCAACCATCGATGAGATCGATGTAGAGAAGTATGAGGAGTACTTGTTCAGCACATTTGAGCAGCTTCTTGACGCCCTTGGAATAGACTATGAGATACTAAGAGCGAAAACAGCTACCTTAGACCAGTTTTTCTAGCGTACTCCTATGGGTATGTAGGGCTCCTTTATGCTCCTCTCCTCCCGCTTCCTAAACTTTATTCCATACTGTATTATCCCACTTTTTCCATTAACCCTAACTTTCCTGAAGCAAGCCTCTAGCTCCATACCTACTCTCAGCTCACTTGGAGGAATATCAGTTATCTGACCAATAACTTTGACACCATCTATCTCCACAAGGCCTATAGCATATGGTGTCTGCAGCTCAAATCCCTTTGGTGGGAAGTAAATGACGCTGTAACTTATCAGCTTACCCCTCCTTGGAAGCTTTATCCTCTTCATCTCTTTAGACTTACAGTTTGGGCAGATAATCCTTGGAGGATAAAACTTGCTACCACATTTCTCACATAAGGATGCTTCCAGCCTATACCTGTAAGGTATTTCTCTCCAGTATCTTGGAGCCGAGGACATTAGCCTCCCCTCTCAAAGACTATAGCAGCTGCATTTGAAGCAACTCCGCCTACACTTACCATGAGAGCTCGGCTTGGGCTGTCAACTTGGAGGCTGCCTGCCTCGCCTATCAGCTGCAGGGAAAGCTCAGCTGCCTGGTATACTCCAGTAGCTCCTATTGGATGACCTCGGGCTTTAAGTCCACCGCTTAAATTTACAGGGATCCTTCCATCAGGCTCAAGGTCTCTGCTCTCAACGAGTTTATAAGCTTCTCCTCTCTTAGCTAGATTTAGCGCCTCCATTATCATGAATGCCATGAATGGAAATGAGTCATGTAACTCTGCAACGTCTATGTCGTCTATCGAGCAGTTGGCCATTTGAAAGGCTCTTTCAGCTGCCTTGCTTACTGCCTTCAAAAAGAGAGGGTCCTCTCTGTCCTTTATGCTTATGGCATCAGTTGCCTGACCTAGCCCTCTTATGAAAACAGGGGTATCAACCACCTTCTTAGCCTCCTTCACATTAGTGATTACGAGAGCAGCAGCACCGTCTCCTACAGGAGAGCAGTCAAGTAGTCTTATTGGATCAGCTACCAGTGGAGAATTTAGGTACTGTTCTACTGTCACAGGGAACCTAAGCTGAGCATATGGATTTTTTATTGCATTTTGATGCATAAGAGAGACAAATTCTCCAAACGCCTCCCTCTTCACTCCATACTTCTCCATGTACATTCTCATCAATAGAGCGTTTGCAGCCTGAAATGTCACCCCATAAAACTTCTCATATTCTGCATCTAGGCAGCAGGATATTACATCAGTCACCTCGGTTGAAACTAGCTCACTCATCTTCTCAACTCCAACCAGGAGGACGGTATCATATATCCCTGAGGAAACAGCTGCAGTAGCCTGAATGAGCGCTACAGCTCCGGAGGCACAGGAGGCCTCTACCTTGACTGCTGGAGCTGGCGTTAAGGCCAGATAGTCTGCTATGAGGTCAGCTAGGCTCTCCTGATCACAGAATAGCTCAGAAGCCATATTGGATACATATATGGCATCTATCGTGGGGTTTCCTGCATCATCTAGCGCTTTAAGGCCTGCTTCTACTGCTAGCTCTCTTATAGACTTACTCCAGTGCATTCCTACCTTAATCATGCCTAGCCCTACTATGGCAGCTAATCCTCTACCCAATGTTACCCACCTTGTCTGATGGAAGTATGAACTTCCCTCTATGCTTTCCGTATACTGCGTAGGATACGCATCTCCTCCTTTCTATCAGGTCAGAAACAAGTGGGGCAAAGCTCTTCTTCTCTTCTATAAGCTCTGTTACAAGGATATCAAAGGCATCACTTCCAGCTCCAGACCCATATGATACGAGGAGCACACGCTCACCTGGGCTAGCATGGTCAAGAACATTGCATAGCCCTATGAGAGCTGAGGCACTATAGGTGTTTCCTATCCTGTCTACAACTAGGCCATACTGCATTTGCTCCCTGCGGAAACCAAGTATGCTTCCTACCTTAACTGGGAATCTACCATTAGGTTGATGGAATATAACATGCTCATAGTCTCTTGGAGTAGCTCCAATCTCCTCCATTAGAGCCTTAGCTGCGCTTATGATATGGTGGAAATATGCGGGCTCTCCTGTAAAGGCTTCAGCATGACGGGGATATGGCTCAAACGGCCGCCTCCAGAAGTCAGGAGTGTCAGTTACATATGATACTGATGCGGTTATTATGGCAGCTGACTCAGCTTCCGGCCCAACTACTATAGCAGCGCTCCCTGCTGCAGCAGAGAACTCTAGGTCATCTCCAGGAGCGCCTTGCGCTGTATCCACCCCTATCGCCATGCCATAATTTATCATCCCTGATGAAACTAATGCCATACAACACTGGACAGCTTCAGTGCCTGCCTTACACGCAAACTCGAAGTCTGCAGCTAGCACCCTTGGAGTAGCACCCACAGCCTCTGCTACTATCGTGCTTGTTGGCTTAACAGCATAGGGTTTGGACTCTGTTCCAACGAATACTGCACCTAGTAGAGAGGGATCTATTCCAGCTCTCTGGACTGCATAGTGTGCTGCCTCAACTGCCATAGTTGCAGTGTCTTCATCTATGTTCGGGACAGATTTTTCAAGTATCCTTATGCTCTTCTTCACTTTCTCCTTAGGTTTGCCCCATATGTCTGCAATCTCCTCTATCTTGATCCTAAGCCGAGGAACATATGCTCCCCAACCTACAATGCCGACTTTCCTAGCTGGCTTCATCTTAATTCCCCGCTTAGCTTAGTGTAAGCCCTATAGAACCGCTGGAAAACGCTGGTATAGTTGCAATAGTTTAGTTACCCTGCTATCAGTTAGCTTTAAACTTTACCATATGCCAAAATATTATATGTTGATAGGCGAACATCAGCTTTAGGTGACTAGGAGCTTACGTAGCGCACTGACAAGCTCAGCCACAGAAGGTAGCCTTGAGATTATCAGAGGAACACCCATGAGCTCCGTTAGCTCTATTGCCAGGTCGTCTGCTCTAGAAGCCCCGTGTACAACCAGCGCTCCAGGTTTTACATTAAACACCTTTATGGCAACAGCAAGTGTCCGCCCTCCAGTCTGCCTAGCATTGGTGAAAATCAATGCTCTCTGCGTCGTGACTCCGAATATGTTATAGAAGTCTTGACCTGAAAGCTCTCTAATAGCTTTGAGCGCATCTACTATCGTATATCCATATACGTGGCCATTTAGAGCACTCTTGCATGAGTATACATCTCCTGATATGATTTCAACTAGCTTCGATATTTTAACTGGGTGAGAGAACTCCTTCATGTCGATCACAGAGGATGGAAGAGGTATAGGGGTCAATGTTTTTGCTAATAACCGGGTTACATGGCCTCCTGACTTGAGATCTGCCTCTATTAATGCGTTCACAAATCTCTTCAGCACATAGGTTCCAGGGCTCTTCCTTCTCCCAGACTCATAGTCTGATATGACTGAGGGAGATATCTCAAGTTGCTCAGCCAGCTTACTCTGCTGTATCCCAAAGTACTCTCTCCACCTTCTCATAGCCTTTCCTGGGCTATCAGACATCACTATGTCTCCAATTATCTTCCTAGCTACATAGTCACGGAGAACCTCTATGGAAGACATGTTGTCCTTATTTAGGCTTACGTCGAATTAATAACTGTTTCGTATCATAGCCAAATATAGTGGAGTTTATAGTAGTAAAGATAACTTGATGCTCTCTTATTAGAGAGCCTGTAAGATAACCTATTTAAGGCATGTATGGGAGGAAGGCTTGGTAGATCCTTGGGAGCCCATGATAGGATATATTTCCCGGTAAGTGAGGTGTTTAGGCTGGTGATAGCCTTTATACGAAGGAGGTTTCGCAGAGTACTGCTAGCGGTGAGTGGAATAATGCTTTCGATCGCATTCTACACGACGCTTGCCCTTACAGCTATAGTAGTGAGGGGAGATGTAAGCATGTTGAAAGACTACTACATATGGATGCTCATCTTATCTATTCTCGTGGCTGGAGCAGGGATAATGAACTCGGTATTTATGGCTGTTGTAGAGAGAACTAGGGAGATAGGGGCGATGAAGTGTCTTGGTGCGCTGTATAGGCATATCCTCGAGATTTTCCTAATGGAGAGCGCATTACTAGGATTTATGGTGGAATTTTGGGGTATGTTCTCGGGGTATTCGCAACGATAGCTTTAACATCAAAGACTCTGAGTGCTACAGCAGCATTTGAGATCCCAGGTGGATCTATGCTAGCATTATTCGCTCAAGCCGAAGCCATATCTATTGGATTATCAGTTTTAGCTGCAGCATACCCAGCTTATAGGGCAGCTAAGCTAGATCCTGTAGAGGCTCTAAGGTTCGTCATATAGGGGAGTGTTAGTGGCTAGCGAGAAGTTGATTATACACGGTAGAGACTGAAGAGCTGAAGAAGTACTATAAGATGGGACCAGAGACGGTGAAGGCGCTCGATGGAGTGAATCTCAGGGTTGTAAGGGAGGTACGTGAGTATAATGGGTCCTAGCGGGTCAGGTAAGACCACGTTCTTCAACATGATCGGTGGGCTTGATAAGCCAACTGCAGGCAAAGTCTACGTAGATGAAGTAGACATATCGAAGCTAGATGCATATGAACTCGCATGGCTGAGGTGTAGGAAGATCGGGTACATCTTCCAGACATTCAATTTGATCCCAGTGATGACAGCACTAGAGAATGTCATGCTTCCAATGATATTTGCTGGCATAGACGCGGAGGAGAGGAAGAGGAGGGCTATAGAGCTCTTGAGAAGAGTTGGTTTAGGCGACAGGCTCGAGCATAAACCTGTTAAGCTATCAGGAGGACAGCAGCGTGTAGCTATAGCTAGAGCCCTAGCAAACAACCCAGCTATCATGCTTGCAGATGAGCCTACTGCAAACCTAGATCTAGAGACTGGACGTAGCATAACAATGCTTCTGCACAAGCTAAATAGTGGGAAGAGAGTGACTGTAATGGCTGCAACACATGATCTTAAGATGATAGATGTAAGTGATAGAATAGTGTGGCTCAGAGATGGGAAGATAAGGAAGGTGGAGAAGAGAAAGGAGGTGTCGCTTAGAGTCTATAGGATTGAGGAAGCTAAGCGGCTATAAAGTGGATGCTAACAGCTCCTTTACCACTTTGTGGTAAGCCGTGTCCTCTTCTATGACTTCTGTATATCTCTTGGTTATCCTGGCAAGTAGCACAGCTAGGATATGATAGCAGAAGGAAGTGCTTCTGTTCACTATCACGCTTATAAGATGATCTTCACACGAGCAATAGCAGTATGGTATGACTAGATACTCTCTTTCCCTCCCAACTACGCACCATATGGAGTCTCTGCTCGGGATGAAAACGTATCTTTTGACCTTCCCTTGTGAAACAGCTTCTAAAGCCCTCTTAGCCCTGCTTCCATACATGCTAGCTATAGTTTTAATAGCATCCTCCTCAGAGACTGTGGATAGTCTTTGATAGAGCAGAAGAGCTGTCTGAGCTATCATAGATGCCATGAGAACACCCGAGTATACTCCAGTGAAGAGGAGGAGATACTGATAGTAAGGTGGCTGCCGGGGCTACTGGTTAGACTTGGAGTTATTAGGATTCTGGTAGTTGGAGACCTACATATTGGATTTGAGAGAGAGCTTGCCATGCGGGGGATACACCCGATCTCACAATGGAAGAGGTTCCTTAACAACATAGCTATGGCAGGTATGAAGCTAAGAACCAATACTCTGGTTATATTAGGTGATTTAAAGCATGACGTCATTGGAGGGGGAAGAAGAGAGCTAGCTGAAGCAAGTATGCTTCTCAGGAAGCTAAAGGTGGTCTTCGAGAGGATAATTGTCACACGAGGAAACCATGATAGCTTGTTACGTGATGCATTGGAAGATATGGGGGTAGATGAAATCGAGTTTAAGGAAGCTAGAGGCTTCTCAGCCAGGAGCATATACTTTATGCATGGGCACGCTATTCCAGGAGATGAAGTCGCTAGGAGTAAGGTGGTTCTGTTAGCACATGCACATCCAGTCTTACCAGGCATGAGAAGTAGGGTTCTGGTAAAGGGAGATGTTCAGTTGGCAGGTAATAGAGCGTGCTTCTTTATAATACCTGCGATGAGCTACCTTGTGCCCGGGCTGGACTACAGAAGAGCTATCGACACCATCCCGCTGCTTAGGAGAAATAGGGCTTTGATAACAGATGCATATACCATAGAGGGATAGACTTGTGGGATGTAGTTATTGTGGGATCTGGTCCTACAGGGATATTTACAGCATATGAGCTTGTAACAAGATCTGATAAGCTTAAGATAGCTATCCTGGAGAGAGGTAGAGATCTTAATAAGAGAGCGTGTCCGATGTTCTTAGGAGAAAGATGCAAGAGATGTAAGCCCTGCCACATGGTCTCTGGCTATGGGGGGGCTGGAGCTTTCTCTGATGGCAAGCTTAACTTATCCCCTGATGTGGGAGGGAGGCTTCTAGAGTACATTGGACGAAGGGAGCTGACTGAGCTCATAAGATATGTGGATAGCATTTACATCAAGTTCGGTGCACCTACTGAGCTCTATGGGACAGATACTGATAGAATAGAGCAACTTAGGAGAGAGGCATTAAGGGAAAACTTGAGGCTACTAGTGTTTCCAGTAAGACATATGGGAGAGAAAAGTAGGGATGTCTTAGAGAACCTCAAGAAGTATCTTGAAAACAAGGGGGTTGAGTTCTACTTTGAGACAGACGCAAAGGATGTAATAGTTGGTGGAGGAAAAGTAGAGGGAGTCGTGTCATCTGATGGAGAAGAGTTTAGATCAAGATATGTCGTCTTAGCACCAGGAAGATCAGGAGCATCTTGGCTTAGAAGGGTAGCGAAGAAGCTTGGGATAGAGGTCTATAATGATACTGTCGATATTGGAGTTAGAGTCGAGGTACCAGCTGAGATCATGGAACCCTACACGAGTGTACTCTATGAGCCAAAATTCATATATTACACTAAGTCTTTCGATGACAAAGTGAGAACTTTCTGTGTTTGTCCTCATGGTGAAGTCATCACAGAGGTCCATGATGGAGTAGTGACAGTTAATGGGCAGAGCAGAACAGATAACATGACGAAGAGCACAAACTTTGCCGTGTTGGTTAGCACTAGATTTACAGAGCCATTTAGAGACCCCATTTCATATGCTCTCGACATCGCAAGGCTAGCCAACAACATAGCAGGGAATAGGCCGATAATACAGAGGCTTGGAGACCTTTTAAGAGGGAGGAGGTCAACATACGAGAGAATAGAGAGAAGCATAGTTATTAGGACGCTTGAAGACGTCACACCAGGAGACTTAAGCTATGTCCTTCCATATAGATACCTTAGGAATATAATTGAGATGTTAGAGCAACTTAACAAGGTGATGCCAGGAGTCTATTCAGATCATACACTCCTATATGGAGTTGAGATAAAACTATACTCATCTAGCTTAAAGCTGAAGAGTACTCTTGAGACCGAGATCAGAAACCTCTATGCCGGCGGAGATGGGGCAGGAGTGTCTAGGGGGCTTGTCCAAGCTTCAGCTTCAGGAGTCATAATAGCTAGGTCGATCCTGGAGAAAGAAGGCTATACTCAACCTAATGGGGGCGCTGGGATTTGAACCCAGGTCTCCAGCTCCCGAGGCTGGAAGGATAGGCCACTGTAGCTAGAGGTAGCTACCCCACGCCCCCAGGATAGCGTGCTGCTTATAGGTATAAAAGCTTCTCACAGCAGCCTGCTCTACTGTGGGTTAAAGCTGTAGGAGATGAGACTTCAAGCTTACAAACTCCTTCCTCAAATCCTCTGCTATAGTGCTTAGAGAGGAGGAAATCACCTTTGTGTCTGCTATGACTGGCATGAAATTTGTGTCACCAGCCCATCTCGGTACTATGTGGACATGGAGGTGGTCTTCAATACCTGCTCCAGCAAGCCTCCCGAGATTTAGCCCTATGTTGAAGCCATCAGGGCGATACTTCTTTGAGAGTATTCTGACAGATTCCCTAATTAGCCTCCACATAGACTTTACTTCGTCATAGGATAATGACAAGAGATCGCTGATATGTCTTGTTGGAGCGACCATTAGATGACCAGGATTATATGGATACTTGTTTATGATGACTAGCGCGTGCTCATCGATGTAGAGAAGCAAACTTTTATCTCCGCTTTTAGCAGCTGCATCACAGAAGATGCAGCCTCTATCTATACCTCTACTTATCTCCTCTATGTATTGTCTCCTCCAAGGAGCCCATAGCCTCTTAATCAAGCCCCCCACCTTGAATGATTAGTATTGCTTCAGCCAGATCCCCTTTAGCCTTCTTCAAGGCATTTATAGCACTATCTCTGCTACATCCCGTCTGCTCTACTATGAGCCTTATGTCCTCTTCATCTATCTCAAGCTCCTCTTCCATCTCCCTTCTGACAGGTGTGCCAACTATCTGCCACTGCTCCAGATCCTTCAGCTTGATAATAGAGACTGTAGGTGCCTCAAAAAAGTATTCAGCATCCTTAGTCTTTATGATAGCGTACTCTACATCCTTAACCTCGGTTATACTCATGCCCATCTGTTTCATGAGCCTTCTGAGCTGACGTGGGGCTAGACCGCGAGTCATCTACCGCACCTGACACTTATAGGAGAGCCAAATTTAAGTTGAGATAGCTAGCACCATAGTGGTGAGTATGTGTTCGAATGTGAAGTCTGCGGCAGGCAAACTGATAAAGTTATCAAGAGGCAGATTGAGGGGACCACAGTTTCTGTATGCCCCGCATGCGCAAGGTATGGAAGTAGTGTGAGCTTATTTGCTATGAAGAAAAGAGAGGCAAGACAGAGGAGGCGCCATGTTCAGGCGAGAAGGCGTAAGCTACATGCAGTGAAGGACTTGTATGAGAGGTATGAGGTCGTTGAAAACTACCATCTTATCATAAGGAGGAGGAGAGAAGAGCTTGGGATGAAGCAGAAAGACTTTGCAAAGAGACTTGGAATAAAAGAGTCGATGCTACAGAAGATGGAGGCAGGGAAGTTTATACCTGATATACCGACATGTATGAAGATAGAGGCGATACTTGGCGTCAAGATACTGAGAGAAGCTGTAGACGAAGAGGTTTTAGCTAGGTTTGAGGGAAGGGCTGAAGTAGAACCCACGATAGGTGAGGTTCTCGAGATAAAGAGGAGAAAAGCAGGGAAGTAAGTTAGGCAGTTGACGATCAGGTAAGGTTAAGTATCATAGGAGCTTATCATAGTAGGGAGAGATATGAAGAACAACAGACTAGCAGAGCTCATAACGCTTCTGGTTAACGGCCATGGTGACGAGGAAATTCTGAGAGTAAGCAATGTGCTACTAAGGGGGGAAGCTGAGGAGAGAAGGATAGCTGAAGCTGCAAATCTTAAACTTCAATTCGTGAGGAGGGCGCTCTATAAGCTCCATGAAAACCACATCGTGAAGTATAGGAAGGTCAAGGATAATGAGAAGAAGTGGTACGATGTCTTCTGGGAGCTTGATATAGAGGGGCTTAAGATGAGCTTGCGTAAGAGAGCAAATAACGTCATAGAAACACTAACACGCAAGCTTAAGTATGAAAAAGGCAACATAATCTATGCGTGTATAAGCGATGAATCCCATCTAAGGGTATCACTTGAGCAAGCAGCTGAAAGAGACTTTAACTGCCCTATATGTGGTTCCCCCCTATATCCGAGTAATAGCGAGAAAGTTATCAATAGGCTTGAGGATGTGATCAATAAACTTGAGCATATAGAGATGTTTGTGAGGAGGTAGCAGCATTAGGATAACCATAGCAGATAGACTAGACATTCTTAGCTGGAGGATAGCTAAAAAGGCTTCCAGAGACTTCAAGCTATACTTAGAGAAGCTAGCAGAGAACCTCAAGATAGATGAGATTAATGTCAGAGAGTACCATGGGTGGATAGATGTAGATGTGTGGGGAGAAGACGATGAAGCTTTTTGCAACTTTCTAAGCGTCAGATTTGGGAGAGTAAAGAGGATGAGAGAGGTTAAGGAGAGGGAGGCTGCTAGAGGAGTCTTTCTAGTGAGCGAGAAGGCAGAGGAAGTCGTAGGTAAGGTGTTCTTAGAGGGTAAGCCAGTACAGCTAGCTAGCAGAGGGGAAGCTAGAGGAATCCTTGAAGAAGCTTGGGTACCTATGTGGATACGAGTTTTAAGGGAGGGTAAAGAAATGCATGCTCTGCTACATGAAAGGCAAGCTAGATTCTATAGGAAAATAGCCATTGGAGGGTATGTGCAGGTTGTCATAAATGGAGTTGTATCAGAAGTAGAGAAGAGGTTGCATATGTCTGGATGCAGGGGGTTCAGGGATGGCGCATTAGTCTATCAGCTTATCTGCCCAGAGAATAGCATAGCAGACATAATAGGCCTCTTAAGAGCAGAGAAAGCCTATAGGTTTGTAGTCATACGCCCTCGAGAAATCCTTAAGTACCTAACTAGATAGGTGTATTGGAGCCGGGGTGCTCTAGAGGGTTGACCGGAGAGCCTGGTAGGAGGCAGAGGAGCCTAAGCCTGCTAAGCCTGTGGCCCTTGTGGCCGCGTGGGTTCAAATCCCACCCCCGGCGCTTAAAGTGGGCCGGTGGTCTAGGGGTATGACTCAGCTGGCATGAAGCCGCCCTCACGAGGCGGAGGTCGAGGGTTCGAGTCCCTCCCGGCCCACTATAGGTGTGCTGCTGCTATACTACCTGTTACGTACTAAGTGGGCAGCGGTGGCCCCCTCAGGTGGATGAGGCTTCCCTTAGCCAGAGGCAACGTGAGGGTGATTCCACCCCTTACCTGAGAACGCCTAGTGTCCGCCTTAGGAGTGCTCTCTTCCGAGCCTCCTCCGGTTCGGCGGCAAGGAGTAGGGTGGCTCCTCTCCAGGAGCTCCTACTCCTCCACAGGCCCCTCAGGCGGTAGCTTCATCACCCCCTCACGTGCATAGCTAGGGGAGGCCTCACCGCCCTTCGGGTTCATCTGGCCCCAGCTTAGTCTTCTGGTTACAGGGGGCGACTACACCCCCGGCCCTACCCACCGCTGCCTCTCTTCCATGGGGGAGGGGGGCTTATATAGCTTCCGCTAGAGGATCATGTTGCCTATTTTCTGTAGAGTCCTCAGTAAGCCTATTAGTGAGCCTGCTCTTTGAAATTCTAGTTTGAGTAGCAACCTCCTCAGCTCACCTATCATGCTACTAGACTTCATGGGACATTGGTGAGCTATTGGTATCTGAACAGCTTTTGTGAGTTCTATTGATAACACTTCTATAGCGGGCAATGCTAGATTTCGGTTAGAAGCCTGTGGGAGGGCTGAGGCAAGAAGAGTACGCACTAGCGGATTATGTTGCTGATAGGCTATATAGGCTAGGGCTAAGCTGCAGTATTCATCTAATGTTAATGGAATGACTGCTTTGTTGCATCCTTTTAGATCAGCGAACTCTAGTACAGCTCTAATAACGCTGCTTATACAGGATAGACAGTCGCTTGGTGATATCGTTATGCTAGATAGCTTTATCCAGTAAGGGATGCACAGGCTAGATGCTATAGAATGAAATGTGGTGAAGTCGATGGTATTTGGAGCTACTAGCAACGGATTAACCTTTACGAGTCTGAACTCGCTCTCTAGCTCCAGGAATAGTGATAGAAAACAAAGGTCTTCTAGGCTGGGTCTGATAGCGATAGCTATTGCATCAGTTGGTGACAGTAGCTCTAGCTTCCTGATGACTCTCCTTATAGCCCTGTCTACTGCCTGCCTCAAACAGGGTCTGCAGTAAGCCATGCCAGAGCTTTTCTTGACGTATATAGGAGGCCTTAGCCTGCATACACTGCACTCAGAGAGCTTCATCAAAGCACCTTCAGTTATAAGTGTGGGGCATCAGGTTGATAAGGATGGTGTTGCAACCTGGAAGGAAGATAGTAAGGGAGGGGGCTGAGAGAGAAGTAGTTTATACGAGGGAGCAATGGGAACTTCTCAGAAGGAAACGTGAGCTAGCTATTAGGGTTCTTAGCAAAGCACGTGAGCTCGGTATAGTTGGTGGGGGGGTTCATGGGAGTGTTGCCCGAGGAGATGTGAGCTATAAAAGCGACATAGATGTATTTTTTGTTAGAATAGTTCCTATCCCTCTCATAGAAGTCTTTAGAGATACTATAGAGGAGGTATCGTGTGTTAAGGATGTTAAGCTCATACAGCCATGTCCAGGTAGGGCTCTGAAGCTCTATATCCATCTGGATGGAAACGTGTCGGTTTCGTTCCCGGTGACGCCACTCAGCAAAACAGAGTATGAGTTCTATAGGTTCGGTGGAGCTATCGACCTAGATGAGCTACTTAAGGGGAAGAGAGTGCCGGGAGTGAATAAGAAGCTTCTGATGATAGAGCCTACCTCCTTTGGGCATATGGAGTATCCGATAGTCGGGCGCGAGTGGATAGCTGCACAAAAACTCGGTATCAGCATAGATACTGTCATGGAGAGAGTCAGAGTTCTCACTAGAAGAAGTGAGGTAGGTAGAACTGGTGTGTATATTGAGATCGATGTCAAAGGTAGCCTCGCTGAGGCAGTAAAGAAGGCTGTTAAAAGAAGCTGGCTGTAAAATGCGGGTATTATATGGGAACTCGGCTCTTAGCTAAATGGGAGGATTTTGAGAGAAATATTCCTACTACATCTTGTGATCTTTGCAGCAGCTAGGCTTGGAGAGGAGCCTTTTGAAGGGGTTTCAGAGAGAATCGAGAAGTTTTTCCATGGGCTAGAGCAGCTAATTCAGGACATAAAGAGCCTGTTCATGGAGCTAGGGCAGGTGCTAGCTGGAGCCCTTATAGTAATTGGAGCTATACTGTGGGCTTCAGGAGTATTTAGGTATACTGGGTTCAGACTGATGACTGGAGGAGTCCTTCTCTTAATACTGCTCTTGCTGCTATGACTCAGGATATTCTGAATCGAAGCACAGCCATGATGCCACCAAGGTTCTCTAGCATCTCCCTGGATGGAGAATCAGAGTGTATAATCCTGTATTTACACCCAGTCTTCTCACACATTTCTAGAAGGCGTTCTATAGCATCTCTATGACTGGCCATGAGAGAAGGGCTCAGCACAACCAGCTCAGCAGCCCCATAGTAGACAGCCTGCTCCACGCTCTCAAGGCCATAAGCTACCATATTGGGGTTCTTAGCAAGTCTCTCCAATATATTCTCAATTATCCTGTTGTCCTCTGTGATCGTGAGATCCTTGAGAACCTTCTGGAGAGAGCTAGACCGCAGGCACTCCATTAGGCCAGGTACTCCTGTAGAAGATGCCTTTACTGCAATAAGCTTATTAGATAGAGCTGGAGCCTGCTCTCGGATCTTATCCAGCATTGTTTCCTTGAAGAACCCTGGGCCTGCTACTATGATGTAGTCAGGAGAAAGAGACCTAGCCTTCTCTATGATGGTCTTTGCGGCATCTGTTAGGCTTCTGCTGTATATAGCCTCGCCTGCTCCAGTAGGTTGCCTATATGAGCCAAGATAGCCTCGTGTAACTAGCTGATACTGCTCGTCTCTAATCTGGTATATCTCAAACTCCTCTTGGTCTACTAGTACTATGAGCATTGTAGTTCTTGGTTTGAGCGCTTTATCTAGCATATCTAAGTGTAATTTGAGCCACCTTTCCTTGTAGATAGATATTTTCTTGCCAGATGCTATCTCTATGGTATGGTAGAGACCGAGTATACTATATTTGCTTGGACACTCTCTTATGATACCAAGCACTCTAAGCTTGGATGCAAGAGGATCTAGATGGGTGGATTTCACCTCTAGCGTGATAGGGATCTTCACGATGGCTGGATCAGTTGGCCTCAGCGATCTTGAGTGCTTTATCTTTCTCAGCGTTATGGCTCTTATGAGGTCACCTGGCTCAATTATTCTTGAAAGATAATATAGGTCATCTACACTCTGAGGTACTAGCTCAAGCCAGTTCTTATCTAGCCATTGTATCTTCAAATCCTATCCCTGTTGCAAGGCGGACTTCGTGACTATCCTCATCCATGCTGGTACCTTTACGACATCAACTGCCTTGACGCCAGCTATGACTTTAACACCTCTAGATGCTGCAGCATCAACTATCCTCTGTGTGATAAAGCCGTCATATACTATGTACTCTATTTCTCCTTTCATCGATGTTAGTTCCTTGTATAGAGCATCTACCTTACATCTGCGAATGACATTGAAGTCTTTGTCTAGGAGTAAGGCTTCAAGCTTCCCTTCTACCTGGGGGAACAGGTCTGAAAGCTTTTTGCTGACATCAGGAGAGACAGCCTGTATCTGGGTGGACTTCAGGTGCATTGCCTGACGGTACTCGTCAGCTGGGACAGCGTTCCTAAGCGCCTGCCGGATCTCCTTGGCAGATAGCTCTTCTACGCTCCTGCCAGGAGGTGCTATTGCAATGTAATCTACATCCATGTGTGAAAGGACATTCTTTAAGACGAGTTCTCCACCGCGATCACCATCCACAAACACCGTGACATTCTTGCGCTTACTTAGCTCGATTAGAGACTTGGGTATTGTTGTTGCGCCACCAATTGCTATGACGTTTCTCCAGCCATACTTGAGCATCTGAATGACATCAGCACGCCCCTCAACTACTATTATGTCGTCAGAAGATTCTATCGCTGGCCCACAAGGTAGCTTCTCAGGGCCATAGTAGGATAGCTCAGCTAAATGTCCTTCCTCCTGGATCCTTTCAAGTATATCAGCTGTGTCAGCTGTCAAGCTTGCAGTCCAGCTTCTGAGTATCTCGATTGCCCTTCTCATGATCTGCTTTCTCCTCTCTTCTCTGGCATCGACTATCCTCTGGAGTTTTATCCTAGCTGGGTAAGGTCCCACTTGGTCTACTGACTCGAAAGCAGCTGCAAGCAGAGCAGTCTCTGGCCTGCTCATGTTAGATGTTACTATGATGTGGCCCTCTGTAGCTCCATTTCTCTGCCTCAACTCAGCCTTAATGCGGCCGATCTTCCCTATTCTCTGGAGCTCTCTTAGCTCAAATGGCTCGCCTAGAAGACCTTCGAGCTGGCCGAATATTGCACCTATGACGTCACTGTCCTCAACTAACCCCTTAACGCTCAACTCAAAGTGCAAAATGTATTTGTATGACTCTTTCGCCAAGTCTACGCACCTCTGGGGGTGGTAGGTGTGTGTCTGCCTACTGATTAACGGGATCATCGATAAGCCAACGCTTACCTCTCATCACCCGGCTCTAACAAAGGCAGACAGCCCCCACCACATTCCCCAGCATCTTAGGAAGAAGCTACTTAAAATCTTTCATAGAAGGTTTAATGATGCTCTCAACAAATTAATAGGAAACGTAGCAGCTTAAGGGTAGGTGAGAATCAGATAGCATAGCTTAGGCTGATCAGAATGCCTACAAATCTACCAGCTGAGGCCTTATCAAAGTGGGAAGAAGTTCAGAAAGCTAGAACCCCTGAGGAGAAGCTTAGAAAGCTGCAGGAATTCTACTCGATGATCCCAAAGCATAAAGGGACAGAAAAGCTGCTTAGGCAGGTTAGAAAGAAGATAGCTAGACTTAGAGAGGAGGTGGCGTCTAGAAGAGAAAGAAGGAAGGGGATAGGCTTCTTCGTGGAGAAGAGGGGAGATGTACAGGTGGTGCTATTTGGGTTTACGAACAGTGGAAGAAGCACTATCTTGAACAAGCTTACAGGTAGAAGGTTGAAGATTTCATCTAGCCCATTCACTACAGTAGATAAGCCGGAGACAGGTGTGTTTACATGGGAGGGTGTGAGCATCCAGCTAGTTGAGGCACCACCGGTTGTTGAGGATCATGATAGCGTATTTACATCCAGGGCATTAGCGCTTGTGAGAAATGCAGATTCTGTTGCAATAACTTTGGACTCCTCTAATAACCCTATAGATCAGCTGATTAAGCTAGCAGACACGCTTAAGATGGGAGGGATCTCTCTGAAAAAGCCGAGAGCGTACATCGATGTAGAGCCTAATCCCAGTAGAAATGGGAACCTTGTGAGAGTAAGGGGGAAGCTATGTGGGTGTACAATCAGAGATGTAGAGGAGGCGTTGATCGAGCTCGGAGTGAAGAATAAGATAGTAACCATATATGGAGAGGCAGACCTTAGCTTAATAGAGGAACATATAACCATGATGCTTAGGTATAAGCCACCTATGATTATGGTGACAAAGCTAGATATGTTAACATACAGCGAAGCAGACAGCATCTTGAAGGAGATTAAGAAGATAGCTGGTGAGACGTTGGTCATAGATGCGAGAAGAAGCCCAGATGCTATAAAGAGAGAGATGGCCGAGTATCTGTTACATAAGCTTGGGCTGATTAGGGTATATACGTGGGGGAGGTATGAGAAACAGCCAGCAAGCAAGCCTATAGTAGTGAAGAGGGGAGCTACTGTATTAGAGGTAGCTGGTAAAGTTCATAGCAGCCTTTATGAGAGATTTAAATACGCGCTTGTCTGGAGAAGAGGAGACTTGGACAAGAAGCCTGTAAAGGTCGGTAGGGGATATACTGTAGAAGACCTAGATGTGATAAGGATAGTGGGAGGCTGAGGGCAAAGCTTTTATCATCTATCAGCTTAAGCCTATGGGTGCTGGGGTAGCTCAGCCTGGTTAGAGCGCCGGACTCATAATCCGAAGAATGAGGCTCGGATGGAATCCGGAGGTCGCGGGTTCAAACCTGCTGGTGGAAGTCCCGCCCCCAGCACCTCACTTGGCCTTGCTAAGTCGAGTAACTTTTGTTCCATGTGCAGTTATGACCTCTGTGACTAAATCCTTTGGGAAAACACCACATTCTACTACTCCAGCAATATTCTTTACAGATGATACTATGGCATCAGGTGAGGCAGATACTTCATGCATCTCGATTAGATAGTTACCATTATCAGTGATATATGGTTTAGCACCAAGCATCCTGATGGAGTACCTCATCGCATGGCACTCTCTGGCAACTCTTCTGGCAGTAACTTTCCACATGAATGGGATAACTTCCACAGGTAGAGGGTGCTTTGAGAACAACCTAGGAACAAGCTTACTACTATCACATATCACAACATACCTGTTGCTGATCTGAGCTATCATCTTCTCTCTTGTAAGAGCTCCGCCCATCCCCTTCAGGAGATTAAGCGCCGGGTCTACTTCGTCAGCGCCATCAATCGACAAATCGAGCCCAGAGACTGGGTCATCGAGGATAGGGATGGCATAGGCTTTTGCAAGAGCCTCTATTTGAGAGGAAGCTACTACACATCTGACTCTGATGCCTTCTCTAGAGAGACGTTTCGACATGAAGTACAGGAACCATGCTACAGTCGATCCGCTTCCAACACCAATAACCATGCCATCTTCTATTAGCTGAGAAGCAAACTTGGCTACAGCAATCTTCTCCATGCGAGCCTTCTCCTGAGAGCCCCGGGTGGGCTTTGAACCCACGACCTGCGGCTTACAAGGCTCGGCTAGAATCCGCCGCTCTGCCAGCTGAGCTCACCCTGCAATGCCACCGGGGCGCCGGGGCTCTGTATAGCATGCCATCACAGGTTTTTTATTCTTTGAGGTGGTACAGCTAGCTATGTTGATATACACTTGTAATGAGCCGCGGGCGGGATCCTCTATAGGAATTCGAACCCGCGACCTCCGGCTTACCAAGCCGGCGCTCTAACCAGGCTGAGCTACCGCGGCCCAAGAAGGTGATAAGAGAGGCTTAAAAAATTAGCGTGCTTGCCGAGATGAAGCTGTACTATAGAGCTGGTGAACACTATCATTGAGAGGGGTTCATGGCATTCTTATATCTAAGCCTGTATCTAGCTAGTAGGTACACAGCTGTGAATATGAGAGCAATAAGAGGAAGCTTGATCAGTAGGCTTGAGAGCTTGCCAGAATAGAGCTCTATCATAATGATATCCCCAGGGTTGAAGCCTCCGACTACAAGTGTGGTTTTCAGAATCTGAGAGACATCTGAGATGCAAGGAAGAGACGAAAGCTCCTCAATTAAAGTCGTATTCTCTGCAAACTGCATCAGCTTCCGCAGGTGAAGCAGGCTGACAAGGAGGCCAGCGAGCTTAGATCAGAGAAAGGGGGAAAGGTGGCTTCATTCATCGTGGCATAGAGGCATGCCTCCATGCAGACCTCTACATTATAGATGTTAGAGGTAGCAAGGGTATTTGAGGAAAGCCATTCTCCCAGCAAGTAAGGATATTACATCCGTGGGATCTAGTCCTCTAGTATCTATGATAGCCTTTTTGAGATATCAGCTAGCTGGATTATTCTATGGGTAGTAGAGCTGGAGGAGACATATGCTACTACAGAAGAGAAACGTGAGGATATGGGAGACAGAGCCATATAGGTCTGCTTTAGATCAACTAGAAGTATGGAGTGGTCTATGGAGCTAGCTGCATAGATAGCAGTCACAGCTAGCTGAAAACCTGATGGAAAAGCATAGCTATATGACACGAGAAGGAGAGAAGCCAATAAGCATGCTGAGAGACAGCATATCCTCATGTGCATAGAAAGCTAAAGCAGACTTATGAGCATTAGCTACCGTGGCTAGATGAGGAGGAACATGACATGCACTGTAGTAGTAGGTGGTTTCTACGGGGATGAGGGAAAGGGGAAAGTTATATCCTACTTAGCATGGAAGGACAGACCATATGCAGCAGCTAGAGGAGGAGTGGGGCCGAATGCTGGGCATACTGTTGTAGTGGATAGGAGAACATATAAGCTTAGGCAGCTTCCCTCAGCCTTTGTAAGTAAAAACACTAAGCTGTACATTGGAGCTGGAGTACTGATAAATCCTAGAGTGCTATTCAAGGAGATAGAAGAAACGAGATGTAAAGGGAGAGTATGGATAGATGGTAACTGCGGCGTTATCGAGGAAAAACACATCGAGGAAGATAGGAGGAGTAGGCACCTAAGTGGGAGGGTTGGGACAACAGGAACTGGATGTGGCCCAGCTAATGCTGAAAGAGCCCTCAGGACGCTTAAGATAGCACGTGAAGTAGAGTCGCTGAAGGAGTATATAGCAGATGTTGCACTAGAGCTAAATGAAGCATTAGATAGTGGACATGACATCCTCTTAGAAGGTACTCAAGGCACATTCCTCTCACTATACCATACAGACTGCTATCCATACTGCACGTCAAAGGATACAACAGCATCAGCTGTGTGTTCAGATGTAGGAATAGGGCCAAGGAAGGTTACAGATGTCATATTGGTATTCAAGGCGTATACGACAAGAGTAGGAGGGGGGCCCTTAGAGGGAGAGATACCAGTAGAGAAAGCGAAAGAGATGGGTATACTCGAGATAGCTACGGTCACTGGAAGAGTGAGAAGAGCTGCCCCATTTAATTTCAAGCTTGCTAAGAGAGCTGTCATGCTGAACTCAGCTACACAAGTTGCAATAACTAACATAGATAGATTATATCCAGAAGCTTATGGAGTGAAGAGCTTTGAGAAACTGCCTACTAAGGCGAAAGCATTCATTGAGACTGTAGAAAATGAGCTGAGGACACCGGTAACCATGGTCTCAACAGGACCTAGCGTTGAAGACATGGTTGACATTAGAGAAGAAAAGCTAAGTAGGTGATGAGGTAAAGTTTAAAGGATAAGGAGGCATAGAGTTCAAGTGGGCCCGTAGCTCAGCTAGGATCAGTAGATAGAGTTAGAGCGGGGGCCTCCTAACAGTGGAAGATAGCCCCAGGTCGAGGGTTCAAGTCCCTCCGGGCCCGCTGGGGGAGCAACCTTGATAGTAATAGATCAAAGACTTCTCGAGAAGTATACTGGAGCTCCCCTAGAACATGAGCTGATTATGGTCAGAATTAGATACAGCACTGCTAGGAAGCTCCAGGAAGTCGTCAGTGAAACAAGTAGAGTTAAAGAAGATGCCATACTAAACGTTGTTATTCCAGCAGACTTCATCTTTTCCCTCAGACACGTGTTATCTGCATTCATACATTGGTTTAGGTCGCTTAGAAGAGGAAGTAGGGTAAGAGATCCAAATATAGAGTTTCTCAGGTACTACTTTGCAGCCAAGCAAATAAGAGACGTTAAAAATATCTTAAGAAGAGCCTCTTCCAAAGACTTTGTGTGTATAGCCTACGGAGACAGGAAAGGGGTTTTGGATAAGCTGAAAAGCATGCAAGAGGCAGAGATTTTGGAGGATGTTATGGTGGGAGCATGTGATGTTAGGCGGCTATCGAAGGTCTTTGGTGTTGAAATCGAGGCATTTAACAGAGGAGGTGGAGAGATCTCTGCACTAGAGCTTGGAATACTTGAGAAAATAGCCTTGCTTGACGTACGTGAGTAGCCTACTCGAGTATGCTTCGATCCCTCATCAAATCAACAAAGAACTTCTCTAAATCCACTTCTGCTACCAGTCTACCACCGATTTCTAGGTGTCTACTTGACTTAAGTAGGTAGCCCTCTTCAACCAGCTTATCTAGTATGGATTTTGCAGTACTATATGTATGTCTTCTTCTCAGTATGGTTATCGCTCTGTCCTCGCTTATTCTTCCTCCTGCCTCTATTATGTGAGCTGCTATTATAGCTAGGGCTCCAAGCTCCATTAAGGTCAGTGTAGATGCGCTGTGAGAAGACTGAAGGACAAGAAACAGCCTTGTATTCGGCTTTACTTCATCCCAGCTAGCCACTTTCTTGTAGCCATCCACAGCTACCAATTTTAAGCCAAGATCTTGAAGAACGCTGTCCAATCTGGCCAGCTTTTCCCTCCAGCTCTCCCTGTATATGGTCATTATTTCACTAGCAGGTATTCCTTTTCTTCTGCCTTTTTCTGATGAAAGCAAAGCTATTACCCTCTTATCTTCTTCCATCGGAGCACCTCATCCCACTTATCATAGGTTACTGATGTCAGTATTACATGAGGCTCTTCAGCAGGCTCAGGAGTGATTAATATCTGTCCGTCATCTATTTTTAGGGTAGCTAGGCCTCTTTTAACTAGGAAGCTAGTCAAGTAAGCTCTGTTAATGGTCTCCGTGAAAGTGGAGGTAGTTATCCAGCTAAAGTATTCAACTGGCTTAAGCGCAGCCCTATGTTTTAGCTCAGTTAGAAGGTTAGCTAACATGTCTTCGAATTTCCTAGAGTCCAGTACACCCATCTTCCTTGCAGCTTCTATATCTAGCTCCACGCTGACCTTTACTGTACTTTCTGAGGGCTTAGAGCGGCGGTTCTGAGCAGCAAGTTGCAGCTGAGATATAGCCTTGGAGAGATTTTCATGAATTATTGTGTTTGGTGTGAAAACAGGGTTTACATAGGAAAGTAGCTTCTTGCCGAGTTCCTCTTCTCCTATAGATTCTATGAAATCTGTGAACCCTCTCGGTAGCTTAAGGCTGCGGGCTATCCATTTTCTCTGCGCTTTAAGCACCTTTGCAGCCTTTAGGAGGGCTTCAGCATCCATCAGAATATCTTCTCGGCTCTTCCAGATGTCATAGTACTCTCTGAGCAGCTCAATGTACGTGTCTAAGTCTAGATCAAAGGGGTCTGCTTCGTGGCTTAAAACCTGTGCAGCAAGTAAAATCAGCTTTTTTAGCGTAAATCTTCCTTTTGAGATAATGCGGTCTATATGTTGCTTGTATTCTTCTATCTCCTCATTTAGATCTAGGTGCTGAATGTGGTGAAGAATTGGGTTTTCTCCTTTCCTATAGAGCGAGAAAAGCAGGTCAGCATAGCTTAGTATAAGAGCGAGCGTTTCTCCTGCGCTAGTCAATTTAACTATGGTATAGCTTTTATCTCGGTCTTTCACACGCTTGACTTCTATAAGGCCTACTTCTATCAGCTTTTTTACAGCACGAGATACGCTTGGCTGAGAGGATCCTACTTTAGCCGACAGCTGAGTTATTGAGATCCCCTCAGGTATCTGGTCGAGTGTGTCTATTATCCGGAGTGTAAGTGAGCCGTGTTCACCAGTTAGCTTTGCTAGCAGTGATATGAATCTTGAGTACTTCACTTTGGGACCCCACAGTAGTTGACTGTAACAACTTGGATGTTTCCTTTACTCCAGTCCATTGCTGGAAGCGGGCCTGGAGTCACTAGAAAATACTGGCCTATGCTTTCCCTTTTCGAGATGGCTGAGTATAGCACTTCAAGCACTCTAGCCTTGTTCATCGGATCTAAGTGGACATCAAACTCATCTATAGCTTTTATCGGAGAAGAGCTGCACTCCTGTAGTGCAATTAGGAACGATAGAGTTGCTAGCGCCTTTTCTCCCCCACTTGCCTTAGCCCTCCTTAGCTCTCGCTCACTGGACTCATGGAATTTAGCTGATATTTCAAGCCAGCTGCTTTCAGGATCATCCTCTATGTGTAGGATTATCCTACCAGTGGCGCCTACTCCTCTTAAGAGCTCTTGATACCGTGAGTTAGCTTCCCTTATTAGGGATCGGAGCATTTTCTTCCAAGTCGCGATTCTCTTGCTCAATTCAGCTTCAAGCTTTAGCTTCCTCTCCTGTATCCTCTCTATGTTCTCTCGTGTCATATTATACTCTCTTAGAGCTCTCTTATACATCTCATCTGCAGAGAGTATCACGTCTCCAATGTTTTCTAGTGAAACCTCGACTCTAGCTAGCTCCTTTAAGATTTCTTCCTCTGATGGAATAGAATCTAGATGCTCTATTGACTTTGGTAAGTTCTTAGATATCTTCTGTATCTCCATTGCTAGGGTTTCTGCCTCTGTGGATAATTCTCTTCTTCTGGCGTCTAAGAAAGAAAGCTGATTACTTATCTTTCTCACCTTTTCCTGAAGCAATTCTCTCTTCGCTCTCACCCTCTTTAATCTAGATTTCGCCTCTGATAGCTGACTGTCTGTCTTAGAAAGCTCTTTGAGAGCAGTTTCAAGGCGTATACTCAGCTCACTCACCTCCTTCCTCAATTTCTGGATTTCCTCTTGAATATCTGTCTTCTCTGATAGCAATTCGCTCAGCTTTTTCCTGAGAATTTCTTGTTTAGCTAAAGCTCGCTCTACATCTATCAGCTGCGTCCTGAGATCTCTCTCTTCTCTTCTAAGCTCCCTCAGCTTGGCCTGTAGTCTTCTTCTCTCTCGCTCTAATGTTGACAGATCTGCCTGTGAGCTGCTCTCTGCCTGATGTGAAGAATGAATGAAAGTTGATATTATAACGAGGTTGGAGCCTACTTGGATAGCTTCTCTTCTCGAGCTTGTTTTCGGTGAGAAAGTTACTTCACCTGGCTTCCTAGGAAGCGAGTCTGAGAACTTGAAGCCTGATAGTTGACGTAGAAGAGCAGACAGTACTACCGCAGCTGGAAGCCTAGCTTTGAGCCTAGTGCCTTCAGGAAGAGCAAACTTGGCTACCTCTCTGCTTGGAGTATTTACGCATGCTATTGTGATGTTGATGCCGTTAGCTGCTCGGTAAGCCTCTAATTCCTTGAGAGCTTCTAGGCTCCACGTTACAGCTATATTGGATGGAGCTATACCGATCAGCTGATGCAGAGCCTGTGGGCAGGGGTCTATTAGCTCGGTGAGGAATGCCCACTTTCCAGCAAGCTGACGCTTGAGCTGCCTGATTAGCTTCTGGTAGGTGGGTGCCGAGCCTAAGGTTTCTTTGTAGATCTTAAACGCTTTCTGAGCCTGTATCTTGCCATCTAGCTCGTCTAGCCTCTGCTCCAGCTCAGTGACTTCGCACTCCACCTCTTGCAGCCTGTCCTCTATGTTAGGCTTCCTAGATGCTAGCTGCCTTAGATTCTCTAGCTCTGCCTTAGTTTCTTCTATGCTTCTATCTATTTGAGTGATTTTGCTCTGTGCTTGCTTTAGATCAGCAGTCTTTCTGTCTTTTAGTGTTGATAGATGGGCTATCTCCCCTTCTATTTTGCGTATCTCAGAGTTGAACGCTTCTATCTCATCTGATAGCTGGTCTTCTAGCCTCCTGAGGCTAGCTATGGCTCCACTCAGCTTTATCCTTTGAAGGGAAACAATACTAGACTCTACTCTAGATAACTCAGCTTTAACTGTGGCCAGACGTGAGGCTAGCATCTGTCTTCTCTTAGCTAGCTTATAGGCTCTAGCGAGCGTGAGCTTTTCTTCAAGTTCTTCTCTTATGCTTAACAACTTTTTCCTCTCATTTAGTTTCTTCCACTCAGCTTCCCAGTACCTTAGCTTCTCTTCTGCCTGTTTTAGTATGAGAGACGCCTCCATTTCATTTATTCTGATTTCCTTTAACTCCTCTCTAGCTTCAACTATTCTCTTACGATAGGGAGTTATCTGAAGCACTTCTTCTACTAACCTAAGTTTTTCTTCAGGTTTTAGCGCAAGAAACCTTGGACCCATGTCCTGCTGCATAAAGACTAGCGGATTCTCTGGATTTATTCCAGCACTCAGCAGGTATGTCCTAATGTCCTTAGAAGAGATTTTGGAGTATGATTTCCAGCTCTCTCCCTTTATAGCAAAGTGTGAACGCCCGTCTCTGTAGATTACCCGCTTTATTTCAATGATGTCATCTTGTATCTTAGGGAATAGCTTTCTTCTATCAGGTAGAGTATTTCTCAGCTTCAGAATGATCTCACTCTTACTGGCACCCTCTCTGATTAGGTCGCTGAGGTTTGAAAGCCCGTCCCTCCCTATGCCTAGCGCGGTAGCTCCCAGACCTGCTGCGATGCCTATAAGCAGACTCGACTTTCCAGAACCATTTGGGCCTACTATGAACACTACACCATCCTCTATGAAGTCTATGTGAGCTAGCTCATATACCATAAAGTTCTTTAGAGTTATGCTCTTTATCATGGGAATCATCTCCTAAGCGGGCCCGGCGGGACTTGAACCCGCGCACATGGCTTTCTTCAGCCACCGGAGGCCACCGCTCTACTCTATCTATGAGCCTCTTTCGAGAGGATCCTAGCTGAGCTACGGGCCCTATCTTTAAATCTCTCCTAGGGTCGTAATAAGATTTCTGGGGGGTTCTATGAGTAGTCTTTGGAGACGTATTGGTGCACACAGCCATATCAGGGGGCTTGGTGTTGAGGGTATAGAGCCTAAGCCCATTGCTGACGGGATGGTTGGGCAGATTAAGGCTAGGAAGGCTGCGGCAATAATAGCTAAAATGATTTCAAGAGGAGTAATGGCTGGAAGAGCTATATTGCTTGCCGGGCCTCCAGGAACAGGTAAGACGTCGATTGCTGTTGGATTGGCTAAGGAGCTGGGAGTAGATGTCCCATTTGTCCAGATATCTGGTAGTGAGATATACAGCAGCGAGCTCAAGAAGACAGAGGTTCTCATGAGAGCCATGAGGAAGGCTATTGGAATTAAGATACATGAGCGAAGGAAGATCTATGAGGGAGTTGTTGTAGAGCTCAATATCAACATGGTTCAAAGCCCATATAACCCGTATCAGAGGATCCCAGAATCCGTGAGATTGACTCTCAGAGCAGGAGAGGAGAGAGAGAAGCTTAGGGGAGATAGGAGTATAGCTGAGCAGATTATAGCACAGGGCATATCAGAGGGAGATGTCATAATGATAGATTCTGAGACTGGAAGAGTCATTAGAGCAGGGAGATGCAGCGAGTACGCAGAGGAAAAATATGAGGTAAGCAGTGAAAAGCTTGTTCCAGTACCTCCTCCACCAGTGCTTAAAGAGAAGGAGTTCGTATATACGATGACCCTCCATGACTTGGATGAAATGGAGGCTGGACGGTCTAGAGGAGTATTTAGCTTGCTATTCGGTGGGGGAGAAGAGAAGGAGATAAGCCCTGATGTGAGAGCTGCTGTCGATGAGCGGGTGAAAAAGCTTGTAGAGAACAGGGGGGGAGATAGATGGGCGGAAATAGTGCCAGGGGTCCTCTTCATAGAGGAAGGACACATGCTCGATATAGAGGCTTTCTGCTTCCTCAACAGAGCTATTGAAAGCGAGCTGGCACCGATAGTCATAATAACAACAAACAGGGGGGTGACTAAGATCAGAGGAACCGACATAGAAGCACCACATGGAATGCCTCTTGACTTACTGGATAGACTATTCATAATAACAACAGATACCTATAGCGAGGAAGAAGTAGAGGCTATCATAAAAGAGAGAGTCAAAGTGGAGGGAGTCAGGATGGATGATGAGGCACTTGCAGTCCTAACTAAGCTTGGGGTTGAAAAATCGCTAAGGTATGCCATCCAGCTTATAGCACCAGCATATGAAGTAGCTAGAGCTAAAGGAAGAGACGTAATAGTCAGAGATGATGTTGAAGATGTCGCAGAGCTCTTCTCAGATGTCAAGAGGAGCGTGAGCCACCTTAAGAAGTATGAGAGGGAGCTTCTAGCATAGTGGTAAGATGAAAGCTGTAGTGCTTCTCGGAGGAGCATTCTTCAAAGGGAGAGGGGCGGCAGATAGGCTGAGAGAGCTCTGTGACACCATATTTACTGCATTTATTGAAGGATATAGGCTTGGAGTAGTAGCAGGCGGCGGTGAGCTAGCACGAAAGTACATTAAGCTGGGAAGGGAGCTTGGACTCAATGAGTGTATGCTGGATCTCATAGGGATAGAAGCTACTAGAATGCATGCGCTACTTGTGTTCTACTTACTTAGAGATAGGGTTCCTACCAGATTTCTGTGGAGCATTGAAGACATACACGAGCTAAGGGGGGAGATTGCTGTTTGCGGAGGCATCTCACCAGGCCATTCAACAGATGCTACCGCAGCTCTGTTAGCAGAGGCCCTTGGAGCAAAGCTGGTCATAAAACTCACAGAGAGCGGAGGAGTATATAGTCGATGTGAGATGGGAGAAGGCACCATATTGAAGGAAGTCACTACCGAAGAGGTGAGAAGGATACTAAAGGGTTCTGGAAAGAAAGCAGGAGAATATGAGCTATTAGACCATGTTGCAATCAATATCATCGAGAGATCTCAGCAGGAATGGAGAATAGTGCCGGCAAGTAAGCCAGGGATTGTGCTTGATATATTAAGGGGGAGAGGAGAGGTGGGTACAAGAGTTGTAGTAGGGGGGGGTCTTGAGGAGAAAGAGTAAGAAACCTAGCGTAGTAGGCTATGTCATATCTGAAATCTTTTATGGTGCAGTGTTGGCAGCAATAGCCTTTGGAGTGTCCTTTGCTATCGGAGAGTATGGGGTATGGGTCTCACATCTCTGGATGCTTAGCAGAGAAAAGACAATGAGGATATTTTATCTCCTCATAGTGGCCATATCCTCGTTTTTCCTGATAATACCGCTCTACAATAAGAGGTACATGCAGCTCTTTGGAAGCTTAATTGTTCTAGCAGCCCTGTGGGCATTAGCACTTAGAACCTTGGATCCAGTAGCGCTAATATTTGGAGGATAGTGCTCCGGGCGGGATTCGAACCCGCGCTAGCGGCTTTCTCCTTCTCGAGAGGCCGCCGTGCTTGGCCTGGCTACACTACCGGAGCACCTATGCTTACTCTGAGCGGAGGTTCTTAAACTTGTCGATCTCTGTGAGAAGACTTTGTGTAACTGGAACACCAGGAGTAGGAAAGACCACTGTTAGCCTCAGGTTAGCAGAAGCCATAGGTGTTAGGTATATAGATCTTGGTGATCTCGTTATTAGACGTGGCTGGATATGTGGATATAACTACGCGAGAAAGAGTTTTGTAGTAGATGATAAGCTACAGAACCAACTTAAACGATATCTTATAGAAGTTAGGGAGTATGTTATAGACACTCACTACTGTGAGCTTATTCCTTCAGAGTGTATAGATGTAGTAGTAGTGCTCAGGTTTAATCCAAAGCTACTTTTTGAGAGACTCTCTAAAAGGGGATATGGTATCAGGAAGATATGTGAGAACACACTAGCTGAGTTGCTGGACTACTGTCTGATAGCTGCTATAGAAGCCCATGGGAAAGATAAGGTTATTGAGGTGGATGCAACTGGAAAGAAAGCTGATGACATAGTAAATGAAATACTCAGAGTGGCTTCTAGGGGAGAGAGAAAGGTAGGTGTGGTTAACTGGCTTCAGGAGGTTGATAGTGAGTTTTTATCAAAACTGGAGCAGGGGCTTGAATAGTCTTGACGAAAGCCCACCCAGCCCTCAGGCTCACTAGCATCTTAGATGTAGAGGACGATACTGCTAGTATCTTAGATGCCACCTTGATATCATCTAGGGAAGCCTGACGTAATATCACTTTAGTTCCGGTGTTTTGAAGTATTGCAGTGGATAATCTTGAAAGAGATTGCGCAGTCATTATCAGACAGACACCAAATTTCCTAGCTTCAGATACAAGATAGTCTATTATCGAGAGGTCGTTCTGGCCATACTCAGGGGAGATCTTCTCAACTTCCTCTAGAAGCACAGCTAGCCGTAGGTTAGCTGTCTCACCAGATAACTTTATGGCATCATATATGTACCGTAGAATTAAGTAGACGAGGAGCTTTCTAAGCTCGCTGGAAAACACTGTGGAGAGATCTATGATACAAGGCTTTGACGAGAGCACATCCCATTCGATGGAGCCTGAGGAAAACAACTTAGCTCCTTGGCCTCTGGTGAATTTTGTAAGCTTACGAAGAAGAGCCATCTTGGTCTCATATTCTGCATAGCTTTTCACACTGAGGGATTCTATGGCATCAACTAGCTTCCCTATAGAGGGATTATCAGACTTCGCTACTGCTTCGAGAGTTTTAGAAAGCATAACGGACTGTGGGAGGGTTAGATCTAAGACCTCAGTGAAGACATCTACTATGAATTCAGCGTATTCGCTGCTATATCCAGTAAAAGGGTTTGCTAGCAGATTTATCTTAAGGGATCCATCTTCTATGGACAATTTCATGAAGCCAGATAGATCTCTGTACTCTCCATGTAGGTCGAACACTAAGACAGGCACGTTGAGCTTGGTAAGCTGTAAGATTAAGCACTTAGCTAGTGTTGTCTTTCCTGATCCTGTAGCACCAGCTATTAGTATGTGAGACAATAGTTCTTGTAATGGAAGCAGGTAGTCTATCGGTGATGATATCACAGGGATGCATGTACCTAAACTTACTGCTGGCCCCTTTGGAGCTGGTGGGGGGGCTACTGTCCTAGAGCCGCCTATATCAGAGAGCTTTTGAGCAGGGATATCCAGTGGAAGCAGCAAGCTGAATCTTTCAATAGGTGATTGAAAATCCAAAGATTGAGAGTGGGTATACAGAGGGCATAGTACAGCTTGCAAATCTCTGATTGAAATAAGTTCAAACTTGAATTCAGGATAGAAGCTTGACATGATTGATAACATAATGTCTAAAGCAGTTGAGACCTCCTCAATGGACTTGTAGCCAACATATTTGGACCATAAGATCAAGGCAACATCCATGCAAGCTACTTTATCGCCTACTATCCTCGGAATGCTCTTTGAAGATATTGTTAGAGTATACATTATGTTTAAAGACGATCTCTCGACGATGCTGGCCATAGATGATAATACAGGAAGCTTATCTACTCTTCTATGCGCATTCTCTGCTTCAGCTGCATCACTGATAGACGCTACTCGGATACCAGCTACAACATACTTTTTCCCATCTAGTTCTACTAGAAAAACACCATCAACGTTTTTCAGGATAGAGAGGGAAGATGCTGACAGCATTCTGTAGAACCCTACCTTAGCTAACAGAGCGAATAGAGCACCTACGGGGAGTAATATGTATAGAAACGCCTTCTTGAGGCCGAGTGTGACTTGTATACCGGACTTAGATAGGTATATGAGAATAGCTACCACTACAAGCAGAGAAAATATAGCAAGCTCTACTTTGCTTACCTCCTTCTGAGTCAATGCTACTCACAGCTAGATATGATGCCTGATAAAGCCTTCATGTGGTCGTGTAAGGAAGACATATGTAATTCTGCTAACTTACATAGCATAGACTGAGTTATTGCACCTCGTTTCCTTCCCCTTAGCTTCCTCAGCACTGTCGAGTAGGATAGATATACTACTGCTGCTGCGATGGCACTAGGCCTTTTACCAACGTAATATGACTTAGGGACCTTTGCTGCCATCTTAAAAGCTTCCCTCCTGACTATAGGTAGTAATTTGAGATCCTCATTAGATCTCTTTAATGACAGTATATGCTCTATTTTCGAGAGCAAATTTTCAACATACAATGGGAGCATAGGTGGGTTAACTCTGGAAATTGAGTTATATGCCATTAGATTCCTCATCAGAGTTCTAACTTTGATTCTTCTGCCCATTTCTGAGACAAGAGGCACGACATCAGAGATTTTAATCGGTTGAAGCCCTCCTACCTCCCTAACTGCAGCCAATATGGAGACAATAGCTATATATGTTGAGTTAGTGAACTTGCTTCGATGGTAAGTGATTAAGTAGGAAGCTGTTTCAAGAGCTTTATCTCGCACAGCCCTTGATAAGGATAGCGAGTCGCAAACATATTTTATTACTGTATTAGTCCTATAAACAGCCTTCCTATAGGCATTTCCATTCGATTTAGACTCCATTGGTTTAAATGATCTATAATGATTCATATTGAAGTAGGATATACTTGACATATCACGCCTTAAGACTTCATCTATCACCAATCCACAGTTTGGGCATATTATCTCAAAGCCTTGTACAACACACTCTACACCACAGTTTGGGCAAGACATCTAAGCTACACACCAGCTGCCACCATGTATCAGGTTGTTTTAATTAATTTAATATGTTTCTTTCAATAAATCCTTCAGTTTAACTAGGGGAGAGTATAGATATGTAATAACTCCTATATTTAGGGGTATTACTTGGGAGCAATGCTCAGAAAGTTCCCTCTTAGAATAAGGTATATGTGGTTGCCTTCCCTGAGATCAATAATAGGTAATTTGCCGACGGCCAGGAAAAGCAGCCCTCCTATAGACGCAAGAATCTGCGTTTCTTTCTTATCGTGCCTAATTCTATAGACTATCCCACGAACGACAACTCTCTGCTCTCTACTTGGCTCAGGTCTTGATTTCGTTATGATCAACTCACCCTGCTCACCTACCTTATATATGGCTAAGTTACGAGGTAGCTCCAGTTTGAAGGCACATGGCTCATCTACGGCTTTAAAGTTCAAAACATCAATATCATAATCAGGAGAGAGCTCAATGTGGTCTAGCACCACCTTCCATCTCATCATCTGAAACCCCACAAGGTATTAATCTACAGGACCAGTTACCTACGGGTGGTAGCTTGGAAAGCCCGAGGAGAAGCTTCCTTAAAGAACTTTTGCAGCTAATAGGAGAGACTGTGACAGTGTTTACAAATGGTGAAAGAATAGAAGGAGTTCTTCTGGGAGTAGATACAGGTAGCATGAGCGTTTGCTTAGCTAATGCAACAACAGAAAAGGGGAAGTTCCATAGACTAATAGTTCCAGGAAGCAACATTAGGAGTATAGCGAAGATAGAGGCTTCCCTTGATATGAAGAAGCTATATGATGAGATAAAAAAGAAGTTTGATCCAGATCTCATCGAATATGACCAGAGTAAAGGTGAAATAAGAGTGCTTCAAGGTAGGGTGATCGTCACGAAGAGAGGAGTAGCATCTGAGAAGAAGGATAGGATATATGAGATGGTTAAGAAAATTTACGATAAGTTCGTTGAAGAAAGCGAGAGGAGCTAGCTTCCAGCTTATAGCCGGACTCTTCCACTCTTTTTGATTATATAAAGCTTCAACAGCTTTTCATCAAGTATTATAGTATGTGATATCTTCTTAACAAGCTTAAAGGGAATGAAAACGCAGCCCTCTTTATCTCTTCTGAAGAAAGTAAGAATCTCAGCAGTTTCAGGTTCATCGAGCTCTGGCTCACATACTATGCTTAGTATCTCTCCAGTAAGCTCATTAACAACAAGATCCCTTAACCTGCCTATCAAACGGCCATCATCTGTTAGAATTTGGAGATCCTTTAACCTACCGACAGAGAACCTTGGCATTCACACTACACCTCCAGCCTAGTGGGCCGGGAGGGACTCGAACCCTCGACCTCCGCCTCGTCAGGACGGCTTCATGCCACTGAGTCATACCCCTAGACCACCGGCCCACAAGGAGTTTCTAGGATAAGCATGTTAAAAAGGTTTCAGTTTTTGGGTTCCAGCTCTAGGGGCCAGCTTTAGAGAAATATGGTGGACCGGGCGGGATTTGAACCCGCAACCTCCGCGACTATGCCTACATGATGCCAACGCGGCGCGCTACCAGGTTGCGCCACCGGCCCAGTAGTAAGTTACTTAGAAGACCAGTCTTAAACTTTTCCGTCAAGCAAGGAAGTTAAAAGCTACCACAGCCTCCTTCTTGTCAATGTGTCCTTGTTCTGCCACCGGTACTTCCTTATTCTCTTAAGCCTACCATAACCACAGGCAGCACAGACCCTTCTTGTAACATGGTATGCGTGCCTGCCACATCTCCTACATCTTATGTGAGTTCTCCCTTTAGACCTCTTTCCCATGGATGGGGTTCCTTTTACCATCACCTACCCCTCAACAGGCGATACTAACACGACATTATCTCCTCTTATTATGATTCTCCCCAAGTGTCTGGAGGGGTCAAGCTGTACAGGATCTTCTCCAGGCCTCCCTATTGCTAGCTCCTCTGCTCTATCTAATACTATGTTAAGGTGATTATCAAATGAAATAAAGAGCCCTCTTACAACCCCCCCACCTCTGAGCACAACTAAGACTTGTTTGCCAGTGTAGGATTCTAGCTGAGTCGCTGGTTCACTCAAGCGAGCACACCACTGTTGAGGTCTTCAGGGGAATTAATAAACTAGAGGGATAGGAATTTAAGTAATAGAGCACCAGCAGATTGTGGCTGAGATGATGAGAATACTTAAGAAAATTTTTTCAAGGAGAGAGGAAGAGATGGAAGTCGAGGAGAGGAGAGAAGACAGTGCCCTAGAGCTTGCATATGATGCAGTAGTAGTTATCAAGCCCATGAAACTAAGGGACATAACTGATGTAGATAACATAGTGGAGGAAGTTAGGAGCGGGAATATCTTACTAATAGACATAGCTCCACTTGCAGAAAGAAACCCAGAGGAGCTACAGAGCGCAGTAAAACAAATAAAAACGCTACTATCCACGATGGGGGGAGAGCTAGTTGCCCATCAGCATAAGTCAGAGTATCCCATCCTACTAGCTACACCATCATTCGTTAAGGTGTGGAGAAGAGGGAGAGAAAGAAGTTAGCGCCTATCTAGTCTGTATGTCTCTAAGTTATATGGGGCTGTAGACCACATGACACCCCTAGCTCGCATCAGATGCCATAAGTCTCTTGAAAGCTCTGTAGCTTTCTGAGGTTCACCATGAACTACAAGTATCTGCTGAGGAGTAGGTTTTAGCCCACCAACATAGGATAAGAGTTGTAGTCTATCACAGTGCCCAGACAGCCCGTCTATAGAGTAGACCTTCATCTTGACATCTACAAGCTTTTCACTTCCATCAGGTAGCCTGATTTTAACACTACGAGCTCCATCTCTTATAGCTCTACCAACTGTCCCAGCAACCTGGTAGCTGACAAATATCAGGGAGTTTCTTGAATCATCACTCAGCAGTGAGAAGTAAAGAAGAGAAGGGCCTCCAGTCAACATTCCTGAGCTAGCAAGCAAGACACAGGGGCCTCCTCCGACGACATCCAACTTGTCTCTTCCTAATGCTGGTTCGAAGTACTCACTTAATATGGGAAGCTCTCCTGTCTCTTTGAAGGTTTTTCTGATAGAAGATGATAAGAAGCTTATGTAGTTTGCATATATTAGAGAAGCCTGATATGTCAAGCCATCAATATATATTGGGACTCTAGATAGCTCACGCTGAGATATGGCGCTATGGAGAATAGACATAACTTCTTGGGCTCTTCCAACAGAAAGGACAGGTATAAGGACCTTCCCGCCTTCTTTGAGAGTCTTATCTACTATAGACAGGAGCTGCTGTTCTGCCGTGACTTGATCCTTTCGCACATCACGTCTACCGCCGTATGTAGATTCCATTATCAGGGTTTCAACCTTCTTAAAGTGTGTCGGCGATGAAGACAATAACCTGACTTTTCCAAACCTGAAGTCTCCAGTGTAAAGCAAGTTGTGCTTCTCCTTACCGAGTTCGGTAGTCAACAGAACCATAGCTGACCCAAGAATGTGGCCAGCAGGATAAAGTGTCATCTTGACATCAGGAGCTATATCCAGTGTAGTATTGTAGTCGACAGGTATTGTCTGTATAACGATAGAGTCAACTTCTCTCTCAGAGAAGAAAGCAGGAACACCTTCACGCTTACACACACTTAGATAGTCCCTGAATAGCAAGAGCATTAGATCTCTAGTTGGCTGCGTACAGTATATAGGACCCTTGTAGCCATACTTTATGAGTAGAGGGAGGCCGCCACAGTGGTCTAGGTGAGCGTGAGATATTATCACAGCATCTAGATACTCTGCTAGGAATGGAAGCTTCGAAAACAAGGGGAACTTTTCTCTATATGCTCCTACATTTATTCCGCAATCTAACATGATCGTCGATGACGGAGTCTGCACAAGGATACAGCTCCTCCCCACTTCTCTTGCCCCACCAAGGAAGGTAGTAGTTATCCAGTGGTCGTCTGAAAGCACAGGTCTATGGACGAGTGTTGCAGTATTAGACAGGAAGCTGCTTCTATCTGGGTAGGCAGACATGAGAACCTTACATGAGTATTCTAGAGGGAGAAGAGCTTTCTTAGCTCGGGGAAGCACATAATATACCTCTGGAAACCACCCTGTCTCTAATAGCAGCTCCTGTCGGCCAGCCTCAGTTAGATAAGAGTAGAGCTTAGAGCTCCATGTGAGAATGGTAACTGTGGAATCAGGGAGCATGTATATCGTCTTGAAAAGATTCTCTTTCTGCAGATCTACCCTGGCTGCTATGGATTTCAGCTGTTTCTCGACCTCTTCAGGCTTCTTTAGGATGGAGTGCTCACACCTTACTAGTATCTTCTTCCTGATAGATCTCGCGAGGGCCGCGACCTCATTGCGGTTTTCGATGAAATACTCTATGTTTCTTGAGAAAATCTTCACAATGGCTCCTTCAACTACAACTTTTGTTATCTTAGCCTCTTGGGGGAAGTGGTCTAGGACTCTCTTCTCGATCTCAGGTATAGCTGCTGTGACATTCTCCATTGCAGCTCCCTTCCCTAGCAAGCTCTCCTTTCAGTGTGAAACTAAGGGTTTTGACCCCCTCTTTAGTTATGACGGTGACATCTATACCGTCACCAGTACCTGTATCTCTGGATATCGCAGCTTTAACAGCCTCTACAGCTAGCCTGACAGCTTGCTCCTCTGTTAACTGAGGAGCATAGCCTCTTTCTAGGACTGAGAAAGCCAAAAGAGACCCTGAACCAGTTGAAAGATATTTCTCCTCGCTAACCATGCCTAGTAAGTCGACATTAAGCAGCTGAGGTGCACCATCTTCAGTAAAGCCAGCTATGATAAGATGTGTGATATATGGGAATTGACGAGCATAAAAAAGCCTATGAGACAGATATGTTGCAACTTCCTTTGGAGACAACCTGTGCTTGTTCTCATAGAGCTCATAGTTAGCTACAGCAGATGCTAGTTGTGTTAGGAACTGAGCGTCAGCCACTAGCCCAGATATCGTAGCATAGACATTATCAGATACTTTGATAGTCTTTCTGGCAACCTTACTTGACACGAGCATGCCTCTAGAAGCTCTTCGATCGGAAGCTAGCACTATACCATTGGTGAATACGAGTCCCACAGTCGTTGTCTTTGACTCTAGCAGTGTAGAAGACCTATCTGACCTGAACTCCAACATCATACAAACACCTCACTTGAAGTTTAAAGAGCACCCCCCAACTGGCATAGACCCAACATGGGGAGGGTTACTCTCATAGGTAAGTTACTAGCTAGAGTAGGCTGGGAATTTATATTTCTTGGGGAAGCTGCAGCATGCAAAAGATGCGAGTTTAAAACAGTATGCGTCGAAAACCTTCAGCCTAATCTGAGATACATCATTACAGGTGTGAAAAGCAGGGCATTTAGGTGTCAGTTGCATGGAGAAGTCGTGGCAGTGGAGGTTGAGCCAGCACTTGTCGAAGTGGCTATGGAAAGCAGGAGCAGCCATGAGGGGGCAGTAACCTTGTTTATCCAGCAGGATTGCAACCTCACATGTCAGAATAAGCAGCTATGCAGGCCTGTTGGTCTCCCTTCCGGAACTAAAGTCAGGGTTGAGAGCGACCTAGGTGAAATGAGGTGCCCCATTGGAAGGAGGCTGAGAAAATGTCTGGTGGCCCCTCTTTTAACCTCGTGAGAGCTCATAGACTTCAGTTAGCTCTAGTCTAGAGATATCTTTAACATATCGTGCTACTAGATTTATGAAATACGCCTTCTTCGCAGCATACTCGCCTAGCTTATCGAGAGAGACTGGAATTCTAATCTTCACACATCCATCTTCAGCTATAGAAGCTTCAGGCTTGACGCCATATGACTTCTCAAATATCGCGACAACTTTCTCCTCAGGGGATTCAAGTATCTTCCTGAGGATCACATGATACCTAAGCGTCTTAGAAGCCAGTGGGTGATTAAAGTTCACTCGAACCCTACCTCCACTAACAGACTCTATGACACCTCTGACACCATCTATCTCGATTTCCTCTCCAGGTACGACTCTCACACCCATTCTCCTGATCCTCCGCTCAGAGAACATCTTAATCTTAGAGGGGTCTCTTCTCCCATAGGCCTTCTCAGGAGGGATCTCAAAGATCCTCTCCTCTCCCTCCCGCATCCCTAATATCCCTTCATCTAGGCCTCTAGTCACCCACTTAGCTCCTAAAACTAGTAGCGCTGGCTTATACTCTATCTCTTCACTAAGCTTCCCTTCTCTCTCAGCTGTCTCCTTAATTGTAGTTTCAAGAAGCTCACCTGTATCCTTGATCCAGCAGTCATAATCAACTAAGACAAAATCCCCTAAGCTAGCTACTCTCCTCTGCTTTTCCACAGCCTCAGCTTCACTGCTAGTCATAGGATGCAGGTGGCTTATGCCTTTAAAAATGGTGCCCACACTCACTGAGATAGGATGCATAGGAAGAACAGGCGGGCAGTAGCTCAAGAAGATACTATTAAGCCTATTATTGAGCTATCCCAAAGGTTCATGAGAAACAGGAGGCTTCTTGAGTTTATGGCTGAAGCAGCTTGTATATCTAGAGAGGATGTAGTGCTTGAGATTGGAGGAGGAACGGGAGCGCTCACATATGAAATCTTACAGCATAACCCGCGTAATCTCATAGTGATCGAAAAGGATGCGAGGCTTTATATGCTGCTTAAACAGAAGTTTGCTGAGTATAACAATATCAAGATAATCTTAGGGGATATCTTAGAGTATAAGCCTCCACAAGATCTAACTAAGATAATCTCAAACCCACCATATCACATAATCTCGAGGCTACTTACAAGGATGCTAGGATGGAATTTCAAGATTGCAGTACTCACATTGCAAAAGGAAGTTGGGCATAGACTTGTATCAGAGCCTGGAACAAAGGAGTATGGGAGGTTAACAGTTTTGTATAAGCTAGGACATGAAGTTGAGATCTTGAAGACCGTGCCACCGAGCTGCTTCTATCCAAAGCCAAGAGTCAGCTCGGTGATAGTAAGGATAAAGAAAACAGATAGATCGAGCCTTGACTACGAGGGGTTCTCGTCGTTCTTAAGAAGCATCTTCTCGCATAGGAGGAAAAAGCTAAAGAATAGCTTAAGGAGTATAGGGCTGAGGAAACAGGAGGTTGAACAGCTAATAGAGCGCATCGATGAAGACAAGTTATGTAAAAGGGCTGATGAGCTAGAGGCTACTGAGCTCTTAGAGGTATATAAGGCATATAAAGCTGTTAAAATGGAGACAGCATAGCCTTTCTAAGCTTTTTAGCCTTATTGTAATGTTCTCTGCAAAGCCACAGAGACTTTGTCTTAGCATCGACAGAAAACCCAAGCTGTTGGAGAAACGGCAGTAGAGATCGGCTAGCCTTCTTCACAGCAGGCTTCCCACAGCCAACTACAGCACACTCCTCAGCAGAACTCAAAGCTACTCCCCTAAAGTGCGGCCGCCGGGATTCGAACCCGGGTCACCGGCTCGGGAGGCCGATGTCCTAGACCAGGCTAGACGACGGCCGCCTGCATCAGGTTCAGCTCGAGAGTTAATAAAGGTTAGCTCAGAAGCCATAGAGCATAAGTGGTGCCGTGGGCCGGACTTCCACCTAGTTTTGAACCGGCGACAACGCGGTCTTCAGCCACGCGTTAACATCGCGCGCTCTCCCAGGCTGAGCTACCACGGCACCAACATAGGTTAGAGGAAGATTCTAATAAACTCTTCTATTTGAGGAGAAGCTGATATGGAGTGTAATTCATGAGAAGAATGCAGGTGGGCCGGGAGGGACTCGAACCCTCGACCTCCGCCTCGTAAGGGCGGCTTCATGCCACTGAGTCATACCCCTAGACCACCGGCCCAGTCTACCTACTCTTTGGCTTCTCATGTTTTGGTCTTAAGTTTTTAGACTTACATCTTCTACACTTGGTTGCGCCATAAAAGTTATGTGCTCCACATTCTCTACATATCTTGTATCTTAGCAGTGCTCTAACTGCTATCTGCCTCTTAAACGGGTCTTCTATCGGCATGTAAGATCTCCTCTCCTGGGTCCATCAACATATAAAAGGATTCTTACACAGAGTTTGGGGAATATGGAGAGCAACCAGGATCTGGAGGTTAAGGTCTTATCAATCGTGGAAAGTAAGGAGGGAGCTCACCTGAGAGAGCTGCTTACAACTACTAGGGTAGGGCTTGCTAAGCTTAAGCAGGTGCTAGACTCGCTTGAACAAAAGGGGGAAGTTGTGATTAGGAGACATGGAGGCTATACATTCATCTCTATCACAGAGAATGGGAGAAGAAGGCTGTTAGAAGCTAAAGGCGAGGTAGAAGAAAGCTAGTTCAGAAGCTAGCTCAGAAGAAACGTAGCTTCTATGAGAAGTGTTTAATAGAAAGGAGTTAGCTAGATGTAGAGGATCTGCTGAGGAAGTGGTATCGATGAAGTTTCCACTTGATGTATTATGTGTGAAGACAGGGACTTTCTGCCCAGTATGTAGAGCGAAGATACAGGAGGGGAAGGTTACCCAAACGGATATCGATGTAATTAAGGTTCTGATAGAGACACCAGAAGCTTTGAAGATTGAGGGAGAGTATGTGAGGAGCATGAGGACAGAAAGAGGAATATGGGTTGTTATAAAGGGGGATATAAGCGACGCTCAAGCTAGATCTCTGAGTAGATCGATAAGCAGGAGACTAAAGAGCAGAGCTAAAGTCATTAGGTATAGGGAAGGAGAATTAGAGAAGGTCATTGCAAGCATACTCGCACCACATCAGATAATAGGGCTTAGCAGGAGATACCTCTTCGATGATCTCGTGATACTGAAGATATTCGTGAGGCTTAGAGGGAGAAGAGGGAGGAGAAGCCTAGATGAGGAGAAGGAGATAATCAGCCAGCTTATTGGCATGCCTATCTTGATTGAGGAAGTTTAATGTAGCCTTCATAGTCTTCTATCCTGCTGCTTTTTATGATCTCCCTGAGTACAATGCTCGCGTAGCCTCCTCGATCAAGATAAAATGACAGGACTACAGAGTCTCTGTCAGCAAAAACATCTAAGAACAGAGGGTATATGACAGCAGGCCTAATCGCTCCTGCTAGCCGATAAGGCCAGCGCTCTATGTCTGAAATAGAGAGACTCACCTCTCTTAGAGCCTGGACTAGAGCCTGATATAGCAAGCCATGGTAAAGTTTAGTGGTACCATGACCGGGAATAGGTATACAAATGGATGCAAGTCTAGATAGACATAGTCTAGTTAGTCTAATGGCATCCCAAGATGTTCTCGCTACAACATACCTACCGAGGGCTCTCACTATCATGCCAGGGTTCACTTTAGTGAAATCGAAGCCGCTATCAGCCAGGATCGATAGAATCCTGTTAAATAGATAAGACTGGTAGCTCTGCAGGATTATGGAAAGCACACCTGGAGGTAGCATTGGTAAGATACTCGACAGCGATCTTGCACCACTTTTGAGCTCTTTAATGATCCTGGACTCATAGGACAGCTGAGTTGCATATGGTGACTTCCTTATAGCATCCTCTAGGAGCTGGAGATCCTCTTGGAGTATAGCCTTAGCGAGCATCAGGTTTATGGGAATAGGCACTCCAAACCTCTGGTAGCCAAAGTAGTTAAGACAGCCAGACTCCCCTAGTTCAACAGCTAACTGCTGAGCTCTTTGGAAGGAGGCGCCTCTTATCCTAACTCTAAAGAAGTTCCCCCGCATCTCTCTGGTGGTAATGGGGTGGTCAGAGCAGCCTATGTACCTGATTCTCAGGCTTGCTGGGATCCTATGAGCATCTATCCTATGTGTCATGGGGGTAGCTATAACTTGATATGCTACAGCTTTCTTGTCTTTTATCCCAGCATACTGGATGCCTTCTGCAGATATGCTGGCAGCTCTAGCCAAATGATCCACAGCATGTAGAGTGGTATGCTTTATCTTAGAGAGAATATAGCATCTGTACCTCCCATCCCTCTGGTAAGTTGACTGGATCAGACTAGCTCTGATGAAAGGTGGGTAGACTTCATCGACAACAAAATCCCAGGGATAAAGCTTAGCTACACCGCCTGCGCCGGGAGGGCTTGTTGAGTAAAAGCTCAGCCCTATCTCCATCTCATATGATGATTCCGTTGGAGTGAAAATCATGTCAATCACAGCAGTTTGAGCTGGCCAGTTATCTTATCTACCTCATCTTCTCTAGCAGGACCTATTGCAACAGCCGTTATAGACCCAGGAGGGACTTCTGTGAGGCCTGCGTCCCTTATAAGGGATGCAGGTAAACCTGCCTTCTTAGCCATGTTATAGTACCTAATAAGGTCATCCTCTCCACTACACCTAAGAACAACCTTCTTGCCGCCTTCTTCTCTCCACTGCTCATATACCCTAGGACATAGTCTGCGTGCTTCCTCAGCAGCCTCAAGAGAGGCATGACATGCCTGAGCTACAAGCTTCCCAACAGACATCTTCAGGTCTACTCTAATAAGTATGCATTGCTTGAAGCTGAATCTCCTCAGGTTAACCACCTAGAATACTTGTGAAAAGTGCTAGATATCTTCTTACAGTTAAGTCCCAGGTGAACTTCTTTGCTATGCTAGTGGCCCTAGTGGTAATGTAGCTAGCTAAGCTGGGATCGTTTAGAAGAGTTTTCATGGCATTAGCTAGCTCCTCCTGAGAATATGGGTCGACTAGCACTGCGTGGTGCCAGTTCACTAAGTGTTCTGCAATGCCTGCAAGCTTGGAAATTATAACAGGAGTGCAGGTAGCCATCGCTTCGAGCGCAACTAGCCCCCAAGCTTCTCTAAGTGATGGCATAACAAGGACATCTGCGGCTCTCAGCATGTAGGGCACCATACTTCTAGGCAGCTCAGGACGGAATATCACTCTGCTTCTTATATCAAGCTCAAATGCCTTCCTTAGCACTTCTCGTATTAGAGGCCCTCTTCCACAGTATACGAGACAGGCATCCTGTAATCTCTTGGACGTAAGCTTAAATGCAACAAGAACTGCCAGAGGGTTCTTATAGGAGACCAAGGGAGCCATAAACAGCACGATTCTGCGGTCTACAGGTAGCTTCACGACCTTCCTAGCTTCCTCGCGGGGAATTCTGCTAACTGAGGAAAGCTTCTCAAAGTCTACTCCACCAGGTATCACTTTAATCTTCTCTCTAGGCAGCCCTAGCTTAGCTAATTCGCATGCAAGCTTATTACTTACAGCAACATATGAGGCAAATGACGAAAACAGTGGCAGTAGGGAGCGCATGTGGCCCTTCAGAGGAGGAACATCAGAGCCATGGAAGGTGAGAACCTTAGGAGCACTCGTTTTTATTAGAGATGCAGCAACACCAGATGTTAGGGCGTAATGTGCATTCACCACATCAAAGCTCCTGAGGGCTGATAGTAGAGAGCCCATGGTTGAAGCTAGTGCCACGAACGTGACCCCCCTTATCCAGGGAAGAGGAGCTGTAGGCAGCCTGTATAAGGCTTCACTATTAGCTTTCTTAGATTCAAAGTAGGATAGCACATGGACATCGATACCAGCCTTCACAAGGCGAGTAGCAACCTCTGTAGCATAGACTTCTACACCAGCAGGTTTTGGATGATATGGCGCAATTATCAGGACAGATAGCATCTGCTGATCTAAAGGACCTGGTATAGAACTGTTTAATAAGTTGGGGGAAGCCATAGTAGGGGCCTACTTTGGGTGTGAAACTTACCCCACTGGTGAAGGGGAAGGTTTGTGGGCTGGAGGAGCTATCGGGTAAGGTAATTGCTATAGATGCATATAACTTCTTCTACCAGTTCCTTGCATCAATAAGGCAGCCAGATGGTACACCACTAATGGATAGTAGGGGTAGAATAACATCAGCGCATTCCGGCGCCTTCTATAGAACTGCTAACATGCTCAAAGTAGGGATAAAGCCAATATTTGTGTTCGATGGAGAACCTAGCCCGCTTAAGAAAGCTACACTGGAGGCCAGGAAGAAGATTAGAGAGGAAGCTATGGAAAGATGGATGGAGGCCCTAAGAGAAGGGAGAATAGAAGAAGCCAAGAAGTATGCTCAGGCAGCAATAGCGCTGGACAAGGAAATGGTAGAGGACTTAGAGAGGCTTATAGACGCTCTAGGAGTACCAGTTGTACATGCGCCGAGCGAGGGAGAAGCACAGTCAGCTTACATTTGTAGAAAAGGGGAGGCTTGGGCTACAGCATCGCAAGACTACGACTCACTGGTGTTTGGGAGCCCTAGGCTCGTGAGAAATTTAGCAGTAGTTGGGCGAAGAAAGCTTCCTGGAAAGCAAGTATACATTAAAGTCTCACCGGAAGTGTTTGAGCTCGAGAAAATACTCAAAGAACTGGATATAAGCAGAGAACAGTTGGTTGCGTTAGCAATATTAGTCGGAACTGACTATAACCCTGGAGGCGTGCCTGGGATAGGACCAAAAAGAGCACTAAGCATGGTTAAAAAGAGTAAAAACATAGAGGATGTATTTAGAGACATAAAGTGGGAGTTTGAAGTTGATCCGATGGAGATAGCCAGGATATTTCTTGAACCTGAAGTTACAGACAACTATATGCTTGAATGGAGGCCAGTAGATAGGGATAAGGTGGTTAGGATATTAGTAGATGAACATGACTTCAGTTTTGAGAGGGTTAGCAAGATACTTGATGAAGTAGAGGCAGCATTGGAGAGCGTCAGAAAGAGGCGGAGCTTAGAAGCCTGGTTCAAATGAGAGCTCACCATGCCTTGTGAGCTCAGCGACCAGAAAGTTATTTCTCCCTCTATATACAACAATCATATCTGCAAGTTCTAGCTTTAGTAGTGCAGCCCTTAACTCAGTTTGAGTTACCTCTCTCAAGTACATTTTATGGAGTTCCTTTAATAGATCTGCTTCACTAACTCTTTTCAATCGAGACAACACACTAATAACTGCAGACTCTAAAAGCGAAATCAAGCTCTCAAACCAGATAGATACTTCCGCTATAGAACCCGACTATGGTTAGCTGCTCATAACTTTTAAAAGGATAGCGCTTTGCCTGCAAGACTTGAAGTGCAGCAGATGTGGTAGAGAAACGAGTTATCTTAGCACATGCATCTTGTGTGGAAAGGCCTACTGTACAAGCTGCTTTATCCCCATGATGGGAGTATGCAAGAAATGTGCACCGAACTACGAGAAACTAGCTAGAGCACGCGGGTCACTCTCTCGACACTAAAGCTGCTTAACTTTGGAATCTCTCCAAGCACCCTTTCAACAGGTTCTGTTCCAAGAGCTTCATCCACGATGAGCCTCGCTATCACAGCAGATACCCCAAAAGCTACAGGCCTTTCCGAAACTTCTATGACCTCTGCTATTCCAGCTAATTTTGGTGACAATGAAGACTTCACATCCTCTACTGCATCTGGGCTCTCTGGATATAAGGCCACTTCTAACATCACACGCCCCAAGCTACCACCTCATGGACCTACGAATGAGCAAGATGGACAGGTATATTCTCTCCCATACTGCCTGCAGACATAGCACCTTATGATTCTGGCAGTACCGCAGTTTGGGCAGTAGAAGGCTACAGCCCTGAGAATAGGCGAAACCCTCCTACCACATGATATGCATGTAAACTGATCTCTAGCTGACACTTCCTCACCTCATAGGTCGCTTGCAATCCTCAGAATATAGGTTTTTCCCACTTTCTCCCTAGCTAACAAGCCTCTGTCAACGAGAGAGTTGACAAGCCTAGAGACCTTAGGCCTATTAAACCCGGTCATGGCTGGCAGATCCTCCTGCTTGACCTCTCCTACTCTAGCTATGGACTCTATAATAGCTCTCTCCTCAGGATCTAGGTGCTTAAGAATTAAAGATAGTTTGGCTGAAACATGAGACCTAGAGTAGAAGAATACTGCATAAGAAATAGAGAATCCCATAATAACTGCTAGGACATGGCTTACTACGGTTTTCCATGGTACTCTCAGCTTATACCTGTATATGAAGGGGGCAGGGGCTTCTCTTGTAAGGTTTATCAGCTTACATCTCACGCCTACATCTTCTAATTCCATAGATATTCTAGCAAAATGGTTGCTTAGCCCGACAACATAGCACTCGCTTGGGTGGATCAGCCCGTCTCTAATTGCTTGTAGAAGAACAGATGGCACAGGCTCTGTTTGAGAGGAGAAGATTATTGGTGCATCAAGCTCCCTTGAGAGAACAAGACAAGGCAAGTATACAGAAGTATCCCAGCCATCAGCTAGTATTATGCAATCAGCATCAGGCCATAACCTCCATGTGAAGTCTACTGAGGTCTCTATCCTGCGAACTCCAGCTATCCTCACCACATTGAGGCCTAGTGCTGAAAGATCCTCCTCAACGCTGCTGGATATAGCTAGAGTATCTCCAACTATGAGAACTCTCCCACTCCCTAGCCTAGCTAGCCCTCTCAGCAGCTCCCTTGTCTCGCTAGTAAGTACAGACCTCTCAACAACAGTGAGTACAGGAATGCCTTGTTTCTGAGCATACGCCATAGCGATAACCCAATCAGGGTATATGTCTCCCCTGACTAAGATAGCTGAGAAGAATTGCTGATAGGAGGATACTCCCATAGTAAGAAGCGTTAATCCCATAAGGAGTATGATAGAGAACATAGAGAGAAGCTTCATATCAACCCCATTTCACTAAGACTGTACAAGATAAACTTAATGCGGGCCCGGAGGGACTCGAACCCTCGACCCCCGGGTTTAGGTCTACAACTCCCCTGACTAAGAGCCCGGTGCTCTACCTAACTGAGCTACGGGCCCAGCTAATTTGCATAGGCAGCGTTTAAAAAGTTATCGAGCAAGCCATCATTAAGCTTTTTCCGAAAGTTCAAGCTCACAGGCTACTCACGTTACTTCATCCCTAGGAAGTTTGGCTGTTTTCCTGTGTCAATACCCTATCACCTGCCTAACTAGTAAAACATTCCTGAATATGCCATGAGAGTGATTAGCCATGTGGACGCGATCAGGACACGCCTGCAAGCAATATGCAAGGATCTAGTAGATCCTTGTATACCTTAACATGAGGTACATCATCTAAGGGAAGCGAGGTTCTAATAACACAGTGATGCTTGTCTGGATCTGCATCTGGGACGCATGTAACGAAGGCAGCTTTAACCATGTAATCACCGCATTCAATGACGGTTCTCTGAATAATAGAAGAGTTAGGTTATTATGAAGATCTTGCTTCAAACCCTATCACAGTAACAGCTTGAGAGCTATAAAGTGCTCAGGGATAAGATCATGACCCTAAAATGCTGTTTCTGCCATCCTTAAATGCACTTGCTCATCTCCTCTTTAAGGCTATAGCTTTTCTTTACTGTCAACAAGAAGATGAATAGAAGTTGTGAGAAAATGATATTTATGCTATTCTAGATATGGTTAAGTGCTTTGTAGAGATGCTTGATGAGAAAAAAGCAAATGTTTAGATATGGATGAGACACACTATGTTGGAAGCTTGAAAGTAAAGTTCCATTTCACACTAGAACAGCTTTTACAGCATTAAAGGTGGACCGGGCGGGATTTGAACCCGCGGCCTCCGCGTGCCCCGGAGAGATGCGATACCGCTACCAGCGCGGCGATCTACCAGGCTGATCTACCGGCCCATTCCTATGCTTGCTTGAGGAGCTATAAAAAGTAGCTACTCTATGGCGTATCGTAGTATGGCAGCTATCCCACCTAATTTCTGCAGCTGCTCTCCCCATTCTGTCTTATGTGTTACGATGATCAAGGTTGCTTTTGTTTGCGTAGCTTGCTCTTCTATCTTTTCAAGAAAATCTTCTCCCTTCACCTCTTTTATGTCTGAGCTGCCACATTGAGGGCATTTAGAGACTCCATTTGGTTTAAAGAAAAATCCACAGCTATTGCAGCATGCGAGAATCTCGTCTACAAGCGACTCTAAGGCAACAAGTTTATCAACAGCTCTGGTTAGAAGAGCTTTCTCTACTGGGACTATCCCATAGGCGACAAGCCTGCTATCTTTAGAGAGCCTCTCAAACACCTCTTGGACGGCTTCACGCTCCCTGTAGATCCTGGCATCTGATAGTAAGGGCTTAGCCTTGTAGATGGCCTCTCTGACTCCTGTTTCTCCTGTGTATCCCGTATCGATAAGGCCTATAACCTTTTGCTTAAGCATGTAGTTTAGATAGTCGCCAGCAGCAAACTCCTCCTTAGCATCTCCAGGCCCTGCTATAATTATGTGTTTGAGTTCCTTTATCGGAAGCAGAATTTTATTTGCATGCTCACCTAGCCTGACATAGTATCTTTTAACGGCTTCTTCTCTCCCCCTCTCAAACCTCCTCTGAGACTGCCCTCCAGCTCTGTGTTTGCTTGGGACATCCGAGTACAGCTCATCGACTATTTTATATGAGGCCCCCTTTATGAGAGCTATAGCAGCCCCGCCTCTATCCATGACTATTACCGCATAGACCTCTTTTTCCTCTAGCTGGGCTTCTAAGGGCTCTAGATAGAACTCTGAGCTACATCTATAAATGAATGATGTAATCGGCTCGGGAGGCTCTAGTGCGGTAAGCTCTATCTTCTCTTCTCCACGAACATCCCCATAGGAAACTGCTCCACAGAATATTGCTAGACCATTTTCTGGCGTTGACTTGTATAGCTTAAGGTGTTGGAGTATGGATCTTATTGCAGCCTGAACATTCTTCCTTGTATTTTTGTCCTTTATGTTGCTGGCTTGGCTATACTCAAATCTCAGATATCTAGTGACCTCATGCAGGCTTCTTTCAGCAGGTATGTATAAGGATATGAGCTCAGTTCCCCATCCCTTCTTGGACTTGAGGGCTCTTAACAACCTCTTTAGATGAAGTCTACTAATCTTAGCCATTTCACCTCTACCTTCTACAAGCTCTACTGGACAGCTCGACACCTCTCTTAAAAGCTAACAGCTGCCTTGCGAGCTAGCATGGTGAGAAGGAAGGCAGCTGGTATTCTATGAGAAGAGTGAGCAGTACTAGAGTGCAGAAGATGTTAAGTATTCTGATCCCTCTTAACCTCAACATACATCCTTAGAGAAGCTGCTCTGAATGTTTATTACTTCTTGCTTAAGCAGAAATATGGTGGGGGAGATGGAAGCTAGATGCCCATGGTGTGGGGCATCTATATCGGTTTCACCCTCTGTGACAAGATTCTGCCCAGTATGCAGGATGCCAATAATAGTCAAGGTAGTTAGAGGAACAGGGGGGTCTTTCTCGATAATTGTGCAACAAGACAGAAGACCTTCTAGAGCAAGGAGGTAGAGGGAAGTGAGGGGTGGAAAACGAGACATAGCTTACTACATAGGAGAAATAGCATATAGGATAGCGACTATAGGAATACCGCTCTACGAGAGGTATCTACTTGGGAAGATAGAGAGGAGGGGAGAGCTACCTAGACACATTGGGATCATCCCAGATGGGAACAGGAGATATGCTAGGGAAGCTGGCATCCCTCTGAGGGAAGCCTATGAGAGAGGAGCAGAGAAGCTCAGAGAGGTTTTGGAGTGGTGTCTAGAGCTTGGGATTAAGTGCGTAACAGTATATGCATTCTCAACGGAAAACTTCCAGAGGCCAAGAGAGCAGGTGGAAATAGCCATAGATCTCCTAACTAAGAAGATAGTTGAGGTCGCAGACCACCCGCTTATACACGAAAACAAGGTGAGAATCAATGTTATTGGTAGAAAAGATGTCCTCCCAGAGAAGCTAAGGAAGGCTGTAGAGTATGCTGAAAGCAGGACAAGAAGCTATAGCGATAGGTATCTGAATATAGCAGTCGGGTATGGCGGGAGAGCTGAGCTTGTTGATGCTGTAAAAAAGATAGCTGAAGATGTAAGAAGAGGTATCATTTTTCCAGACCAGATAGACGAGGAAGTTGTAAGCAAATACCTTTATACAGCGGGGCTTCCTGACCCAGACCTCATAATAAGGACATCTGGAGAGGAAAGGCTCTCTGGGTTTCTGCTCTGGCAGTCAGCTTACTCAGAACTATACTTCTGTGATGTCTACATGCCTAAGTTCAGGAAGATCGATTTTCTACGGGCGATACGAGTCTATCAGCAGAGGCATAGGAGATTCGGTAGATAGGTAAATTACTGGAGCAGCAAGGTGCAGGGGGGTGATTATGGCTACTGCACCAATCCCTCCTAAGATGCAGGAGAAGTATAAGAAGCTCGAGGAGATAGCTAGACAGCTCAGGAATATGACAGCTACCCTTAGAGTAGTCCAAGATAACCTAGAGCAGCTTGAGAACACGCTTACTAGACTGGAGGAGACTCCAGATGATGCTAGGATCTTTGAGAGCATAGGGAGCTTTCTAGTTGAAACTGAGAAGAGCAAGGCAGTAGCTAGGCTTAGAGAGCAGATTGAGAGATATAGAGCATATATAAAGGGGCTCAAGAAGAGGATAAAAGAGGCTGAGAAAGAGTATAACACGCTTGCACAAGAGCTAGCAGGCAGTCTAGCTGTACCACCAGCTACTGCTGGCTGACTTCCTCTAGAGTTTTCTCAAACATTTCCATGAACTTTTCAGCAAGTGCGCGTGGTATCTGGCCGCCAGCAGCTTGAGTATGCCCTCCTCCTTCACCACCTAGCTTGCTACATATCTCACGCATGATAGTTCCTAAGTTCGGGGAGGTCCTTCCAGGAGTTAGCCTGGCAGATATCTTCACCTTTTCATTATCTGATCTAGCTAGCCCAATCACAGCGACAGCATAGCTGAACTCTCTGAAGCCACTCATTATAGTCGTCACAGTACTGATGATCGTATCCTTTATGTCTGAAGATCCTAGTAGAAAGACAGCTTTACCAGCTTTCACTATCCTGCTCTCCCTGTTAGACATAAGCAGAGATATCGCTCTCCTTAGGTCCTCTCTGTATGCTGATAAAGCCTCTCGACATTTGTCTGCGTAGAGCCTAGGAGATATCGAGGCCAAGATGGCTATAGACCCTTGTTCTGTCTTTCCACATGCGTTAAGCATCTCACTCATGTTTCTCAGGTCATGAAAAACATTGAAGCTGGATTTCTCAGTTATAGGGTAGGTGTAGCCGAAAATGCTCTTTGCTTCATCTTCACTTAACCCAACAGCTATCATGTATTTTACAAGCTCTGTTGCTAACCTCCTCTTCTCCGAGTCACTTAGGTCAGAGAGCCTAGTCCATCTCTCCTCCTTAAATGGTGGTATCCCGAGGTCATATAGGAACTTGTAGCAGCGGCTTTCATCTCCAGTCAGCCCTGGTATGAATGGGTTGCTTGTATTCAGTAGAGCAAATAGCAGAGGAGTGCTGCTGCCACCAGACAACCTTAAACCTAGCTTCTGCTCGACAACACCAAGCTTCAAGCATTCTTCTAGTATTTCTCTGTTAACCCCAAGAAAGCTCCCCTTCTCGCCTTTATCTTGGAGATCTCCTATAGCACCAGCTAAGGCTAATACGGCGCTATCAGGGTCCTCCTTTAGAACAGAGAAAACCAGATAGGTTAGGCCTGAGCTGCTTACCTCTAGTCCCCCATTCACACCATACATCCAGGCATTGATATGTACTACACTTCTCTCCTGGCTTAGACTAGGTGGCTGATGGTGGTCTATTATGATAGTCGGCTTGCCTATCTTTGATAAGGCATCAATGTGAGATGAGCCTAGGTCTAGGAGGAGGAAAACATCATATGCTGAAGCTCCTGTAGAGGCTATTGCTGAAACCATGTTCCTTTCAAGCTGCTTAATTGGAGTATAGTGGAAGAAGAGGCCCTTCTTGAAGAGGTATCGACAAGCTATTCCAGCAGATGACAGGCCATCAGCATCTATGTGAGATAACACCCTAATACAGCTTGCCCCACTTAGAACATCTTCAACTCTGCCTGCTACATCAGCTAGCTGTTCTCTTATTTCCATATAGGGATCCTCAGCCTTCAGATGGTTAAGTGTTGCCTGAGATCCCAGTCTGGTGGCAGAACCCCCTCACGCTTATAGTACTTTACTAGCCTCCTTATCTTAGCTTCTACAAGCTGGAGGTTCCTCTTGTTATGGATATCCTTTCCATGCTCCTTAAGATGCCTCATTATCCTCCTAGCCTTATTTATGAGATTAGCTAGATCCTCGGGGACTTGTGGAGCTAAGCCATGTTTTTCTAGTATCTTAGTGAGCTTTACACCAAGTACTCGCTTGACGAGAGGGATGCCGTAGCTGTCTCTCAGGATCAGCCCTATTCGGGATGGAGGAACCCCTCTCTTGGCTAAATCTACGATTACCTCCTCTATTTCAGCTGCTTTCATCCTAGTCCAGCTAGGAACCACTGTTGGAGGTGGCCTATTGGAGTGAGACTGACCCTTTCTCCTAGCGTGCATCCTGCCCATTCTTTCCCTCACTTAGCCCATTTCCGTGATGATATATATGCTGCTAGCTTCCTTAATGCTTTAGCCCTATGGGACACTCTGTCTTTTAGAGCCCCCAGCTCGGCATATGTCTCGCCAGAAGACTCCAGCGGAACAAATATGGGGTCAAAGCCCCAGCCTGCATTTCCACGCTCCTTTAAAGCGATGTAGCCTTTTACCTCTGCCTCTATCACATGGGTTCTGTCAGATGGATCCACTACTGCGAGAACAGATCTAAATTTCGCTCTTCTATCTTTTACTCCACTCATAATCTTGAGTATGCCATCGCATCCGAGGGTCTTGTATACATATGATGAGTATGGGCCAGGGAATCCATTTAGTGCATGGATCTCTAGAGCAGAGTCCTCTATGAAAAATGGTCGGTAACTGAGCTCCTTGGACAGCAGTCTAGCACTACTCACTGCAACTTCCCTTATGCTAGGCTTCTGAAGCTCAGGGTACTCTCTTAGCTCGATGTTCACGAGAATGCCTAGAGATTCGAGGATTCGCTTGCATTCAGTAGCCTTATTCCTATTAGAAGTGACAAAGAGGATCGCTTTCAAGACCTATACCTCCCTCTAAGATATATGTCATAGGCTCTTCTCAATATAGCTGCTGCGTCTCCTCTTGTCTCAGCATACCCTCTGTTAAATGCAGCTATCCCATCATGATATACTTCAGGATGTGTAGAGTCCATACACCGGTAGAAGAGATGTATGTCCTCACCCTGGTCTTCAACTCTCTTAGAATAGAAGCTAAGGCCGAAATCTATCAAGTAAAGCCTTCCCTTAGACAAAATGACATTTGATGTAGTTAAGTCGCCATGGACTATCCCTGTGGAGTGCAGCTTCCCAATCATTGCCCCAAGATCTCTTAGAAGCGTGACATTGGCTCTAGATAACACAGTCTTCAGAGTTTGCCCTGGGATGTACTCCATGACTATGGTAGCTTTATCTAGGTCAATGTATAGGACAGCAGGGCATAGGACACCAGCCTGCTTAGCATCACACATAATCTTAGCCTCTACAACAGTTCTATGCTTCCTTAGCCACTCGTCTAGCTCTTTTACCCTATATCGCTTAGACCTCCTCACCTTGAAGACAGATGGTATACCTAGGAACATGCCTTTGATAAGGATTGCCTCAGCCCCAGCAGCTATGACCTGACATTTAGCTATCTCCAACCTTCCTTCCCTCTTAATGGGACAAATGCTACTATACCAGCCTTCTTGGTAGATATAGAGCCGCTAGGCTCCTTCTTAACTACAAGGAGCTCCTGCCCCCACAGTGAGTAGGGAGAGCCTATAGGTATTACCATTAAGCCACCGGGAGCCAGTTGATCTACTAGTGGCGGAGGGACTCTCGGTGCGGCAGCAGTTACTAGGATTCTATCGTATGGGGCATGAGAAGGATACCCCATACTTCCATCACCAATTACCACAATAACTCTATCAGAATAGCCAGCAGACCTGAGGTTCTGGATTGCACGGCGAGCTAGCACCTCATCTATCTCTATGGAATACACTACACCCCACCTAGACCTATCTACGTCAGAGGGAGCAACTATCTCCGCAATCGTAGCTGCATGGTAGCCGCTCCCAGTCCCAACCTCTAAAACTTTCATGCCAACATCAAGCTCTAAAAGCTCGTTCATCAGACAGACCATGTCTCGCCCGGCCTAGCAGCCGTGTGGCGCGCTTATGGTCTGCCCTCTCCCTATGGGAAGTGGCGTGTCCTCATATGCTTGCTCTCTCAAATCTTCCGGGACAAAGAGCTCCCGTTTAACCCTCAAAAAAGCCCTTTTCACTTTCTCAGTTCTTATAAAGCCCTCAGCCTGCAGTAGCCTACATAACCTAGCTCTTCTGTCATCAAAGCTCACATGCACCCCCAGAACATTTATGTTCAACCCTAAAATATTACTCTGGGGATGCTGAGAGAAGAGATAATAGCCTGGGGACACCCTAATATATCTGCTAGGCACAAGACGACATTCCAGCTAACAAAAGATCGTGAGATAACGAGGAAAGCAGACTGTATAATAGGAGTTAATGCTGACAAGGCATGCATAGATCTGAGAAGAGAGATGAAGCAGCACATAAGGTCAGGAGGGTGGCTCAGGATAAGAATACAGGCTGGCGAGCTTTCTGATGAGCTTATAGCTAGGGGAGCTAGGGGAGCGCCTCTTACTAGTGAGAAGGACATTGTAGTCAGAAAGTCAGCATACGTAGATGAGAGGACAATAGCAATAGAGGCAAGCAAAGCAGCCATAGAAATAGATAGAAGGCTAATCGGCCTAGCTAGAAAGCCAGATACTATCATCAGGGTCGTGCTAGAAGCTATTGTGCTATGATCAGCAGATCTTCTACAGATGCTAACTTTTAAAACTACATTGTTAATAGCTAAGGTGGGCCCGTAGCTCAGCCTGGATGCAGGGGTGATTGGAGCGCCCGATAAGTGAGGTGAAGCTGATAACCGGGAGTGTACTGATGTACACCGAGGTCGAGGGTTCAAGTCCCTCCGGGCCCACTGGTGTTAACATTGAGGAGAAAGAAGCCGCTTATATTAGACTCTAGCTTATTGATAGCTATGGCTGAGAAGAGAAATCTAAGCTTGGATAGAGTTTTCGAGGATGTACTCTGTGACTTCAAGCTTGCGACGACAGCCTCCGTAGTGGAGGAGCTGAGGGAGATGGCTTCAGGTAAGGGGAGCCGGGCACTAAAGGCAAGAGTAGCGCTCACCATTGCTGGGAAGCTTAAGATATTCGATAGCATATCAAAGGATGCTGATACAGATGTTATAGAGGTAGCTGCTAAGCTGGGAGGCGTTGTAGCCACATGCGACCTCGAGCTGAGGAGAAAAGCCATGAGGAAAAGGGTACCTACGCTCTACCTTAGAGGTGGAAAAAGACTTATGATTGATAACACGTTGGGAAGCTACCTCCCCTAGATTCAGGTGTTAGAGGATGTTTTACATAGCGACATTTAGAGACACTGTTGAAGTCGAGCCTCATGAGCTAGGAGGGGAGCTTGGTAAGGTTATGCTAGAGAGGCTTAGAAGAAGATATTCAGATAGGTTTATCCCTGGAATAGGCTATATAGTTGAGGTGCTGAATGCAAGGAGGGAGAAATTCGGTAGAGCATCCCCCTTCGATGGAAACATATACTTTAAGGTGATGTTTGAAGCACTGATATTCATGCCTGAGCTCATGGAGATAGTTGAGGGAGAAGTCGTCTCAGTTGTGGATTATGGGATATTCGTGGATCTCGGAGCTGTGCGCGCATTAGTGCATATATCACAGCTCGCAGACGATTACTTCAGCTATGATGGAAAGAACCTCGTTGGAAAAAAGGTCACCTTTAGCGTTGGAGACATTGTGAGAGGGCGTATCATAGCTATATCTAAGTCTCGTGAAAGGGGTGAGAAGGTGAGGCTTAGAGTCAATCTCACATGCAGGCAACCTGGGCTAGGTAAAGTAGAGGTGGAACAGAGTGAGACTTAAGGCATGTAAATCTTGTAGGTCCATAGTGGTAGATGGAGACAAGTGCGGTAAGTGTGGGTCTACGCAGCTCACACACAACTGGGATGCCCTTTTTATATTACTCAACCCAGAGAAATCTGAGCTTGCTAAAAAGCTTAGCGTAAACATAGAGGGAGCTTATGCTCTGCTGGTGAAGTGACATGGAGGAGGCTATAGAGGTTGTTAGCAAGATTAGCAGGAAATCCATTCCCAGAAGGGAATATGAGCTGAGAGTGAAGCATACAGGTAGAGGGATTCCAAGCAGATCTGAGCTGAGAGAGCTCTTAATCCCAAAACTGCGAGAGAAACCAGATACAACTGTGATAGTTAAGATACTGGGAGAAACAGGGCTTCAGGAGTCTAGGGTAATAGTCCATGCATATGATAGCAAGAGCACAATGGAGCTCTTCGAGCCAGAGCACATTCTCAGAAAAAACTTCCAGGTAGGGGGAAAGGAAGAGGGGGGTGAGGGTGACGAAGGGTAAGAAGACCAGCGCATACCGCTATTACCGGGTAGAAGAGGGGGAGCTGATCAGGTTAAATAGGAAGTGCCCTAGGTGTGGAAGTTTTCTAGCAGAACACGAGGACAGAAGATCCTGCGGGAAATGCGGATACACGGAGTTCAAGCAAACACAAGGATAGCGGTGATAAAGCTTAAAACAGCAGAAGCAATGTCTTCAAGGGGCCCGTAGCTCAGCTCGGATAGGGTCCTGAAGAGAGCGCCGAGCTTACGCGTAAGCCTGCGGAAGATGCGGCAAGCCGGAGGCCGAGGGTTCAAGTCCCTCCGGGCCCGCTTATGTGATAGGAGGAACTATTAGGGTCACGATATCTCCATCCTCTAAGCTCAGTGACTCTCGTAGGTTCCTTGGAGAAATGACTTCAACTATCCCTCGTGGATGATGTGTTCTTTCAGGTTTAATCACATGTACTCTCTCAGATCTGTTTAGGGAAGCGAGATAGCAGTAGACAGCACCATACCTCCTGCCCTCATGTGTGAAGCCTGGGATTACTATTGGAGAAAGCAGTCTCTCGACAGCTACCAGCTTTGGTAGATCCCTTTCACATAACCGAATGTTGAGAGTTCCAGGGTATGGTATATACCCCAGTTTCTCTCTGAATGACGTGAGATAGCCAGGAAGAGACATGTAGTACCTACCCTCTCCAAGGCCTGAGACCACACTACCCTGTAGTATAACAGGAATCGACATATCAAGTAGGGCTTTAGAAAGCGTAGAGTAAAGCTCCTCCAGTATACCAACAGCTTGCCTGCTTAGCCTTATCCTAAGCTCACCTCTCTCCTTTTTCAGCTCGATGAGGTCTCGATGAGAGAGCTCAGATATCCAACGATATGCTGTCTGTCTTGGGACCTTCATCACCGATGCCACATCTCTTGGAGTAAGATATCTGTCTATGGCGCTTTCAGATAGCTTAATCAAAGCATAGAGCAATCTAGGTGGCAGGTCACTGTATGACAGCAAGCAAGCACCAACCTCATGTGCATAAGGGGCTTAATATAGCTAAAGCAATACGAGTACAGAAGCTACTCGCTAGCAAGGTTCTGGTGAGAGACGTAGGCGAGGAGATCTATAAGGTAGCTGGAGTTGATGTAGGGTATCCTAGCTGGAAAAAGGCCTTAGCATGCCTGGTAGTTTATGATTTGGAGGAGAAGAGGTTCGTTGAGGCAGCCTGTGCTCTATGCGACATCAAAGTCCCTTATATCCCTGGACTTCTGGCTTTTCGAGAGCTTAAACCAATGCTGATGGCTATGAAGAAGGCTAGCTTTGATGCCATCATAGTGAATGGATGTGGGATAAATCATCCTAGGAAGCTTGGACTAGCATCCCACCTGGGAGTCGTAGCAAATACCAGGAGCATCGGAGTTACTCGAAGAAGCCTAATCAGAGGAGGATCGCTAGAGAAGAGAGGGGAGTATATGGTTAGGATCGTTAATGGAGAGGAAGTTGAAGCAATCCTAGAGGCCAAAACTGGAGGGCGTCTTGTAGTAGGAGTAGGACATGGATTCTCGCTGAAGACAGCGGTATCCCTAGTGATGGAGCTCCTTGAAGAGAGAAGGAGACTCCCGCTGCCACTTGCTGAAGCTCATACGCTCTCATCCAAGCTAGCGCGGCTACTGAGAGCTGAGGTCAATTTGGCAGATAAAAAGTCAGATCTACACCTATCTAGCAGCCTTCTAATATAGTCTACTTTAGGGCGTACTGGAATAAGAGACTCTGGGTAGACTAGGGACATTAGAGCATGATATATCTCGTCTATGAGGCCAATACACTTCTCAGCATGCTTCAGGTCTCCACTCAGTGCCTTGACCAACATGACCCTCCTCAGCTCACCTGCCACATCAGCTAGCCCGAGAAGGTACTCCTTAGGTGGGATCATCAAGTCAGTGTGTGTTGGAATAGAGGTTTTAGCGAGTATTGCATGAAGTATAGCAGCTTCAGCTATCTCCTGAGAAGCACTGCTCAGATACCTCTCTACTAGAGCTGTGCTTCTCGAATCCCAGCAGCTTTCTATAGCTAGCCTGTACTTCTCTAGTGAACTCCTAATCAGCTGTTCAGCCTCACTAAGGCTATCTTTAACAAGCAGACTTATAGCCTTCCTAATAAGACGCTGAATGTCTCTGGCTAGCTTAAGAGCCCTCTCTCTAGCCTCATCATACCTATCAAGCTCCTTCCTAGCCTCCTCAACTGCATTAGAGAACATGCACCTCCTAGAAGGTTGCGTTTAAAAACATGAAATGAGAATACTAGGTGCATGATGATAGAGATACCACCT
>JAVCBW010000054.1:0-6560 GCA_037917675.1 Thermoproteota archaeon
GTGTTTGTAGAGAGCACTACCTCTTTAGGTGTGAGGTTATCTAGCTTCCTAAAGACTTCCTTCTTGAGGTCGAGGTTCTCATAGACGGCTTCTATCATGAAGTCAGCGTCTTTGCAGCACTCCTCAAGGCTTGTAGTGACGCTTATCCTCTTGAAGGCCTCCTCAGCCTCCTCTCTAGTCAGCTTTCCACGCTCCACTGCTCTCTCAAGCCCAAACCTCCCCTTCCTGATGTCTTCAAGCCCAAGCCTCAAAGCCTCCTCCTTGACATCCATGGCAACTACATGGAAGCCCTTTTGAGCACATAGTTGAGTGATCTGTCTACCCATAGTACCAAAGCCGACAACACCTATCTTATGTATCTCGCTTCGGACAGGCATCTGCACACCTACCCCGCCATAGCCAGCTGCTTAAAAACTTGTTTCCCACCCATCAGGTGTAAAGGCATAGGAGAGTAGCTGCTAGCATAGATGGCAGAGTATTTAACAGGGATGTTAGCATGCTTTGGGGGATAGCTTGCGGGCAAGCCACGAGTATCTGGAAGACCTTCTCGCTATGAGAAGGAATGTGTATATTAATGGGAAGCTTGTTGCAAGAGATCATCCTGCACTCAAGCCTGGTATCAAGGTGATCTCTAAGACATTTGAGCTAGCTGCGAGAAAAGAGTGGAGAGGGCTCATAACTGCGAGATCACACTTGCTTGGTGAGGAGGTCAACAGGTTCACACATGTAAACCAGAGTGTAGACGACCTCTTGAAGAAGCAGAAGATGATCAGGCTTGCATGCCAGAGGTGTGGAGGCTGCATCCAGCGGTGTATGGGATGTGATGCTATTAATGCGCTTTCAGTCGTAACCTATGAGATAGATGAGAAGTATGGTACAGACTACTATGAGAGGTTCATTGACTACCTCAGATACTTTCAGAGACGTGATCTAGTTGCTGCATGTGCTCAGACTGATGCTAAGGGAGATAGGAGCTTGAGGCCAGGAGAGCAGCATGACCCAGACCTATATGTGAGAGTAGTCGAGAAGAGGAGTAGTGGTATTGTGGTCAGGGGAGCTAAGTTCCATATCACTACAGCACCATATGCTGATGAGATAATAGTCGTCCCTACGAGAGCACTAAGGGAGAAGGAGGGCAAGTGGGCTGTAGCCTTTGCGGTTCCAGCCGACGCTGATGGGGTTAAGCTGATAACAACCCCCTGGTACCATAGGGAGAGAGCTAGGCTTAAGGCTCCATTCGCTGAGTATGGTACAGCACATAGTGTGGTGGTGTTTGACGACGTGCTAGTCCCATGGGATAGAGTCTTCATGTGTGGGGAGTGGGACTTCGCTGGGAGAGCAGCCTGGCTCTTTGGCGCCACATACCATAGACACAGCTACACTGGCTGTAAGGCAGCTGTGACAGACATGATGATGGGCGCAGCTGCCCTCGTGGCAGAGTATAATGGCATACTGGGGAAGACTCATGTTAGAGATAAGATAGCAGAGCTCATAGCGATAGCAGAGCTGATATATGCTGCAGGGGTTGCTGCAGCCATATATGGTGAGAAGCACCAGTCAGGGACATATATACCGAATGTTGTCTATGCTAATGCAGGTAGGCTCCTTGCTGGAACCAACATATACCGTGAGTATGAGATTGTAGCTGACTTAGCTGGCGGTCTTCCAGCGACGCTTCCATCAGAGGAAGACTACTTGAGCAGCGAGGTAGGAGGACAGCTGAGGAAGTACATAGCTAGGAAGGCTGGAGTGCCATCTGATAGCATTTACAGGTGCTTCCGCTTCCTACAGGAGCTGATATGCTCAGGATATGGGGCGTCAAAGCAGGTCAGTGGGGTACATGGAGGAGGCTCTCCAGTCATGGAGAGGATAGTGATGTTCTCCTCCTACAATATAGAAGAAAAGAAGAGGATAGCTGAGTACCTAGCTGGGATCTTGCCGGAACAGGAACTGGACTCTGGTGAGGTAGCTACAGAGGTGTGAAGACGATGACTGGAAAGCCATCATCCTGTACCTTCGGTGTTATCTTGACTCTCATGCCGACCTTCGCATCCCTCACATCTACTCCCTCCAGCCACCCCATGACTTTAACTCCCTCAGGAGTTTCTGCTATCGCTATGATGTAAGGCTTACCATAGTGGGTGAAGCCTTGTGGAGCATACACGTTCTGTGTGTAGGTTACGAGTGTCCCCTCACTGCTCAGCTTAACCCACTCCACGTCTGAGGCTAAGCACTCTATGCAGTCTGCTTGAGGTGGATAGTAGATTTTTCCACATTTCTTGCACCTTGTAGCATATAGCACACCATCTTTGAGGCCATCCCAGAAGACCTTAGTCTTTGATACGGGTATCCTATGCTCGTATACAAGCTTCCTGCTCACTATAGCAGGGGGCTCCTCGCGTTTGCTCACATAACTCACCTCCTTAATATGGTAACCCAGCAGTAGTGGCCTGTACCACCTACATTATGAGCTAGAGCTACGTAGTTCTTGAGAGGCACCTGTCTCTTACCTCCCTGCTCTCTGAGCTGCCTCGTGAGCTCGTAGACCATTGATACGCCAGTTGCCCCTAGTGGATGGCCCTTTGCCTTTAAGCCTCCATCTATGTTCACAGGTATCTTCCCACCTATCTCTGTTTCACCCTCCTCAACTAGCTTCCCTCCCTCACCCTTCTTACAGAAGCCTAAGTCCTCATATGCCATTATCTCAGCTATCGTGAAGCAGTCGTGTACTTCAGCTACATCGATGTCAGATGGAGAGACCTTAGCTTTCTTATAAGCCATCTCAGATGCCCTGACTGTTGCTTCGAGGCCTATGTAGTCTGGCCTCCTCGTCACATTTGCTGTATCAGATGAGAAGCCCATGGCTTCTATCCATACTGGAGTATCTATGCCTAGCTCCTTGACCTTCTCCTCTGATGCCAGGATGGCTGCAGCTGAGCCGTCGCTTATAGGACAGCAGTCATAGAGCTTAAGTGGCCATGAGACTACAGGAGACTGGAGAGCCTTCTCTAAGGTCACCTCCCTCTGGAAGTGAGCCTTAGGGTTCATGGCAGCATACTTGTGGTTCTTCACAGCAACCATAGCCATCTGCTCCTCTGTAGTGCCATACTTCGCCATGTGTCTGGTAGCATAGAGTGCGTAGTAGGCTGGAAAAGTTGTGCCAAACATGTGGAACTCCCAGAGGTAGTTTCCGCCTCTTCCACCGACAGCAAGTGAGGTAGCTGTATCGACTTCAAGCATCTTCTCAATCCCTATTGCTATAGCGACATCTACATGGCCTGAAGCTACAGCAGAGTATGCAGTATACACGGCTGCGCTGCCGCTTGCGCAAGCAGCCTCGACTCTAATGGGGCCTTTTCCAGCTAACCCGACATACTCGTTTATGGGGACAGCTGGGAGAAGCTCGTATCCACGTGTGTTGACAGTCCCTACAACACTCAGCTCTATATCTCTTGGAGTCAACCCTGCGTCCTCAAAGGCCTCCTTTACGCTCTCAAAGGCTAGCTCCTGTAAAGTTACGTCGTTTCTCCTACCGAACCTGGAGTTCCCGACACCAATGACAGCAACTCGCCTCAAAGGCACCACCCACATATAGAGGCACTAAAAACTTATGGGGCAAGAGCTAGTCTGAGAGCTCAACTACCATCTCACAGTATGGATCTCCTCTAGACTGGAGCTTAGTGAACCTCACCTTCAGCTTAGGGTTCAGGAGCTCAGCAGCACGCTTCTCAAACTGGAAGTGTCCTTCTTCACAGAGCTTTGCAGCGACAGGGTCAGGCTTCGGGAAGAAGTGGCATGTGTGATATCTTAGTACAGCTCTCCTCTCACCTGCTTCTACAAGCTCCATTTTATACCCCATGATCTCCTGAGCATATTTAAAGTACAGTACGAAGGAGAGAGCGTTATCGCCTTCTATACCGAACGCCTTCAGACCTCTCAGGAAGTACTTGTCAGCAGCTTCCCTCCAGACCTCCTTTATGACATCCAAGCCCTCCTCTCCAAACCGCTCATAGACCTTCCTCTCTAGTGTAGCCATGTAGCTGCATCTGGTTCTCCCAGTAGCCTTCCACCTCCTCTCAACAGGCCACTCATCCTTGGGCAGCTCAAAGGCCTCCATGATACCACAGAGCTGGCAGCACATCAGCTGCATCTTAAACTTTGTGCTACCACATGGCTGCGGGGATATGCAGCATCTGATGCACTAGCATCTCTGGAAATCAGCTACCGTGGCTTAAAGCCTGGTAGACGACCTCAGTTAGGTCCAGAACCTTTATGGGAGCCCTCTGCCTCCTCAGAGCCATCCTGAAGTTTAAGTAGCATAGTGGGCAAGTTGTGACTATAGCTTTTATGCCTAGCGGAAGGAAGTCTTTTGCTATCCTCTCAAGTGCCATGGCTATTGCTACACCTGGGTTAGAAGCCCATACTCCACCTCCTCCACCACAGCACCGTGAGTACTGCCTAGATAATTCTGGCTCTACAAGCTCTAGGTTCTCTATAGAGTTAAGGACAGCCCTTGGCGCATCATAGACTCCTGAATGCCTACCGAGCGCACATGGATCTTGATATGCTACTTTCATCGGGTTTTTAAGCTTAAGCTCCATGCCTCTATGCTCTATGGCATCCTTTATCACCTGGGAGATATGAAAGACTCTAGCTGGAAGCTTCACTCCAAGCAGCTCAGGATATAGGTTGTTGAATGCATTGTAGCAGCTTGCACAGGATGTTACTATCTGCTCGCATCCAGCAGCCTTAATACTCTCTGAAACCCTGTCAGCCACCCTTTTAGCCTCTTCTACAAGCCCAAGCCATATGAGAGGCTCACCACAGCATTTCTCATCTGCCAGGATCTTGAAGCCCATTCCCAGCTTTTCAAGGACCCTTACTGTGTACTCTGCTATCTTAGGAGCTCTCAGAGCTGGAGTGCATCCAACCCAGTATACCATTGGAGAGCTTAAGTGTATGATCTCATGTATCTTCTCTTTCCAACCTGGGATCCTCATCATCCAGGAGCTTCTCGTCCTTGTAAGCGAGATGTAGGGGATCCCCTGCCTTACGATACGTTCAGCAAGCTCAGCTAGCTCACCCTTAAGAAAGCCTCTCTTAGCAGCATGCTCCCTTAGCTCAAGCACTACCTTAGGCAGGTCGATCTCCTCAGGACATAGCTCATGACACATTCCACATTCACTGCATAGCCATATGTAGCTGGATAGAAAGCTGTCATCTATCATGTCTAAGTGTATGCGTCTTACAAGCTTTCTGATGTGGAACTCGCTTACTATAGCTGAAGGGCAGCTTGCACTGCACACTCCACACTGTAAACAGAACTTTGTAGCATCTCTTAAGTCTCTACTCAATCTGCTCACCTAGCCTAAGCTGCTCAACCATACTCTTTACTGTCTCCACGAACTTGGGGGCATCGGCAGCTGACAACCAAACAGTCCACAGCCTCTTTGGGTCTACTCCCTTCTTAGCTAGTACCTTCCTCACACGCTCCATTCTATCTCTACACCTATAGTTTCCATTGATGTAGTGGCATGTTGGGAACTCGCAGCCTGCAACTAGGACTCCAGCAGCCCCAAGCTCAAAGGCTCTATATACGAAGTCTGGGTCTACTCTCCCTGAGCACATGACTCTGATAACCCTTACATTTGGAGGATACTCCATTCTGCTGACACCAGCAAGGTCTGCTGCACCTAGAGCACACCAGTGGCAGCAGAAGGCTATAATCTTCTCATGTGGGCTCTCCTCGAGAGCAGCTTCTACTTGAGCCATTATCTGCTCATCTGTGTAGTGAGCTATTGCTATGGCGTCTTTGGGGCAGTCTGCTGCACAGGTCCCACACCCCTTGCATAGAGCTTTAATCACTGTAGGCTTCTTCTCAATGAGCTCTATGGCACTGAATGGGCAGATCTTGGCACATAAGCCACACTGAGCACACTTGCTGTAGTCTATTTCAGCAACTATACCTTCTCCAGTGACCTCTCCTCTCTCCATAGGTATGGCAGCTCTCATAGCTGCCCCCATAGCCTCCACTATAGCCTCTCTAACACCCTTAGGTGAACGTGCTCCACCACATATGTAGACACCGTCTGTCGGGATGTCTAGAGGCCTAAGCTTGACGTGAGCCTCCTGTAAGAACCTATCTGAGTCTGCTGAAGCCTTAAGGAAGCCTCTAAGCTTATCGACTGTCAGGTCTCCCTCAAATGCTGTAGTCAACACTATAAGATCTGCTTTGACCCTCAGGTTTTCACCTAGTAGAGTGTCATAGACTTCGACTGTGAGCTTACCTCCCTCCCTATAAACTCGTGGAGTATGGTCTTCTGTGTATCTGACGAGCTTGATATCATGTTTATCGATTACCTCCCTTAGGTACAGCTCATCGAGCCCCTTTGTGTTCATGCTGTCCTTATATAGGATGAATACCTTGAGATCGCTGTTAAGCTCCTTCTTTAGGACACCTGCGTTCTTGACAGCTGTAAGGCATCCTATGCTACAGCATCCTCTCCTGTCATTCTTCGAGTTTACACAGTTTATTATGACGACGCTCTTAGCCTCTCTAA
>JAVCBW010000015.1:0-29193 GCA_037917675.1 Thermoproteota archaeon
GTGTACACGTTCCTTGGGAGCAGCCTTATCACCGCTCTGGCTGTCGAGCTCTTTCCGCAGCCGCTTTCCCCTACTAGCGCGAGGGTCTCTCCCTTATCTAGTGTGAAGCTGACTCCATCCACAGCCCTTACTATACCCTTTCTAGTTATGTAGTAGAGCTTTAAGCTATGGACTGAGAGCAGAGAGCCTGGCACTATGTCACCTCTAGAGCTCTCTTAGCTTTGGGTTGACGACCTTGTCTAGTGCTAGGCCTATTAGCGCGAATGCTACTGAGGTCAGTACCAGCATTAGAGCTGGCTCTATGACCCAGTAGTAGTACCCCTTGTATAAGGCTCCATTCTCGAGTGCGTCGTGTAGGAGCTTTCCCCATGTTGGGAGTGTTGGGTCTCCTATGCCGAAGAATGCTAGTATGGCTTCAAGGAACACGTAGTCTGGTACGCTCAGTATTATGCTAGGGACTACTGGCGGTATTATCTTAGGTAGGATGTAGAGGAATATTATCCTGAGGTTGCTTGCTCCATATGCTCTAGCTGCCTCGATGTATGAGTAGGTCTTTATCTCCATGACTAGTGCACGGTTTGTCTTGACTGCTGACCCAAAGATGCCGAGTGCTACTATAATGAGGAGCAGTGACCATATGCCGACCCTATAGAACAGGGATATCATCAGGAGTATTGGTAGGAATGGGAGGATCATGTAGACTTCTGTTATCCTCTGGATCACGAAGTCTACTCTCCCACCAAACCAGCCGCTTATGGTTGCGATAGCTAGCTGGGTGAATGCGAGTAAAGTTGATGCAGTGATTCCAAATGCTAGGGCTACAGGTGTACCCCAGATTAGTGCTATAGCGAGAGGCCTCCTCAGGTGGTCTGTTCCAGTCAAGCCATGCACTTTCCCATGTATCACTAGCTCCATGTCTAGGCCGCTTACATCCCTGGTCTGAGGAACGACTGTGAAGGTGTACTTGCCTTTCATAGGCTCAAGCTTGCCTGTATAGGCTAGGAATAGCCCTCTTATGACTGTTATGGCGAACTCAGGCTTCCTTCCCAGCTTCTCAATGATATGCCTGTTGAGCTCGTCCTCTAGCATTATGTTATTGGTCACATATATGCTTGTTGTTGTATTGGCTTTAGCATAGTACTTCCCTAGGTATATCTCGTCTCCATCTGGCTTAGTCCAGTATAGCTCCAGATATGCTCTTGAGGTCTTGTTAGATGTGACAAAGAAGATCATCTCTGTTGGGAAGTCATCATAGTTGTAGTTGAAGACATAAGTGATTGCTGTCCTCTCTCTCCCTCTCTCCTTGATGGTGTACTCTTCTCCACTAGACAGTATTATTGTGCTTGGAAGCTTCTTCCTAGAGAATAGGTTGAACCAGATTGGTGCAGCATTCTTTGGGTTTTTAAGCCATGGCTCTGAGCCTCTCCATAATTCCCTAGCTTCTGAGTAGGGTATAGCTATGACAGCATAGATGGATATGGAGAGGAGGAGTGAGAGTATGATGAAGCCTACTATAGCGCTCTTGTACCTTGCTAGCTCCTTGAACACACCCTTCAGTGTATACTCTCCGCCAGGATAGCTCACTTTAACCACCTACCTTTATCCTGGGGTCTATCAGCCCATACACCAAGTCGAGTATGAACACGGTTATCATGAGAAGATATGCGTACATGACTGTGACTCCGACTATGACAGGAGAGTCGAAGAGACTTATGGCTGCAGCTATAGTGTAGCCGAGGCCAGGCCACCCATAGACTGTCTCGGTTACTATAGCTCCAGTCCAAGAGGCTATTACTGAGAGAGCAAATGATGTTATTATTGGAGGTAATGCTGGCCTAAGGATGTACTTGTACTCTATTTGTCTTGGTGGCAGCCCCTTTGCTTTAGCTACCTCAACATAGTCTTCTGTTGAGAATATGAGGAAGAAGTTTCTCATGCTGTATATTCCTATAGGCGTGTAGGAGATGATCCAAGCTGATAGAGGTAGGATCATGTGCTTCAAGACGCTCAGGAAGTACCCTAGCTTGTCTGGTGGAGGAGGGTAGTCTACGAGGCCACCTGGAGGAAGCACATGCAGCCACGTGTAGAACACTAGGATGAGGAGTATGAGGTAAAACCAGCCTGGTATGGATGAGAGAGGAGCTATTGACAGGAAGAACCTGTCTAGCCTTGAGCCATATCTCCTTGATAAGTAGAGGCCTCCTATCATGTTTATGAAGAATATGACTACAGTAGCTGTTGTGAAGAGCAGTATGGTCTGTGGGAGCCTCTCTAGGATTATCAGCTTCACTCGGCGTGACCCGCTATCGCTTGTCATGTAATATGCTCTGCCGAGGTCTAGTGTCAGGGCGTCACGTAGATAGTAGAAGCTTCTGATGAAGAATGGCTTATCTAAGCCTAGCCTCTTGAAAGCGCTTCTTGTCTCTGCTTCAATTATTCTCTCGAGCTGTGATGCAGGCAGCCCGCTGTAAGCTGGATTGTTAGCTACCTCCATAGCGATTTTCATTCGTATCTCTGACTTCATTATTTCATCAACGTATCCTCCTGCATTAGCTATCAGTATAGTCACATAGGTTGCTATGACTAGGGTGATGAAGAGAGACAGTGCTCTCTTTAGGAGGAACTTCGCTGACCTCAGCATTATAACAGCACCAAAAGGGTATTTACATGCTCTTATAAAGCTTTACTGATCTAAGATCGTAGCTTGGAAGCTATGTGGAACCCTGTTTCCAGAACACCACAGCTAGGCTACGCTTCTATAAGACTATAGGCCTCAGCTGCTAGATGGGTTTAACTTAGAGCTGGGAGATGATCAAGGCTGGAGGTTTATAAGCCTTGGAGGAGCTGGTACTGTATGAAAATCGGGATGATGACTCTCTGGAATGCTGCTAACGGTCCCTCTGTTCATGCTGAGCTTGTTGGACGCGAGTGGGTTAAGATGGGGCATAGGCTCGTGGTCTTTTCAGCTATCAGGCATCCTGATGCTAGGCCTACTATGCAGGAGGATGAGAGTTATGTCATCAGACATTTTGCTGTAGATGATGTTGTCCCTGTGACGAGGGCAAGCTTCTTCGACCCTAATCCTCTCTTGGAGGAGGATTATGAGGTTTTTGTCGCCCAGAACGTTGAGAGGCTTCCTACCAGGGAGCTGCTTGATGTTTTCCCTGAGATAAGGAGGAAGGCTGTGACTGTGATGGTTGTGCATGAAGGGGGGCCTCCTATCGACCCGCTCTACTATAGGTTTGAGTGGGATAGCATAGTGTGCTTTGATGAAAGGTATGTTGAGTTTATTTCGAGATTCTTTCCAAAAGATACTATACGCATAATACCTTATCCATGTCATCCTCTTAAGCTTGGGGATAAGGTTAAGGCTAGAATGAAGCTTAATATCCCCTTAGATAGGAGGATAGTCTTCTCATATGGGTTTAGGGTTGGTGAGTATACTGCTGTCCTACCTGCTTTAGAGGAGCTTGCTAGGGAGCTGCCTTTGATGTACCTTGTTGTTTTGAATCCTGGTGGGAATGTAGAGGAGGCTAAGAAGGCCTTCTCAGGGTATGACTTCGTAGAGCTTAGGGTTTCTGCGCTCCCTCTCAGCTTGCTCTATGAGTATCTCCATGCAGCTGACGCCCTGCTCATCCACAGAGAGTCTAGTAGGAGGTATAGGGCTGTGCTCTCAAGCTCTGTCTGCTTGACAATAGGTTCAGGATGCCCCATCCTATATCATGAGTCGAACTTCGTTGAGAAGCATGGTGACGAGATAATCAAGTACCGTGACCTTGAGGACTTGAAGACGAAGCTTAGGCGGGTGTTTGAGGGAAAGTTCAGCTTAGATAGAGTGAGGAGGTTCCTTGAGGAGAGGAGTGCAGAGGCTGTTGCATCCAGGTTTATTAAGCTGTTTAGGGAGCTGCTTGAGGGGAGGTAGCTTGAGTAGGTTTGGAGCTGGGAGGGTTATTGAAGCTGATGGAGAAATGCTCTTTCAGCTTGACTCTTACAGCGGGAACCCTATTGTGAAGCCGAGAGAGCTCGGGGTTGTTTGGAGTGAGGAGGGTGAAGTCAAGGTTGGAGCTGTGTTCAATGGTGGCGCTGAGCTACATGAGGGCAAGGTTGTGCTCCTGCCTAGATGCCACAGGCATTACAGGAAGAGCACCTACTTCGATAGAGAGCTGGGAGTTGAGAGAGTCTACATGGAGGACTACATATCTGAGGTCTGGATCCTTGAGAGCAGTGATTTCGTGAGCTTCAGCAGGGTAGATGAGGTCGCCATAAGGGGAGATGGGAGTGAGCATAGAGACTTCACTTATGGAATTGAGGACATCAGGGTTGTCAAGTCTTATATCGGAGAATACCTTCTTGTCGGCTGTGGTAAAGTTAAGCCTCCATTTAAGGGGAAGGGGGGAGATAGGATAGCAGTATACACTACTAGAGACTTCAGGGAAATAGAGTATAGGGGATGCATCTCATGGTTTGACTCAAGGAATGCTGTACCCTTCCCAGAGCCTATAGATGGCAAGCTATACATGCTCTTCCGCTTCCATCCTAACATGCATATTGATGTGCTTGAGGCTGGAGTGGATCAGCTGCTCAACCCAAGAAGCTACAGTGAGCTATGGAAGGAGGTGTATAGGAGGAGGGAGAAGACTTGCTTAATCCAAGCTGGAGCTTTCCCTCATGAAAAGGAGAAGGTTGGAGCTGGCGCTCAGCTGATCAAGACGAAAGAGGGGTGGCTTATGATATACCATGCAGTTGGAGAGATAGGTGGAGACCTATATAGGGCTTATGGGCTAGACATCAGCTTGCTGAGAGGGTATTCGGTCTGTGCTGCGCTCCTAGAGTTAAATAACCCTAGGAGGATACTTGCGAGGACAACAAGACCTATTTACATACCTAGCCACCCATGGGAGCTGCAGGGGAGCCAGGAGTATCCAGTAGATGTACCTAACGTCATCTTCCCAGTAGGAGCTGTAGTGCAAGGTGACATGCTGCTGCTATACTGTGGAGCAGGAGACAAGTATGAGGTGCTTCTCACATGTAAGCTGAGCATGCTGCTAGACTACCTGCTTAAGTACTGTCAGAGCAAAGCTTAAGTAAGGAACTGAGGGAGAGCATGTTTGAGGCTAAAGCTGTACTCTTAGGAACTTGACAAGCTGATGCAGCTCTTCTCTTACTCTCCTCTACCTTAGCTTTCTTATCGTATAGCTTACATGCCCGCTAGGTCTGCTGTCTGCTCTATAACCTCCTTTGCAGCTTTAGCTGCCTACTGACGTGTCTCCCTAGCTTCTCTCAGCTCTCCCAGCAGGATAGCTGCATCAGGAGAGATGCCAGCAACGTGTACTCGCCTCAGCTTACATCTGCTGAAGAAGCAGTGGAGTTACCTTGACAGGATCAGTACTGAAGTCGCCTCTGTAGGGATTCCTCTCCATGCTTGTACTAGCGCTGTTTCAGCATCCTCTATTTGCCTCCTCGCAGCCTGCCCTGTCAGCTGGAGATATGCTTCTAGGACTTTCTGTAGGCCTGATGCCTCAAGTAGGTGGCCGACTCCAAGCTGACCTCCCTCTGGGTTAACTGGCAGCTCTCCGCTTGGGCTTAAGTCTCCTTGCTCCAGCATCTCAGCTGCCTCACCGAGGCTAGCTAGCTTCATGGCTTCTATGTGCTGTAGCTCCTTGTAGGCGTACTGGTCGTCTACCAGCACTAAGCTTAGCTGCCTGCGTGGTGCTTCTATCTCAGCCATCTTATATGCCATGTCAGCTGCTTTTCTGACTGCAAGAGGCAGCGTTAGGTCTCGCTCCTCTATCACAGGGGTACCAGAGCACCATCCCATCCCACTGATCCACACAGGGGTGTCTGTTAGCTTCCGGGCCCTTTCTTCTGCTGCCAGCACAGCTACTATAGCTCCATCTGCTGGCTGAGCTATCATCAGCTTCTTGAGCGGGTAAGCTACATCCTCTGACTCCAGTACCTGCTCTACTGTCAGGTCAGCTGGGTATGCTGCATAGCTTGTCTTCAGAGCATTCCTCCTATTCTTAACCACAACCTGAGCTATCTGCTCTAAAGTGACATCAGCATCCTGCATGTAGTGGTTCATCTCTAGCCCAGCTATGAACACAGGGTTTAAGACTCTGCCATCCTCTCTCTTGAGGAGAGGCCTATTGAACACTGGATCCAGCGCGAACGCTACTATATGGTCTTTTGAGAGAATGTTTGATGCCTTACTGTGTGCCTCAGCTACAGCTATGTCAGCTACTCCAGCCATTATCTGCATTGCAGCATTTATCACAGCGTTCACGCCATCCTGGGCCACAGTGCAGACTGGCTTAAGGACGCCACCGAGCTGATCAGGTACGAACTCATCGAAGATCGAGTAGCCTTCCCAGTAGTCTTCTGATGCTGATACAAAGGAGTCTATGTCAGAGCGGGGGTTTAATCCAATTTGACTATAGGCCTTCACAGCAGCCTCAAACATCTCCTCTTGGAATGAGAGGGTGCTGTCAGATGACGTAAAGCCAACGTAGCCTATGCTCACTATAGCTACCTTCCTCAACAGCTCACCACTAGCCCCTGCATTAGCAGCATTAATTAAGTTTCTGAGATAGCATCTGGGGTCTGCTTGGCCAGTGTGAGAGGAGTCTTCAAGAGAGAGATGGTTGAGAAGTACTCTAGATTCGTGGATGCTGATCTACTGCTTGAATGGCTTAGCAGACCTCTCCCCCAGTATTTTAGGGTGAATACGCTTAAGGCTAGGTGCCCTAGTGAAGTAGTTGCTAAGCTATCTGAGCGTGAAGTCAGGGTTGAGAAGCTGCCATGGTTTGAGTTTGGGTATAGGGTTATAGAGGGATCTGTGACAAAGAGCATAGAGCATAGCTTAGGCTACATCTATGTGCAGGATGGAGGCTCCATGATGCCTCCACTCGCCCTTGAAGTCGAGGAGAACTCAACTGTAATAGACTTGTGTGCTGCACCAGGCTCTAAGGCAACTCAGATAGCCCAGCTAATGGGAAACACTGGAGCTATCGTGGCGAACGATGTGAGCTATGAGAGGATAAAGCTTCTTGTATACAATGTTCAGAGGATGGGAGCCTATAACACGGTGGTGACGATGATGGATGGCAGAGCTATACCAAAAAAGACTACTACACGGTTTGATTTCGTGCTGGTTGATGCGCCATGCTCCTCGATAGGGGAAGTAAGGAGGACTTGGAGACCAGCTCTGAGATGGAGCCAGAGAGCTGTGGAAGGCTTCTCCAGGCTCCAAAAGCAGCTGCTTGCTGCAGGCTTTGAGCTGCTGAAGCCAGGTGGGGTCTTAGTCTACTCAACATGCACCTTTGATCCAGAGGAGAATGAGGAGGTAGTAGACTACCTGCTAAGGTCTAGAGATGACGCTGATATTGAAGCCATATCCATTAGGGGAGCGAGGTGGTCTCCAGGGCTTGTGAAGTGGCCTGGTGGAGAGTACCTGAGTGAGCTCAGGAAGACAGCTAGAGTCTACCCCTTTCATAATGATACTGGGGGATACTATATAGCTAGGGTTAGGAGGAGGTAGCTTGAGAAAGCTATCAGAGGATGAGGAAACGAAGCTTGAAGAGGAGCTTAGGAGGCTCTATGGGCTCAAGCTGCCTCGAGATGTAGCTCTAGTGGCATCCTCTAAGAGCAGGATTAGAGCCTGTAGCAGGAAGCTACTAGAGCTAGACCTAGGTAATCTTAACCCACAGGTCTATGGAGTCTACTTCTGTAGCATAGAGAAGCAGGGGGTTAGGCTGAGCATGGATGCAGCACAGCTCTTCAGCTGCAGCAGAAAGCTTAGGGTAAGCTGGAGGCAAGCTGAGGCCTGGGTTCGTGGAGAGGACATAGAGGTCAGTGGAGGAGGGCATGGCTTCATTGTACTAGAGACTGATAGCTACATACTTGGGGTCGGGCTTCTTTCAGGTAGGAGAGTGAGGAACTACATGCCGAAGAGCAGGAGGCTCTTGGAGTAGCTACCTGAGCAACACAACCTCTGCCTCATCTATCCCCTCTACACTCTTAGCTTTGGCCTGCACCTGAGCTACCAGGTAGTTTGCTAGTGGGCAGAAGAAGGCTGGTACTGTGAGCTCCATGAAAATCTTGGCTTTCCTACCCTCAACCTTGATATCCTTTATCATGCCCATATCGACTACGTTCATGCCGACCTCAGGGTCTATGACAGACTTCAGAGCTTCTCTCACCTTCTCAACAGCACTTACTCTGCTCAATTAGACACCATGCCCTCTAGAGCCCTCTGTGATTTAAATGTTGAGCCCTATAGCCAGCAGCGTACCGATCAGAGTTGCTATTAGAATGTTGAGAAGTATCGCTATAGCAGCTTCCTTAACTCCTATCTCCCTTATGAGGACAGCTACAGTAGCTATACAGGGCACATATAGTGTTGTCACAGCTGTGAAGACCATAGCCTGCTGGAAGCTCATCACAGCTGAGAGGTCAGAGGTTCTGAAGGCTACAACGAGCATCTCGAGAGTCATCTCCTTCCTCAGGACCCCAAACAGCAGAGGGATCGCAGTCTCCTTAGGGAGCTTAAGTAGACCTGCTATGAAGGGGCTTATTGCAGCTGATAATGGGTCTGTGAGCCCATAATAGCTAAGCAGGCTTAGAGCTATGCTCCCAGCAACTAGGAGAGGGAGAGCTGTGTCCATAAAAGACTTGAATCTAAGCCACGTCTTGGATATCACTGGGAGAGGGCTTGGAACGCGGTAGGGTGGAAGCTCCATGACAAGCCCAGCTCTCTCACCTTTGAGGAGCCTGTTGAGGAGAAGCCCAGAGGTATAGACGACAGCTAGGTCTATCAGGTACACTGCTAGAGCAGCTTTGATCCCATAGTAGCTCCCTAGGAAGCCGACTATCACTGCTGTCCTCGCTGAGCATGGGATCATAGTGGATAGGAATGAAGCTATCACACGCTCTCTCCTTGTCTCCAGGGTTCTAGTGGCCAGGATAGAGGGAACGTTGCATCCATACCCTAGAACAAGAGGGATTATAGCTCTACCATGTAGCCCAAGTTTATGCATCAGGTTATCTGTCAGGTATGCTATCCTAGGAAGGTAGCCTACATCCTCTAGTATAGCGAGCAGCACGTAGAAGACTAGGATGTATGGGACAGCGACTGCTAGAGCAGCTTCAACTCCAAGTGAGAAGCCTTCTATAGCAGCTGCTGCTGGAGGAGACAGCGTATTCCTGCTCCAGGACAGTATGGGGGAGGCTAGAAGCTGCCAAGCTGAGACCATAAGCTCCTCAATGAAGCCTCCAGCATATATTAAGGCCAGTATCATGGAGGCTAGTACCATGGAGAGAGCTATCGGCCCTGCTATGGGGGAGAGCACTATGGCATCCAGCTTCTCTCCTAGCGGCAGCTCAGCATGAGCTTCTTCTACCACAGCCTCCTTTAGAATCCTGTCTATTATCCTATATCTCTCCTCTGCAATCCATACTGTAAGTGAGGCACCTAGCCTGCTGGCTTCAGCCTGAATCTTTTTGGCTAGCTCAACTATGTCAGGTGTTCTCTCTGAGATAGCTTTCACTATCAGTGGGTCTCCTTCGATCAGCTTTATGGCTACACCCCTAGGAGACGCCTTTAAGCTGAGTGCTTCTCTCCTCTGCTCTAACGCGGCCTCTATTGGCTTTATCAGCTTCTCTGCGCGGGGGCTGTACTCTATTCGCATCGGGCTACGTCTATCCTCCCACACCCTGATAGCAGCCTCGAGGGCTTCTCTGACACCCTTCCCTCTGACTGCTATGGCTGGGACTACTGGAACACCGAGCATTGAGCTTAGCTTCGCTACATCTATGACCATACCTCTCTTTCTCGCCTCATCCATCATGTTGAGAGCTATAACAAGAGGCTTGCCCATCTCAATGAGCTGCAGAGTGAGGTATAGGTTTCTCTTTAGCCTAGATGCATCGACTATGTCCACTATTACCCCATCCTCCTCCAGCATGGCTCTGGTAGCTACCTGCTGGTCCTCTGTCTCAGAACCTAGGCTGTATGTTCCAGGTAAGTCTAAGACTTCAATCTCTACTCCATCTACTTTGGTCTTCCCTCTGAGGACTTCAACTGTCGTCCCAGGATAGTTTGAGGAGATTACGCCGATTCCAGTGAGCCTGTTGAAGAAGACAGATTTCCCAGTGTTGGGGTTTCCAGCTAGCATCACCCTAATCAGGTTGGCTGCCATGCCATCTTCGCCTCCTCCTATGCCTCCATCTATGTGATGGCACCACTCTGATCTTTGAGGCAACATCACTTCCTAAGGCTATCTCACTACCCCTTACGGAGACTATAACAGGTAATCCCCTGAAGGCTCTAGCCTTCACCTGAAGCTCTTCTCCAGGCATTATCCCTAGGGAGACTAGCCTCAAGAGGAGGAGCTTATTCTCGTCAGTTATCCTCGTGACAGTGACTCTGGCAGGAGGATCTACATCAGATAAGCTTAGGTCATCTGGTGTAGCTATCTCCCCTGCTTCTGTTGGTATCGGGTTGCCATGGGGGCATGTATCAGGGTTCCCTAGCTTGTCAGCTATCTTTCTCTCTAGGCTAGGGCTTATAGCATGCTCTAGCTTACAGGCTTCTTCATGTGAATCCTCTAGGCTTACTCCAAGCACGTCTGTGAGAAGCCTCTCAACTAGCCTATGCCTCCTGAGAACTCTAGCTGCAGCTTCTCTCCCCTTCTCAGTGAGCCTAACACCCTTATATGGCTCATACTCAACTAGGCCCTCTGCAGCAAGCTTCTGGAGCATTGCAGTCACAGAGGATGGAGATACCCCCAGCATCTTTGCTATTTCTGTTGTTCTTGGTTTTTCCCCCTTTAACTCAAGCCTATACACCACCTCTAAGTACTCTTCGACCTTATTGCTCAGCATAGAGACTAGCCTCCAAGATTTCAAGTAGCCGAAAATCTTCTGGCCACTGAAGTATATAAGCCTTGCTGCCATATGACATCACATGAGGCTAGACCACATAGGTATCGCAGTCAGAGATTCCTCTAAGGCAGCTGAGAAGCTTTCCAAGGCGCTTGGAGTAGAGCCTCACATAGAGGAGGTAGTAGAGAGCGAGGGGGTTAAAGTTGTTGGGCTCAAGGTAGGTGGAGTGGACATAGAGCTGCTTGAGCCTCTTTCAGAAGACACTCCTGTCGGGAAGTTTTTGTCGAAGCGTGGAGAGGGCATACACCACATTGCATTAGCAGTGGACAGCATAGAGGAGGCTATGAGAAGGCTATCTGAGGCAGGGCTGGTGATTCTAGGTGATAAGCCTAGAATCGGAGCCAGAGGGAGGAAGGTGGCGTTCATCCACCCCAAGTCAGCTTTCGGGGTCTTAATAGAGATTGTTGAGGAGTAAACTTGGATCCGAGAAAGATTGCGTCGCTAATAGACTACGCTGTCCTCTCAATCGGTGTGGGACCAGAGAATGTAGAGAAGGCTTGCAGTGAGGCCCTGAAGTGGAGGTTCTGTGGAGTATGTGTGCCTCCATATCTAGTGCCAGCTGCTGCATCCATGCTTAAGGGAAGTGGAGTTAAGACTATAGCAGTCATAGGATTTCCGATGGGGTATACTTCAACTGAGGTCAAGCTTGCTGAGATAGAGTGGTGTATAAGCAGAGGCGTAGACGAGCTCGATGTCGTAGCAAACCATGGGCTACTCAAGTCAGGGAGAGCTAGAGAATATGAGCTCGAGCTGAGGAAAGTCGTAGATGCAGCCAGTGGGAGAGTGACTAAGGTCATAGTTGAGACAGGGCTGCTATCTGATGAGGAGATCAGGAAGGCTGCTAGAGCAGTAGCTAAGGCTGGAGCTGACTTTGTGAAGACATGTAGCGGCTTCGGGCCTCGTGGAGTTACCAGAAGAGACATAGAGTTGATACGCTCTGAGATAGGAGACGAAATAGGGGTCAAGGCGTCAGGTGGCGTTAGGAGCTTAAAGCAGGCACTGGAGCTCATAGAAGCTGGAGCAGATAGGGTAGGGACAAGCTCAGCCATTAAGATAGTTTCGGAGGCTATAAAGCTTGAAAAGAGCGCTTAAGCTCATGGAAGAGTATAACTTCATAGGAGAAGTGATACAGCACCAACATGCTAGCGGAAAGACGTCAGAAGAGGCCTCTCATGCCCTTGAAGTGCCGATAAGCCACGTTCTGAAGTGCCTCATATTCAAGACCGACAGAGAGGAGCTTATTGGAGCCATAGTGACGGGGAACAGGAAGGTCGATCTCAGGAAGCTTAGGAAGCTGTTTAAAACTGGGAAGCTCAGGATGGCTACACCGAAGGAAGTAGAGGAGAAAACCGGGTTTAAGGCAGGTGGCATACCGCCATTCGCGCTCAAAGAGCTATGTCCTGTTGCAGTGGATATTGAAGTCATGGAAAAGAGGTATGTTTATGGAGCAGCTGGAAGTGAGTATGCTGGAGTGAAGTTCAGGCCACATGAGCTGCTTAAGCTTGGGTATATAGTCGCTGACATAGCTAGGAGACCAGAAGCTTTAAAACTGGGAGGCCAGTAGGCTCTCGAGCAAAAAATGCTGCCGAAAAAGTTCTTTGTCACATCAGGTGCAGCCTTAAGCAAGGTGTCTGCATTGAATAGCTTTGATGGAGCATTAAAGAACGCTGGTATACACCAGTATAACATAGTCCTAGTAAGCTCTATAATACCAGAGGGAGCTGAGGAGATAGAGCCTGTTAGGATGCCGATTGGCACAATAGTCTTCTGTGTCATGGCTAGGGAAGATGGAGCTGGAGGAGAGACCATAAGTGCTGGGCTAGCTTATGCCTGGGATAAAACCGGCAGATATGGGATCATAGCTGAAGAACACATGAAGGCTGGAGATGGGAAGCTAAGAGAGAGGCTCATAGACAAGATAAGAGAGATGGCTGAGATAAGAGACATGGACATCACAGAGCCTAAGCTCGTGGTAAGAAGCCTTGATATCCCAGAGGGATACTATGGCACTGTAATTGTGACAGTGGTGTTTGTGCCCTAGCTACCCAGCTAGACCACTTACAGCTCCAGCAAGCTATATGGGTCTGCAATACATAGCCACATCAGCTGTATACTATGAAATCCTAAGGTTAAGCTACCATTCCTACGAGCGCAGCCTTCACCTGAGCTAGTAGCTGCATGTCTGTAAAGTGGCTGAACCTTATTGCTCCACTTGGGCAGGCTGCAGCGCATACTCCACAGCCCTTACACGAGGACTTGTCTACAACATAGGCTTCACCAGACTTCACTATAGCTTTGAAGGGGCATATTGATATGCATATGCCGCACATGCCACATGTGCTCTCGTCTATCTCAGCCTGGTATGGCTCCACCTCCAGAGCACCCTTTGACATCAGAGCTATAGCACTTGCTGCAGCCCCCTTAGCTTGAGCTACGGAGTCAGGTATGTCCTTAGGGCCTTGCGCTGCTCCACAGAGAAATATGCCGTCTATCATCGTGTCAACTGGCCTCAGCTTAGCGTGAGCTTCCATGAGGAAGCCATCTGGACTCCTGCTCAAGCCTAGGAGGTCAGCTACCTTCTTAGTTCCCTCTGAGGGCTCGATGCCTACTGAGAGGACGACCATGTCTGCCTCTACCTCTACTGGTGTGCCCAGCAGCGTGTCTTCAGCTCTCACCACCAGGTTGTGAGTCTTAGGGTCCTCCACTATCTTCGACACTCTTCCCCTAATGAAGCTCACACCATACTCGCGTTGAGTTGCCTCATAGAACTCCTCGTACCCCTTACCAAAAGCTCTTAGGTCAATATAGAATATGGCTACCTGAGCGTTTGGGTACTTCTCTTTTATCTGCCTAGCCTGCTTGACAGCATACATGCAGCAGACTCTAGAGCAGTAGGGGTTCCTGTTCTTGTTCCTAGACCCTACACACTGCACGTAAACTATCCTCTCTGGTGTCCTCCCATCTGAGGGCCTAACAAGCTTACCTCCAGTTGGCCCAGCTGCATTTAGAAGCCTCTCCACCTCGAGGGAGGTCAGCACGTTTGGGTACTGGCCGTAACCGTACTCTGGATCCATCGTAGGATTGTAGACGTCATAGCCTGTCGCTACTATTATCGTGCCTACCTCGATCTCCACTATCTTAGGCTGCATGTCATAGTTTATGGCGTCAGCTTCACAGACCTCCTTACACTTCAGGCATGCTTCTGGAGTTATGCCAAGACAGTTCTCTAGATCTAGGACATAGGCATTTGGGACTGCCTGAGGGAATGGTATGTATATTGCTTTCCTCCATGACAAGCCTAGGTCAAACTCGTTTGGGACTTCAACTGGGCAAGCTTGTGCGCACTCACCGCAGGCAGTACACTTGTCTTCCACTACAAACCTAGGCTTTCTGAGAACCTTCACCTTGAAGCTGCCTATAGTGCCCTCTATGCTTACGACCTCAGAATAGGTCATAAGCTTGATGTTAGGATGCCTTGAGACTTCAACCATCTTTGGTGTGAGAATACAGGCTGAGCAATCCATGGTGGGGAATGTCTTATCTAGCTGAGCCATGTGTCCTCCTATGCTGGGCTTCTCTTCTACTAGATAGACTGGGTAGCCTGCTTCAGCTATGTCTAGAGCAGCTGATATCCCGGCTATACCTCCACCAATCACGAGAGCGGCCTTCTTGACTGGGACTATGGTCTTCTCTAGAGGCTCAAGGAGAGCTGCTCTCGCTACAGACATCCTCACCAGGTCCTTGGCTTTCTCAGTAGCCTCAGCTGGGCTGCTCATGTGTACCCAGGAGCCTTGTTCCCGGATATTGGCTATCTCGATGAGATAGGGATTTAGGCCAGCTTCCTCAGCTGCCTTCCTGAAAGTAGCCTCATGAAGCCTCGGGCTGCAGGCTGCTATAACCACCCTATTCAGCGAATATGTCTTTATGTCGTCTTTAACCAGCCTTTGACCTGGATCTGAACACATATACCTGTAGTCTCGGGCTACTATAACATAGGGGAGCGACCTAGCGTACTCCACTAGCTTGCTCACATCTATGAAACCAGCTATGTTAGTTCCACAGTGGCATACATAGACTCCTATTCTGGGCTCAGCACTCAATCACCTTCACCTCTCATAAGTCTGGTAGCGAATTCATACCCTGCTCTGAAGGCTTTGATGTTCAGCTCCTCAGTGCCTCTTGGAACCCTGGCTTTGATAGCTTCCTCCATTGCCTTAGGAGTCACGACTCTAGCTATAGCACATAGTGCACCTAGCATCACCATGTTAGCTACAATTCTCCTGCCTAGTGCTTCAGCTATGCGTGTAGCAGGAACCCTGTAGATGCTTACAGCTGGGGGAGGAGGAGGGTTAAGGTCTACTAAGTCCTCATCTACTATGAGGACTCCACTGCTCTTAATCCTGCTATGATACTTGATGTAAGCTTCCTGAGACATCACCACGAGCACATCAGGCTCCTCTACTACAGGATAATCTATCTCATCTGTCGATATTATCAGCTCCGTCTTAGCAGCTCCACCTCTCGCCTCAGGCCCATAAGACTCCATTTGAACCGCGTTCTTCCCGTCATATATTGCTGCAGCATAGCCTAGTATGTAGCCTGCTAGCATTATGCCCTGGCCACCGAAGCCTGCGATCACAACCTCAGCTCTCGACAATGGATTTCACCTCTCTGCCTGACTTCTCTCTTATCATGTTGTAGACAAGCTCTGTGTACTCTGGCTTCTCTGTGTCAACGAACTCACCGCAAACTATTCTGTCTCTGAAGTCTACTGTCGCCTCAGCTGGATCTATGAAGCTCATCACAACAGATTTCTCAGCTAGGAGCTTCATCATGTCTAGGCCTGTACCCATCCTGTTGTATCTGCCGAAGAGGGTTGGGCAGGGAGAAATCGCCTCTATGAAGGAGAAGCCGCTCTTCTGTAGAGCTTTCTTGATAGACTCAGCCATCCTCCTGACATGGACTACAGTCCATCTTGCCACGTAAACTGCTCCAGCTGCAGCTGCCAGGTGGACTAGGTTAAATGGGTGCTCTATGTTGCCATATGGGCTCGTTGACGTCCTGGCGCCAAGTGGTGTGGTTGGGCCAAGCTGCCCTCCAGTCATCCCGTAGTTCTGGTTATTCACGCAAAGAACTAGCATGTCTATGTTGCGTCTAGCCGCATGAATAAAGTGGTTTCCTCCTATGGCGAACAGGTCTCCATCTCCGCTGAAAACAACAACTTTTAGACGAGGGTTTGCGAGCTTCACCCCTATGGCAAAGGGGATTGGCCTACCATGGGTCGTGTGGAAGCTGTCCACATTCACGTAGCCAGCTGCTCTCCCAGCGCATCCTATGCCTGAGACCAATATGAGCCTACTTGTATCGAAGTTGAGCTCCCTGATGGCTCTAAGGAAGGCATTCAGCACTATGCCTATCCCACATCCAGAGCACCATATGTGAGGGATCCTCTCTACTCGCAGAAGCGAGTCTAATGGATGTTCAATCTGCATCTGCTCAAGCATAAGCTACCCTCCTGACTTTAGCTAGAATATCACGTGGGTCTGGGAGATCACCGCCAAGCTTAGATACGAACTCGACTCTATCTGGGGAAGCTAGCCTCTGGACTTCCCTGAGGATTTGCCCAGTGTTCATCTCGACTACAACAAAGCCTTTGGCAACTTCACTTAGCTCCATTAGAGGCTTCTCTGGGAAGGGCCATACAGTTTCTATTTTCAGGAGTGCTGCATTCAGCCCTTCTCTCCTAGCTTCTTTAAGCGCTCTCACTGCGCTCCTATAGGCTGAACCATAGGCTACTACAGCCACCTTAGGGCTCTCATCGCCAACTAGCTTATACCTCCATATCTTCTCTGCGTTGCTTCTGATCTTGTTGCAGATCCTCCATATCAGCTTGCTATGGACTTCACTGCTCATGTCAGGATAGCCTTTCTCATCGTGTGTCAGCCCTGTGATGTGGACTCGGTAGCCTCCACCTAAAGATGCCATCGGCGGGATAAGCTCTCCACCATAGGGGAAATATTCTTCAGGTGGAACACTAGGCTTTCTCCTGTTCACCACCTTGATCTCATCTTCAGGTGGAATCACGATTTTCTCTCTCATATGAGCTACAAGCTCATCAGCCAACACTATAACTGGGGTCCTGTATTCCTCTGAGAGGTTGAAGGCTTCTATCGTGTAGTCGAAGAACTCCTGGGGAGATGAGGGAGCTAGAGCTATTATCTCATAGTCTCCATGAGCCCCCCACCTAGCCTGCATGACATCTCCCTGGCTTGCCTTGGTTGGCTGCCCTGTGCTCGGGCCTCCTCTCATCACGTTAACGAGGACGCAAGGAGTTTCTGTCATTATAGCGAGACCTAGCTGCTCCATCATCAAGCTGAAGCCAGGGCCGCTTGTGGCTGTCATAGCCTTAGCTCCAGCTTGAGAAGCACCTATGACCGCCACAAGCGAAGCAAGCTCATCTTCCATCTGGATGTATACGCCCCCGACCTCAGGTAGGCGTCTCGACATCCTTTCAGCTATCTCAGTTGATGGGGTTATAGGGTAGCCTGCGAAGAACCTGCAGCCTGCTGCTATTGCGCCCTCTGCGCAAGCCCAGTTGCCCTGCTCGAAGCGTACTCCAGAGAGAACTGTTTCAGTAGGCAGCTAGGACACCTCTCTTAGGTATATTGCGAAGTCTGGGCATATCCTCTCACAGAGGCCACAGCCCACACAGAGCTCTGGGTACTTTACGTAGGGTGGATGATAGCCTCTCTCATTAAACTTCTCAGACTTGGCTAGGACACCTCTAGGACAGAACTCTATGCAGTACTCACATTCTTTACACCTATTCTCGATTATCACGACCTCTACTTCTCTTAGCTTAGTCTCAGCCTTTGGGACTAGTGGTTTCCTAGCTGGCTTAGCTTCTATGAAAGGCATGACATCACTGTCATCTAGGGTCTATAACCTGTAATTTAAAGGTTTTTAGTGGAGAGCGGAGGCTAAACAGCTTGAATGTCCTCCTGCTCTGCTTACAGGTTTAGGTTCTCCTGGAGCCCCTTGCAGAATAGGCAAAAAATTTGATGCTTCAGTTAAGAAAATATCCAAAAAATGTATAAGAGACGTATGTGTGACATGTTGGAGGATACTGTGGAAGCTGCAGCTAGAGGAGGAAAGCTGTTTGAGGCTCGAGATATACCTCCATCCACAGCTATCGAGCTAGCTCCAGGAGAGAAGCTTATGCTAATGGAGCTCAGGTCACCTGATGGAGAAGGCGTCGTGTTGGTATCAGCATCTAAGCCTGTCTACGCGATGCTTAGGATGGGGGGAGAGGAGCTCAAGGGGAGTAAAGCTTGGCTCATGGCTTCTTCGCTGAGTGAAGTTGAGGTAGCAGGCTACGCGTTACCTGAAAGCACGCTATCCACTGTATTCGTTAGAGAGCTTATGCCACCTGTACTAGTAAGTAAACTTGACACGCTAAGCTTCTATAGTGACCTCCTCAGCATGGAGACAGGGCTGATGGCAGCTTCAGCTGAAATGAAGCTATACTTGTTCGAGAGAAGAGGTAAGAGCACGCCGCCAATACTAGCATATGGTAGTGGAAAACTCCGTGACTTATGGAAAGGGAGTGTTAAGATAGCTCTCTATGAGGTATCTGACCCAGAGTGCTTCATAACATCAGAGGAGCTACCTCCACCTGCTAAAGCAGAGCTGCTCAGTCTAGCTAGAGCCGTCCCATACTTTCCAACTCAGAGAGACAGAGACAGAGTTTTATCTGGTGTTAATGGGCTGACAAGAAGGATACTAGAGCAAGTAGATGGGAAGAGGACATGTTTTGATATTAAGGTGGAGACTAACCTACCCCTTGATGCTGTGACAGAGATCATAGATTCCTTTAGAAGGATGGGAAATGTGAGGCTGAAATCGTGAAGAGGCCCAGTGTAGTGTATGCTCCACTTGGGACGAGGGGATTCGACCCAATCAGGACAGATAGATGCTTAGAGTGCGACTCAAGCAACATAGTTGTAGGCAGAAGCAGAAGGTGGAGTGAGGGAAGCAGGGTAGTAGAGGAGATACCAGTTGAATGTAGGAGCTGTGGAGCAGCATACAGGCTAAGGTACATAGATATCGTCGAGGAAGGAGTTAGGGTAGCTACGATAGTAGACGTGCTTGATCTGAGTGGCAGAGAGCTAGGGTGGCTTGGAGTATGCTAAGGCAGATCAACTGGAGAAGGCTGCTAGAGGGCATACTGGCTATAGCAGCTGTGGTGGCAGCTCTCACAATATACCACTACACTCCAACCAAGGTACATAGTGCTGAGTTCAGTGGGGAAGCAGCATACAGGCATGTATTAGCTCAGTGCTCGATGGGCCCTCGAGTGCCTGGATCCAAAGGGCATGAGAAATGTGTCAGGTACATCAAAGCTATGCTGGAGCAATATGGGTATGCTGTCAGGCTCCAGAATGGAAGCCACATAGATGTCAGGGGAAACAAAGTTCCTATAGTGAACATGGAGGTGATCACAGGAAAGCCTGGAGGCAAAATCCTGATCTTAGGTGCACACTATGACACTAGACCTAGAGCAGATCATGACCCAGACCCATCCAAGGTAAAGCAGCCTATCCCTGGAGCCAACGATGGAGCTAGCGGTGTAGCTGTGCTCCTAGAGCTAGCTAGAGCTATCAGAGAATATAGCTTAGAGATAGAGCTGAGGATAGTGTTCTTCGATGCAGAGGACTGGGGTGAGCCAGGAGCTCTCAGAGACTACTTCTTGGGATCTAAGCTATATGCATCCTCACTAACAGAAGCAGAGCTTGAGAGGACAATTGGTATGATACTAGTGGACATGGTTGGAGACTGTAACCTCACGGTATACATGGAGGGGCTGTCAGTGGAATCAGCACCTAGGCTCGTAGAGCTAATCTGGCAGATAGCTCAGAAACTAGGGTATGGCAAGTACTTCAAACCTGTAGTTGGGTATACAGTGTATGACGACCACTGGCCTTTCATAAAGCGAGGAGTGAAAGCAGTTAACATCATAGACTTCAAGTACCCATACTGGCATACCACACAAGATACACCAGATAAGGTGTGCCCAGAAAGCCTTGAGGTCACTGGGAGAGTTCTACTTGAGGCTGTGCTGAATATCAGCAAGATATATGGGTAGGCCTCAGCTCTCTTGCGCGGCCATCTATCACCGCAGCTTTGGCCTCATCGGCCTAGCTGGCTGAAGACGCTGGTTCCTAGCCTTGTTCGATGGACTTAAGCTTATCTGTAGGTATAGGCTCATGGGGATGGACGTACATGTCGGCGTTAAGCTGCTTCAGCAGCTTTATCGACTCTAGAGCTGAAACAGGACTATATACTATGCCAGGTATGTTCTCCCTCTCTAGATTCTCGCTCAGGGGGGCAGCATCACCACAGAACACGATTTGAACACCATCGTCTCTAGTCAGGACAACTGACTGATGACCGGGGGTGTGGCCTGGTGTCGGTATCACTTCTATGCCTTCAGCAATCTCTCTATAGCCATAGAGAGGCTCTATGCTGGCGTATGGCAGATCAAACTGCTCTCTTATGTAGCCTCCCTTCATAAACCTGTCTGGATAATATGCATATCTGAGCTCATCCACTTGAACTAGGAATGTAGCGTTTTTGAAGAGCTTGTTGTTCCCACAGTGGTCGAAGTGTAGATGCGTGTTTATAACGATCGTTATCCTGCCTGGCTCCACACCAATTGACTTCAGCTGAGCTTCAAGAGCATCACCCGGCCTCCTCTCAACTGGATAGAACCTCCTATACTTCTCTGGTAGCTCTCCTATCCCTGTATCTATTAGGATACGCTCTCCATCAGTCTCCACATAGAGTATGTTGAAGCAAGCCCTATATGTGGTGCCCATGTACTTCGTGTATACGAGATAACTCTTGTCTAGCTTGAAGTAGCCGTCTCCGAGAACTCTTATCTTCATGGACCTACCCCTGGAGGCTGAGTGACTCTAGGATTGCATTTATGTCTATCCTCCTGGAGACGCTTAAGGCTATCCTCCTTATCCTCTCTATGTTGCTTGGATCGAGCTTAAAGGCTAACTCATCTATACGTCTTGTTGTGGTGAGGGTGTCAAACCTCGAGATCACTACAGGCACATTCCTCTCCTCAGCTTTAGTTAAGACATGCTGGTCAGGGTAGAAGCCTCCAGTCAGAATGAGACATGACACAGGAGTCTCGAGCGCAGCCAGAAGCAGGTCTGTCCGATCTCCTCCAGTGACAAGAGCGTAGTCTGTGACTCTCCTCAGGTACCTTATAGCCTTCTCTGCAGTCCATGCCCCAACTAGCAGCTCCTTTACAACCTTATCCATGTGTTCTCGGGCAGCTATCACTTTAGCATTCAGTATGCTAGCTATCTCCCCAACTGTGAGAGGAGTCAGTTCCCTTAGTAGTGGAATCACCCCCATGACTCTTATCCTCTGCTCTATTAATGGGAGAACCTCCCATTCAAACTGAGGGATCAGAGCCTCATCTACACCAGTCACGATGCCACCAATCATCTCAACTCCATAGCTGTCAGCTAGGTTTTTGGCTAGGAGAAGCTTATCTCCAGTGTACTGTGGTTCATAGAGAGCTATCTGGAGAAGCTTCCCGCCAAGCTCTCTACACACATCTAAGATAGATGAGCTAGTAGATATCCCGTCAAATATCCTGCTCATCCCCTCAACTATCGTTATGTCAGCTTCCTGGGATGCTAGCTTAGCTGCAGCCTGGATCTTAGCCTTAGCTTCTTCGCTTAAGCCTTTGAACATGAACTTCAGCATGAGGTCTTCATGGTAGAGGATTGGAGTGAGCTGCTGTGGCTCTAGCGGCAGCTCTAGGACAGCAGCAGCTAGCTTAGCATCCTCGTCTACTAGGCTGCCATCCTCCATTGTCGTTATGTTCTGGCCTACTGGCTTCAGGTAAGAAACCTTGTAGCCGAGGTCTCTGAGCTTAAGAGCCAGCGCAAGCGCGACCATGGTCTTCCCTGAGTTCGGTTCACACCCTCCTATACACAGGAACTTATCCAACATACTCACCTCTCAGCAGGATGAACAACTGCTCTAGCATCTAGGGTATAGCCTCCCTTCTCATAAACTACTATGGGGTTCAGGTCTAGTTCAACTATCTCAGGTAGCTCGGTCATCATCTGAGAGACCTTTAATATCGTCTCCTTGATGAAGTCTACATCGACAGGTGGCCTCCCTCTGGCTCCAGCTAGCAGAGGGTAGCCTCTTATCTCCCTTATCATCTCATCTACATCCCTAGGTGAGAGGGGAGCTATTCTGAAAGACACGTCTCTTATGACCTCGACGTATATTCCTCCAAGACCGAACATTATGAGCGGGCCGAACTGAGGGTCTCTTATGCCTCCTACAATAACCTCCAGTCCAGGAGGGACTTGCTGGTGTACAGTTACGCCATAAACCCTGGCCTTGGGCGCATACTTCCGGGCGTTCATGGTCATAGCTATGTAGGCATTTCTCAACTCTACCTCATCCATTATATCCAGCCTCACACCACCGATGTCTGTCTTATGGAGTATGTCAGGAGAGTGTATCTTAAGTACAATGGGGTAGCCTATCTCGACTGCAGCTGCGATGGCTTCGCTTAGGCTTCTTGCAACTCTGAACTCAGGGTACATGATGTTATAGGCTTTGAGTATGGTCTTAGCCTCAGCCTCAGTGAGGTTAGCTCTCTTCTCTGCTAGTGCCTTTTCTATGATGTTTCTTGCAAGCTTGACGTCAGCGTCGAACCTTGGCGATGGGGGTGAAGGAGGCTCCTTTAGAGCCTTAGCATATCTCATCATTGCTGATAGTGCTTTGACAGCCCTCTCTGGCTCAGGGTAATTTGGTATCCCCCTCTCCCTTACTATTTCGATAGCCTTCTGCATCTCTTCTCCTCCCATGAAGCATGCTAGTATGGGTTTCCTAGCCCCCATCTTAGAAATGAGCTCAGCAGCCTCCTCGACGTCTAGGAGAGCTGTCGGAAGCATGTTTGCTATCACAGAGCTCACAGATGGGTCTTTGAGCACTATCCTGAGGGCTGTGGTGTATCTCTCAGCATCGGTGTCACCTATGACATCAAGTGGGTTCCTGAAGCTAGCATGTGGAGGGAGTATCTTCTCCAGCTCTCTTATTGTTGACTGAGAGAAGCCTGCTAGTGGGACTCCATTTAGCTCACAGGCGTCAGCTAGCAGCACCCCTGTTCCACCTGCATTAGTGACTATAGCTGCTCCACCCTCTTTGGGTAGTGGCTGTGTAGCGAAGGCTCTAGCTGCATCGAACATCTCATCGATCCTGCTAAACCTCAAGACTCTGCTCTGCTTGAATGCTGCATCATATGCAGCATCCATTCCAGCTATGCTACCTGTGTGGGAGGCAGCTGCCCTTGAGCCTGCCTCTGTCCGCCCTGACTTTATCACGAGAACAGGCTTCTTTCTTATAGCCTCTCTAGCAGCCTCTATGAACTCTTGGCCCCTGAGTATGTTCTCCAGGTAGAATGCCACTACTCTAGTCTGTGGGTCTTCAGCTAGGTATGTCAGTAAGTCTGTTTCATCTATGTCACACTTGTTTCCTAGGTTTATGACCTTTGAGAAGCCTATCTTCTCTCTCACAGCCCAGTAGAGGACTGCTATGCATATTGCGCCACTCTGGGAGACGAACGATATATGTCCTTTAGGGGGGAGAACCCTGCCGAAGGTGGTGTTGACTCTGTTCCATACGTCAATCACACCAAAGCAGTTTGGGCCTAGAGCTCTCATCCCATATTTCCTGACTATCTCAACTACCTGCTTCTCCAGTCTGACACCTTCTCCACCAGTCTCCTTGAATCCAGCTGATATTATAGTCACAGTCTTCACACCCTTTTCCCCACAGTCCTCTAGCACAGCTGGAACAGCCTTAGCTGGGATAGCTATCACAGCATTGTCTACTTCACCTGGCACATCTAGTATCGAGGGGTAGGCTTTGACTCCAAGTATTTCTGGGGCCTTTGGGTTTACTGGGTAAATCTCGCCCTTATAGCCTATATCGATCAGGTTCCTGACTATAGCGTGGCCAACTTTACTTGAGTCTCTTGAGGCACCTATGACAGCTATGCTATGTGGGTTGACAAGGTACTCCATCTGTCTCTTGACATCTTCTTCTGGCAAGCCTGAGGGCCCCAGCTACCTTCTCAGCTGAATTTTAATAAGGTTGGCTTATGGCCCTGGGAGCTGCTTGAGCTATGGTAGGGTGCTTATAGCTGGGATATCAGGGTCACCTAGGCCTGGTAAGAATACTGAGGCTCTACTTAAGGAGAGCTTGAGAGCTGCTGAAGAGGAGGGAGTTGAGTCCACCTTGATTAGGCTATCAGACTACAGGATAGAGCCCTGCACAGGCTGTGGAGTATGCCTGAGGAGGAGCCCTTGCCCTCTTGACGAGAACGATGACATGCCAGAGCTAGCGGAAGCTATCCTGGAGCCACAGGGGCTAATATTGTGTGCTCCAGTCTACTGGGGGTCTGTGCCAGGGATCCTCAAGAATTTCATGGATAGAACTAGGCCTCTGAAGATGCTGGGGAACAAGCTTGCGAACAAGGTTCTGGCTGCAATGGCTGTTGCAGGGCTCAGGTGTGGTGGAGGAGAGTTTGCCGTAGACTTGATGATGAGGTTTGGGCTAGCTCACGGCATGATAGTGGTGGGGGGCTTAGGAGACCCCACTAGCACACCTTGCATTGTTGTTTCAAGCCTCCAGTGGGATAGAGGCTGGAGGAAGGCGACAGACGACAATCTGGCCATGAGGTGGGCTAGGGAGCTTGGAGCTAGAGTTGCTCGCGTCACTAAGGCTCTCGCCTCCTCTGGGCTCCTCTAAGCTCCTTCAGCAATGCAGTCAGCCTTGGAACAACCTCGAATGCATCTCCTATGACGCCATAGTCACATACATCGAATATCGGTGCATTAGGGTCGCTGTTTACTGCAACTATGACACCAGAGTCTAGTATTCCTATGGTATGGTGCATTTCACCTGATATGCCTATTGCAATGTAGAGCTTTGGCCTTATCGTCTTGCCACTGTGCCCTATCATCTGGTGTGGGCTGATCCACCCCTCATCCAAGGCAGGCCTTGTCCCACCTACTGCAGCAGAGAGAGCATCTGCTAGCTCCTCTACGATCCTGAAGCCTTCCTTTGACTTCAGCCCCCAGCCTCCAGCTACAACTATGTCAGCTTCCTCTATAGGCCTCTCCTCTAAAGGCTTTTCTACTAGCTCTAGCGTCTTAGCTCTCAGCTCTCCCTCAGAGACCTCCTTCTCAACCCTTATCACCTCGCCTCTCCTACTCCAGTCTGGCTTAGGCTTCTCAGCTATACCAGGCATTATGGTAGCCATCTGAGGACGTCTAGCTGGGCATAGTACTACAGCCATTATGTTACCTCCAAATCCTGGAACCATCTGCCTGAGCAGACCACCTTCACCTAGCTCCAGCTTTACAATGTGTGCTGAGAGACCTGTTTTCAGCTTGGCTGCCACCCTTGGAGCCAGATCTGAGCCTATAGCTGTGTGGGAGAAGAGGAAGGCTTCAGGCTTCAGCTCAGAGGCTAGCTCTGCCAGGATACGTGAGTAGGGCTCACACTGGTATAGCTCTAGGAGAGGATGGCTCACCAAGTACACCTTGTCAGCTCCATATGCTACGAGCATCTCGCAGAGGGCTTCAACACGATGCCCTAGTAGAATGGAGGATAGAGTCCAGCCTGCCTCGTCTGCGATCCTTCTAGCCAGCCCAAGCAGCTCTAGGGAGGGAGAAGCTAGCCTGCCTCTCCTCTGCTCAGCATAGACCCAGAGCTCCAACTCACCCACCTAACACTGAAGTTATCTTCTCAAGAAGCCATCTTGCAGCTTCGTCAGGAGGACCCTTGAATACTTCCCTTCTCCTCTTCACCTTGATCTCATAGACCTCTGACACCATCGTCGGAGACCCCTTTAAGCCAACTTCATCTTCGCTTAGGCTTATGTCCTCTATAGTCCACTTCTCAACTGGTATCTGGTGTGCTCTTAGAATCCCAGATACAGATGGTATCCTAGGGACATTTATCTCTCTCGTCACTGATATGACAGCTGGCAGCTTCAGCAGAATCCTCCTATACCCGTATTCCAGTGAAGCCTTGACCTCAGCCTCTCTGCCTCTCAGTGCTATGGAGAAGACCCGCGTCACATGTGGGACATCTAGGAACTCAGCTAGCTGAGGAGGCACCTGCCCTGTACCTCCATCAACCGTCTCAGCTCCACAGAAGACTAAGTCAAAGTCTCCTAGCTTCCTGACTGCCTTTGAGAGAGCAAGAGCTGTTGCCAGCGTGTCTGAGCCAGCAAGCCTACGGTCTGTGATCAGTATAGCTCTGTCAGCCCCCATGGCTAGAGCCTCTCTGCAAGCATCCTCAGCCTGCAGAGGGCCCATTGATATGACTGTCACTTTGCCACCATGCTGCTCTCTCATCCTGAGAGCTTCCTCTAGAGCATGTTTATCTAGAGGATTTATTACAGCCGGCACTCCCTCTCTAACTATAGTCTTCGTCTCAGGGCTTATTCTTATCTTACTGATGAACTTGGGATCAGGTACCTGCTTTATGCAGACTACTAGCTTGTATGGCAAGTGGCTTCACCAAAATGAAAGGTAGGTGCTATGGAGAGAACTCGAGAGCCTTCCTAGCCATCACCACCCTCATTATATCTGATGTTCCAGCTGAGGGTATCAGCACCTGAGCGTCCCTCAAAAGCCTCTGTGGAATGTAATCTCTTAAGACTCCATATGCTCCAAAGACCTCTGTGAGCAGCTTCGTAGCTCTGACTGCTGCCTCTGTAGCCCAGAACTTGCACATCGCATTCTCAGCGTCAACTCTGAGGTTTTGGTCTCTGAGCCAGGCAGCATAGTAGACTAGGAGCCAGGATGTCTGGTAGTCCATGTAGATGTCTGTCAGCTTCCACTGGATCGCCTGGAGATCTGATATAGGCTTCCCATAGAGCTTTCTCTCCTTGGCATATTTAGCAGCCTCCTCTAGGCACCTCCTCAGTATACCTAAGGCTACAGCAGCTACACCAGGCCTCCCAACATTGCTTATTGAGGAAAGCGCAACCCTGAGGCCCTTGCCAGGTGGGCCAACCAAGTTCTCCTCTGGAACCCTGACCTCATCGAAGGCGATCTCCCCTGTGACGCATCCCCTAAGCCCAAACTTATCCTCTTTCCTGCCTAGCTTCACCCCAGGCCTATCAGCCTCAACCATGAAATAGCTAAACTCCCTCTCCCCGGTCTTGGCTAGTACACCGTGTATATTCGAGAAGTGAGCGTTTGTTATGAAGCACTTCCTGCCTGAGATGACCCACTCGTCTCCCTCCTTCCTAGCTGTAGTCTGTATGCCGAGGACATCAGATCCTCCAGTCGGCTCTGTTACAGCAGAAGAGGCTATGAGAGAGCCCTTAGCCAGCTCAGGAAGCCACCTACGCTTCTGCTCCTCACTACCGAAATATATCACTGGAGCCTGACCTAAGTGTACAATCTGGAGTGTGAAACCTAGGGGAGGAGAGACCCTGCTTATCTCCTCTATGACAATCATTCTCGAGACATGCCCCATCCCATTGCCACCATATTCCTGTGGTATTAGTAGACCACCGAACCCTAAGTCAAACATCTTCCTAACCAAGTCCATTGGGACCTCCCCTGTCTCATCTAGCTCCTGCACTCTTGGAGCAATCTCTCTCTCAGCAAACTCCCTAGCAGCCTTCCTGAGCATCTCCTGCTCACTTGTGAATGTAAACTCCAAGAGTTCACCCCAGCAACCCAGCTTGAAGCCTACATTAAAGTGTTATCCATAGGCTGCTGCTAGCAGAGGTAGGATGTACTAAGCTGAGCGGGGGTTAAAGCCTTTAAGCAGCATGCCCATGGGTCTCTTGGTGTCCTCATGCCTGAGGTCAGCCTGTATAGCCCCCTAGCTACATCGGAGCTTGAGGAACATAGAGCTAAGGTTAGGGAGTTTGCTGAGAAGGAGCTTGCTCCACTCAGACAGAAGTATGAAGAAGAAAACCTAGATGGGCTAGGTAAGGTGTTCCCGTGGGACATATATAGGAAGCTAGGTGAGAGAAGGCTTCTAGCTGAGCATGTCCCTGAGGAGTATGGTGGTAGAGGAGAAAGCTTCCTGACTGAGATAGTCACGATAGAGGAGGTAGCTAGGGTATGTGGGACATTCAGCGTGCTAGTGGACTATACTCCAACTCTTGTCTGCAACCCAATTCTTATGTATGGAACTGAAGAGCAAAAGAAGAGGTATCTACCTCCAATACTGAAGGGAGAGAAAATAGGATCCTATGCTCTCACAGAACCTAAGTGGGGTAGTGACACAGCATCAATAGAAACCACAGCTGTGAAGAAGGGAGGAGAATACGTGATAAACGGGCATAAAAAGTTTATAATGCTCGGTAACATAGCGGATATACTGCTGGTCTTCGCTAAGACTGCCCCAGAAGCCAAGGCTCGCGGCATAACAGTGTTCATAGTTGAGAAGGATACTGAAGGGATATCTTACCCGAAGCAGGAAAGGAAGATGGGGCTCAGAGCTGCACCAACTAGTGAGATAAAGTTTGAAAACGTGATGGTGCCAGAGGAGAACATATTAGGTGGACCTAGCCAGCTGAACAAGGGCATATACGTTGCCTTAGATGCCCTAGATCACGGGCGCTGCGGTGTAGCAGCTCAGGCTGTTGGAGTAGCTCAAAGCTGCCTAGAGCAGGCCATGGCTTACTCAGCGCAGAGAGAGCAGTTTGGGAAGAAGATAGCTGAGTTCCAGGCAATTCAATGGATGATAGCTGACATGGCAACCAAGATAGATGCAGCTAGGCTACTGACATATAGGGCAGCATACCTGAGAGATCTAGCGATAAAGGGGAGGATAGATAGGAGGATGGTGACACTGCCAGCATCGATGGCAAAGTGCTATGCGACTGAAGCTGCAACATGGGCTGCACACAAGGCAATACAGATCTTCGGTGGGCGAGGCTTCATGATGGATGAGGAGTATACGCCGATAAAGGCTCTGCCTACGCCAGAGAAAGCTTATAGAGACTGCAGAATATTTGAAATATATGAGGGGACTAATGAGATACAGAGGATGGTGATATTCAGGGAACTCTTCAGGAAGTATAGCAGGTAGGGTGGTTTTCTTGTCTGTTGAGGGTCTTTTGAGAGAGGTTGAGGAGTGGGAGTCTACTATAGTCAGAGAGTACTT
>JAVCBW010000012.1:0-28995 GCA_037917675.1 Thermoproteota archaeon
AAATGGGATGCCTCCACTGACTCCAGGTGAGCTAGCTGAGAGGATAAGAGGGCTTATAGGTGGTTCAGGTTGAAGAGAGCTCTAGCTCTCGTCCTGTTAGCTATAGCGTACCTGGCCTACACATTCAGGGGTGGAGGAGAGATCTCTCTGCTGGGAGCAGGCGCATCATTCCAATATCCTCTTATGTCCAGGTGGGTAAGTGAGTACAGGAAGGTGAACCCAAGGGTATCAGTGAGCTACCAGAGTGTAGGGAGTGGGGCTGGGATAAGGCTCCTGACAGCTGGAAGCGTCGACTGGGGTTCAAGTGACGCTCCCATGAGCAGAGAGGAGAGGCTTAAGGTCCCAGATGCCCTCCACATCCCAGTTACCCTAGGCGGTGTAGCAGTCGTATATAACCTACCTGAGCTAGGTGGGAGGCTGAAGCTTACAGGAGAGCTCCTAGCTGCAATATACCTTGGGAAGATAAGGAAGTGGAGCAGCCCAGAGATAAGGGAAGCCAATCCAGAGCTTAACCTACCAGATGAGGAGATAGTGGTGGTGAAGAGAGCTGATGGAAGCGGGACAACATACATATTCACAGACTACCTCTCTGCTGTCTCAGAAGAGTGGGAGGCTAGAGTAGGGAGATGCAAGATCTTCTCATTCCCGCCTGAAATAGGAGCTCGTGGGATCGCTGCAAAGGGGAATGAAGGTGTTGCAGCTGTGGTCAAGCAGAACAGGTATTCCATAGGCTACGTTGAGCTGGCATATGCCATCCAGAGCAGCCTACAGACTGCCCTAATAAGGAATAGAGATGGCTTCTTTGTTGAGCCAAACCTCACAACGATATCAGCTGCTGCAGCAGGGGCAGCTAGCTTCCTACCTAGAGGTGATGAGAGCTGGGAGCATGTATCGATAGTAAACGCGCCAGGTAAGCTATCCTATCCCATATCAAGCTTCTCATATGTGATAGTACGCAGAAACCAGGAGAACCCTGAGAAAGCTAGGGCTCTAGCAGAATTCCTCAGGTGGGCTGTGACAGAAGGCCAGAGATATGCTCCACAGCTCCACTACCCACAGCTCCCAGAGGAGATTGTGGAGCTTGACCTCCAGACCATAGCAATGATATCATCAGAGAGCTGACTGCCAGGTGTAATCTCTTAAGCTATGTCGCCTACCAGCTATAGGTGAGCATGAGAGGAGTATACGTGGAGTGTAGGCTAGCTGGAGTGTCAGGCGACATGCTCCTAGCTGCCCTAGCTGACACAGGCATCAGAGAGGATCCTCTAGAAGCAGCTAGGCTGGCATGCAGGTCAGCTGGGGTCAAGGCATCAGTTAAGCTCACTGAAGTGAAGAGGAGAGGAATCAGAGCAAGCAGGCTGCTAGCTGAAGTAGAGGACAAGAGGCTCAGTATAGAGGAGATCAGGAGAGCAGTTGAGCAGGGCTTAGCTGAAGCAGGCTGCTCAAGTAAGGCTATAGAGTACGCTATGAAGGCTATCTCTATCTTGGTGGAGGCTGAGGCCAAGGTACATGGTGTAAAGCCCAGCGAGGTGCATCTGCATGAGGTAGCCTCCCCTGATACCATAGTAGATGTAGCTGGAGTTGCTGCAGCCCTAGACCTCCTGAATGCATTCTCCTCACGCGTATACTGCAGCCCAGTAGCCCTCGGAGGAGGAGCCTTTACGTTCTCTCACGGCACCTTCCCAGCTCCAGCTCCAGCTACCCTAGAGATCCTGAGGAGAGCAGGCCTCCCATCAGCTGGAGGCCCAGCTTACGGCGAGCTCACAACCCCCACTGGAGCAGCTCTCCTAGCAGCCCTTAAGCCTGAGCCAGCTAGCTTCCAGCCTGAGATGAGAATTGAGGCAGTTGGCTACGGAGCTGGAGCGAGAGACAGCCCTGAGGTAGCAAATGTCCTCAGGGTCGTCATCGGAGAGCTTAAGCCGATGCTCATGAGAGAAGAGGTCACTGTCATAGAGGCAAACCTAGACGACGTGACAGGGGAGCTCATGTCTCATACCATAGAGAGGCTGATGGAGCTTGGAGCAAAGGACGCTATAGCACTCTATGGGTGTGGCAAGAAGGGGAGGCCTGCTATGGTGCTTAAGGTTCTGGCTGCTCCAGGAGACGCAGAGCATATAGCCATGGCTGTCATAGAGGAGACAGGAACCTTAGGTGTGAGGATGTACGCTTGCTCTAGGAGGCTGCTGAGGAGAGAGCTTGTGGAAACTGAGGTGGAGGGCGAGAGGATAAGGGTGAAGGTCGCTAGAGACCTGTCTGGCAGGGTTCTGAGAGCTAAGCCTGAGTTCGAGGACTTGAAGAGAGCTTCAAAGTCAGCTGGCAAGCCGCTGAGGATTGTGATGGATGAAGCTGTAGCTAAGGCTGGTGAGCTTGTGCAGCAAGCTCAGGAAGGCTAGAGAGATAATCTCCTCTCTGGGGAGTGCAGCTGTAGCTCTCTCAGGTGGGGTAGACAGCTCTCTGGTCACAGCGCTAGCAGCTGAAGCCCTAGCTAGGGTTGTTGCGTTCACAGTGAGCTCTCCTCTGCTCCCCCCATGGGAGCTAGAGCATGCTAGAGCTGTAGCAGAGTACACTGGGGTAGAGCACGTGGTAGTAGACTTCAATGAGCTCAATATAGCAGGGTTCGCCGAGAACACGGAGGAGAGATGCTACATATGCAAGAAAGCCAGGTACAGCCTGCTAGCCAGGCTCGCGTCTAGGAGGGGGCTAGCAGCCATGCTGGACGGAACCAACGCGTCAGATCTCAGGGAGGAGAGGCCTGGGCTGAAGGCCATGAGAGAGCTGGGTGTCAGAGCTCCCTTAGCTGAAGCAGGCTTGACTAAGCTGGAGGTTAGGGAGGCAGCTAAGCTCCTCAAGCTTCCAGGCGCTGAGAGGCCTCAGGAAAGCTGCCTGGCTACGAGGATCCCAAGTGGAGAGAGGATAACACTGGAGAGAGTCTTCAAGGTGAGGGCAGCTGAGCAAGCTGTCAGGAGGATCCTAGGAGAGGTGCTCATCCGAGTGAGAGACCATGGTGAGATAGCTAGGATAGAGGTTGCTAGAAGCTATCTGCCTAAGGCAGCAGAGCTCCTCCCAGATGCTGTGGGAGAGCTCAGGAGGCTAGGCTACAGGTACATAACGCTAGACATAGAAGGCTATAGGGGCTCTAGCAGCTAGCCTCTGCTCCAGTGGCTAGGAGGACGCTGAAAAAGCCTCCCTGACAGCCTTGTCCACAGAGCTCTGATCTATCCTCTTGAATGCCTCTATGCTGAGTGTGCTATACTTCCACTTTACAGCTCCATCCTGCACCTCATAGTCAACTCTAACCCTGACTACATCTCCTCTCTCTAGTTGAAGCTTGTTGACCAGTATCTCAAAGAGCATCTTGTTGAGCTCTCCAGCTGCCTTAGCCAGCTCCTTGCTGTCTAGCTTACCAGACTTCACTAGGCTGCTCTGCTGAGCAAACAGGGTCTTTCTGAGCTTGTCAGCGTAGGCGCCGACTATTATGTACCCCGTGCTGAGCGTAGGCATCTCCATCACCGTCCTCAGAGTACACCAGCCTGCTTAAAACCTTAACCTACCTCTAGCAGCCTATGAGGCATATACTTGAGAAGCTAGCTAGAGGAGAGCTTACAGTAGATGAAGCAGAGAAGATGATCAGAGCTCTCCTACTAGAGGAGGTCAGCGGCCTAGCTCTACTAGACGTCGGCAGAGAGGTCAGGAGGGGGGTTCCTGAGATAGTCTTAGCAGAGGGGAAGCCTCCTGAAGCCACAGCTAGGATAGCGAGGGCTATACTAGACAGGTGTGGGAGGGTCATAGTCAGCAGAGCAAGCAGAGAGCACATGGAGGCAGTCAAGAAGGAGATCAAAGACGCCGAGCTAGAGGTGCATGAGCTTGCGAGGATAATAGTTGCTAGGAGAGCCCCCAGAGAGAAGACAGGCGGGAAGGTAGGTGTGATAACAGCTGGGACATCTGACATACCTATAGCTGAGGAAGCTAAGGTCATAGCTGAGGAGCTAGGCTGTGAAGTCTATACAGCATATGACGTAGGCGTAGCAGGGGTGCACAGGGCATTCAAGGCTCTGAGAGAGATGATTAGGAGAGACGTAGACGTCATCATAGTAGCTGCAGGAATGGAGGGAGCTCTACCATCAGTGGTAGCAAGCATGATCGACATACCAGTCATAGGTCTACCAACCTCAGTAGGCTATGGGATGGGAGGTAGAGGAGAGGCAGCTCTCAAATCCATGCTACAATCCTGCTCTCTCGGTGTAGCAGTAGTCAACATAGATGCTGGCGTAGCAGCTGGAGTCATAGCAGCAATGATAGCGAACAGAGCAGCCAAGTTCAGGGGATAGCAGCTTCAGCCTACTGCATACATGGGGGAAGCAGCTTAGCAGCCTGAAGCCACTGCTACATGCAGCATGCAACAGCTATGTAGCTCTCCTCCCACGCTTCCTCTCAGCGAATGCCTTGACTGCTGCCCTATACTCTCTTGTCTGAGATAAGGCTATGAGCTCATCCACCGTATTGGGGAGGCTCATCTGCTGCAGCAGAGCTGCTGAAACCTTCTTCACAGCCCTAATGCTAGCTGAGGAGACTGAAGCCACCTCCATAGCCAGGTTTCTAGCCTCCTCCATGAGCCTATCACCTGGGACAACCCTGTTTACAAGGCCTAGCCTGTAGGCTTCCTCTGCTGTAAGCTCTCTCCCAGTCAGCATCAGCTCCATAGCTATCTTCCTTGGCACTAGAACTGGTAGCAGAGCTGCTGCTATAGGAGGGTATGCTCCAATCCTGCACTCTGGCAGCGCGAACCTAGCTTCCCTGCTGGCTACAGCTAGGTCACATAGGAGCATGAGCTCGAATCCTCCTCCATAGGCCAGCCCATTTACTGCAGCTATGATAGGCTTGTCTAAGGTCAGTAGCCTCTCTATGACGCTCCTAACCTCCCTAAATATCCTGATGTTCTCCTCTACACTCTCTGCCTCAGCCATCATATAGATGTCATCTCCAGCTGAGAAGGCTCTACCAGCTCCAGTCAAAACAACAGCCTTAGCTCTGCTAGCCCACGCCTCATCCATGGCAGCCTTCAGCTCACGCCATGCATCAAGGTTCAATGCATTAAGCTTCTCAGGCCTATTCAGCACAGCCCAGAACACTTCTCCATCAAGCCTACACCTAACAAGCCTCATAGGCTCCTTCTGCCACCTCCGCTATTAACCATATGTGTTGGTTGATAGTCGAACTCCAGTAATAGAGGTAGAGCATCTACCTACAGCTGTGAAAAATACATAGGCACCGTGTAGCAGCCCTCTCTCAGAGTGTAGGCGGCGTTGCTACCGGAGAAAAAGCATGCCTATGTCAATGCTTAAAAGCACTGTGTTAGGTGGTAGCTCATGTATGCTATCGAGGTCATGGAGGTTACCAAGTACTATGGTGGATTTAAGGCTCTTGATGGTGTCTCTTTCAAGGTGAGGGAGGGCGTTGTCTTCGGCCTCCTAGGCCCAAATGGAGCTGGCAAGACTACTCTCCTGAGGATACTAGCCACCCTGCTGAAGCCTTCAGCTGGGACAGCTAGGGTAGCTGGCTATGACGTCCTGGAGCAGCCTATGGAGGTTAGGAGGAGAATAGGCTACCTACCAGAGGATACAGGTATATATCCTAGGATGACTCCTGTCGAGTTCCTCCTGTACTATGCTAGGCTCTATGGGATGAGCTATGATGAAGCTGCTGGCAGGATAGACTACTACCTCAACTTATTCGATCTAGCTGACAAGAGAGATGTGATAGCTGACAAGCTCTCAAGAGGGATGAGGAGGAAGCTAGCTATAATAAGAGCTCTCCTATTTGACCCCCCTGTCTTGATCATGGATGAGCCTACTACAGGCCTTGATGTAGTGAGTGCTAGGGAGGTTAGAGAGCTCATCAGAGAGAAGGCTATAAGAGGTAAAACTGTCATCTTATCAACTCACAACATGTATGAGGCAGAGGAGCTGTGTAGGGAGCTAGCCTTGATCCATAAAGGTAGGATCATTGAGGTAGGTGAGATGAGGGATGTCCTAGAGAAGAGGGGTGAGGAGAGGCTTGAGGACATATTCATGCAGCTAGGTGGTGAGAGGTGACAGTCTTAGCCAGGCCCTTTAAGACCCTGAAGTCTATCATCCTCATAGTTGCTTGGAGGGAGGTTCTGGATGCACTTAGAGACAGGCGTACCATAGCGATGACTATAGTGCTCCCAGTAGTCCTCTACCCTGTGCTCATGACTCTCCCAATGTACTTCGTATCTCCTAAGAGGAATCCTCCGAAGATAGCTGCAGTCTACTGGGATAGCGTGGCTGAGGCTATCGTTGAGATGCTGAACTCCACTGGATTAGCTCTAGTCTACGAGGCTTCACCCATGGAGAACATAACAGCTCTAGTTGTCTCATCTAAAGTAGACTTAGCTCTGGAGTTCGAGAAGGACTTCGGGAGGAAGATCAGGGCTGGGAGGCAAGCCATGCTCAAGGTGATATGGGATCCAACTAGCATGAGAGGAAGCAGCGGGCTCTCGATAGTGAGGAGTACTGTAGACTCGTATTCGAAGCAGGTTGCTGCAGTCAGGCTGAGGGAGCAGGGAGTCTCAGAGGACATACTAAACCCTGTTGCAGTGGTCTTAGAGTCGGTCAAGGCTGTGCCTCCTCAGGTAGCTATGCTGGCGATGATAATACCCATGATGGTTGGGCTCACAGCTTTCCTGGGTGGCGCAAGCTATGCCATAGACACCACTGCAGGTGAGAAGGAGAGGAAGACTCTAGAGATGCTCCTCACAGCTCCAGCGCCGAGGATAAAGCTGATATTAGGGAAGTTCCTTGGCGTGTGGGCTCTGTCACTGCTTGCTGCAGTCAGCACGATAGCAGGCTTAGCCATAGCATCAGAGATGCAGCTGAAGTTCTTTGCTGAGATGGCTGCTGCAGAAGGCACGCCAGCTGTGCAGTCTGCCCTCAGAATAGGAGTGAAGGAGACAGCTACGATAGGCTTCGGAGTCATATTAGGGAGCATGATAGGTAGCTCTATGATGATGATGTTAGGCCTATATGCTAGGACATATAGAGAGGGAACTCAGTACCTTGGGTTCCTCAATCTCGCTATAGTAGCGCCGGTGATAATAGTCCCATATCTCAGCCCATCTACCATGAGGAAGCTGGCTCCAGCTCCCCTGATAGGGATAATAGTTGCTGTGAGAGACGCCGTCCTCAGGGAGCTTACGTTGAGGACTACAGGCATCGCCTTAGCTTCAAATCTCCTGTTCCTAGCAGCCATGATACTAGCTATGGTCAAGATGTTCAGAAGCGAGCATGTGCTCTACAGGGTCTAGCTGCCTTGGCAGGCAAGCTTTTAAGCCTATGGAGTAGAGCTCTATGGTGTGAGGGTTGAAGGTCTTCATATTCATTAGAGTGAAGCCTGGAAGCGAGGAATCTGTCATAGAGGAGATAAAGGAGAAGGTAGGAAGCTACATACTTGAGGTCGGTGGAGAGAAGGTCGTCCACGAGATAACAGGCGTATATGACGTCATAGTCTATATGGAGGTCGACAGCCTAGATACCCTGAGGGTCATCATAGATTCTATCAGAGGGATAGGAGGTGTGATAGATACGCATACTGCTATAGTAGTCAAGTAGCTTCAGGTGGAGCGCTAGCGTTTTAAGGAGAGCTGAAGATGTAAGCTGATGCCTCTAGTAGACCCCCATGGGAGGCCTGTGACAAGTCTCAGGGTCTCAGTGACTCAGAGGTGCAACCTCAAGTGCATATACTGTCACAGAGAGGGGGAGCTAAGCCCTCAAGGAGAGATGGAGCTTGAGGAGATCACTAGGCTTGTGAGGATTGCATCTGAGCTTGGCATGAGTAAAGTGAAGCTGACTGGCGGAGAGCCTCTGCTGAGGAGAGACATAGTTGAGCTTGTAGCTGCTATCAGCTCCCTACCTAATGTGAGCGAGGTGTCGATGGTTTCTAACGGTGTCCTCCTGGCTAAGCTGGCAGCTGAGCTAGCTGAAGCAGGGCTGAGGAGGGTCAATGTCAGCTTAGACACGCTTGATGGAGGGAAGTACCAGCAGATAACTGGGGGAGGAGACGTCAGGAGGGTGGTTCAGGGCATAGAGGCAGCTGTTGAGGCTGGCTTGAGGCCGGTTAAGGTGAACATGGTGCTTCTCAAAGGGGTGAATACAGGTGAGATCTGGAGCATGCTTGAGCTCACCAAGAGCCTTGGTGCCATCCTGCAGCTCATAGAGCTCGTTTCCAGCTCTCCAAGCTCAGATCCACTCTACAAGCAGTACCACTGGGATCTAGCTGGCATAGAGGAGGAGCTAAAGAGGAGAGCTAGAGCTATTGTGGTGAGGAGCATGCATAGCAGGAGGAAGTATCTGCTCGAGGATGGTGGTGAGGTTGAGGTTGTGAAGCCTATGCACAACAGCCTGTTCTGCATGTGCTGCAGCAGGCTCAGGATCACGTCAGATGGGAAGCTTAAGCCATGCCTTATGAGAAACGACAACCTCATAGATGCCCTCTCCCTCATGAGAGCTGGTGCAAGCGACAAAGAGCTTGCAAAAACCTTCATAAAGGCTGTCTCACTCAGGGAACCATACTTCAAGGAGGTGGGGAGATGCCTGAAGTCAGTATGGTAGACATCACATGTAAGCCTCAGGTCTATAGGGAGGCTGAGGCCTATGGCAGGATAAGGCTCAAGCCTGAGACCGTTGAGCTCATAAAGAGCAGGAGGATAGAGAAGGGCGACCCCCTCCAGGCTGCTCAGCTTGCTGCAGTGATGGCAGCTAAGAAGACGCCTGAGCTCATACCTCTCTGCCATCCACTACCGATAACACATGTTGAAGCTGAGGTGAAGCTAGGCTACGACTGCATTGAGGTGTGGTGTAGGGTGAAGACTACTGCTAAGACTGGTGTCGAGATGGAGGCTTTGACAGCTGTAGCTATAGCTCTTCTGGTGATATGGGACATGGTCAAGAAGTATGAGAAAGATGAGATGGGGCAGTATCCTGCTACCATGATCGAGGAGGTCAAGGTTGTGAAGAAGGTGAAAGGCTAAGCTAGCATGCTATAGATCCTCTCGAATATCACCCTGACTTCTCTGATTATCTTATGGCCCTCCTCTGTCAGCTTGTATATCCTGACTCTCCTTCTGACACCTCTCTCCATCCACTCTCCTCTTATCAGCCCCTTCTCCTCCATCTTATAGAGGAGAGGATAGACTACTCCTGGACTGAAGGTGAGGCCTGTGATGTCCCTTATCTTCTCTATGAGCTGGTAGCCATGCATAGGCTTCTCGCAGAGCATCACTAGTATCAGAGGCCTCAGCATGTCTCTAAACAGGAGCTTTGGCGGGATTCTCAAGGCAAGGCACCTCAAGCCTCTGGCTGACACTGCTATAGATGCAGCCAGGGTCAGGTGCAAGGTAGTCTCTGAAGTAGCCGTATGCTCTAGCTCTGCATCCTCCACAAACATACTTGAACTCGCAGCTTCCACACTCCCCCCTGAGCTTCTCCCTGTCTCTAAGGTCCCAGAACACATCGCACCCCATCCACACGTCGCTTAGGCTGTCTTTCTTCATGTCCCCAACTCTGAGAGGCAGGAAGACACACGGGTATATGCTGCCGTCAGCCTCTATTGCACAGTATAGCCTACCTGCTCCACAGCCACCTATGAAGCTGCTCAGATTGACGAGCTTCCCTCTAAGCCTAGGGTTATAGAAGTGTCCTGGGACGATGACTTCACTCCCCCCTTCCTCAGCTTGGAGGGCTACTCTAGCAAACTGGGGTGCTGTAGAGAGCACCTGCATCCTTGAGCTACTCTTGAGCCTGGCCCATAGCATCTTAAGAAGCTCTTCTCTCTCCATTGGAGTCAAGTCGAGGTCGAAGATCTCCTTTCCTCTACCTGTTGGGACGAAGTTGTACATCATCCACCAGTCTACTCCAAGCTTCTCACAGAGCTCTATGATCTCCAGAACCTCTCTATAGTTCAGCTTTGTGACTGTTGTAGCGACCTCAACGAACACCCCCTCCTCGACCAGGTTCTTTATTCCTCTGATAGCCTTCTCGAATGCTCCTTTCACGCATCTGAAGGAGTCGTGGGTTTCTGCTCTAGCTCCATCTAAGCTCACTTGGACATAGCCTATCCCAGCCTCTCTGAGCCTAGCTGCAACCTCCCTTGTGATCACTGTGCCATTGGTAGCTACAGCAGTGTAGAGCCCATGCTCATGGGCCAACTCTGCTATCTCATAAAAGTCTCTTCTCAGCAGAGGCTCTCCACCTGAGAAGGCTACTGCAACAACCCCTGAGTCAGCTAGGTCTATAACGACGCGTCTAGCCTCTTCTGTGCTCAGCTCTCTGTGTGCAGATTCGCCAGCTGAAGAGTAGCAGTGCTTACACCTGAGGTTGCAAGCATATGTGAAGTTCCAGACGATGAGGAATGGTGCTCCAGGGGTGAAGGGCTTCCTCACACCGAAGCTAGCTATCCCTCTGAGAACACTTATGAGTCCTCTTCTCCAGTAAGGCTGCCTGAAGGCCTCGATGATCTCACTGAAGCTTAAACCAAATGCCTTCCCGCCAGCTTTAACAGCCCACTTGACAGCTGGCTTAGCCAGGTGCCTGCAGGTCCAGCAGGCTTCCTTCCTGGCTCCAGTGAGGAGCTCAAGGGCGACCTCAAGCCTGCTTTCACCATCCCTCTGGCAGCGTCCTGATAGAAGCATCAAGAGGCGCCTGGTGGCATTGTTATCGAGAGTATACTTAAGCAGGCTTATGCTGTCGACCTTCAAGCAGACACCTCTCAAACACGTTTCATCGGTTCTCTTCACATGATCTATTACATAGAAAAACTTTTCGTATTGAAAACATGTTGTCATGGCTGGCAGAAAAGCTTCTATTCAGTGGCTTTAACCAGAGTTCTGGTCCACATGGAGCTGAAAGCCCCATGGGGCCTAGTCAGCATCCTTCTTCTAGTGGTGTAAGCTTTTATCTGTAGCTGGCAGCAGGGGCTAGATCCAGATGCATGCAATCGAAGGTATCTTTCCTGCTATAGCCACCCCCTTTAGTGGAGGAGCTCTAGACATAGAGGCTCTCAGGTCTCTTGTAGAGCATCTGGTTGAGAAGGATGTGAGTGGTGTGGTTGTAGCTGGGACCACAGGAGAGTTCCCATACCTGAGCATGGAGGAGAGGAGAGCTGCTCTAGAGGCTGCTGTAGATCAGGTGAATGGGAGGGTGCCTGTCATAGCTGGAGCTGGAGCCTCCTCTACTAGAGAGGCTATAGAGTATGCTAGGCAAGCTGAGGACATTGGAGCTGATGCTCTGCTTGTTGTCTCACCATACTACTTTAAGCCAAGTGAGAAGGGCGTGTACCAGCACTACATGGAGATCATGGGCAGGATAGACCTGCCTCTGCTAGCATATAACATACCACAGTGCACTGGATACTATATCCCGAGGTCTGTGCTAGAGGACTTAGCTAGCGAGGGGCTGAGTGGAGTAAAGGACAGCAGTGGTAGCCTACCATACCTAGCTGAGGTCGCAAGCTATCTCAAGGGGAGAGCTGCAGTGCTCTGTGGCCACGATGAGGTTGTGCTCCCTGCTCTGGTGCTTGGAGCTAGTGGTGCAATCTTGGCTTCAGCTAACATCATACCTGAGGTCTGGCTTAGAGTCTATAAGGCATTCAAGGAGGGTAAGCTTGAAGAAGCTAGGATGATGCAGGCTAGGGCTCAGAAGCTGGCTAGGCTGATAGCCAGGTATGGCCCATTGGCTGTAAAGGCTGCTCTGAGAGACCTAGGGCTCCCAGCTGGCAGGTGTAGAGCTCCTCTGAAGGCTGGTGGCTCACTGCCAAGAGAGGTCAGAGAAGAGATCAGGCTAGAGCTAGCGAAGCTGGGTGCAATCCCCATGGAGCTTCCGCCTGAAGCTGAAGTCCACATAGAGGTTGAAGCTGGCCTGAAGAGCAGTGAGGTCGGCTACAGGTGGGCTAGGGAGCTAGCTAGGCCTAAGGCCTTCAGGGAAGCTCTCCTAGCTGTAGCTGAGCCGAACCTGGCTGCTAAGCCTCCGACTCTGATAGTCCCTGAGGTCGATATCAGAAGCTTGAGGCAGGCTAGTATGGTCTATGGGCCAGTTCAGGCTGCAGTCGCTAGGGCTGTCATAGACTCCATTGGAAGCTCTATCCCACCTGAGGCTTGTGAAAGCCATGTCATAATAGTTAGGGTCAAGCTGAGCCCGAGCCTAGTGGACAGGAACGCTGTCTACTGGAGCACATACAGAGAGGTGGTGAAGGCATTGAAGGAGGTGAAGTGGAGTTGAAGCTCAGGATAGAGGGTGTTCTGTCAGCTATAGTGACGCCTTTCAAGGAGGATGGCAGCCTCAACCTCGAGGCCTTCAGCTCTCTAGTGGAGTGGCAGCTCAAGGCTGGTGTGAGTGGTGTGGTTGTAGCTGGGACCACAGGAGAGTTCCCATACCTGAGCATGGAGGAGAAGGCTGAGCTCTTCGAGCAGGCTTCAAGCCTCCTGTCAGGGAGAGGCCTCTTCATAGCTGGCGCCTGTGCCCCCTCGACAAGGGAGGTAATTGAAGTAGCTCACCTAGCAGAGAGGTGTGGAGCTGATGCTCTGCTTGTCATCTCACCATACTACTTCAAGCCAACTGACAAGGAGATCTATGAGCACTATGAGAGGGTTGCAAGTGAGACTGCTGCTCCAGTCATACTCTATAACATGCCTAAGCTGACAGGCTATACCATACCATGGTGGGTTGTAGAGGGGCTTGCTGAGCTAGACGACATAGCTGGGATAAAGGACTCTTCTGGTAGCATAGCCTACATCTCAACCCTATACGAGAAGGTTAAGGGGGAGATCTCGATACTCTGTGGCAGCGGGGAGGTCGTTGTGGGGGCTCTGGCAGCTGGGGCAGACGGCCTGATACTTGCTGCAGCAAACGTGCTACCAGAGGAGCTAGCTGAGATATACAGGCTCTTCAAGGAGGGCAAGGTAGCTGAGGCACGAGAGCTCCAGAGTAGTATCCAAACTCTGCTGAGGCTCATCGGAAGCTATGGTGCTTCAGCTGTAAAGACGTGTCTGAGAGCTATGGGCTTCAATGTAGGACACACGAGGCCCCCCCTAATCCGAGGGGGCTCACCTCCATATGATGTCGAGATGGAGCTGCTGAGCAGGCTGGCTAAGCTTGGGAAGGTGAGCTTTAAGCCTACTGCCAGAGAATTCACTCTACTGGTTGGAGAGGCATTGACAACACCTGGCTCAGTTGACTTGGCTCACATAGACTTAGTGCTAGGGGTGGAGGATGGGCCTGTAGGTGAGGCTTTCAATGAAGCTCTCAGGGAAGAGAACCCAGCTAGGAGGCCTACTCTACTGGACACTAAGCCTAAGGTAGCTGTGGTCCCGACAACCCCTATGGTCAAGGAGAGGCATCGCCAGCTTTTCTACCACTATGCTACAAAGGGAGTTGAGATGGCTGTGAGAGAGGCTGCTGAGAGCGGGCTTATCCCAGGGGAGCTAGCTGGCAAGCTAGTCATGGTAGCTAACGTGTTCGTACACCCTGATGCAACGAACCCTAGGAGAGTGATGATGAACAACTATAAGGCTATGAGAGATGCCTTGATCAAGGCTCTCACAGGGAGACCTACCCTAAGCGAGCTATCTGCTCTAGGAAAGTCAGCTAGGCACCCGTTCAGGTATGAGCCTTAGCCTCCCCTCAAGAACCACGATGGTGTCGAGCGGAGTCCTCGCTGCTCCAGCGACCACGACATCAAACCCTGCCTTCCTCATGGCTCTAGCTAGGACTATAGCTGGAGTCAGGGTTGAGGCAGAGGCATATAGCCTACCTCCAGGCTTGAGGTGTCTAGCTGCTCCAAGAGCCAGATCTCTGAGTAGCTCAAGCCCTAGGCCAGCTCCCCACATGCCCTCTTTCATCGGGGTAGGCAGATAAGGTGGGTTAGAGACCACGACATCAAAGACCTCGCCTGGCTTCAGTGGGGTGTAGAGGCTCCCAAGCCTCACCTCAGCCTTCTCCATGAGCCCCAGAGCAGATAGGTTTGCGACCGTGCAGGCTAAAGCCTTCTTGCTCACGTCTACTGCAACTACCCTCCTAGCTCTCTCAGCTAGCAGCACGGTTAGAGCTCCACTCCCACAGCCTACCTCCAACACTTCCTCCCAGCCCTCTAGCCTTATGCACCTGGCTATCAGAGACGCTGACACCGTCCCAGCTGGCGTGAAGGCTCCAGGGCACACTAGAATCCTCCTGCCAGCAAACCTGACCCAAATTGGGACAGCTATAGACTTGTGTAGAGCTCTCAGGTATACTAGCGCTGCTGCTGTCTTCAGCCTTCTAGCTCTCCTCTCCAATAGCCTTCAGCGCCTCCTCCAGCTGAGCTGCCTCCTCCTCCAGCCCCTTGATCTCCCTACTTATCCTAGCCTCCTCCCCCTCATACTCCTCTCTGGTTATGTCCCCGATCTCCATTCTCGCATACTTCTCTTCTCTCTCAAGCTTCTTCTCCTCGAGCACAGCCTTTACCTCAGATAGCCTCCTCTCGATCTCGTCTCTAAGGGATCTGAGCTTCTCCACGACTTCTGTAAGCTTCTCCCTAAGCTCTAGGTCCAGCTTCTCAAAAGTCCTCTCGCTTATCTTCCCGCTCTCCAATAGGCCTCTAAGCTTCCTCCTCTTCCTCTCGATCTCGGCCCTCCCAGCAGCAAGCCTTCTGACCTCAGCTCCAGGAGCCACTGGAGCTAGCGGAGGCGGAGGTGGTGGAGGAAGCTGGCGTTCAGGGGGAGGTGAGGGTAGAGCTGGTGGCTGAGGCCCTGTTGGCCTAGGCAGCTCATGAGAGGGTCCTCTGAATATCTCATGCATGAGCTCATTTCTCCTAGATCTGAACTGCTCCTCTGTTATCCTGCCGTTTATGAGGTCTTCTTCAAGCCTATCTATCCTCTCTAAGATCTTCTTCCTCCTCTTATACTCCTCCTCAGATATCCTGCCTTCTGCAAGATCTCTCTCTAGGTCTCGAGCTGTATACTTCAAGCATCCACCAGGCTGCTTGGCTCCTCTCTGTTAATAAGCGTTGTCAGCTGAGCTATCTGGTGCTAGGCTTGAGCCAGAGGGCTAGGGTGAGGGTCAAGGTAGCTGAGTCCTTCAGGCAGTACTATGTCTCTGGTTCGGTTGTAGGGCACTCTCTGACAGAGTTCAGGCTGCTATTCTTCAGGGATTCAACTGAGGTGGCTGAGGGCTCTATTGAGGTGCTATCGCAGCCTTCTGTGGTCAGGGAGATGCTGCTTGAGGTCGTGATGTCTCCTGTGCAGGCTAAGCTGCTAGCTGAGCAGCTTTCCAGGAACATAGAGCAGTATGAGAGGGTTTTTGGGAAGATACCTGCCCCAGGAGGGGGGAGAAAGCCTCCTGAGACAATGTACACGTAGCTCAGGCTGTGAAGCTGACTTCATCGGCTTCCCTCAGGTGAGCGTCGTGTCATCACAGCTAATCTAATAACCTGCTCTCCGAATTAAATCTTGGGTGTCTCAGCTGCCTAGAGGCAAGCACATGGAGCTAGCTGAGTGGGCTAGGGCTCTAGCTGAAGAGTCATATATGGGTGCTGTGATAGTGGTAGAGGGCAAGAGAGACGAGGAGGCCTTGAGAGCTCTTGGAGTCGATGGGTGCTTCGAGCATGCATCCAGGCTGCTGTCTCTGCTCAGGTGCACACCTAGCTATGCCAGCGGGAGAGAGTTCATCATACTTACTGACCTGGATAGCGAGGGTGAGGAGCTCGCTATACACCTGAAGAGGGAGATAGAGCAGTCAGGTGGGAGAGCTGAAACCAGGCTGAGAGCAGAGTACACGAGGATCCCTGGCAGGCCACCTAGGATAGAGGAGCTGGCTTCAGCTGTGTTAGATGAGAAGGAGGCTAGGAGAGCTAGGTGGAGAGCCAAGAGGCCGCATAGGCACTAAGTTTATATAGTGGCCAAGTCCCTTGAGCTGAGGGTTAGCGGTCAAAGCGCCGGGGAAACGCCCGGACTCATGCCGAACCCGGAAGCTAAGCCCGGTGGCGTCCCGTGTTGTACTGTGCTCCGAGAGGGCACGGGAAGCACGGGAGACTGCTAACCCCCCACTTCAAGGGAGGTTGCATTGCCCGTCTTCCTGGTTGCCAGCAGAAGAGACCCTGCTGGCTTGAGGATAGCTGAGTGGCTTGCTACACACTATGGCACCAAGATAGGTGAAGACACATTCACGCTTAGGCTGAGCTCAGAATGCGTCCTTAAGCTTGTCAGCTGTGACATAGTTTACACCCCCAGCACAGCCATCCCAGCTGGCAGTGAGCTAGCTGTGTTCCTCTCAAGGCACAGTGGGAGAAGCCCTCCAGTGCTCTCTACCCATGTGACTGGCAACTTCGGTGAAGCTGTCCTCGGAGGCGAGAGCGGTAGGCTCTCCATAGCTCCAGCTAGCAAGATGAAGCTCTTCCTAATGGAGGCTAGCAGGCAAGCTGAGAGCATAGGATATGAGGCTGCCTTCGAGTGTACACATCATGGCCCCACGCTAGACTGCCCTGTGATGTTTGCTGAAGTGGGAAGCAGGCTTGAAAACTGGACTGACAGGAGAGCTGCCTCAGCTGTAGGTGAGGCTGTCACCTATGCTCTAGAGGAGAGGAGGAGCTTCAAGACTGCAGTAGCATTTGGAGGCCCCCACATAAACAGGAGGTATACTAGGGTCATGGCTGATGGTGAGCTTGCGATAGGTCATGCGATGTCAAAGCACTACACCCACTTGATCTCAGAGAGCCTAGTAAAGTACTGTATGGAGCGTACTCTAGAACCTGTCTCAAGGGCTCTGGTAGACTGGAAGGGGATGAGAGGAGGTGAGAGGAAGAAGCTCCTTGAAGCCCTCTCTAACCTAGGCATACCCTACATGAGGGCATCTGAGCTTGGTGTCGGGTTTGAAGCTAGGTGAGGTCAGGACTGAGAGCAGCAAGCCTATAGCATTCTTTGACTCTTCGATTCCGAGGCACATGTTCTTCTCAGTGAACAGGAGGCTCAAGATGCTAGGCTACAGGGGTGTGTGGGCTCCTGCCTCACCTGTCGGTGGAGCTGCTAGCTTGGATGATGCTGTAAAGTACTGCTCTAAGAGAGGCATACCCTTGGTGGTCACCATGAGAAGGAGAGCTCTAGGCTTAAGGGAGCTCCATGGAGTGAAGGTCGTATACCTGGATAAGAGGGCTAGAAGGTCAGCCAACAGGGTGATAGCTAGGATATTTGAGGTGCTGAGAGATGAGGGCTGAAGCACTAGCTGCAGTCATCATGCTCTCCTCAATCATGCAGGGCAGCAGCCTGCTTGGTAAAGCTGAGGTCTCATGTGTCCTGATAGAGAGGATGACCTACTTCAGCAGCTGCTGCTCACCATACTGGCATGCTAGAGCAGTAGTGTTGAACTCCAGCGGGTATGCTCTTGAAGCTGGTGAAGTCATCCAGCTGATAGTCTACTCTGGTGGCTCCCCCCAGGAGCCTGGGACGCTATGCAGGGTATCAGGACTCCTCTACTGGCAGGGTGGCTTCAAGCTTGTTGTCACTGCTGCTGAGGGATACTTCACGCCTCTGGGGGCAGCTGGAGAGCCTGAAGTAGCCTTGTCAGTGTCGAGAAGCCAGGCTGCCATAGGAGAGAGCATCGGAGTCGAGTTCTCAGTAGATGTAGCTCCGGCCCAAATAGCTTTGACAGCCTACTATCCAAGTGGAGAGAGCGAGGTGCTTGCTGAAGGCTGGGTTACACCAGGCTACAGGAGGAAGCTTGAGCTCTATCTACCTGATCCAGGGTCATATACCATAGTCCTAGCTGCTAGAAGCCCAGCTGGAAGGACATATGCCACCTCTAGGGTGGTCTATGTACCTGAGGAGGCTGGGGAAGCCTCCCTGCACATCAGCGTCCTAGACTATGAGTCAGGTAGCCCTATAGATGGAGCTCTGGTGTACGTGAACAGCTCTCTCATAGGCAAGACATCTAGAGGAGCGATAGAGGTCAGAGGGTTGAGTACTGGCATAGCTGACGTCTCTGTCTCGAAGCCAGGCTATGTAGCCTGCAGCATGCTTGTCGAGGTCAGAAGGGGATCTAATGAGGTCACCATAGCTCTGAGGAGAGCTCCCTTAAAGGCTCAGCTCACTGTTGAAGCTGATAGGCTCGAGGTCAAGGTTGGAGAGAGCTTCGAGCTCAGGGTCAGGATTGAGGTCAGCAGGGAGGCCTCCGTGCAGCTTACAGTTTTCAGCTCACCATCTCTCTCAGTGGGATCCATGGAGTTCCCTCTGGTCGTCAGGGGGGCTGAGGAGGTCAAGCTGAGAGCTAGAGCCATCAGGGCTGGGGTGTGGGCGATAAGAGCTGCAGCCAGGATCTCAGCTGGATCTGTGGCCACATACATAGAGAATCACACGATTGTGAGGGTTTCCGAGGCTGAGGAGGCTGCTGAACCTGCAGCATGCCTCTCTGCGAAGTCCATCAGGATATACGTCAGAGGAGAGGACGCTATCGCAGTGCTGTCAGCTACAGCTACACTAGAGGCGCCTGAAGCTGCCAGTGAGGCAGCCAGGGCCTTCAAGGAGGTCCTCAGGCTCCATGAGCTGGAAGACATCGAGTCTCATGTGGAGAAGGCTGGCGGCTCCCCTGAGGCCATCTGCACTGGTGTTTTGAAGCCTATCAGGGAGGGTGAAGGAGTTTTCACAGTCATCCTCACAGACCTAGCTGAGGCTGGTGTGCTACAGGTGGTCTTCGAGCTTCCTAGCAACCTGAGCGTGCTCAGAGCTCCAAGGGGGTCTAGAGTCGTTGAGTTCAATGAGACTACAGTCATATATGCTGCTGCTAGCGGCATCATTGAGGTTCAGTATGCAGTTGAGGCTGGAGGAGAAGGCAGGAGCTTAAGCCTGCTGCCTATAGTAGCTGTGGCAGCTGCTCTAGCTGTGGCTGCTCTCGCTGCTAGGAGGCTTCTCTAGCATAAACCTCCTCAACAACCCCCACAGCTCTCGTTGAGGCCTCCCTGAGGAAGAACTTCTCTCCTCTCCTAATGTAGACTGGGTTATACATGAACTCAAGGTCTACCTTAGCCATGTCACCTGTCCTTAGAGGCTCCTTCGACGTCCACGTGAACTTCACAGTCTCCCTTATGCTATGGGCGTGAAGTACAGCCTGATATCCTCTCCTTATGGTTGTCGGGTGGTGTAGCACAAGTATCCTAGCTCTAATCTTCTCTACTGCAAGAGGCTTCTCTGAAATGTCTAGCACAACCATGCCCTTCTCCACAGAGCTGTAGTCTAAGTCTATGGCTAGGCAGGCTAGCTGCCCTGAGCTAGCTCTCCTCGCGTTCACCCTATGTATCTGGATGGACTTCACTGCAGTAGTCGTGTAGCCTCTATTGACCGGCCCAATCCAGACCCTGTCTCCTACTCTGACAGTCCCTTCTAGGACAAGCCCATAGACTACTGTCCCAACTCCCCTAACACTGAACTTGTCCTCCACATACATGCGGAATGGAGCTGATGGATCCAGCCTGCTATGCCTTCTAGGTGGAAGCAGAGATAGGAACTCCACTAGCCTGCCTATGCCCTCTCCTGTCTTGCTTGAGACAAGGAACACAGGCATTACCCTGCCACTCCTCATGTGTCTGGCTGCTACTACGAGGTCTCCTCTGCTCTTCACGAGCATCGGTATCTTGTCTACTGAGGGCATCTCAGCTAGCTCCCAGAGCTGCCTAAGAACCCTCTTAACCATCTCCCTCCCAACCAGGTCTGTCTTCGTCACCACCGCGAACACAGGGGTTCTTATGGCCTGCATTATCCCAAACTGCTCTCTTGCAGTGCCTATTAGCCCTGCGTTCGCTGAGACAACGAGCATACCATAGTCTGGTTCATGTGAGCATATGCCTTTCAACGTTGTCTTGAGGTACCTATAGTGCCCAGCTAGGTCTACAAAGCATATGACCTTGCTGCTCTTCGTGTACACCTCGTCTTCAGAGGGGTGTGGTAGTAGCCTGTTGACGACCTCAGCTCCATCTGAGAACCCTAGCAGGACTGTTGTGACTGAAGAGGTTCTCCCTGACATGAGCTCATGCTTGTGTCTAGCTATCTTCGCTCTAGCTGCCCCAGCTCCATCGTCGAGCTCACCGAATGCAAGCACACTGAGTAAGGTGGACTTCCCGCTGTCTACGTTCCCTATAACTGGTATTGTGAGGCTTATAGGCTCTCTCTGCAGGACCTTCCTTACATGGACCTCTGCGACAACACCCCTTTTCCCCTCCACCTTCCTGAGGACCCTCAGCTCAGCTCCGATCCTCTTTGCCACCTCCCTCAAGACCTCTAGGGTCTTCTCTAGCTCCTGTGGTGGGAGCCCTAGTAGCTCTCCTTCATCTGTCACGCCAACCTCATAGAAGGCTTCTCCTCCCCCCTCCCTTATCCTGTACTCCATCTGTGTTGTTAGCTCCTCTATCCTCCTGCTGCCTGCCTCAGCTAGCGTAAGCTTGTACTCCACTGGCCCAGTTTCCCTCTCCTTCCCCTGAACCCTCTCCATGCAGCCACCAGCTCACTAACCTTTATACATCAGCTGTCTCCCCTACATATTCTTTTGGGTGCTAGCTTGCGTCTATTCAATATGGTGACTTGGGAGGAGGTCAAGAGAGGTGATGTAACAGACATATACTTCGAGAGGACTGAGGAGATTCTCAGGAGGAAGGGGCTCTATGACACGGTGGTTGCTGCTGAGATAGTTTCACATAAGCTCCCTGACAACTGGAGCTGGGCTGTGCTAGCAGGCGTGAAGGATGTCTGTGAGCTCCTAGAAGGCCTCAACATAGACTTCTACTCACTGCCAGAGGGCACAGTGTTCAGGAGAGAGGTTCCTGTAGCTAGGCTGGAGGGCCCCTATGGCGTGTTCTGCAGGTATGAGACCGCTATACTCGGGATGCTATGCCAGGCTTCTGGTGTAGCCACTGCAGCAGCTAGGGTGAAGCTTGCAGCCAGAGGAAAGCCTGTCTACAGCTTTGGAGTCAGAAGGATGCATCCAGCTGTCAGCCTGGTTATAGAGAGAGCTGCGATAATAGGAGGATGTGATGGCGGCTCCCTCAAGCTGCTGAGCGAGCTTGGCCTCAAGCCTGTTGGCACAATGCCTCACGCCCTGATCCTGGTGTTCGGAGATCAGAGGGGAGCCTGGAAGGCATTCGACGACGTGATGCCTAGCGAGGTCCCCAGGATAGCTCTAGTCGACACGTTCTATGATGAGAAGGTTGAGGCTATCATGGCAGCTGAGCTCCTCAAGGAGAGGCTCTTTGCTGTCAGGCTTGACACCCCCAGCTCAAGGAGAGGCTCAATGGAGGACATAGTAAGGGAGGTGAGGTGGGAGCTAGACCTCAGAGGATACAGGCATGTTAAGATATTCGTGTCAGGAGGCCTCGACGAGGACTCTGTAGCGAGGCTAGCTGAAGCTGGAGCTGACGCCTTCGGGGTTGGAACATACATATCGAATGCCAAGACCATAGACTTTAGCATGGATATAGTGGAGGTCGAGGGGAGGCCTGTAGCTAAGAGAGGTAAGCCAGCTGGCAGGAAGGACGTATTCTACTGCAGCAGCTGCATGGAGTCCATGGTTCTAGCAGCTGGCTCTCCTCAGCCCAGGTGCCCGAGCTGCGGAGAGGCCATGGAGAACAAGATGGTCAAGCATGTTGAGAGAGGCCGAGTTATAGCTCCAGAGAGGAGCTTGCTGGAGATACGCAGCTATGTGCTCGAGCAGCTTGGCAAGCTTACTCGGCAGCCACGATCCCGCTCTCTGTGATCGCGACTTCTATAGAGGACTCTGGTAGGTACGGGCTCTTCACCAGCTTTATCACTCTCCTATCTCCCTTAGTCCTCCTTATGTAGAGTCTACATGTGACTCCATGCCCTAGCACATGTCCTCCAGCTGGCGAGAGAGGGTCTCCATAGTATACAGCTGGGTTAGCTAGCACCTGATTAGTCACTAAGACTCCTATGTTGTATATGCTTGCCATCCTGAGGAGCTTGTGTATGTACTTGTTGAGCCTCTGCTGCCTCTCAGCTAAAGTCTCTCTCCCAACGTATTCTCCTCTAAAGTGGCTTATGAGAGAGTCTACTATCAGGAGCCCTATGTTCCTGCTCCTGATATACTCCTCTGCCCTATCTGTGATGAGCATCTGGTGGTCTGTGTTGAAGGCTCTAGCATAGAGTATGTTCTTTAAGGCCTCCATGGGGTCTAGCTCAAACGCCTTAGCTATCTGGACTATCCTCTCTGGCCTAAACGTATGCTCTGTATCTATGTAGAATGCTCCTCTGCCTAGCCCACCTTTCTCCTCTGGAAGCTGGACTGTCACTGAGAGCTGGTGGCATAGCTGCGTCTTCCCGCTCCCATATGGCCCATAGACCTCTGTTATCGTCCCTGTCTCGATCCCCCCATCCAGCATGTCATCCAGAGCCTTACAGCCTGTTGATATCTTCCTAACCTGCTTCCTCCTCTGGAGGAACTCATAGGCTGTCTCAACCTCTCCGAGGTCTAGTGCAGCTCTAGCAGCTGCTATGAACTTAGCTGCCTGAGCCTCGCTTATACCGCTTATCATAGCTATCTCAGCCGGCGAGGCTGTCGCAATGGACTCTACTGTCGTGTATCCTGCTGACCTGAGCTTCTCAGCTGTCTGAGGGCCTATGCCAGGTAAGTCTGTAATATCCTCAACCTCCCTCTTTGCTCTCTTACCCAAGCTGCTGCACCTAATGTTAGAGGCGTACCCAAGGTATTTAAGTGTTCTCTGGCTCTATAGCGTATGAGGCTAGCTGATGCACACTGCCATCTACTGGACTCAGCCTTCTCAGCTGACCTAGCAGAGGTTATTGAGAGAGCTAGGAGAGCTGGTGTAGTCTACATGGTAAGCTCTACTCTCAGCATAGCTGAGGCCATGAAGCATGCCAGCATGGCTGACAGCCTCATGGAGGCTGGTGTCTTCTGGAGCATCGGACTGGATCCACGCCTGTATCCTCTAGAGGCTGAGGGTGTCGAGGAGCTCGCCAGGAGGTTTTCACATAAGATAGCTGCCATAGGGGAGGTGGGGCTAGACTTCAAGGCTGCTAGGGGGATGGAGGAGAGGGCTCTTCAGAGGAGAGTCTTCTCAGACTTCATAAGCCTAGCTCTAGAGCTAGGGAAGCCTATTGTAGTACACTCCAGGTGGTCTCAGAGTGCTGTGCTAGACTTGCTTGAGGAGCATAGAGCTGACTTAGCTCTGCTACATGCCTATACTGGGAGCTCTAGAGAAGTCGAGAGGGCAGCTAAGCTAGGCTACATGATCTCAGTCTCGACTTCTGTCACCAGGCATGCTAGTACCCATAGAGTAGCTGCTGAAGCACCTCTAGAGTGCATTGTGCTAGAGTCAGACTCCCCTGCGCTAGCTCCTGTAGCTGGAGAGAGGAATGAGCCTGCCAACATAGCTCTGGCTGCAGCTGAGGTGGCTAGGATAAGGAGGGTAGAGGCTACCGTCGTCTCTGAAGCTGCCTTCGAGAACACAGTCAGCTTCTACTCGCTTCCAACGAGCCTGCTGAGCTCTTCAAGAGCCCTAGACACCTGATGAATGGGCTTCTCCCCGAGAGCTAGCCCGACAGCAGCGCCATCCTCCATGAGATATATGAAGCCTCCTGAGAACTCTGCTAGAAGCCACCCCTCTCCTCTCTTCACCTCAGTCAGCTCTCTCAGCTCCCTGCCATGAGCTTTCTCCAGCCTCAGCTCAACCTCAGTATACCCTCTTATCTGGCATGCTCCTCCTAGCGGGAGAAGGGTGAACTTGAATACTCCAGCTGAGTAGACTGGAGCTCTCAGCCCAGCTAGGTGCTCAGCTACCCTCCTGTATCTTGAGGTAGCCTTCAGCAGCCAGGTGTAAAGAGGTGCATCCGTCAGGCTCTCAAGAGCCTCTGAAGCTCTAGCTACGAGGTCCTCATCTCCACAGAGGCTTGCTGCTCTAGCTGCATTAGCTAGGCAGGAGACCTTAATCCCCCTGTCCTCAGCTTCAGCTGCAGCTTCCATGAAGAGCTCAGCTGCCCTCCTAAAGTCCAAAGCCCATTCAGCACAGTAGGCTAGCTTGACCTTCCTCATAACAACCCACTGGCTTCATGCCTTATATTTAGAAGCTGAGCTTCAGCTCCTCCTCAAGCCTGAAGCTGCTTCCCTCATACCTGACATGCCCTCTCTCAACCCAGCTCCTAAAGTACACGAAGACCCCTGTCCTCCATGCTCTCCCAGCGTACTCGACGCCTGTAAGCCCTCCTCCAGCGAATACCTTAGATAGGGGGCTCCTATCACAGGCCCTCCTCTCCGAGACCTCTATCTCGACAAAGACCAGCTTAGTCACGCGGGTAGCTGGCCCCAAGCCAAGGTAATCTTCGTAATACCTATGGTGGTACCTGACCTGAACTGTGACAGAGTACCTAACCTTCAAGCTGGTTGCTGTAGTAGGCCATGGCACTCTTCTCAGCTCCTCTCTCAGCAGCCTGCAATAGAGCTCAGAGTACCTATAGGCTATCACTCTAGCTCCATCCCTACGCCCATAGTCTAGCCTAGCCCTGATAGCCTTCTCAGCTGCAGCTCTAGCAGCCTCTGACATGTGGTATAGCAGGTATATCCTAGCTGGGTGAGCTGCCCTTATGGCTGTCTGGAGGCTAGCCCATGCTACTGAGGCTTCTAGGCGAGCTTTAAACCACCCACTTATATAGACTCCACCTAGCTGCCCAGCTGCATCAATGGCCTTCAGCTGCTGAGTGTCCAAGACCTCCCCGTGGTAGGGCTGGGCTCTGACATCCACGCTGATCTGACTCTTCACAGAGAGGCCAGAGAGCCACCTAGCATACTTCATGCTCCACTCCATGGTAGGGATCTCAGAGAGCTCATGGTATGGGTCTAAGCCTAGTGATGCTATCTCAGCTATCTTGCTGTCAACCCAGCTCCTCACATAGATAAGTAGAGAGACTTGAGAAGCCTCCATCTCACACCATAGCAGAGATATCTCTGAGAGCCTCCTATTCCTCTCACCATAGAACCTGTATGGAGCTGGGCTCCAAGCTAGCATGGTGAGGGCAGCTACGAGAACTGCTACAGCTAGGATCACTCCTCTCCTAGCATCCACTACACACCAGCTCCAATCCTCAACTTGAGCTCTAGGGTAGCTCCATAGCAGACGAACAAGGCTCTAGCTTCACCATAGACTTCTCCAGCCCACCCTGCTCTACCTGCTCCAAGCTCTACTCTCCCCCCATAGGATTCATGGATTACCTGGGCTCCATTCTCCCCTGAGAGAGCGGCCCATATGCTTCGAAGAGCTTCTCCACTCCAGCTAGCTTCTACCACGGCTCTAGCTGCCTTAAAGGACCCTAATACGACAGCCTCATCAAAGCTCCTAGTGGCATTTGCTCTCACAGCTAAGGCAGCTAGAGCAACCGTAGCAACCAGGATGCAGTCTAAGATGGCTAAGCTGACTCCTCTCAAGGGAACCACCAGAGCTCTCTAGTCAAGTTGACTGCAGCCACCCTACTAGGCTCCACATCCAGCATGGCTATGAGGGCTATAGTGAACAACAGGAAGGCGATAAAGGCCTCAACCACATCCTCCAACAAAGACACCTCTGCTAGATGGCTCTAACACCACTATGCTGCCAGCAGGCAGCTCAGCAGCACCCGTAACATAGACTCCACAGCTAACTGCAACCCTATGCTCACAGAGTCTAGGTGGAAAGCTGCTCCAGTCGACTCCATCATATAAGACTTCAACGATACCTCCAGCTATCCTCACAGCATAGCTAAAGCCTCCAGCTAAAGAGATCTCACTAGGCTCTGGAAGCCTATACTCTACAGAGACTCTAGTTGAGTTCACAAGCCTCAGGGTTAGAGCTAGGTCCTCAGCTAGCTCGAGTGCAAACCTCCTCCTCATCTCAGCTGAGACAGCGATGCCAAGTGATACAGAGGCTGTCAGCATGAAGACGCCTAGAGCCAGGTAAGCTGCCTTCACAAGGTCAGCCACCATCAACCACCTCAAACCCTACATTGACTCCCAGATCAGATCTCTCAGCCCTAATCTTCAAGAGCCCCTCTGGAAAGAAGCTTGGTGCCCTAACTGGGATGGGGTAGTAGTAGGCTACTGCCTGGCCACCTAGCTTAAAGACCAAGATGGTCTCTAGGCCACACCTAGACTCCACCTCGACACCAGGGCAGTAGACAATCTTCACAGCACACCCACCATAGAGCACCGAGCATATGCTTGAGTCTACTTCACAAGAGAACTCAAGCAGAGCTCTTCTCTCACGGGCCTCAAGCAGCCTCTTGAACCCGAGGCTCAGGTCTTCTCCTAGAGCAGCTAAGAGAGCTAAGCTAGCTAAGAGCATGAGGGCCTGAGCTATGATCCTGCTCAAGCATACCCCAAGGTATAAGGGACAGAACAGTATAACTTACCAGCATGAAGCTCAGAGACAGAGACTCAGTAGTCCTATACAGCGGTGTGATAATGAGAGTGCTAGGCTACACCCACCCTCCATTAGGCTGGGTGTGTGAGCCAGAGTATACTCCGCCTAGCGTCTTCAAGTCGAGGAACCCAAGATCTCCAAGAGGATATCCCAAGGTAACCTACCATAAGCTCTATGGAAGAGAGCCTATAGAGCTTGTTGAAAGGAACCCTGAGCTCACAGTGGTACACCCACACCTCAACACGAGGGTTCCTGGAGCACCTGCATACCTCATCAAGGAAGCTAGGAAGCCTGAGGAGTCTCTGAGGAGGCTGATGCCAGCATGTGGAGACGAGCTCACAAGAGAGCTCAAGAAGATAGTAGAGCTCATAGAAGACCACACTCAGATACATCTAGAGGACCTGGGTGTATTCGGGTCGATCCAGCATGGCTTCCACCACCCAAGGCTATCAGACATAGACCTGACAGTCATAGGGTCAAGGAATGCTAGGGAGCTAGCTGAGTTCCTCGAGGAAGCCTATAGGGATCCAGCTACCCCCCTAGAGCAGGAGTACAGAGCGCGGCTACGCTACTATGCCAGCAAGCCATACTGGAGCACCTTCCTGACGCCGAGAGAGCACCTATGGCACCAGCTGAGGAAGCCATACTATGCAGTCTATACCACATGGAGAGAGGTAAAAGTAGAGTTCCACCCTGTGAAGGCTTGGAGTGAGATAAGGGGAGAATGCCTCCAGATAAGGAGGATAGGGGAAGCTGAGGCGAAGCTAGAGGTCATAGACGACTCAGAGTCCATATACATACCGTCAACATGGCTTGTGGAGCCAGTGGAGGGGCCGCCAGTAGAGAAGGTAGTCTCATACATAGAAGACTTCAAGATGCAGGCTAAAGCAGGTGAAACAATGCTAACAGCAGGAGTACTTGAGGAAGTAAAGTCTCCAGCAGGAAGCTACCTCCAGATCACAATCACACAGAACCCCCACCTACATGCTCATGGAATAAAGGTGGTGAAGGGATGTATAGAGATGGAGATATAGTAGTAACCAGAGACAACCTCGTGTTCACAGTGCTAGGCTACACTCATCCTCCATCTAGAGTGATAGCTATCCTAAAGTACATACCTGAGGAGCTAAAGCACCTCTTCCCAGGAAGGTATGAGGAGGCTAGGTGGAAGCTGGCAGAGACAACTCTGCTCAGGCAGGTGGATGCTCTGGCTCCAGGAGGCTACATGAGGGCGCTCAGAGCGCTAAGAGAGCACCTCCCAGCCTACACCTACTACTGCCCATACCTCAACAAGCTACTCATAGCTGTACCTACATCGAGAATAGAGCTCCACATAACACCACAGGAAGGCAGGCTTCTCCTAGAGGGGAAGAAGAGGAGAGATCCCCTAGAGCAGAAGGCTATAGGCCTCATTCAGCTCCTAGAGAGGGAGGCAAAGCTGCCAGAGCACACGGTAGGTCTAAGAGGGTCCATAGCCCTACAGATGCATACACCAAGCTCAGACATAGATCTGACAGTAGAGGGGGCAGAGAACTATGTTAGAGCAGTAAAGGCAGCACTCACCTTGGAGGAAAGAGGAGTTCTCAAGGTCTCTAGAGCAAGCTGGATTGAAAAGCGGAGGCTAAACCGCGGGACATACAGGGGAGCCAGGTTCGTAGTCAATGCAGTGAAGCCACTACACGAGATAGCAGAGAGGTATGGAGAGAAGCGCTACAGGCAAGTAGCTAGGATCAGAGGCACATGTGAGGTCACAGACAGCAGGCTATCCCACTACAGGCCTGCAGCATACAGGATACATGCAGCAACAAGCCCAAGCCCAGAATACCTGACATCATGGAGTGGAGAGCACAGAAGCTTATTCCAAGAGGGGGAGCAGGTAGAGTTCAAGGGGACACTAGAGCTGGTCTCAGATAAGAGTGGAGTATACTACCAGGTGGTAGTTGGGACAGCACCAGGAGACTACCTGAAGCCAAAAATAGAGGATTAGGCTATGGGTACACCAGCTCTATGATGTCTGCTGGGTCAGCTTTCCCATTCCTATTCCTGTCGACCCAGTGGATTATGTAGACTCCAGCTGGCTTCTCTCTATACTTACAACTGCTTACCCACAATGCTCCAGCTGCAGTCCCAAACCTAGAGATCCCCTGGATGAAGTAGATGAGCCTGCCATCCTGCTCATACCCCCCTATCACAGCCCAGTCCTCTTTCCCAAACATGTCATATGTCATCTTGTATTCCCTGCCAGCATAGACCAGCTTTATCCCATCAGCCTCCTTCACAAACTCTATTCCAAGCAGCCCATTGACCTCAGCAGCCTCAGGTACAGCAATAGGCCCCCCCATAATGAACCAGTGCCTGTCAGGAGAAGCCTTACCTGCTGTAATCCTCATTCCAGAGAGCTCAATCAGCCCCTTCACCTTATAGTAGTGTACTGCATCGTCTCTTACGACGTAGTCTGGGGGCCTGAAGGGCGCACCAATCAGCCCCTTCACCTTATAGTAGTGTACTGCATCTATCTCATTAGATACATACACCATGGGCTTTTCGAGAGTG
>JAVCBW010000003.1:0-6300 GCA_037917675.1 Thermoproteota archaeon
GATGTTGTGGTCTGATGTATTGGATTAGATAGCTTTTATGTGTTAGCCTTATGCTCTCATGTGTGTTGTCTGCATGGTTTTGCTGCTGGCTAGGCTTGCTTGAGGCTGCTTCTGAGCTGGGTAGGTGACTTCTAGGTGGAGAGCATTTGAGCATGTGAGCGTGTGGAGTATGCTGGTGGCTTTTGAGCTTGTGTTGTTTCCTCTCTTGTTTGAGGCTGCTAGAGCTAGCTGGTGTCTGGTGTTTTATTTGTTGAATTGTCAGTCAAGTAAAACTTTTTATACATGGCTGCCATTAGGGAGGTATGAGCACCTCAACTAGTGAGAGGAGAACTGTTTCGATAAGAGGTGTGGATAGCGAGCTCTATAGGAGGCTGGTAGCTATCTCTAAGGAGGCAGGTAAGACTGTTGGAGAGGTTTTCAATGAGGCTGCAGCTCTATATGTAGCTCTCAGCAGGAGGTTCAGTGGGAGCTTAGAGAGGATGGTTGAGGCGATAGGGGAGCTTAAGCAGTCCTTTAGAGAGGGGTTTGAGTCAGCTGGCATCAGGATAGCTGACATCAGGGAGCTGACTATATCGAGGAGCGACCTAGAGGCCTTCGGTAAACCAGTGATCCTCCATAGGATAGGGAGGCTGACCCTCGATGATACAGTAGACAACGAGTGCTTTAAAGAGTATATTGGAGAGATAAGAGGCTGTGATGAGGTTGTGATACACCCTGGGCTCTCTAAGCTCCTTGTGCTCTCAAGGTGTAGGGAGGTTAAGAGCGTTAAAGTCGGTAGCTGAGGCAGTAGAGCTGAGGCTATATGAAGCCTAGCTCCCTCATCTTCTCAAGCACAGCTCTGGCGCACTGGGATGGTGTGGATTCTGCTGTGTCTACTATGAGCTCAGGCTTCTCTGGTACCTCATACCTTGACTGTATACCTGGGACTGTCTTAGCCTTCCCCTCGAGAGCCATCCTATATATCCCCTTAGGGTCTCTTCTAATGCAGACTTCTAGAGGACACTTGAGATAGACTTCCATGAACCTCTCTATCTCTCTTCTAGCCTGCTCCCTATACCTTCTTTTGTTTCCTGTCGCGTCTATTATCACGTTGACTCCATTGTCTGAGAGGAGCTTTGCTATGTATACTAGTATGGTGTAGAAGTGGTCTCTCTCCTTCTCTGTGTACTTTGCTTGCGGTGTGACCACCTTCCTGAGCTCATCTGACTCTAGTACCTGCACTCTGACCCCTAGCTCAGCGAGCTTCTCCTTCAGTAGCCTAGCTATAGTCGTCTTACCTGATGCAGGTAGCCCAGTGAGCCAGAGTGTGAAGCCTTTACTCAAGAAGCTTGTTCACCTCATGTGGATTAAACTCCTCTACCTCCAGCACCCTCTTTATGAAGTTGAATAGCTTCCTCCTCACTTCAGTAGATAGCTTAGGATACCATATTGGGCTAGCTACAACTAGTGCTCTCCAGGCGTAAAATGGCTGTACAAACCTGTATATTTCTTCGTCTCCTACCTTCTCCATGTATGTGTCTAGGAAGGTATGCCATAGCTGCTCGAATGCCCCCTGTAGCCTACCGTACTTCTGTAGGGAGTAGAATAGGTAGTTTATTGAGAGAGCTGTGATGTCGTCTGCTGGCTCACCCCACTCTCCACGGCTCCTGTCTAGTACTGTGAAGTCTAAGCCTTCTCTGAAGACTATGTTCCATGGGTGGAAGTCTCCGTGGACTCTTCTGAGCCTGTCAGCTCTATCCTTTAGCCTCCACCTCCACTCAACACACTTCACCTCAATCCACTTAAGCTCCTCTCTCGATGTGAAGTCTAGCTCTCTGGGGTAGTTGTCTATCAGCCCCATTATACACTCCCCGCTTCCCAGGAGCTCCCTTATCCTCCTAGTGTATAGGGAGGGCTCCCCTCCTCTCTCAGAGTGTACCTCTGCAATGTACTCTGCTAGCACCTTAGCTCTATCTAGATCTAGCTGGGTTAGCTCCCCTGACGCCATTATCCTCTCTAAGTCATGGTAGTATTCTCTGCCCTCAACATACTCTATGAGCTGGAAGAACTCCTCTGCATCTCCGAGGGAAACCAGCCCTCTCCTCGTGAACGCTCCCACATCAAGGGATCTAGCGTGCCTCGGGAGCCTGTTGAAGGCTTGGTGAGCCCATAGGAGCCTCTGTGCCCTGTCAGAGAAGTGCTCGTGTCCGAAGCTGCTTGGCTTCATCGTTGAGAGCACGAGCTTCAGAGGCCTACCCTCCACCTCAGCCTCTATCAGGACTGGCTCACCATACCCGAACTCCTTGATCTCCCTCTTAGCCCTCTCCTTAGCTGCTGAAACTGGGCCAGCATAAGCTATCCTCGCCTTCTTCTCGAGGATCCTCGTGAGGTAGGCTTCAAGCTCACCTAAGTCCAGCTTCAGCAAGCTAGCACCATAAGCCCTATGCCTCATGGGATAAAAGCTTGCAGCCCCATGCTATAGCATACCTAACAGTTCTTAAAGATGTGGTATGGGGGTTTGAGGGGGAGCTTTGAGAGCTAGGTATAGGCTCGGCTTAGTGCCACTATACTGGTCTGTATTCGCTATGAGGCTGAGCTTCAGCATGGTAGTCTTGACCCTACCGCTATATATTGGGCCTAAGTGGATGGCTGTAGGCGTTGTTTCAGCAGCTTACCCGCTAGCTGAAGTCTTGACGATATTCTTCTTTGGGCTCCTAGCTGACAGGTATGGTGTCAGGCTCATCCTATCTCATGGGCTTCTCCTCTCATCTATAGCTATCCTGGGGTTCGCTTTGACAAGGAACATTGAGGCTTTAGCTGCCCTACATGCTGCTCAGGGGCTTGCTGCAGCAGCTGTGATGGCTAGCAGCCTAGCGTTCCTAGCTGGCTACGCTTCACGTGAGACTATTGGGAGAGAGATGGGTGTCTTTGACTTCACCAACCTAGCTGGCTACGCGATGGGGCTCCCAGTAGGAGGGCTCATAGCAGACCTGCTCCCTGACATCAGAGCCTCCTTCCTGCTGTCATCAGTCCTAGCTCTCACAGGCTTCATCATATCGAGAGCTATGCTCCCTGAGCTTCCTCCAGCTCATGAGCAGCTCAAGCTAGCTGAGACCATGAAGGCTATACTCCTGAATCCTAAGGCTCTAGCTCTGCTCCCCCTCTGGCTCACGATAATGATGCTAGTTGGTATAGCTTTATCCTTCGCACCTCTCCTCTTCACCATAATGGTTAAGGCAGCAGGTGAGAGTGGTGTACTCAGGTTTCTGAAGATGCTTCCAGCTACATCTGTCGCAGCAGGGATGTCAACGATAGCCTTGATCCTAGGAGTTACACAGCCTCTCTTCGGTAAGCTCTCAGACAAGTATGGTAGGCTCAAGATGCTCTATACTGGATCATTCTCGATAGCAGCCTTCCTAGCTACCTCACTCCTATATGTCAGAGGACACCTGAGTGTTCGTGCTGCAGTAGCTCTGGGAGCAGCATTCGGATTAGGTAGCCTTATGTTCTCTCCAGCAGGGCTAGCTTTGCTAGCTGAGCTAGCCCCTAGAGGCAGAGAGGGCGCGACAATGGGCCTCTACAGCTTCTTCATGAGCTTAGGAACCCTCATAGGGCCACTGATAGGAGGGCATCTCCTAGAGGCCTATGGGAGGTCAGCTGGGCTAGCTGCTCTCCTGGAGCTAGCTCTAATCATGATCCTGTTCTCCATAGCTATAGGAGGCATCCTCCACATGCTGTCAGAGATGATGAAGATTGTCTGAGGTATCTCAGCTAGATGTTGCTCCTACTGTGGCAGCAGCCCTAGGCTTCAGCTTCAAGTGCCTAGGGGAGCCTATAGGGGAGGTTCTCAGCTATGCTAGAGGCTGTAGTAGCGTTCTGCTCGTGATCCTAGATGGCCTAGGGTATCTGGGGCTGCTAGAGCACCTTAAGCACACTAGCTTCATGAAGGAAGCTTGCATGCATGGGATCCTATTGAGGTGTAGGCATCTAGCTCAGGCAACTACTCCAGCTATAGCCTCTATCCTAACTGGGCTTCCACCTGATACCCATGGGGTCCAGAGGACTGAGGAAGCCTACACCAGTAGAGTTGAGTCTATGCCTGAGATAGCTTCTAAGCTTGGGTTTCCTACTGCAGTCGTCATGGAGCCTAAGGGAGCCAAGGCCTTCCAGGGTAGAGTAGACTATGTCCTCCCTGTTAGAGAGGAGAGAGCAGACAGGATAGACTTGGAGGCAGCTAAGCTGGCATCTGAAGCTGCTAGGGTAGCTAGGCTGGTAGTCCTCCACCTCAGGTCAGTTGATAAGCTAGGGTATAGCAGAGAAGCCTTTAGGCTTCTAGACTATAGCCTCAAGCTAGCATATGGAGCTAAGAATAGGGAGGGGAGGCTCCTACTAGCTTGTGGAGACCACCCGCCTCATGGCTCGAGTGAGGAGTATGTGCCCCTCCTAGCTTACAGGTAGCTTTCAAGCCCGAGCTCAGCTATCTTACTCCTCGAGGGGACACCGTCAGGCCACCCTCTAATCCTATAGTACTCCTCTAGCATCTTGGTGAACTTCTCTCTGTCCAGTGTGTCTCCTTGAGCAGAGCCCTTACCTAGTGGCTCACTGTACATCCTGGGAGTGAAGTGGTCGTCGCTCTTCCTGAGGCCCTCCCTGATGTTATAGAGCCTTGCTAGCGTCGTTATCCTCTCCCCCACCTTCACTAGGTCTCTAGGGGATGCCTCAATACCTGTTGCAGCAGTGTAGAGCTCAGCTAGCTCTCTCCATAGCATGGGGCCTATAGCAGGTAGCGAGTAGAACTTACATGTTATCATGGAGTCCACTAGGGCATAGAAGCTTTCTTGCTCAGCAACCATCTCAGCCTGCTCATATGAGCTCCTGTCGACTTTAACACTAGGCTTGAATGGGTGCTGCCCTGTTAGGTTAGGCCTATAGCTCATGTGTCTGAGGTGACATGCTCCCCTAGATGAGATGGCGTAGCCTAGTGCCATCCCCTTTAGGGCTCTTGGCTCATAGCCTGCTGGCTCAAGCCCCTTGACGTGCACAGCAAGCTTCTCAGCTCCCCTCCCTATTATCTCACTAGCTCTCTTGACGCCCTCTGCTAAGACCATGCCGAACCCCCTCCTGTAGGCTATCTTTGGCAGGAGATCAAGCATCCCTTCAGGCTTATCGAAGCTGACGTCGACGCCTACCTCCTCTCTGCTGACAAGCCCCTTCTCAAGCAAGTACATTGTGAAAGCAACCGTGTTGCCAGCTGTTATCGTGTCTAGCCCTAGCCTATCACAGATCTCATTAGCTTTCACTATGGTCTCAACGTCCCTAGCTAAGCATAGGGAGCCTAGTGCATACCAGGTCTCATACTCTGGGCCCTCAACCTCAACTCCACCAGCCCTAGAGTAGTGCCTACATGCTATCGGGCAGAGATAGCAGCTCCTCTTCTTGAAGTAGTTTTCAGCAACCTTATCTGGGCTTATGTCATCAAACCAGTCTACTGAGCCATCAACCCAGTACTTGGCTGGAAGAGCACCTGAGGTGTTCGTTAGCACTGAGATAGCTGGAGTACCATACTTCATCAGAGCACCGAGCACCTTCCTCGCTTTCTCTACTATCTCCTCCTTGAGCTTCCTAAGCCTCTCTGGGTCACTAGCCTCTACCTCCCCTGAGCCCCTCACTGCTATTGCCTTCAGGTTCTTGGAGCCCATGACAGCTCCTCCACCACACCTCCCTAGCTGCCTCCCAGTGTCATGTGATATGCAAGCGAACTTCACAAGGTTCTCTCCAGCAGGGCCGATACACGCTACCTGAGCCTCCCTACCACACTCCTCCTTGACAGCCTCCTCGGTTTTGAAGCAGTCTAGGCCCCATAGGTGACCTGCGTCCCTTACCTCAGCCTCACCATCCTCCACCAGCAGATAGGAGGGCTTCTCAGCTCTCCCCACAACCACCATCGCATCGAAGCCAGCCTTCTTTAGCTCTGGTCCGAGATAGCCTCCACAGTAAGATTCTCCAAAGAATCCTGTCAGTGGAGACTTGAAGAAGCACCCAATCCTGTTTGCTGCTGGGAAGTCTAGGCCGTTAGCTGGGCCAGCAGAGAGTATCAAGGGGGCCTCCGGGTCATATGGCCTCAGGTTCGCCTCAGACTTCATCAGGAAGTGTGCTCCAAAGCCCTTTCCACCAACTAAGTTCCTGCAGACACCTTCACTTATCTCCTCAGTTCCAGCTCTCCCATTTGAGACGTTTACAACAAGAACCTTCCTGTTATAGCATTCCAGCAAGTTCCCCCCTAAATACGCTGAGCTTTAAATGTTTAAGTTCTGTCTGCTA
>JAVCBW010000062.1:0-5929 GCA_037917675.1 Thermoproteota archaeon
AGACTAATTCCTTATACAAGCGCAGACTTCATGAAGCTAACTAGATTAGCACACGACTTTAGGAAGGCAGTGCTTTATACAACTAGAATGATTGTGAAGAGAGTGAATACAAACAGTATTCTTAGAGAGCTTAGACTAGTGCTAAACAAAGCATACGGAAATTCCGCATACAAGGTAGCTAAAGCTATTGTCAAGGATGTAGATTTACAGGTGGTAATTCAAATCATATCATATCAAGATTAGAAGACTGTTCATCGTAAGCGAGGGCGAGGCATTGAGATTCGGAAACAGGAACATGAGACTTGTGTCTATGGATTTCGTCAAAGTCAAGTATCCCTATGATGGTTCATGGATAAGTTTTAAAGCACTATTCGGTAAAGACTACTTACCGCTCATAGAGGAGCTTATCGAGCTAGCTAGACAGAAGAGGATTAGTCATGGTGCTAGGATAGTGTTTAGGGATGGGAAGATATACCTCCACCTCTCAATACCGATAAAACTGTACATAAAGTGTTTCAGCAAGGGGAGGACTAGAGGGCATCTCATTGCAGGCTTTGATTTAAACAGTGATAGAATCAACATGGTAATTAGATAAGTATGGCAGGATAAGAGACAAAAAGACAAAGCTGTTCCCTAAGGTAACATCACATGGATATCCTAGGAGCAAGGCGAAGACTAAAAGACTCGAATCTTTAGCTAAGCTACTTAGATACGCCCATTACCATAGTGTTGGCACGGTAGTCTTCGAGAACCTCTTTACCATAGAGAAGAGGAATTATACTAGGAGCAAGCCTGCAAACCGCAAGATAACGAGGTTTGCTAAGAGAGAACTACTACAATATGGAGTAGTTATGGCTATGAAGCATGGTTTTAAGGCATTGCTTGTTAGTCCAAAGGGAACAACACACTCAAAAGAACATTATGAGAAGGTATGGCTTAGATAAACACACAGAATCAGCGTATCTCATAGCTCTATGTGGCATAGAAAGACATGACTTGGCACAGAAAACTACAGCCTAACGTTTCTGCCCCCCTCCTCTTGCATTGACATGAAACAAAGTTACCTAGAACACTTGTTACCTAGTGACTTTATATTGGCGTTCTTTAGCCTTATCTCATGGGCTTTCGGTGCTTTCTTGTTGTTTTGCTGGCATTTTATCTTCTTAATACTATTACTGTTCCTACTTGCATCAAGTCGCCCCATGCTTGGGCTAGACCTGTTTCTACTGGTTTTTTGACTTGCCTTTTTCCTGCTTCATATCTTAGTTGCCAGAATATTTCACATACCTTCATCAGGCCTGCTGCTGCTATTGGGTTTCCTACTCCTAGTAGTCCTCCTGATGGGTTTATGGGTAGGTCTCCGTCTCTTTGGGTTACTCCCTCTTCTGTTAGGTTGGGGGCTTCTCCTTTTTTACATAGGAGTAGGCCTTCCATGTGGTGGAGCTCTTTGTAGTCGAATGGGTCGTATACTTCAGCTACATCTATTTGCTTCGGTGGGTTTGTTATGTTGGCCATTTTGTATGCCATTCTGGCTGCTACTTCAACGTACTTGGGGTAGTATAGGTCTCTGTTTGTCCAGTGTTGGGTGTCTAGTGCCCAGCCTACTCCCTCTATCCAGACTGGGTCGTCTGTGATTTTTCTCGCTACGTGCTCTGCTGCTAGGACTACGGCTGCTGCTCCGTCTGATGGTGGAGATATGTCTAGTCTCTGTACTGGCCAGACCATTATTTCAGAGTTGAGTACGTCTTGTACTGTTATGTCTGCTGCTAGCTGTGCGCATGGGTGGTCTAATGCGTTCCTCTTGTTTTTTACCGCTACTAAGGCTATTTTCTCCTTGGGGATTTTGTGGACATGCATGTAGCGGTGCATTTCTAGTGCAAATATCCAGACTAAGTTTGGGTTTAGTGGCCTATGTAGTATTGGGTCCCAGATTGTTGCAAAGGCCTGCTGTGGGTGTGGTCTGCATGAAGACATCTTCTCCTCTGCTACCGCTAAGACTATGTCTGCTAGACCTGAGGCTACATGCCACCATGCTGCTATGGGTGTGAATACTCCTGTTCCTCCCCCCACATAGACCCTGGTGTAGGGCTTATATGAGGCTGCTGCCCCATCGACTAGGTGCTCTCCTTTCATGTGTACTCCATCGAAGGCATCTGGTGCTGAGCCTAACACAACCATGTCTACATCCTTAGGGGTGAGCTCAGCTTGCTCTAAGGCCATTTTGGTAGCGTAGTAGGCTAGCTCCCGTGGGGTTTCAAGATGTCTTCTCCTGAAGAGAGTTAAGCCTGCACCTACGATGGCAACCCTCCTCTTTATCATAGAGATCTAGAGGGCTCAGCTGAGGCAGTTAATAACTTTTAGCAGATGGCATGTGGATGGGAGATTTTGGAGGAAAGTAGCTAAGCATAATGCTCTAGGTCAGTGGCCCGCTACAGCACCAGAAGGTTGAGTGACTTAAATAGCTTGTCTGATGAGCTAGATGGCTTTCCAGCTTGGAGAGCTTGATGTTATGAGGGTCTATGTAGCTGTAGCTGCAAGCTTGAGCTTCTGAAGTGCTGAGCAAGGATGCTGCAGACGGAGGCTATTGGACTAATGTAGCCTGATCACAGAGTAATCCTCTGGCTGGGTAGCTGATATCTGCAGCTTTTAGATAGAAGTAAAGACATATATATGAGTTGAGGTTAGAGGGCTGAGATAGAGGGGTGTAGATATGGCTGTTAGAAAAGCTTTAGCTGTAGCTGGAGTCCTAGTGCTGTTGGCTACTATGGCTACAGCAGCTCGACCAGCGTTCTTAGCAGCTCAGGAGGAACAGATCTTCATCAACAAGTATGGCTGGGTTGATGAGGTAGTGTTTCTACCAGAGGCTGATAGAGCTAAGGCTGTTGAGATGCTGAAGAAAGGGGATATTGACGTATATTTCATTGACATCGGTGACCCAGAGCTGTATAGGAAGATTAGAGAGTCTCCTGAGCTTGCCTATGACTTCTCCTATGGGCTGTACTTTGAGCTGACTTTCAACCCATATGGGCCTGAGTTTACTGATGGGAGGCTCAACCCATTCAACAACTCTAGGATCAGGGAGGCTATGAACTATATCGTTGACAGAGACTACATTGCTAACGAGATCATGGGTGGGCTAGCAGTCCCAAAGTTCACATGTCTCGTTAAAGCTCTACCTGAGGCTCAGAGGTTCATTGATGAGATAGAGGAGATTGAGGAGGAGTATGCTTATGACTTCGAGAAGGGCAGGCAGATCATCACTGAGGAAATGGAGAAGATGGGAGCTACCTTAGTTGACGGGAAGTGGACGTATAAGGGTGAGCCTGTCGTCATAAAGTTCATCATAAGAACAGAGGATCGTAGGAAGGAGATAGGAGACTATGTTGCCTCACAGCTAGAGAAGCTGGGGTTCACAGTAGAGAGGATGTATAAGACTTCTAAGGAAGCTTCGCCACTCTGGATCATTGGTGACCCCAAAGAGGGTAAGTGGCACATGTATACTGGTGGATGGATTACTACAGCTGTGAGCAGAGATGACTCAGATAACTTCCAGTTCTTCTACACACAAGACTCCCCACTGTCGTGGTCTCCTCTATGGGCCTCGTATACACCTGATCCGAAGTTCCGTGAGGTAGCTAGGAGGCTTGCAGAGAAGGACTTTGAGAGCGTTGAGGAGAGAAGTAAGCTGATGAGGGAGGCTTTGAAGCTTGCTATGAAGGACTCTGTTAGGGTGTGGCTCGTAGACCAGATAGCAGTATGGGCTAGACGCAAAAACCTCTTTGCTTTAGCTGACTATGCTGGAGGATATCCGACTGGCATATGGTCTTCTACGATGAGGTTCGTGGACAAGGTAGGTGGCACTCTTAAGATCGCTAGCTCAGAGGTGATAGTGGATCCATGGAACCCCATCGCGCCATCAGACTGGATCTATGACATAATGATCTATGGCTATGGGCTATCGGAGGGAGCTACAGTATTGCATCCAAAGACTGGGCTTCCGATACCGATAAACATCAGGAAGGCTAGAGTTGAGGTTAAGAGGGGGCTGCCCACGAGCAGGAACCCTGGCTCAGAGTACTGGCTCGACTTCAGATATGTTAGTGAGGTTATAGTGCCAGCAGACGCCTGGTATGCTTGGGACGTTGAGAACAGGAAGGTGGTTACAGCAGGGGAGGCTGGTGTGAGGTCTGCTAAGGCTAGGGTCGTAGTTGACTATGGTGATGTGCTCGGTAAGCGTATATTCCATGACGGCACTGAGCTGACGCTAGCAGATATGCTGATAGGCTTCATCATACCGTTTGAGAGAGCAAGTGAAGCTAGCCCACTATACGATGAGTCTTATGTCGGGACATTCCAGACATTTAGAGAGCTGTTTACCGCATTTAGGATATTAAGTGAGAGACCTCTAGTCATAGAGTACTATGTGAACTACATACACATAGATGCTGAGCTGATAGCAAACTATGCTGCATGGCTACTATGGCCAACAATGCCCTGGCATACGATAGCCATAGGAATCATGGCTGAAGTCGATAAGAAACTGGCGTTTAGCGCTGACAAAGCTGACATGCTGAAGGTAGACTGGATGAACTACATAGGTGGGCCAAGCTTAGAGATACTCAGCGACAACCTAAAGAAGGCTTATGCAACAGCATACATACCATTCGAGGAGCTCCTTAGAAAGTATGTCACACCAGGTGAGGCACTAGAGAGGTACAAGAAGCTTAGGGAGTTCTATGAGGCAAGGAAGCACTTCTGGGTTGGTAACGGACCATTCTACCTTGACAGAGTAGACATTACAGCTCACACAGCGACACTGAAGTCAGTGAGGCATCTGCCTTATAGGATCGAGAAGGTTGCTAGAGACATAAGCCAGTTCTCAGCCTTCATAGAGACAGGAGACTACAACCTAGTGGCCTTCGGGTACGACAAGGAGATAGCCTCAAGGCTTCTGCCAGGAAAGGAGGTAAGTGAGAAGCTTGATGTCCTGAACCTTGTGCTAGGAGGCCCTATAGCCAACCCACATGCAGCGAAGCCGCTGGAAGATGCTGGCATAGTGTTTGAGGGCAATGTGATGAAGCTAGAGGGCAGGGAGTATGCTAGCACATGGGGTAAGGTAGACTATGGTGTCGTATTGCTCTCAGGAAACAACCTGTATGTAGCAGGGATAACTAGGTATGGAACAGAGGCAGCGTTGCTGTACATACTAGGGAATGCTGGTATAGCAGAAGATCTCATAGTAGTCAAGTGGGAGGATACCAACGGGAATGGCAAGGTAGACCTTGAGGAAGTGTCTCTAGTAGGCTAGCTCTCTACCCTCCCTTTTTCTCTTGTCAGCTTGCTTATCCCGCCTCTGTGAGCCTCTCCATGCTTTCAGCTGCTAGCCCTTTGACATACCTTAGGGCTCCTATAGCTATGAGTAGTATTGCGAGGAAAGAGGATGCTATCTGTGCTAGCTCGATAGCTGCTAGGCGTGTATAGTCTATTAGGCTGTAGGATATTGCCATGGTGCCTGTTATGGTGCCTCCTGTACTCACAGCTAGCTTAAGCGGAGTTCTTGGTAGAACCCTCCACCCGCTTGATGTGAAAGCTCCCTCAGCCACGCTAACTACTATGGATTCTATGACGCCATGCTCGTCTAGAAACTGCAGGTAGACTTCTGTTTGATGCTTGGACTCACCTGAGAGGTTATAGTATATCTTCCTAGATGATTTTGGGAGAACTAAGGTGGTGGAGCTGTTTGCCAGCTTTAGTGGGTACTCTACCTTGTAGCGTGGTGACTTATAGTACATGGCATAGAGTCCTGTAGCTAGCGAGATTGAGAAGAATATGAGCCCTGTCAGTATATACCTTCCTGGCGTATGCAAGCTTGATCAGGCCTTTCTGGTGTATAGCCAGCACTTCACTATGTGTCCTCCTCCTAGGTCTA
>JAVCBW010000004.1:0-5863 GCA_037917675.1 Thermoproteota archaeon
CTATAGAGGCAATGGAGTTGATAAGGAGAATAAGGAAGGAGCTGGGGATCACTGTGTTCTGGATAGAGCACGTGATGAAGGCTCTGATGAACGTAGCAGAGAGGATAATAGTCCTGCATCATGGAGAGAAGATGGCAGAAGGCGCTCCCAAAGAGATAGCCTCTAATAGAAGCGTGATAGAAGCCTATTTAGGAGAGAAGTACGTCTTCTGATGCCAGTTCTGAAAGAGTGTAGTACACGTATGAGACCTCACACTTTTTAACATACCTCTCTCAAGGGTTCTAAGGTGGTTCTATGGAACGAGTCTTATTGAAGCTCTTGAGGCCTATGTTGTCTCTAGGCCTAGCATACTCTCGACTCTCAGCTTAGATTCTGTCCCTTTTGAGCTTAAGGTCATCAATGGGATTCTTCCAGAAGCTGCTGCATGGATCAGGGAGAACATAACCTCCATCAATCAGAAGGTCTATGGAGAGAAGGGGATGCCAACTGAACCATGGATAGACCAGAACTTCGGGATAACAGCAGGCTTCACAGCAGGCTTCCTTCACAGAGGGGAGGTAGCGTCTATGGTGAGGGCATGTGGGTCAATTGAGCCAGGTGTAGTCCACATATGGACCCTGATGGTCACTCCAGCATACAGGAAGCTAGGCTTGGGTAAAGCTACTCTAGCATTAGCTTGCATGCTATGCTCACACATGAGCAAGCTCACATTCATAACTCAGATAGAGGATGAAGCTATACCAGTCTACCTACATCTCTCAAACTCTGGGAGCAAGCTGAAGGTGATTGGAGCAGGCTTCCACCACACGCATATGCCAAACAGCATAGCATGTGAGGCAGATATGCCAGAGAGCCCCCTTGAGACCCTGATGAGCAAGTATGAGATGCCTCCCCCTGAGGGTGCAGTAGAGATCTCAAGAGCTCATGACCTCAAGCCTGGAAGCAGGCTCCTAGTATCCAGCTCACATAGAGACCTAGCTAAGCTCTCAGAGATCGCATCCATGAGGACACCTGCTCTAGTCGGCTGGTATAGGAGTAGCCCAGCTATAATGGTGGAGATCCTATGAGGATAGCTCTAGCATTCTCAGGAGGTCTAGACACGTCGTTCGTCCTAGCTAAGCTCTCAGAGAGCCACGAGGTCTACACTGTGACAGTAGATGTGGGAGGCTACAGCAGCAGAGAGCTCAGTGAGATAGAGGAGAGAGCTTATGCCCTAGGCTCAAAGAGACACTACACAGCTGAAGCTAAGAGCAGGCTATGGGAGATAGCTTCTAGAGCTCTGATGATGAATGCACTATACCAGGGTGTATACCCGCTATGCTGCCCGATAGACAGGCTGATCATAGCAGAGGAGACTGTGAAGGTGGCTAGAGAAGTGGGTGCTGAGGCTGTGGCGCACGGCTGCACGGCAGCTGGAAACGACATAGTGAGGCTAACTTCAGCCTTAAAGGCTCTGGCACCAGACCTAAAGGTGCTAGCTCCAGTAGCTGAGCTGTCAGTGACTAGATTAGAGGAGGCAGAGTACCTTGAGAAGAAGAAGGGCTTTCCCCCGCCTCCAGTCAGCAGGAAGTTCTCTACGACAAGGAATCTGTGGGGCTGCACAGTCTATAGCCCAGAGATGTCTTCTCCAAGCTACAAGATACCCATGGAGGAGTGGCTTAAGGCATGCTGCTGGGTGAAGCCGATAGAGCAGGCTCCAAGCCTCCCAGAGGAGCTGGAGGTAGAGTTCGACTGTGGAGTGCCTGTGTCACTAGACAGCACGTCTCTAAGCGGCCCTAAGCTCCTTGAGTCTCTAAACACCAGATGTGGAAGACATGGCTTTGGGCTAGCAGAGTATACTGGAGACTGCATAATAGGAATCAAAGGCAGGATAGGTATAGAAGCTCCAGCAGCATACGCGCTTATAGCAGCTCACAGGGCTCTAGAGAGCATAGTCCTCACCAGGAGAGAGCTCTCCTTCAAAGCTAGGCTAGAGGACGAGTGGACAAACCTCATGTTCAGTGGCCTATACCATGAGCCTCTGCTCAAGGCACTTGAGGCAGCATGCCAGGAGATGCAGAGGAGAGTCACAGGCTCAGCTACCATACAGCTCCACAAGGGCTGCTGCAGAGTCGTCGCGCTGGAATCTCCCTACCAGCTCACGGCACTAGGCTACCGGTATGGTGAGAGAAGCATGTTCACAAGCCAGCAGGTCATAGGCTTCACAGAGGTCTTCACCTACCAGTCTGCTACCGCACACCTGGTGCAGGAGCATGCAGATAGTAGATGAGGAGCAAGCTGAGCTAGAAGAGGAGCTAGCAGAGTACTACATACTAGACACAATAGCCCATGACATAATGCTAGCTGAGCGAGGTATCATACCAAGACAGGATGCTGCCAGGGTTATAGGAGCTCTACTAGAGCTCCTAGAGGAGGCTAGAAGCAAAGGGCTCAAGGTCAAGGCTGGAAGAGACATCCATCAGGTGGTGGAGGGCAGGCTCAAAGACGCTGTTGGAGCAAGCTCCCTATGGTTCCACCAGGCTAGAAGCAGGAACGATGAGGTAGCAACTAGGATGAGGATGTATGTCAAGCATAGGATTGTGTCTCTCGCACAGAGGGCTCTAGAATGCTGCAGTGAGATGCTAGACCTGTCAGAGAAGTACTGCTCTCTAGTGATGCCAGGCTACACCCACCAGATGCCTTCCATGCCTATGACACTCGGCTTCTGGCTTCAGTGCTATGTCGAGGGGATCCTTGACACAATGGAGCTAGCTAGAGCAGCATACAGGGCAGCTGACAAGTCTCCTCTTGGAGCTGGAGCCTCTCAGGGAGTGTACTGGCCTATAGACAGGGAGCTCACCAGCAGCCTACTAGGGTTCAGCAGGCCTGTATTGAACTCACTGTATGCAGTAACGTCCAGAGGCCACATAGAGCTATATGCTGCATCATGGGCTTCTGCGCTAGCACTGCTGCTCAGCAGGCTAGCTGAGGATGTGGTGAACTGGAGCTCACTCGGCTTGATAGACGTCGAGGCAGGTGAGGGCAGCTCGATCATACCAGCTAAGATGAATCCAGATGTAGCTGAGCTTCTCAGAGCAGCCTCTGCAAGCATGCTAGGATGCTATGTCAGCATACATGCAGCTCTGAAGTCTCTTCCATCAGGCTACCAGAGAGACAGCAGAGAAACCAAGAAGCCGATAGTAGAGTGCTTTAAGGCGCTAGAGCGGTCTCTTGAAGCCCTCATAGCTCTGCTAAAGTCAGCTAAGCCCAGGCCAGATGAGATGTACTCGAAAGCTCAGAGCTGCATGCTAGCAGCTAAAGCAGCCAAGCTATCAATGCAGCTAGGCAAGCCATATGCTGAGGTGAAGAAGCTCATAGAGGATGGTAAGGCTACGCTACCTGAACTAGACCCTAGAGAGGCTCTCGAGATGCAAGACCACATGGGGAGCCCAAAGCCCTCTAGAGTTCTTGAGGCTGCAAGAGAGCTGAGAGAAGAGGTCCGCAGAGAAGCCTTGTGGTGGCGTAGCAGGGAGGCAAGCATGCTAGAAGCCGAGAGGGCTTTGCTGGAGAAAGCTAGGCTGCTTTCTCAGCAGGATGCCCCCAGCACCAAGCTGCAGCCTCATATCAGATCCAGCTAGCCTCCACTGAGACCTCCTCTAAGACACAGGCTTGCTGTCACACCTGCTCTCTAAGCTTAGGGCTTATACCCCTAGCTCTCAAGAATGATATTAGGGCACCTAGCGTAGTGTACTCTGGGTTAAAGCCGAGCTCCCTCCTCACCTTCTCAGTGCTCACAGCCTGAGGGAACCTAAATAGGTCATAGTGAGCTGGAGAAGCCTCCATGAAGCCAGCCTTATAGAGGATGTATGACATGGCATACAGCACTGCAGGAGGAAGCTTCAAGTAACTTCTCCCAGCTATCTCAAGGATCTCAGGGAGAGTGAGGGCTCCCTTCCCCGCTATGTTATAGGCTCCAGAAGCCCTCTGCTCTATTGCAAGCTTACAGAACCTCACTAAGTCATCCTCATGAGTGAGCTGTAGCGGTGCATCAGCATCCCATGGTATCAAAGCTACTCTAGAGCTCACAATATACCTTGAGAAGAAGCTCTCTACACTAGGCCCAAGCACCACAGCTGGCCTAGCAATCAAAACCTTCACATCAGGGTTTTCTCTAGCAAACCTCTGAGCAAGCAAGTCTATATCACGCTTGTCCTGTGAGCATGAGAGCCTCCCTCCTCTAAGCGGGTGCTCTTCAGTCAAGGGTACAGGGTTATCTCTATAGGCTCCATAGGCCATGGCGCTACTCACCACCATCACCCAGCCTACACCAGCTTTCCTACATGCCTCAAGCACGCTCCTAGCTCCCTCAACGTTAGCTTCTCTCACAGCTCTCCTCTTCCTTCCCTTGATCCTGAAGGCTGCATGTATTACTGCATCCACCTCCTCTACCTCAAAGACCTCAGCAAGCCTCCTGTCTCTAACATCCATCCTATAAAACCTGAGGCTATCAATCCTAGCCTTAGGCTCCCTCAAGTCTATTCCAACAACCTTACTGCACCTATCCCACGCTAGCAGAGAGGCTGCCAGCTTCCAGCCGACTCCCCCAGAGACCCCAGTCACCCCTATTATCAAAGCTTAGCTCACCAGCTAGCCTCCAAGAGCATGCAGCTGCTCAAGCAGCCCTCTCAAGGAGGTGCCTAAGAATAGCACCAGCAAGCCCATATTGGACGCTGCCTCTTCAGGCTGCTTATAAGCATTTCATCCCAGTAAGAGCGAGGTGAGTACATGAAGGTAGGCGTATTCTTCCACAGAATATTCAAGAGAAGCTGGCCTGTAATAGGAGATAAGTTCAAGAGGTTCCCTGAGGTCCTACAGAGAGTCCTAGCCAGCCCTAGGGTAGAGCTCATCGAGCCTAAGCCTGTGGATGAGGCTCTCCTCAGGAAAGTCCACTCTGAAAGCTTACTTAAGTCGGTCAGAAGGATGAGCCTCTGGGATGCAGCTAGGCTAGCTGTCGGAGGGTGCGTACAGGCAGCTGAGATGTGCTGGCGTGGCCAGCTGAGCAGAGCGCTCGTTTTCACAGTTGCAGCAGGCCATCACGCTGGAGTAAGCTATGCCTGGGGTGGAACATACCTCTCATGTACAGGCCCTGCTATAGCAAGTCTCAGAGAGAAGTTCGGTAAGGTGAGGGCAGCAATACTAGACACTGACAGCCACCATGGAGACGGCTGTAGAAAGATATTCACAGGAGACAGAGAAATCCTACATGTATGCTTCTGCAGCAGCAGTAGAGTAGAGGATGATGGATCAAAGATCTGCGTCGACGTAGGCTGGAAGACAACAGATCAAGAGTACCTAACACTAGTAGAGGAGTTCTTCGTGAAGACAGCAAGGAAGTTCAAGCCAGACATAGTCTTCCACTTCCATGGCCATGACACCTGCATAGGAGACTACGGAGACAGAGGTCTCACCCCACAGCTGCAAGTAGAGCTAGTCAGTACAGTAAAGGATCTTACAGATGAGATATGCAGCAGCAAGTACATAGTGATAACTGGAGGAGGAGCTAGAGCAGACATAGCTGAACTAGTATACCCCAAAGTGATAGAGATTCTATCAGCTTGATAAATAGCAGCCCTACTACACTTCCAATATCTCAGTGGCCTTCAAGGAGCCTTCAAGATGCAGGCATATGCATCTTCCTGCCCTAGAGTCGCATCTGTCTCAAGCATCTCCATCTAGCATCTTAAACTCCTTCCCTAAACTCATCTAGCAGCTAACTGCTGCCCTAGGAGATCCCCTAAATCCTCAGACAGGCTTACTCCAAGTTCAAATCCCGGCAGCCCCATAACCTCGTAATCCCCACTTTTAACTTCCTTATCACCCCCTT
>JAVCBW010000020.1:0-5666 GCA_037917675.1 Thermoproteota archaeon
GCCATGTAGATTGAGTGAGCTAAGCTGCTAGCTCCAGTAAGCAGTGAAGTGTGCTTTCACCCTGATACCTCTACTATAGCTGGAGCTGTTATGTGGCTTAGGTCAGGGTTATAGTAGTCTTGTGCTTCTGCTGGTGGGACTGTAGCCTTAAGTGGGTACTTTGCTCTAGCTTTGAATGTGAACTCGAACACTGTCCCTGGCTCAACTCTCCCAGTCAAGAAGTCTATCCTAGTTGGAGAGTGCAGCTCAAACCTCTCTAGCTGAGGTGTCTCCTCTACAGCCTGCCTTAAGCTCTCCACGTCAGCTTCGAAGCCAGGTGGGAGCCCAACTGTTATGAAGAGCATGTTTATCACAGGGCTATTGGCTCCAAGCCCAAGGTAGGCTACCATAACCTTGATCTCTAGCTCATCTGACTCAGCTATCCTAGTGGACTCTAGCTCCCTCCTTATCACGATAGGTGTGTCTGAGACGGAGACCCCGTAGCCTTCGCTTACAGCTATAGGCTTTCCTTCAGCTAGCAAGGCAGCTCCTGGAGCCAGGTAGTCTCCTCTAGCGAGAGGCTCAGCCATGTACTCCAGCCTATATACGTCTCCTCCTCTGAGGCTCAGCTTCACCCTGACCTTACCCTGGTCAGCTTGAGCTTCAGGTGGGATAGCTGAGGCTATGAAGCCAGCTGGAAGATAGTCCTCTAGCACCCCATTGAAGTCCTCCTCTGCCTTAACCTCAACTACAACCTTGACTGGGACACCAACCATGGTGAGTGGGAGCCCACATAGGGTTTCAATGTGCTTTCTTAACGAGACTTTAGGCTGCTTAGCCCTCCTATCAGTGAACTTCAGCTTTATGGATCCGAGGTCAGCAGCTAGGCTTCCACCAACCCTCCTCCCATACATGAGGGAGTACTCTGCTATCATCTTGATCTCGTATTCACCAGGCTCCCTAGCTCTGCAGTAGAGGACAGCCTCGCTTCCATTCTCGACTACGTTGACGTAGCCTACTCCACCTCCAATGACCTCAACTCCACTAGGAGCTTCAGCCCTGACCTTGACCATCACAGGCTTCAGCTCGCTTGCAGGAGGCTCGAAGATGACTCTGATAGGAGCTATCTCACCTAAGCAGTGCTCTCCAGCAGCCTCAACCCTGCACCTGAGCTCCTCTCTAAGCCACTGCCTAGCTACAAGCTGGTATGTCAGCGACCCCTTGCCGACAGCAGCTATCTCAAGCCTGTTCAAGCCAAGCCTGACATGCCTGTCTAAGCTCACTATCCTCTCCACGTCAGATGTCTCAGGGCTTATGTGCTCCCTATAGACCTCAACTCCATTTAAAGACACAGTGAGGTCTATGTCAGCTGGCCTAGTAAGCCCCTTCTCAGATATCCTGACTAGGAGCTCCAGGAAGGCGCATGTGTCACTTGTTGTCCTAAGCCAGCCATGCGAGCTCCTCCTCCCCAGAAGCCAGCTGACCGCCTTCTTGACAAGCTCAGGAGCCTCTCCAGCCTCAAGCAGAGCCATAGCAGCGTAAGCTGTGTTCTCAGTGGGGCCAGCGAAGCTGCTTCCATTAGGCCAGTAGACGCCATCCTCACGCTCGACAGCCATGTCCACTAGCCTACTGACAGCTAGCTCCAAGCTAGAGCTCCCCTTCTCCACTCCAGCCATCCTGAAGCAGAGGACTGCTAGAGCAAGGCCATATGAGTCTCTAGACCTACCTACTTCAGCCTCAAGGTAGCTTAGGGCTGCCTCAGCCTCCTTGGAGCTGGGGTCTAGCCCAGAGTTCAGCAGGCTTCTAAGCACGTAGGCTGTCATCACAAACCTATCAGGCTGGTAAGCTCCATGCCCATAGAACCCAACTGGATCGAAGCTCCCGTCTCCACGCTGCTGCCTGAGGATCCAGCTCCTCAGCCTCTCGACCGCATTCTCATCTAAGATGAACCCTGCCTTCCTTGCCTCAGCGAATGTGTTTAGGATCCAAGCTGACATCCCAAGGTTGTCTTCATCAGTAGCATACCAGCCCATTGCTCCAGATGGGTGCTGTCTTGAGAGCAGGGTCTGGAGCCCTGTTTGCGCGTAGCTTTCGAGCTTAGCTCTAAGCTCAGGTGTGATCTCCCCCTCCCTAGTCAGGTAGCGTAGAACTAGTATGTCTGGTATCAGCTTAGAGGATACCTGCTCGTTACAGCCTCCTGGAAACCCTGTGAGAGCTTCAAGCCCACTCACAAGCATGCTCTCATATCCAGGTGATATCCTGAGGTAAGCCTTGACTATGCTAGTCTCTCCTATAGCTGGCAGAGTGAACTCCTCTACCACAGTGCCCTTGAGCTCACCATTCCTGTTCACCTCAACCAAAACACCATTAGGCTCCACCTCTATAGCCCTCCTGACAGCGTCAACATGGCCCTCTGCCTCAGCATACACTGTGATGAAGTGTACACCAGCCTTCCTAGCCCTAATCCTCCAGTGAGCTGCTGAAACACTGTTCCCAGCTACATCTAGCACCCTGCTCTCCCCATCTAGGATCTCAGCCCAGCCTCCAGCCTCAAGCTTAAGCTTCACCCTCAGAGGCCTCCCAACATAGTTATAGACTGCAACAGGCAAGTCAAGCTCATCATCCTGCGTGACCTCAATTGGTATGTCAGGCTCGACAAAGAACTCCTTAAACACCCTTATGCTACCATACCCAACTCCTATCTCACCTTCCCTCGTGCTAGCTATAGCCTTGACACTCCATGTCGTAATGGAGTGAGCAAGCTTCAAGTTCACTTCAGCATGAGCTGATACAGGGAGCTCAGGACACCAGTATAGGGTCTCTGGGAAGAACCACCTCAAAGCCACAGCCATAGGCTTCTCTCCACCAGCCTCACCTCTGCTCTCAGCCTCCTTAGCCATCTCTGCCCCAGTAAGTGCTGCAGGAGGTAGAGGTGCCTCCTCAGGGGCAGGTGGTGGAGCTACCACATACCTTCTTGGTGGAGCTAAGTTCTCTCTAGCCCACCTCTTCGTTGAAGTTGGAGAGATAAGCATGTGGAAGAGGGGTATGTAGGCGAAGTAAGCAAGGTATAGTGTGGCCATAGCACCTATCGCAACAAGCTTCTTCCCAGCTCTCCTGCCCCTAGCCCAGAGGTAAGCTCCGATAGCCAGCATGGCTGGCGGAATAGAGATCAACATGAAGTAGCCTCCTAGTATGAGCATATAGTTTACCTGGCTCTGAAGCTTCTCAGCTATCTCAGCATGCCTGCTCCTGCTCTCTATCCTAGCCTCCTCAAGCTCATGGATCTCCCACTGGATCTCCTGGTACTCCTCTCCTAGCATATAGAAGACCTCCTCAAAGCCAGGTGCCTTCTCCTCTAGAGCTAGGACTGAGCTGTCAACTATACACAGGCAGACTACAGTGTCCTTAGCCTCTCCACCTGGCTCGGTGACTCTAACCCTGAGCTTAGCTTCTTCACCAGGCAGATAGCTCTCCTTATCTGCTTTAACCTCGACTCTGAGCCTCCTAGGAGGCTCTACATCAACCTTAACCCAGTCAGAGTAGAAGCCGAAATCAGGTGAGATAGCATATGCTCTCACGACAACGAAGGGAGCAAACGTCTCTCTGGCAGTAATCTTGAACTCAGCTATCTCGCCCTCAGCTTCAGCTGCCCCAGTATAGAGTGTAGACTTGTCAAGTGGGCTCACGACATCGAGGTAGATAGTCCTCACACTGACGTTTCCGCTCCTCTTCACGAGAACCCTGACCTTAATCTCCTCTCCAACCTTGTACCTAGGCTTATCAGAGTACACTCTGATCAAGACACCACGCTCAGGCTTCTGGGAGAAGAGCTTGAAGGTGCAGCTCGAAGCATAGCCTCCACTAGAGACAGTAAGCTGGAGCTTAGCCTCCTTGACGTCAGGTGGGGTAAATGTGAGCTCAGCTACACCAGCTTCACTGGCCTCAAGCTCAACCCTATGGACCACTTCCTCTCCAGCAGCTAGGGCAGCAAGTATCTTAGCTCCGCTAGCAGGAGAGCCATCAGGATGCCTGACAGTAATGTAGAGCTTATAGGGCTCACCAGGCAGGAACCTATCCTTGAGAGCTACTACTCCAACTATGAATGGTGTATCACTCACGAGGACAGGTAGGCTAGCTTCCTCACTGTGCCCAGCCTGATCTACCACAGTGACATTGAGCTGTAAGGGAGCCTTCTTCAGATATGGCTCAAGCCCAACCAGGTACTTTGGTGCATCAAGCTCAAACTCCATAAGCCCTCTCTCATCTGTTCTGCCAGAGTACTGCCAGAAGCACCTCCACTCACCAAGGTAGGCTGAGGCCCTCAGGTAGACGCTTGCATTCGAGACAGGCTTCCCGAAGAAGTAGCTGGCGTTGACAACACCCCTAATGGAGTCGCCAAGCAGATACCAGCTTCTGTCAAGGCTGACATCAACCTTGAACTTCGGTAGCACATACCTCCTCACATTGACAGTAACCTCCTGCTTACAGCCATCGACCTCAGCTACAACCCTATACCTGCCCTCCGTGATCTCAGGTGAAGTAGGGATCTCACATGAGACAACACCAAACTCGTCTGCCACAAGAGCTTTCCCAAAGAGCTTGGTCCCCTTGGGGCCAACAAGCGAGACCCTGACGCTGGCGTTGCAGGCAGGCTTATACCCGCCCTCAGAGGCCCTCCAGACAAGAGCTCTGAACATTATAGTCTGGCCAGGCTTATACCAGGGCTTATCTACAGTTATCAAAACCCTATAAGACCTCCTAACCTTAACAGGGACCTCAACAGCATCCCAGGCAAGCAAGCTCCTAGCTTCAACTCTAAGCCTATACCTCCCACTCTCAACATCAGGAACCCTCACACCAACAGACTTAGAGCCATCAACCTCAAGCTTACAGAGCTCAAGAGTAGAGTTCTCTCCAATGAGCAGAAGCCTAGCACTAGCGCTCCTACCACCGCCAGTAAGAGCATTCACCACATGTATGCTGACAGGAACCCTAAACCCGACAACCCACTCACTATAAGTCCTAACAGACATGCCAAGCCTAAAGAAGAGCAGAAGCCTACCAGCATTCAAAGCCAAGCTCAAGACAACAACAGCGCTCAGAAAAGCTGCTACACGCTTCTTCAACAGACACCCCCAAGCATGGAGGAGACTACCCTTTAAAAAGATACCTATAACCTCCAAGAGGCATTGAACCAAAACAGCAGCCTCCTCTGCTTCAGGAAGCATAGCTGAAGCAGAGAAGCATAAAGCTTGCGGGAAGCTACATGTCATTCTGCTACTTACAGTACTGTATGCTTGCCCACCCTGTATCTCTGATATCTGGGTGGCGATGCTGGTGGAGTATAGGGGGTCTTCTAGCTTACGTGGCTTAGAGCTTGTCAGTGCATCCTCTCGCTGAGGCTGCTCCTGCATCCACTAGAGTCTTCTAGTGCTAGCGTCATGTGCTTGCTGCAGCTGAGTGCTAGAGGCCACCTTCATCACGTGCTCTGGATCCTTTAACGCTGTCCCTGTTGCTACTACAACTATGGTCTCACAGGGGTCTATTACCCCTCTCTCGATTAGCTTTGGTAGAGCTGCTAGAGGAGCTGCGCTAGCTGGCTCTACTCCTATACCCTCTAGCCTAGCTAGCTTAAGCTGAGCTTCTGCTATCTCGCTATCTGAGACCACCTCTGCTGTCCCAAGGCT
>JAVCBW010000033.1:0-5455 GCA_037917675.1 Thermoproteota archaeon
CTGACAGCACCAAAACCCATGTCACCAGCTCCACCTAAGACACCAACCCTCAACTAAAGCACCTCTACCACACCACATCCACACTAAAAATGTTACTGAAATCGTGTAGAAGGCAGCTGAAGACAACTAGAGCTAGCAGCATAGCTCAGGTAGCTGAAGCCTCCACCTGAGCAGAGCAGACTCAGCATACTTACAGCTAGAAGCACCCCACTTATGCTAGCTTAGCAGCGATCTAGGTGCTTCTAGAGCTGCTCACCATACTTGTAGCCAGTGTCTGGGAATACAAGTATGTAGCCTCCTCCTTCATCCACTACCTCCTTGAAGGCCTTGACTACAGCTCCGCTGCCTAAGCCTATGAGCACCCCTTCTCCTCTAGCTATGTTTAATGCCTCCCTTATAGCATCCTCTCCACTGAGAGCAGCATGTAGAGCAGCATGCCTATGTAGAGCAGCATGCTTATGATGCCATCCAAAATGACTAAGGCATTAGCATCTACTAGTATAGGCTTCTTCAATACACCATCTCTCAAGATCTCTCTCAGAAGCCTATTAAGGTGCCTTAGATCTATGTTCTCTGGCCCTTGAGCACTGATAGCGGAGAAGCTCTACCTCCAAGGCTGTAGCCTGCTTTTAAAGGCTTCTAGCATTCCCGCATGATGCCCTCCCAGCCAGATACCATCTAGCATTTAATCCTTGTGCCGAGAGAGGAGCCTAACCACGTCATATAGGAGCTGCCCTCGACCCACTAGCTGCTAGCAGCCAGCTTCAGCACTGCCATGCCGTCTAACATAGGCTCAAATGATATTAGTCTACCTGACGCCATGCTGCACTCATCTTCCGCTACACCCTCATGAGCTCTGCCAGCTGGCTTTGCTTCCCATATGCCTTAGGCGTCTTCCAGTAGCTCCTGCCATGCTCACATGCCCTACAGCTAGCTAAGTATGGGCCTCCCAGCGTAGGGCAGCAGTACCCACATACCGTCAAGCCATGGAGCTTACAGTAAGCCAACTCCTCCACTTCCCGAGTTATTCCACAAACCTCACACCACCCCCTCTGGCTTAGCATCCTACACCACCTCTCAAGCTGCCTCACATTCACTACCACAGGCTTCAAGCTAGAGCGTCTAGCATACCTCAGAGCCCTCCCATATCGCTCACCTAGCTCACTCGTCTTCATCACAGTCTTAACTACCAGAGTATCCCCTTGAAGCGTACATCCTAGAGTATAGCTTGATGTAGATATCCTAAGAGTCCCCTTCCACTCCACAATATACCCTGAACTAATGACATTCGAGATTATGTCTGCTACAACCCTCCCATCAAACCTCCTATATCCTCTAGCTCTCCTCTCCCACAGCCTCCTCAACGCATGCCTAGTGACATACACGTATATGTAAGCCAAGCTACCAGCCAAGCTCAAGCAACCAAATAACCTTACCCCCCACCAGGAACCTACCCACTCCATGAGCTCATCACCATAGTAAAAAAGGAAGCTTATTATGGTATAATTTGTAGTTGTATGAGGAGGACGCTGCTTAGAGACGCGTTTGGATATGCTATGGAGGAGCTAGCTGCTAGGAGGAGGGATCTAGTTAGGCTTCTCATGTGGGAGATTGGAGCCTTAATGCTATCCTATATGAGAGGGGAAGGGTTAAACCTAGCTCCACAGAGCACAGCAGCTAAGACAGCCCTACAGGAGATCACAGAAAGAAGCCTCCTCCACCTAGGCCTCTAGAGCCACAGGATATAGAGGTGGCATCTTAGAATCATGCTTGCATAGCCAGCAGCTACGAAACATTAATACAGGAGCCATGTAGCTGCTTTTATCAGGCAGGGGCCTCCATGAGGAAGCTGACCTACGAGCTTGCTCTACCCTTCATGTTTGCTGCTGGAGCCTTAGCAGCCTACTTAGCACCCTTCAGGCTAGGCATCCTAGTGGCGATAGCCAGGTTCTTCACCCTATTCTTCTTCACATTTGCTCCAGTCTTCATATTCATAATACTAGCTGGCTCCCTCTCCACCAGGCTAGGAGGGTCTAGAGTCGCCAAGTACTCGATCACCTTGTTCTTTGCTGCCTGCCTCACCTCCTCTATACTAGCCTCCACAATCCTATCACTAGAGGCAGCTAGCCACGGTGAGCTAGAAGCAGGAGGCTCAGCCAGCTACCTACTGAATACGCTTGCGAGAAGCCTGATGAGGCCAATCCCCATCTCCATAGCTGCAGGGCTAGCTGTAGCCCTCATTGCTCCCAGGAGCATCAAAGCTAGGAGAGCAGCATCCCTAGCGAACAAGGCGCTCATGAAGTCCTTCAAGCTCATAGTGAAAGCCCTCCCCATAGTCTCACTCTCATTCGGTGCATCATTCTACTACAGCCTCGGAGGACGCTCACTACCAGCCTACATAGAGACCTTAGCCACCATGCTCACCCTCAGCCTACTCTACGTGCTCACAGCTCTAATAGCAGCCTCTAAGCTCACAGGAGCCAACCTAAGGGACACTGCATCCTACACCCTAAAGACCTTCCTGACAGGAGCCTCCCTCCCATCATCCTACATACTCCTAGCACCACACCTCGAGATATTCAACTCCCACTTCAAAGTAGACAGAAGCATCGGAGACACAGTGCTCGCACTAGGCTCAGCCCTAAACAGAGCTGGAAGCATAATGGGCGTCATCACAAGCATAGGAGTAATATCCAAGTACACAGGAGCCCAAATCACACCACTCCAGTACCTAATCCTAGCACTAACAGTCACAGTAATAGGCTTCGCATCCCCAGGCATCCCAGGTGGAACAATACTAGTAGCCCTCCCAGCCATCCTAGAGCTAATAAGCGTCAACGACATAGACTCATTCAGCCTAGCATCAATAGCCGTATTCAACGGGATAACCCCACTCACAGCAGCCACCAACACAGTAACCACAGGATACATCGCCCTAATAACAAACAAAATACTACTAAATGACACAGAAAGAAAGCCAGCAAACCAGCCAGCTGACGCCCCCCAATACCAGAAGGCCACCAAGCCCTCTACAGAAGAGCCCTCCACCAAACACAGCCACACACAACCCAAAGACGCTTGAAACAGCACAGAACAGCCTCCAAAACCCCACACTAAAACCTACCACCAGAGACCAAAACAGCCACAAGCTTACAGCAATACCCTAAACTAGCAGCCAGCATAGAACTTAACTCTTCTAGCATACCTAAGAACAAGCGTGATTAACGGCATCTTTACCTCACCGAAAAACTCTGTAGATCAAGATCCTGTACGGGAAGAGCCCCCCATAAGATCATCGCTTCATCCTCTGGAATATAGGCTAGCGCCAGCTCAGACTCAAGACACCTTTTCTCAGCCATCTCATAGGCTTCCTTAGCGGCCTCCCCGTAGCCTATTACCTGCTTATCCCATATAGCCACATGCATACCACGATACCTCTCAAGCTCTCTGAGGCCGCTAGCAAACCACAGGAAATCCCCTCTAACAGCCACACTGACCACGTCAGCATCGTGCTCCTCAGCAAACAAATGCTGAGGTAGCACTAACAGAAGTATATGGAGGCTCCAAGCATAAGCCTTATAAGAGCCCTTACCTAGGCATGATAGCGCCCTGAAAGCTACACCAAAGATTTTAAGGCTCCTATATGATCTCTCCTCTCTCCAGCACCTGGAAAGCATCCGAGGGCTTCACTTGAGCCTAGAATGCCCCTGAGGAGGTAAAGGTATAATGCTCTCGTCATATAGAGGCTTAAGCAGGGAAGCTAAGCTCCTCTTAGCCTGCTCAGGCATATGGGGGCTTATGATGGGGATGCACATGACAATCTGGCAGCTTTACTTGAAGTCAGCTGGGTACTCTGGCATAATGATTGGAGCCTACAGCCTAACCAACGGCTTAGCCATGACTCTCCTAGTCATCCCCTCTGGATACGTCGCTGACAGGTTTGGTAAGAAGGTGATGGGAATTCTAAGCACAATATTAGCTTCTACATCAGCTTTCCTAATTGCTTCCTCGACGAAGCTCCCATTTCTGCTATCATCTGCCCTCATGAGAGGAACCTCACAGGCCCTGAGAGGGCCATCTATAGAGGCTCTCATGGCAGATAAAGCAGACCATAGAGTTGAGGAGCTATACAGCTTATCCTCCTTCATCAATGGAGCTGCCAGCGCTACTGGCAGCTTACTCGGGTGGATCCCTGAGATACTAGTCTTGAAGGGCATGAGCTACTTCAATGCTTATAGGCTTCTAATACTCAGTTCCGCCTTCATTGAGCTCTCAGCTCTCGCACCCCTCATGCCCATAAGGGAGAAGAGGGCTGATAAGGAGGCTCACGCTGGAAAAATCCTTAGAATCAAAGCGAACAGGATCCTAGTTAAGCTGTTCAGCTTAAACGCCCTAGTAGGCCTAGGAGCTGGACTCAGCATACCACTAATAGGATACTATATGAGCGTCAAGTTCAAAGTCGAGTCTGGCCCAATTGGAACAATGTTCACAATATCCAGTATTTTAGGCTCCATCTCATACATTGCCGCAGCACCATTAGCCAGGAAAATTGGGCTACTAAACGGAATCATCCTCCCACAAGCAATATCAGTCTTACTGCTAGCCAGCATACCCCATGCACCAAGCTACACCATAGCAGCCATGCTATATGTGCCCAGAACAGCTCTAATGAACATGACCTGGCCTCTAGTCAGAGCACTACAAATGAAAGTATGCGAGCCCCAGGACAGAGCCACCGTCAGCGCTCTAGACAAGATATCCTGGTCACTACCAAACTCAGCCTCATCCCAAATAGGAGGAATAATCATGGACCACATAAGCCTCGACCTACCACTATACCTAACTTCACTAATCTACAGCATATACGCCACACTATTCTTCACCCTACTTAGAAGAGAAGAAATCGAAGCAAGCAACCTACCACCCTAAGAACAAGCTAAAAGACACCCCCTACCTGAAGCCCAAACAGGCAACTCAGCTCCATACCAACACTCCATAACAAAGCCCACATCAAATAGCCATAAAACTGATAAGCTACCTAGAGCCAATACAGCTACTGCCCACCAGACAACACCCCCCTCATTATGGAAGCATTCATACCCCACATCACAGTATAGGTGGGAGCATAGAGGTGTCAGTTAAGCTGGGAAAGTGAGGATCACCATACCAGCATCAGTGAGAAGGACTCTAGGAGTTAAAGAAGGAGACTCCCCTAGTCCTCAAGGGTGGTGAGATAGTGCTTGCCTGAGAGAGCTGTGACCTCAGAGGAGATCAAGGAGATCATAGAACCTCTCAAAGCCAACCTAGATGAAGTAGAGGATGCTCTGAGAAGAGCACCTTAAACTCCATCGACTCAAACATCTTCACATACCACATAGCTGACAGCCCAGTAAGGTGAGAAAGCCACCCATATACTCAATGAGAGGAAGAGGAGGAAGCTACACCCCTAGTCACC
>JAVCBW010000039.1:0-5331 GCA_037917675.1 Thermoproteota archaeon
ACCCACTCTATGTTATTCCAGATGATGTCTATCGCTTTTTGAAGATGCTTATAGCTGCTCAGGAATTCATTAACATTGTAGTTATGCTTAATTTTATAGCTAGGGACCTTGAATGAGCTTTCTTGCATCCTCAACCACCTTCTTATACTTATGTGACCTCATCCCATGCAATCTTCTAGTGAAGTGAGAGATTATCGTGATTAAATCTTCAATTAACTCTTCTTTGGGAGTTTTAGCTTCTTTTTTTACTACAATCTCTGTTCCATAGCTCTTGAAGAACTCTTCCAGAGTTCTGAGCTCAAATCTCGTCAGCCTATCTGGATGAGCTATAACAACCTTTGAAACTTCCCTGTTCATAACATCTTTAACAGTTTTTGAGAGTTCCTCCTATCTTCTTTTAGACCAGAACCAACATCTTTGAGTATCTCTATCTCCCACCCTCTCTTTTAGCGTAACTTTTGATTAACTCTATTTGTCTCTCTAAATTATCCTTCTGGGCATGTGATGAGACCCTAGCATAGCTAACTATCCTCCTCTTCGCATGAATTCCCAGAATTCTCTTTATCTTACTCTCTGGAACCCTACGCTTACCACTAACAGTCCTAACACATCTAATCTTGCCTTCCTTATCCCATCTTTGAATCGTCTTGACAGTCACTCCCGATAGCTTCGAAGCTTCCTTCATCGTGTAAAGTCGTTCTATACCTACAATATATGTTGTCTATCAAATATTTGACTGTTACGGTAGGCTTTTGAGGATTGCTGGAGTCTGTGCTTAATGGTGATTATTTAAACGTTGATGGTGCTTGACTGGTGGTTTTATTGTGTTGGTGGAAGCATTGGCTTATGCTGTTTATCGTCGGAGAGGCTACTATTTCTTCTCCTGCTAAGGCGGTGAGGTTTAAGCAGGACTTATTGACTATGTGTGAAAGCTCTTCTCGAAGGGGGGTGGCCTATAGGTTTTATGGCTTTAAGTGGTGTAGGTACTTGGGGATTTGGTTGGGTGAGGCTGTTTCAGCTAGGCTTTCGTCTGAGCTCATGGGGCTTTTAAGTGTGAGGGCGTCTAACAGTAGCTGAGCCGTGTACTTGCGTGTAGGATTTCTGAAATGGGCAAGAACTATGGTGCCAACGTCAACTAACGTTTCGAACCCCAATTTTAGAGCGCATATTCCCTGTGAACTAGCATTTGGGTTGGTGGTTTCTTAACTCAGTTGCTATCTGGGAGCTCAGGGGGTCGTGTAAGCCTATGGGAGTATGTGGATGAGTTAGCTGAGAAGCTTGGGGGTCTGGAGCTTAGGTGTTTGTGGAGGACAGCTAACGCCCTACATCAGAACTTTTACGAGAACTGGATGCTGCCGAGGGAGGTAGAGCTTTCGGTAAAGGATGTGAAAGCCCTGCTAGAGAGGCTAAGGAAGACCATTTAAGCAACTTGATGATGAATCTCTTGGTGAGCATGGTATATGCTTTGACCATCATGGTCTATATGAGGTGAGTTTAAGAGTCCCATTGACCTTTTACGTGCTCGACGGAACTTTAGTGCCGAAGATAGATCATAAGACTGTTGTAACACATACAGACGTCTTTAAAACGCTTTTAAGTATGTTAAACATCAAAACCAGTATGGAGCCTGGTGGTATTGATCTGTTTAGTGGTAGAAGGGTGTTAGAAGTGGGTAGCGTCTCTGGTTAACAGCGTTGTGGGGGCGATGATAGCTTACATAGTCGTGGGAGGGGGACATAGGCTAGTACTTGATGTCCAAGCGATTTCTGCTACATGCTACCAGCCATGGTCTCAGCTCTAGCAGCCTCGATAGCGGTATTCGCCAAGAACCTCTGCCTCTAACTACTTACTGGATTGCTGGTATGCGTAGTATTGCTTGTTTTTACAGCAATGGTCTTAGTCAGGTGCTCGATGACCTCGAGTACCTGATCTCAGTACTCAAGTCCATGAAGTATATAGGTTCGTTGGCTGTGAAACTCGCAGACCCATGCTAAGACTCAAGCTATTTCTCAGCAGACTGCGCTAGCCTTTGAGGGGCGAGGCTTTCAGTTACGAAGCATCTAGGCATGCAAGTGGTAAGCGAAGACGTTCCTAAAAAAGTTAAATATCACCCTTACCACTTATCGCTTAGTGATGAAATGTCTCTTGAAGAGAGGATGGCTAGAGTTGAGGGCATCTTAGAGCAGATGGATAAGAGATTGAATCACCTTGAAAGCGAGCTGAGGGATTTAAGAAGGGATCTAAACCATAGGTTCTTCTGGCTTCTGGGTGTTCAGATATCGATGTGGATAACCATTATCTTAGCTATTCTATTCACGTGAATAGCATCTCTGATTAGTAATCTCATAGAAGCTGTGATAGCTTATGTGATTACGAGATCTAGGCATTGGCTAGCATTCGACATCTCGATGATTACATATTACATGCTACTAGCCTAGCATCATTGGTTGATTGATGTCCTTCTTAAGGTCTAAGTTGGGGGTCTTAGAAGTGAGGGTTCTTTATAAGCTGGGTGTGTGATGTTCTCAATATTCTCAAGGTGGTGGTGCACGTCTTCTTAAGAGAAGCTGGGGCAATCGTTTATATTTCTCCCAAACATACTTTGTTAAGAGAGCCTAAGGGTGTTTCCCTATGGGCCATGTGAAGGCGGATGTTTGCATAAGGGGAGTTAAGGGAGAGATCGAGCTTAAGGGATTGATTGTAGATACGGGTGCAACATACACTGTACTGCCAATCAAGCTAGCTAAGAAGGTGGGAGCTATTGAAACACCATACACAGTTGATATAGAGCTCGGGGATGGGAGGAGGGTTAAGGCTAGGATCTACGTTGCATCAATAAGGATTCAGGAGAGGGAGGGCCCATCCATAATAGCGGCCTTTGAGGGAGCGAAAGCCGTTATAGGAGTTCAAACAATGGAGGCCTTAGGACTGAAAGCAGATCCCGTCTCGGGAAAGCTTGAGCCTACGAGGCCCAAGGGCTTAGCCTACTTCTATTAGCGCAACTAATCGAGTTAAGATAAAGATGTATACAAATTAGGATATGTATAACGATCTCATAGGTGTCTTGTAAATGAGCGTGCTCTCTGTTAGGATTAGACCTGAGCTTAAGGAGGAGGCTTTGAGACTTGAGTTGGATATTAAGGCTGTTGTTGGAGGGCCTTGAAGAGGAGGTTAAGAGGGTTAGGAAAGCTAAGCTGAAAGAGCTTATTGAGGAGGCCACTAGATCCATGAGCATGAGCTTCGAGGATTGGGTTCGACGCGGTTTTTGATTAAAGGAGCATTTAAATGCAAGAGGGAATATTGTGGAGAAGCTGTATCGAATAAGAGAGGTGTCGGAGATATTAGGGGTTCATCTGAAGACGTTGCAGAGGTGGACGAGGGAGGGGGAGATAAGGGTAGTTAAGGCAGTTGGAGGGGTTAACTGAGGCGTGCGACCGTACGCCTTAATTTATGTTTGCGCTGATGTAGATGTTGCTTCTAGTATGTGTTCCACTAGGTCTCTCTTGGTTTTAGCGAGTTCTCTTACTATGTTTGCCAGCCCCCCTCTTTAACGCCTATTCTCTTGGCTACATCTTTAATCGTCTGTAGCTCAGCTCAGGAACTCGAGGGTGCTGCTAGATTACGGAGCTCGAAGGAAGTCTCTAATAGAGTCCAGTACTTATCGAGGTAGGGAGGCTTGGGCTACGGGTGGAGGGCTGAAGAGAGTTGGGCTTGAGTTCGCGAAGGGTTTGGAATCGAGTTTACTGATCGTGAGCGTGGTATTTAGCAGGTCTTTGAGCTTGCTGAGAGGGGTGCTCGGTTCCCGATTGTTGTCTATGGCCCTGAGGGTTGTGGTAAATCTGCGTGGATGAGGCAGGCTGCTGAAGTTTTCAGAGAGTTAGGTTTCGATGTCATCTACGTTGGTCCCTTGAAAGGAAGATCCTTACTGAGATTGGGATTGAGGATGTTAGGAGGAGGCTTCTAGATATTGTTAGGGAGGCTACAGGTGGTGCGTGGGCTAGAGCTGTCGATGCTTTAATCGTGTTAGCACAGATGCTTTTAGAAGCTGGTAGGAGGAGGCTAGCGATCCTTGATAGCGTGGTGCGTCTGGCCAGGTGCTAGATGCTTTCAGGCAGTATTATAGAGACCTCGCTTCTCCTCATCCCTCTCCTCTTCATCTCTCTATACAGCTCTAGGAGCTTATTGAAATCCCTATCTGCGTAGAGTGTCTTCCCACCTTCGAGGGCATCGACTATGAGTGGGTTTCCCCTTCTGAGCATCTCCATTGCTTCCTTTAGGGTATAGGGATGCGGTTCGATGTGTAGTGGGATGTCCTTGAATATCTCGAGGACCCTAGCTATCCTATCTAGGTACCTCTCTCTAAAGCTGGCTATTATTAGCAGATCGTAGTCGCTCCAAGGCTTCCAGTCGCCGCGAGCTCTCGATCCGAATAGTATGACTGCCTTCGCCTCTAAGCTCTTCACTATCTTCTCCACGGCTTTCTGCAGGAGCTCTTCTTCATCGATGGAGCACCACCTCCTTTGTGAACTCCAGGATTTTCCCTGCAGCTTCAATAGCTCCATGGGAGGTATCCTTATCGTATGCCTCATGGGGTGTGCCGGCAGGATGCGCATTTGGGTACCTAGATGGTATGTAGTGTCTGTCGAGCACTCTAGCACAGCGCAGAAGCTCCTCATCAAGTGCCCTGCCTGTTTTCCTGAAGAACCTTTCAATTAGGATCCTTATGCTGTGGCCCCATGGAGCTTCATTAACGGAGTATAGCAGTGCTTTAGCAGCTTTCTCAGCTGCTTGATGGGAGTAGAAGGCTGCCGCATTATACCTCTTCTCGCGATGAAGGATTTCAGCAGTCTCCAGATCCCATAGCGCTTCCTCAAGCCATCGTATAGCTTCACTCCTCATTCGACCACTCCCAGATCTATACTCAGGTTCTACCTAAATATATTCAATCACCATCCCACTTAAGGTCTTTGTGGGTATCTTTAGGTTGTTCATCACGGCTGAGCACTATATGTGGCTGGGGGTTCGGGTAAGAAGAGCTTTGCTGCTTTTGTTATTGAGAAGCTCTCTAAAGGGGGGGTCGTGGAGGCGGTGAGGGATCAGTTGTTTCTCCATGCTTAACTCGCTGCTTGCCGACGCGCTTATTGGAATTGCAGAGTTAAAGCCACTGGGCTTTCTCCACGTTGCGGGTGAGAGGTTTTCTCGCTATGAATCCGCGGTGAGGGTTGCTGAGAAGCTGTTGCCTAGGGAGAACGTGGTTGAGGCTAGGTTTTGGGAGGTGCTGTCTCTTGCAAAGGATGCTCTTGGGCTTTTTGTTCAGGCGCCTGGGTCTCT